>NZ_JBFUBP010000004.1:0-381113 GCF_056405675.1 Polaromonas sp. P1_F4 | reverse complement strand
ACATTGAATGTCATCAGACGTTGGGCATTGCGGGATCAGATGTCCATCCGCGAGATCTCAAGGCGTACAGGCCTGGCTCGCAACACCGTGAAGAAGCACCTGCGATCAGAGGAGAGCGAGCCTAAGTACCCAAGACGGGTCAGCTCAAGCAAGCTCGATCCCTACGCCGAGAAGCTGGCCACCTGGCTGGTAATCGAGGCAACAAAATCGCGGAAACAGCGGCGCACTTTGAGGCAGATCCACACATATCTCCTGGCTTAAGCCCAAATTTCGCGGCTAACTTACCAATCTCCGGTTTTGATTTCAGTTGAAGTGGTGCTCGAAGTTTTGGACCTTTTGGAATAGCAAATTTGAGCATCTTTTGAAAACTCTCCACGAACTGTGGAGTGCAATCAGGATAGCCAGAGAAATCAACTGAATTGATGCCTGTCCATACTTCGTCAGCATGCAGGCCAGCTGCTTCGGCGCATGCCAACATCAGAAAAACGCCATTCCTTCCCGGAAGAAAAGCTGGAGAGATACTGTTGCTCATTTCAGCGACATTGCGCTTCAACGGAAGTGAGCGCTCCGGTTTATCCCAGGAAACTCTTATTACTTTTCTGTCAATCTTGAATTGCTTGCATTGTGCAGAGGCATAGTCCAATTCAACGTGATGTCGTTGCCCATACTCAATGCCAAGACTAAACGGCTGATAACCCCGAGACTTCGCTAGGAGAAGACAGACCGTGGAATCTAGTCCGCCACTATGAAGAACGACAATTTTCTTACCCATAGTTCCCTTTTCTTCCCATCGCAACGTAACTTAGCGTACCGTAACATAGGTGACGTAGCAAGGGAGCTTTATCTCAGAAGCTTCGACTTCTTGGCCCCAAGTACCCAAGCAAAGTAACCCCCCTTCCACCGCCATCACCGTCCTACCCAGCGCCACCACCGCGCTGCTCCCAATGCGGTCAATCAGGCCGGCGGCCAGCGCCACGCCAATCGACTGACCCAGGAACAGGAAAGAAGCAAACATTGAGACGGCCGTGCCGCGCATGGGCGCCATCTGCGTCGCGTTGGCCTGCATGACGTTGTGGAACATGAAAAAGCCAAACCCGCCCACCAGGCTGGCCGGAATGGCCGGGGCCCAATGCGGGGTGTAGGCCAGCACCAGGGCGCTGATGCCGACCATCGTGCCGCCCAGAATCACCAGGCCGTGCTGGCCGAAGCGGCGTACAGCGGGCGGCCAATGGCCACGTATAGCCCATGCCGCCTTCTTAGCCTGCCCGCTAAGGCTTCACCGGGCCTTTGCGCATGGTGGCAACCTGCCCTGCCATGGATTTCTCAAAGTCCCAGGCTGGAGAAGCAATAAGTGCGGGATAGGCGGCGCAACGCTCTCGGGCCCGCGCGGGATCGCTCGAAAACATGGTGCGCCTTTGTTTGGCCTTGAAGGCAACAAGCTTTTGATTGAGTAGCGCACGAAACGCATCGGCCTTTGCCTGATCACCTTTGGTCTCCCGCTCAATCATGGCCGACATATTGCTTTCCATTTCTTGCAGAAGAGGCGCCGACTTTGCCCGCCAGGCGGCGTAAGCGGTTTCATTTTTGGCCTTGTGCTCTGGAAATTCTTCCGCGCACAGGTCTTTGATGACTCCCAACGTTTGAGCCGCGCCAAACAACTGAGAGAGATCGTTCTCATAGTTTCCTGAAGCAGCCCCAAATTGGGCATGAGCCGCAGGGGTAAAACCGAGCACCATGAGTGTGATGATTCCAGCACTGAAAAACGAGTGGGTCATATTCGATACTTTCAATTGAAATTCTCCAGAGTCTATTTGACTTGCAAAGATGACTTGCTGTGTCGCCTTCTCAACACCCAGGCAAAGTAAGCCCCCTCCACAGCCATCACCGCCCCACCCAGCGCCACCACTGCGCTGCTCCCAATGCGGGCGATCAAACTGGCGGCCAGCACCACGCCGATCGACTGGCCCAGGAACAGGAAAGAAGCAAACATCGAGACGGCCGTGCCGCGCGCATGCGGTGCCATCTGCGTCGCGTTGGCCTGCATGACGTTGTGGAACATGAAAAAGCCAAACCCACCCACCAGGCTGGCCGGAATGGCCGGGGCCCAGTGCGGGCTGTATGCCAGCACCAGGGCGCTGATGCCGACCATCGTGCCGCCCAGAATCACCAGGCCGTGCTGGCCGAAGCGGCGTATCAGCGGGCGGCCAGCGGCCATGTACCCCACGCCGCCCAGACCAAACAGCGCCACGATGGCGCCTGAAACCGAGAGCGACAAGCCCAAGGCATGGTGCAAATGCGAGGCCCAGATGGCCAGCACGCCAAAGCCGGCAGCACCCTCTACCACCGCCATGATCAGCACGACGCGTGACCAGCGGCCGGTAATGATTTCCAGCGCCTGCGTGACGAAATGGGTGCGTTGCACGGGCTGGCGGGGTGCGGCGGCCGGGTCTTTGCCCTCGGCGCGCTGCGCGGCATTCTGGCGGCGCAGGTCAACGTAGAGCAGCGTGCCGACCACGGTAAACAGCACCGTCATGAAAACAAAAGCCCAGCGCCAGCCGAGCGCATCGGTCAGCAGGCCGCCAATCAGCTGGCCGCACACAATGCCCAGCGTGCTACCGAGGCCGGTGCGCGTGAGCATTTCCTGCAGCTGGTCGGCGGGCACGTTGTCGCCCACCCAGGCCATGCCCAGCGGAATCAACGCCGCGGCGCCCAGCGCCATCAGCATGCGGGCAAACAGCAGCGCATCAAGGCTGTGCGCAAACACGGCCAGCAGACTGCCGACGCTGCAGCCCAGCGTGGCAAAGGTGACCACCCGAAACTTGCCCAGCCTGTCGCCCAATGGTCCGTAAAAAAGCTGGGATGCGCCATATGTCATGGCAAATATCGACACGACCTGCGCGGCCTGGGCCAGGCTGACGGCAAACACGCGCGAAAGCTCGGGCAACATGGCGTCGCAAATGCGCTGGGCCATCATGCTGGCAAAGGTGCCAAATGAAAGAAGAAGGATGGAGCGGCGGACGGCGGGGGAAATGCTGGCGTGGGGAGCGCCGTGCGCGTCGGCAGGAGTCATGAAAGTAAACAGGCCTGGCAGCTGCTATATAGCCAACTTGGAAGCGGCTTTCCATTGCGCAATACGGGTCATGTGGTACTGCAAATAGAAGGTGCTGAAGAGGAAAGTCATGGTCGCTGAAAGCTCAAGCTGCATGGGTTCAACGCCGTTGTAGTGGTTCAGCATGGACCTTCGGATGGAATAAGCCCCGAAATAGAAAATCACATACGACACGAGCATCAAGAGAAAACCAACCCCCTTGAGGTTGTCTGAGCCTTCAAACAGTATTTGGGCAAAGATGGCCAGCGGGACATAAATGGCGAATTGGGTCGTCGCATTCGACGCCGGATTGATTTTTCGTACCCAGGTGGATTGGACGAACATCCAGACGATCATGAATACCCCAAGCGTGAGGAGCGTAAACAGCAGCACCAGGGCCCAATGCAATTGGGGTGGCGCGGGGTAAGCGTTTCCATTCATACCGCCACCCGGTGGCCCGGGGTCTGCCAAGGGTCCTGCTGGTCTTCGTTCATAAGCTCCCTCTTTTCTTTCTTCTAATCTATCCAGGCCACTTCGCTCAACCCATGGCCTCCAACTGCTATTTGACGGCGGCCGCGCGGCGAACGTCGGTCACCACTTTGTCCAGCGTGGCGACCAGTGTGGTCTGCACATTGTCATCTGAGACCCGGCCCTGGAATCGCTCAGAGCCGATGGCGAAGAATGGCTCGGCATCGACCATGCCCTGGATGCTGATGTGCACGACTTTTTCGCTTCTTGAGCTTTCAATGCCCTTGATCAGCAAAGCCGTGAATATGCCGCCGCCAGCCGCTGCAAGGCCAGCCTGGTTCAACGTGACAGGGGGAGCGTACACGTTGACGACAAACTCGCTCAGGGTGATCTTCCTTCCCTGGAGTTCGGCTGCCAGGTTGTTGTGCAGCCAGGCCTTCATGAGTGCGGGTGCGTCCGGCGAGAGGTTGTCGTCACCAAAATAGTTGTTGAAGCCGCCATTGTTGTCTACAGCCCTGGAGACACGCGTTTCAGCGGCACGGTCATCGACAAACCGGAAACCGGTGGTCTCAGGCGCCTGCACCGCCAGTTTGGGTGAAAGTTTTACAGCGGAAGTGGCGCCGCAAGCGGCGAGAAAAAGGGCCACGCAAACGGGCAGGACAAGGCGGACGAGGCGCATAAAAGCTTTCGAAAAAAAGAATGGGTTGAAATAAATGAGTTTGCGTAGCAGCTCAGCGAACGGTGGTCATTTGTTTGTGTGAGCTTGCCCGGGCAGGCTATTTCATCTGCGCCTGAATCTGAAGATACACCGGGTCTTGCAGCCACTCGGCGACGCTTTTGGGAAACGGTTTAATGGCGGTGCGCGGCAACACGATGTCAGGCTGGGCATTGTCAGGCGCAAGCGCCTTGCCCGACGGCAAACCCAGCAAGCCGATCTCATAGCGGATGCCGGCCGTGCCTCTGGCCTCTTTCACGCGCTCCAGCACGTCGATACCAAAGTCGGACGCGTCGGGTGGCTGCCCCACCAGCACCGCGCCATTGAGTTCGCGCAAGGCACCGGCCAGCCAGGCGGCGCCGCTGCCGGTTTCTCCATCGACCAGCACCACCCACTTTCCGGAGACCAGCCACTCACGTAACTCAATCACGCCGGTGGAATCCAGGCCCTTGACCGCATTCATGCTTTCAGTGGCCGAAAAAGGCCGGGCAAGATCGCTGCCGGGGCGGTGCTGCACGGCATGCCAGGCGCCCGCCTTGCTGTGCTTGCCCAGCAAGGCAAGCACCCACTGAACATTCACCAGCCTGCCGCCAGGGTTGCCCCGCAAATCCAGAACGCGAACCCCGCTGCTGTCGGTGGGCTGCCCGCGCAAGCCTTTCATGAGACGGACCGGCGTGTCTTCAAAAAACCCCGCCAGGCGAATGTAGAAGTGACCAGGGGCCTGCCCCACCACAACGGTCTGGTCCTGAACCGTTGGCGCGCGGGCGATGCTGCGGCTTTGAGATGGTTCACCCGGGCGCTGCGAAACCAGTTGCACCGGCATCGCTGCAGGGTGGCGCAGCAATCCAAAAAGCTCGCTGGCGCCCATGCCCGCAAGAGGCAGGCCGTCGAGGCTGACAAGCACGTCGCCGGGCTGCAAGCCCGCCGCTGCTGCAGGGCTGCTCGCAATCGCCTCCCGCACCACCCACTGGCCATCAAGGCGAGCCAGGATCAGCCCAGGATCGAAAGCGCTTCCCGTGTTCCACTCTTTGGCTTCCACCGGGGTGTAATAGCGGCCACGCGGCCCCATAAGCTTCATCATGCGGCGTTTGCATTGCAAGGCCAGCTCATTAGCCTCGGCCTCGGGCACCAGCTGCCACTCGGTGGCCAACTCCAGAATTACACGGTGGAGCTGGCCCGGGTCATTGGGTACGACGTTGAATTCTGGTGATGGTTTTTTTTGGGTGCACGCTTCGTACAGCTGCGCATAGCTGTACACCGCCAGCGGCTCGCGATGCATGACCAGTATCAGCTCAGCCACCTCCAGCGCATTGCGTTTGGCCGGCTGCGCGCTCAAAGGCGCGGCCGCCAGCAGCGCCAAGGCAGCCAGCAGGCCGGCTACTTGTTGGCGCTTTATCACAGGGCCTTGCCCAGCCGCCCCACACCCTCTTCAATCTTCGCCACGTCCGCCGTGGCAAAGCTCAGCCGCAGCGTGGCCAGGTCCGGGTTGCTGGCGTAGAACGGCGCGCCGGGCACAAAGGCCACGAGTTGCTCAATCGCTTTCTTGGCGAACTCGCCGGCGTCTTTGCTTTTGCCGCCCGCGCCCGTCAGGCGTGCCCAGAAGAACAAACCGCCCTGCGGCTGGGTGAATTCAATCGCGTCGCCGAGCTCGCGCTTGAGCGCTGCGCCCATGGCGTTGGCGCGCTCGCCGTATACCTTGCGCACATGGGTCAGCGTGGCGGGCATGCGGCCGGCCTTGAGGTACTGGGCGGCGGTGGCCTGGGCGAAGGTGCTGGTGTGGGCGTCGCTGAACTGTTTACACATGGTGGCTTTCGCCAGCAGCTCGGCGGGAGCGATCATCCAGCCCACGCGAAGGCCTGGGCTCAGCACCTTGCTGAGTGAGCCGCAGTGCGCCAGCAGCTCGCGGCTGCCGGGCACGCCGGCGCTCAGGGCGAGCAGTGAGGGTGGTGGTGCCTCGCCGAAGTAAAGGTCGCCATACGGGTCGTCTTCGACGATCAGCGTCTGGTATTTAACGGCCATCTCGAGCACCTTCTTGCGGCGATCCAGGCTGAGCAGTGCGCCGCTGGGGTTGCCGAAGGTGGGAATCAAATACACAAACTTGGGCTTGTGCTGGGCGATGAGTTGTTCGAGCTCGTCGGTTTTGACGCCGTGGGCGTCAATCGGGGCGCTGATGAGCTCTGCGCCGTAGAGGCGAAAGCACTGAATGGTGGCGAGGAAGGTGGGGCCTTCGACGATGACCTTGTCGCCGGGGGAGATCATGGTTTTGCCGAGCAAATCAAGCGCCTGCTGGCTGCCGGTGGTGACGATGAGGTTTTCGGGGGCGACGTCTTTGGCGCCCTTGGTGGCCATGAAGGCGCTGAGCTGTTCGCGCAGCGGGCCGTAGCCTTCGGTGGCGCCGTATTGCAGTGTGCCGCCGGGCTCTTCATTCAGGGCCTTGTTGCTGGCCTCCTGGATGCCGGCCACGTCGAACATGGCGGGGTCCGGAAAACCGCCGGCAAAGCTGACGATGCCGGGCTTGCCCAGCAGTTTGAAGAGTTCGCGGATGGCGGAGGTTTCAACGTTGTTGAGGCGGTCGGCAAATTGCAATGGCATGGGGGTCTCGCTTTCTGTTTTGTATTGTCGCCAATTTGCGCGCAGGTTTCCTGCGGCCCGGGCCGCAGGTTGCCCTGCGGTCGCAGGGAAGTTGACAGAGTAACAATCTAGAGTAATACTCTAGTCATGAGTTCTGCCACACCCCCCGCCGCTGCCACCCTCTCTACCCGGGAGCGCCTGCTGGACGCCGCCACCAAAGTGTTCCTGGCGCACGGCTTCACGGCCGCCTCGATGGACATGGTTCGCCAGGAAGCCGGCGTGAGCAACGGCAGCCTGTACCACCACTTCCCCACCAAGGCACAGCTGGCCGATGCGCTGTATGCCCACACGCTGCGCGATTTCCATGCGGCGCTGATGCAGCCCATCAGCGGCAAGGCCTCTGCCCAGGCCGGCGTCAAGGGCCTGATGCGCGCCTACATCCAGTGGGTGCTGCAACACCCAGACCAGGCACGGCTGCTGCACACGCTGCGGCGCGGCGGTGACATGGCAGGCGGCGCCGAGATCGACGCGGCCAATGAGCAGGCCTTTGCCACGCTGAGGGCCTGGGTAGCGCAGCAGGTGGAGGCCGGCGAGATGCGGGCCATGCCTTTTCACCTGTGGATGGCGCTGATGTTTTCACCGGCGATGTCGCTTACGCAGGGCTGGGTCAGCCAGCCCACCCCGGCCGTCACACCCAAAGTGAGGGCCGCACTGGAACACGCGGCCTGGATGGCCATGGCCCCCTGAAACACCTTCCCGATTTCAACAAGGAGTAGCTGCATGAAAGTCGTCAATGTTCATCAACGTCTGCTGCACGCCAGCCCGGAGCAGGTGGGCGCGCTGATTGATTCGCTGGGCTCGCCGGCCGATGCCTTGTGGCCCGGCAAGGTCTGGCCGCGCCTGAAGTTCGACAGGCCGCTGGCCGTGGGCGCCATCGGTGGGCACGGGCCCATCCGCTATGTGGTGGAGGCCTACACACCGGGGCAGTCTGTGCGGTTTCGCCTGACCGCACCGGCGGGGTTTGACGGCTGGCACGGCTTTGAGGTGCTGGACGCCACGCCTGCGCATTGCGTGCTGGAGCACCGCATTGAGATGAACACACGCGGCACTGGCCTGCTCTTGTGGCCGCTGGTGATTGGGCCCCTGCACGACGTCTGCGTGGAAGACGTGCTGTCGCAGGCGCAGCTCTCGCTGGGCAACGAGCCACGGCAGGTGCCATGGCCGGCCTATGTACGCCTGCTGCGCTGGCTGGTGTCGGGCGGCAGGCGGTTGACCCCGCCGTTTTCGCGCAGCCAGCATGCCCGCTGACTTGCTGGCCTGGGGCCGCCAGGTGCTGGGCCAGCAACCCTTCAGCGCGCTGCTGAACGCGCAGCTCGATGCCTTTGCGCCCGGCGGCGCGGAGCTGTCGGTGCCTGTGGTGCCCGGCCTCTTGCAACAGCACGGCTTTGTGCACGGCGGTGTGTTGTCTTATCTCGCGGACAACGCGCTGACGTTTGCGGGCGGCTCGGTACTGGGCGACTCTGTCACGTCAGAGTTCAAGATCAACTACCTGCGGCCAGCCAAGGATGCTGAGCGCTTGCTGGCCGTGGCCACCGTGGTGGGCAGCGGAAAAACCCAGGCAGTGTGCCGATGCGATATTTTCTTGCTGCGCGGGGAAGAGCGCATCTTGTGCGCAGCGGCGCAGGGCACGATACGCAAAGCGGGCTAGCCACAGCAACACGGGGCCGCTGGCGCTAGACTTGCCGGCATGCCTTTGACCCAGACGCAAGAGTTCGCGCCCAACCCGCACCAGCATGCCTACATCGCCCGCATCAACCGGGTGGTAGACCACGTCAGCGCCAACCTGGACGGCACGCTGGACCTGCAAACGCTGGCCGATGTGGCGCACTTTTCACCCTGGCACTTTCACCGCGTGTTCCAGGCGGTAACGGGTGAAACCCTGGCCGACTGTGTGCGCCGCCTGCGGCTGGAGTCGGCGGCGCAGCAACTCATTTTTTCACCGCAGACCGCGCTACAAATCGCGCTCGACACGGGCTTTGCTTCTGCGGAAGTATTCAGCCGTGCCTTTCGCGCCCATTTCGGCACAACGCCCACGGCCTGGCGGCGTGGTGACTGGCGTGAGTGGGCAACACGCCACGTGCTTGAACATGGCAAGAATCATCAAGCCCATCACAAGCCGAATCAAGACTCCATCATGGCGCTGTTTAAAGATAGAACCCTCTGGCCCGTGGGGCCGGTTTTATCTGAAAGAGGCTTGAACATGCACATTGAACTGAAGACCCTTCCGGCCATGCGCCTGGCTTACATGCGCAATACCGGCCCTTATGGCGACCAGGTGGCGCAGCTATGGCAACGCTTTGTCGCCTGGTGCGGCCAGCACGGCCACATGAACCCGCGCCCCAGGATGTACGGCATCAGCCAGGACAACCCCGAGATCACGCCCGCCGACAAGTGCCGCTACGACGCCTGCATTGAAGTGAACGAGGCTTTCAAACCGCAAGGCGAGACAGGCGTGCAAAACTTTGGCGGCGGGCGCTATGCCTGCGGCCGTTTTACCGGCAAGCCGGGCAACGAGGTACACGAGGCCTGGACGCACATGTTTGCCGAGTGGCTGCCGCAAAGCGGCTACCAGCCGGACAACAAACCGGCGCTGGAGTTGTATGAAGAAGACTTTGTAATGGACCCGAAAACGGGAAACTTCAGCTGCTGGCTGTGTGTACCGGTCAAGGCGCTATAGCCCCTGTAGCGGCAGCAACTTGCCCTCGGCCGCGGAAGGCGGCGCAATGCGCAACAGGCGTGACAGCGTGGGAGCAATGTCCACCACTTCCACCCGCGCATCGATGCGGCCGGGCTGTATCCAGGCGGGGCCGTACATCAGGATGGGCACTTGCGTGTCATACGGATGCGGGGAACCGTGGGTGGCGACCGTGTTGCCGAACATCCAGCCGGGCTTGAGTGAATACTGCACATCGCCCGACACATCGGCGTGCCAGGACTTGCGCAGCTGGTCGAAGAACGGCGCGCCCACTCGGCTGCCGCTTTGCAGTTCGCGGCGGGTATAGGCCGCGACAAATCCGGGCTCTGCCAGCAGCAGGGTACGGGCTTCTTCTGCCAGGGCATTCGGGTCTGCCTGTTTTTGTGCGATGAGTTTTTTGTCGAACAGCACGCTGGAGCCCGAGAAGCCTGCCGCCCATTTGCCTTCGCCGAACCGCTTTTGCAGGCCAGTGTTGACGCGCCCCAGCACCTGGCTGCTGTTGACGCGCCCGGCTTCACGGCCCTGGCTGGCGAGGTGGTCGGGTGACGGCATGAAGCCGTGGTCGGCCGTCAGCATGACGAGGTAGTTGTCTTTGCCGACACGGGCGTCCAGGTCCTGGAAGAAGGCCTGCAGCATGCGGTCGAGTTGCAGCAGGTGGTCGTGCGACAGCCGTGACTCGGCGCTGAAAGCGTGGTTCACGTAGTCGTGGCCCGAGAGGCTGACCGACAGGATGTCGGGAATGTCGTCTTGCCCCAGTTGCTCGCCGGCAATGGCCGCGCGGGCAAACTCCAGCGACATGGCATCGACAAAAGGACCGCGCAGCAGCGAGCTGTAAAAACGCGGGCCGGGCGCCGTGTCGTCAGGCGCCCCATACATGGCGGGCAAGCCGCCACCGGCGGGGCCAAACCATTTTTGCTGGTCGGGCACAGAGCGCGCATAGGCGGCCTCGGACAGCAGGGCTTTCCATTCAGTCTTGAAGTAGCGGTCGGCCAGCTTCTGGCCGTTAAAGGCATTGACCCAGCCCGGGTGCGCGGCCATGTAGTGCGTGCTGGACGCAAACTGCCCTGTGGCGCCCATGTACATATAAGCCGTGCCGGTTTTGCCGGCGGGCAGGATGGCACCGCGGTCTTTGCCCGAGATGCCAATCACTTTTGAGCGGCTGTCTACCCGCCGCAGCACGTCGCCCACGGTTTCCACCTTGAGGTTCTTCGGGCTGGTGCCGTCGAGTGCGTTGGTCTGGTGGCCGATGTAAGTGGCCGTGGTGTCGCCCGTGCAATACACCGGCTCTGCGGTGATGGGGTCGCGCCAGTCGTTGCCGATGATGCCGGTGCGATGCGGATAAGCGCCTGTGAGCATGGTGGCGTGGCCGGCCGCGGTGACGGTGAAAGCATGGCCGTAATGCGCGTTGGCGAACCAGGCGCCGCGATCAAGGAAGCGCGCCAGGCCATCGGGTGCGAGCTGGTCGCGGTAGTCCAGCACCTGGCGCTGCGGCAGCCCGTCCACTACCAGGAAGACAACGAGTTTGGGCCGCGGTGCACCGGCTTGCGACAGCGCGGTAGACCCGGGCGCAGCAGCACAACTGGCCAGCAATACTGCCGTGAACGCGGCAACCAGGATACGCAAAGGCGTGTGAAGTTTCATGGGGATCATGCGGGTGATGCTAGGTGAGTTCATGGTTTTCGGGCAACAGTAGTCACCCGTAGCAGGCCTGGGTGTCACGGCCTGTTGCCGGGAAGGCTTGCATGGTAACTGCGTCACCACGTACCCATTTGGGTCTCCTGTGTAGGACCATGGCTCTCCGGACTACTACTTCTGTCTCGTTCACATTTGGTTTCAATGCCAAAGGATTGACGTGCGTTTCGGTTGTAAGGCAGGATGCATTCATGACCAACAACGCAGCGCCGGACACGGCGCCCAACGTAGCGCCATATGTCGCCGCTCCAGGGGAGACGGAGGTTGAACGCGTGGTGACGGCGAGCATGTGCAACATGCGGGAAGGCATCTTCGCGCAGATGGAAAACATCCGCACGGAGTCGCTACGCCACAACACGCCCCTCGGTCTGCACGTCGTGCTGCATTACCAAAGCGGCTGGTTTGTGCATTGGGTCGAAGGGCCTTCGGCCGCTGTACAGGACTTGCTGCAGCATGTCGTGCAACACGACCCGCGCCACCATTCACCCCATACCCTGCACACCAGCAAAGGGCGGCGGCTGTTGCCGACACCGTGGTCGATGGCGATGTCGCAGGCCACCGAGTCGGCGGTTTATTTCGGCCGCCGGGTCATGGCCCTGCGGGAGCAACTTGAAAAGGGCAAACAGTATTCGCCCTCCTCGGTGCTTCGCCGCCTGTCGGCGCCCATGCAGCTTGCCCAGGCGCAGGCACTGGCAGACCCCGAAGCCTTTCACCGCATGGGCATCTGCTCGGCCAGCGGCACCGAGGCTTTCGACATGGTGGGCTGGCTGGCCAAAAAAACCGGCGGAGTGGTCGCCAAACGGCGCTTTGCCGGCGAGACAGACTTTGACGGCAGCAGCGAGTATGTCGACTTCATGGAAGGCGGCTACCCATGCCGGCTGATTGCCGTGGCGCGCAACGGCCTGACGCACGGGCTGCGCCGGGCTTTCCTTCCGGAGTGGCCGCATTTTGTGATGCTTTTTTGCGGCGCGGCCAAATTTGACGACGCACTGATGGCCCGCATGATCGCCGCCTGCGACGGCCTGCCTGCGAAGCCGGTGCTGGTGGGGGTTGCCCGCGACACCGCGACCCACCAGCGCATGCAGGACATGGCACAAGCGGCGCAACTGGAGTATGTCGTCGGGGGCGTTGCCACACCCGACAACTGCAATGCCATATGGCAAACGATGCGCGACCAGCTGGACCGGGCCGGCGCGCCGTCCAGCTCGGTGTGGGACGTGCCGCGCATGGCAGCCTGAGCGCCCTGCCCCATTTCCCCGTTTCCCCGTTTCCCGCTGTGCTTATCGGCATCTGGCTGCGCAGACTGGTCTTTGCACGCGCCGGCCTGCGCGCGCCGATACACTGCGAGGCATGAAAAAAGAAGACATCGCCCCATTCTTTGCCACGCTGAAGGCGGCCAACCCGATGCCTGTGACCGAGCTGGAATACACCAGCGTGTTTGAGCTGCTGGCCGCCGTGCTGTTGAGCGCGCAGGCCACCGACGTGGGCGTGAACAAGGCGACGCGCAAACTTTTTCCGGTGGCCAACACGCCGCAGGCCATCATCGATCTTGGGCTGGAGCGCCTGGAGTCTTACATCCGCACGATCGGGCTGTACCGCACCAAGGCCAAAAACCTGCTGGCGGCGTGCCAGATTCTGGTGGAGCAGCACGGCGGCATAGTGCCGCGCAGCCGCGAGGCATTGCAGGCCCTGCCCGGCGTAGGCCGCAAGACAGCCAACGTGGTACTGAATTCGGCGTTTGGCGAGGCGACGATGGCGGTGGACACGCACATCTTTCGTGTGAGCAACCGCACGGGCCTGGCGCCCGGCAAAAACCCGCTGGAAGTCGAGCTGGGCCTGCTCAAGCGTGTGCCCGCCGAATACCTGGTGGACGCGCACCACTGGCTGATACTGCACGGGCGCTATGTGTGCATCGCACGCAAGCCCCAGTGCTGGCAGTGCGCGGTGGCGCCGTGGTGCGACTTTCGCCCCAAGACACCGCCGCCGGCGGCTTGACGCTTCATCTGGAGCGGCTCTTAGCGGGCGAAGGTGCCGTCGGCGCGAATCATTGTCAGATTCACGAAGCGCGAACCCAGATTGCTTTGCTTGCTGTAAGTCAACGCAAAGCCGCCCAGGTCTTCATTGGTGAATGTTTCAAGCGTGCTGATGAGTTTGGCGCGCGTGACCGGCGCCGGTGTTTTTTGCAGCGCGCGCACCACCAGCTTGGCGTTCAGGAAACCTTCCATGCTGTTGTAGCTGAACTTCTTGTCGCCGTTGGACGAGATGACGGTCTGGTATTCACGCACGACGGCATTACCCAGCTCGGTAAACGGGTAAGGCACAACCTGCGAGGCAATCACGCCGGCTGCCGCATCCTTGAGCTCGGCATGCAGGCCGGACGACACACTGAGCACCATGAACTGGGCGGTCACGCCCTTGGCACGAAAAGCCTGGATGAACGCCGCATTGGGCTTGGCCTGCCCGATCAGGATCACGGCCTGCGGCTGCGCCGCGGCAATCACCTCGGCGGCTTTGGCAACGTCCACCGTGCCGCGCGGCACCGGGGCCACGGCAGCGGCCGTTGCGCCGCGCTTTTGCATGGCAGCGTTCAGGGCTTCCAGGCCTTCCTTGCCGAAAGCGTCGTCCTGGTACATCACGCCGATTTTCTTGATGCCGATGGTCCACGCGTGGTTGACCGCCGCTTCGATCTCGTCGGTGGTGCTGGCGCGCACATGGAACAGGTTGGACACATACGGTTCACGCAGCGACTTTGCGCCGCTGGTGTTGCCGATCTCCGCAATGCCGGCGGCCTGCACCAGGGGCACGATCTTCAGCATGTTGGCCGTGCCGCGATAGCCCACCAGCGCTACGGCGTTTTGGGTTTCGATCAGGGCTTTGGTGTTCTCGGCCGTCTTGTCGGGATTGAAGCCGTCGTCCAGGCTGACGAGTTTGATCTTCTCGCCGCGAACGCCGCCTTTTTTGTTGATGTCATCAAAGTACGCGTTCATGCCGCGCACATAGTCGGTCGTCAGTGCGGCGCTGTTGCCAGAGAGGTCACCCGAGTGGCCGAGCACGATGTCAGCCGAAGCGGCCGAGGCGGCCAGACCTAGAAAAAAAGCGGCCAGCAAACGGCCGCCCTTTGAAAAATTAACAACTTTCATGAAACGAATCCCTACCCTCTTGTGAAAAATTGGTGTCAATAAAAAAGCCGGCCCAAGGCCGGCTTGTGCTTCCGGTGCGCGGTGTATGTCAGGCGTCGATCCTGACTTTGGCCTGCTGGGCCACCTGCGCCCACTTCTTTTGCTCCATCTTGATGAAGGCCGCAAATTTTTCGGTGCTGCCGCCGCCGTCTTCGGCGCCGTACTGGTCCATCTTTTCCTGCACGTCCGGCATGGCCAACACCTTGTTGACGTCTTCGTTCATGCGTTGGACCATGGCCGGCGGCATCTTTGAAGGGCCCATGAGGCCGTACCACACGGTGGCCTCGAAACCGGGGAAACCGGACTCGGCCATGGTGGGCACATTGGGATGGCCTTTGGCGCGCTTGAGACGCGTTTGCGCCAACGCGATGGCCTTGCCGCTTTTGACATGCGGCGTGGCCGAGGTCATGGTTTCAAAGCAGTAGTTGACCTGCCCGCCGATCAAATCGACCAGCGCCGGGCCGGAGCCACGGTAAGGAATGTGCAGCGCAAAAATCTTTGCCTGGAGCTTGAACATTTCCAGTGCAAAGTGCTGGGCCGAACCACCGCCCGCGGAAGCAAAGCTGATCTGGCCGGGCTTGGCCTTGCACAAGGCCACCAGGTCCTTCACGGTTTTGGCGGGCTGGTCGGCATTGCAGATGAGCATGTTGGGCGTGACGCCGACCATGCTGATGGGCACGAAGTCGCGGTCTGCGTCGTAGCCGAGCTTGATGCCGAGTGCCGGCGCCAGCGCGTGGCTGTTGATGTGGGCCATCAGCAAGGTGTTGCCGTCACCGGCCTGCTTGGCCACGTAATCGGCGGCGATCACGCCGGCGGCGCCACCCTTGTTTTCAATGATGACCGAGGTGTTCCACATGGTGGACAGCTTCTGGCCCACCACGCGCGCCAGCGCGTCGGTGCCGCCACCGGGCGGGAAGCCCACCACAATGCGCACCGGCCCACTGGGCAGCGTTTGCGCCCTGAGCATGGGTGACGCCACCATGGCGGCTGTGGCCGCCGTCGCGCTGATAAAGGTTCTGCGTTGCATGGTTTCCCTTTTTGATTCAGTAATTTATGGAAATTTGATGACCGTTTGACGTAACACCCTGCGCTCGTGCGCAGCGGGTGATCAGGCTGCCTTGCGCTGCGGCACCACAGCCGCATGGCTGGAGAAATGATCCATGGCGGCCTGCACGCCCGAGCCCGCGAGCTTGACGCCCGCAAGTTTCAGACCCATTTCACAGCCGCTCAGCGCCGCCATCAACGTGAGGTCGTTGCAATCGCCCAGGTGGCCGATGCGGAACATCTTGCCTTTGACCTTGCCCAGGCCGGTGCCCAGCGAGCAGTCGAAGCGTTCGTAAATGATCTTGCGCACCGCGTCGGCATCAATGCCCTCGGGTGTCATGACGCCGGTAAGCACCGGTGAATACACGGCTGCGTCGGCGCACTGGATCTGCAGGCCCCAGGCCTTGACCGCGGCGCGCACGCCGACAGCCCAGCGCTGGTGGCGCGCAAACACGGTTTCCAGGCCGTGCTCCAGCAGCATGTCGCAGGCTTCGCTGAGGGCATACAGCAGGTTGGTGTTGGGGGTGGACGGCCAATAGCCGGTCTTGTTCATCTCGATGATTTCATCCCAGGCCCAAAAGGCTTTGGGCAGGGTAGCCTTTTTACTGGCTTCGATGGCTTTGGCCGACACGGCGTTAAAGCTGATGCCGGGCGGCAGCATCAGGCCTTTTTGCGAGCCGCTGATACTGACGTCGACGCCCCACTCGTCGTGGCGGTAGTCGGCCGAGGCCAGGCCCGAAATGGTGTCGACCAGCAGCAGGGCCGGATGTTTGGCGGCATCGATCGCCTTGCGCACGGCGGCGATGTTGCTGGTCACGCCGGTGGAAGTTTCGTTGTGCACCACGCAGACGGCCTTGATGCTGTGCTGGGTGTCGGCCTTCAGGCGCTCTTCAATCAGATGGGCCTGGACACCATGGCGCCAGACGTCGGCGCCGGGGTAGCCGATGACTTCCGTTTTGAGGCCCAGGCGCGCGGCCAGCTTTTGCCACAGCGCGGCGAAATGGCCGGTTTCGTACATCAGCACATGGTCACCCGCGTTCAGCGTGTTGGAAAGCGCGGCCTCCCAGGCGCCGGTACCGGAGGCCGGGTAAATGATGACGGGTTGTCGGGTCTGGAAGATCTTCTTGATGTCGGCCAGCACCTTGAGGCCCAGCGCCGCGAATTCGGGGCCGCGGTGGTCGATGGTGGGCAGGCTCATGGCCCGCAGGATGCGGTCAGGCACCGGCGAAGGGCCGGGAATCTGCAGAAAATGACGTCCGGTGGGGTGAAAGTCAAGCGTCAACATGGCGAAAAACTCCAGAAGTAGGACGCTATTTTTTGCATACAAAATTCATTTGTCAATAGAGCAAAGGGTTACAAATTGATTTGACACCCCTGTTTTTTGCATACAAAATTTGCTTATGGCTGCCGAAATCATTCCCATCCCCCGCGCTGCCCTTCACGAACAGGTGGCGCACCGCCTGCGCCAGATGCTGGTTGAAAACCGCATCCAGCCGGGCGCCAAGCTCAATGAACGCGAACTCAGCGAGGTTTTGAATGTCTCGCGCACGCCGCTGCGCGAGGCCATCAAGATGCTGGCCGCAGAGGGCCTGGTCGAGCTCTTGCCCAACCGCGGTGCGATAGCGGTGGAACTCACCGAAGCCGACGTGCTGAATACCTTTGAGGTCATGGCCGGGCTGGAGGCGCAATCGGGCGAACTGGCAGCCCAGCGCATCACCGATGACGAGCTGGCTGAAATCAAGGCCATGCACTTTGAAATGCTGGCCGCCTACACACGCCGCGACCTGCCCAACTACTACCGGCTCAACTCTGCCATTCACAGCGCCATCAACGCGGCCGCGAAGAACCCGGTGCTCACCACCACCTACCGGCAGGTCAACGCGCGCCTGCAGGCGCTGCGCTTTCGCTCCAACCAGGACGAAGAAAAATGGAAGTCAGCCGTGAATGAACACGAGCTGATGATTGACGCACTGGCTGCGCGCGACACCGCCGCCATGCGCAAGGTGCTGCTGGGCCACCTGGCCAGCAAGCGCGAAGTCGTGGTCCAGCAACTGCGCGCCGCAGCGGCGCCCTCCAGCACGCCTTCCAGGGCGTGACCTGCAACGTGACCCTTGCCTGGCTTCAGGGCCGGGCCTCAACACCCACACAAAACCCGGATCGCCCGCGATGAACGCCCCCCTTCCACTCAAGATCTCCCGGCAGGCCGCGGCCCACGCCTACGACAACGTGGCCCGCATCAGCAATGAAGTTGCCGGCAGGCTGGCGGCGCGGCTGGCCGCCGAAACACAGGGCGAAGTGCTGTTTTCGCCGGCCGACCGGGGCCGCTACGCCACCGACGCCTCCATCTACCAGGTCATGCCTGTGGGCGTGTTTGTGCCACGCACGGCAGACGACGTGAAGGCCGCGCTGGACATCTGCCGCGACATGCAGGTGCCCATCGTGCCGCGCGGCGGCGGCACCAGCCAGTGCGGGCAAACAGTAGGCACCGGCCTGGTCATCGACTACGCCAAGCATGTGCGCAATATCCTGGCGGTGAACCCGCAAGAGCGCACCGCCGAGGTAGAGCCCGGCATTGTGCTGGACCACCTGAACGCAGCCCTGAAAAAACACGGCCTGTGGTATCCGGTGGATGTTTCGACCAGCGCGCAGGCCACGCTGGGCGGTATGGCGGGCAACAACTCTTGCGGCAGCCGCAGCATTGCCTACGGCAACATGGTGCACAACGTGCTGGGTGCCAAAGCCTGGACATCCGACGGCAGCCTGCTGCAGCTGGGCGCTTACGCCGGCAGCAGCGGCAAGGCACGCGAGCTGGGCAGCCACGTGCGTGCGCTGGCCGAGGAGCTGCACCCCCTCATCAAGCGGCGCTGGCCCAAAGTCATGCGGCGCGTGGGCGGCTACAACCTGGACATCTTTGACCCGCAGAGCGAGCGGCCCTACACCAGTGACGGCTCGGTCAACCTGGCCCATTTGCTGATAGGCAGTGAAGGCACGCTGGCGCTGACCCGGTCGCTGACGCTGCAACTGAGCGAGTTGCCCCGGGCCAAGGTGCTGGGCGTGGTGAATTTCCCGACCTTTTACCGCGCCATGGATGCGGCGCAATTCATCGTCAAGATTGGGGAAGGCACTCTCACTGCGGTAGAGCTGGTCGACCGCACGATGATCGACCTGTCGCTGCAAAACCCGGCCTTTGCGCCGACGATCCGCAGCGCGCTGATCGGCGATCCGGCGGCCATTTTGCTGGTGGAGTTTTCGGGTGCCAGCAAGGCCGAGCTGTTGCCCAAGCTCAAGCGCCTGGGCGAGTTGATGGGCGACCTGCTGCTGCCCGATTCGGTGGTGGAAATGACCGAGGACGCACCGCAAAAAAACCTGTGGGAGGTGCGCAAGGCCGGCCTCAACATCATGATGAGCCTCAAGGGCGACGGCAAGCCGGTGAGTTTTATCGAAGACTGCGCCGTGCCGCTGCAGCATCTGGCCGCCTACACCGACGCCTTGACCGAGATCTTCAGGAAATACGGCAGCAAGGGCACCTGGTATGCCCATGCCTCCGTCGGCACGCTGCATGTGCGGCCCATCCTGGACATGCGGCGCGAAGGCGCGCCCAAGATGCGCGCGATTGCCGAAGAAGCCTCCGTGCTGGTGCGCAAGTTCAAGGGTGCCTACAGCGGCGAACACGGCGACGGCCTGTGCCGCGGGGAATGGATCAAGTGGCAGTTTGGCCCGGAGATCAGCCAGGCATTCGCCGCCATCAAGCAATACATGGACCCGGCGGGCTTGCTGAGCCCCGGACGCATGATCAACCCGCCCAAGATGGACGACACGCGGCTGATGCGGTTTCCGCCGGGCTACCGTGTCATTCCCCTGAAGACCGCGCTGGACTGGCGTGCCTGGGATGTGCAGAACGACCCGGCCACCGAAAGGACCAGCGCGCCCGGCAGCGGCGGCGACCCGGCCCGGGGTTTTGCCAAGGCCGTGGAGATGTGCAACAACAACGGCCACTGCCGCAAGTTTGACGCCGGCACCATGTGCCCGAGCTACCGCGTGACACGCGACGAGCAGCACCTGACGCGCGGACGCGCCAACACACTGCGCCTGGCATTGAGCGGGCAGCTGGACGGCATGAAGGCCGAAGACGCCTTCACCAGCGAGGCCGTGAAGGAGGCCATGGACCTGTGCGTGGGCTGCAAGGGTTGCAAGCGCGACTGCCCCACCGGTGTGGACATGGCCAAAATGAAGGTGGAGTTTTTGCACCACTACAAGCACAAGCACGGCTACACGCTCAAAGACAAGATGGTCGCGTACCTGCCCGACTATGCCCACTGGGCCAGCCGCCTGGCGCCGCTGCTGAACCTGCGCGACAAGGTGCCGGTGCTGGCGGCCTGGAGCGAAAAACTGGCGGGCCTGTCGGCCCGCCGCACACTGCCGCAATGGACGCGCCAGACCTTCTGGAAGCGCCTGAACAAGCCCGGCGCGGCGTCGAAAGGAAGCATCACGACCGCCAGCCGCGAAGAAGTGCTGGCCGCCGCACGGCCGGTCGTGCTGTTTGTGGACACTTTCAACGGCTACTTTGAGTCAGAAAACGCACTGGCTGCACTGAAGGTGCTGCAGGTCGCCGGCTACACGGTACACGTGGCGGCGAAAACCGAGGCCGACGGCAAGAGCCTGTGCTGCGGCCGCACCTACCTTGCGAGCGGCATGGTATCCAAGGCCAAAGCCAAGGCACGCGAGGTGGTGGAGGCCCTGCTGCCCTTTGCCGAAAAGGGCATCGCCATCGTCGGCCTGGAGCCCTCCTGCCTGCTGACGCTGCGCGACGAGATGCTGGTAATGGGCCTGGGCGAAGCGGCGCACACCATCAGCCGCCACGCACTGCTGCTGGAGGAGTTCCTCGCGCGTGAAGCGGCCGACGGCAAACTCGACAAGCTCAAGGGCCGGCTGAAAGCGACGGCCCAACCCATCTTGCTGCACGGCCACTGCCACCAGAAAGCTTTTGGCGCGGTCAGCCCCATCCTGGAGGTGCTCAAGCTGATTCCCGGCGCAAAACCTGAGCTGATCGAATCAAGCTGCTGCGGCATGGCAGGCAGCTTTGGCTATGAGGCCAACCACTATGAGGTGTCGATGCAGATGGCCGAACTCAGCCTGCTGCCGGCAGTGCGCAAGCAGCCCGACGCTATTGTGGTGGCCGACGGCACCAGCTGCCGCCACCAGATCAGGGACGGCGCGCAGCGCGAGGCGATTCATGTGGCAGTATTGCTGGCGCAGCAGCTGCGGGGCTGAAGGCGGCCGCCGCGCGGCCGGTTTTCAGCGCCGCTAACGCTATACTTTTAATAGCTGCTTGCGCCCGTCCTTATTGGAAGAAAGCCTGTTTTCTCTTGAATATTCCGGTGCAACGCACATCAGCCACGCAAGCGCCTAGACATGCCCCACCACCATGGGCGCATGCCTGAGGTGAAGCGACAGGCCCAGGGCCGCCATGTGGTTGCCGTTGCGCCCGAGGATGGTTTCGGCCAGCGGAAGGAATTCTTCCTCTTCAAAGCGCGCGTGTTTCAGGTAGGCCTGCACCAGTGCCTCCGCCGCTTGCAGGTCCAGCTCTGCCGGCTGGTTTTTTGCCGCCGCTTTCACTGCGGGTTCGAGGTCTTTCCAGATCGATTCGATCTTGCGGTGCTCGGCCACCAGGCGCTTGATCATCGCGCTGACCTTCTCGGCCTCTTCTCCCTTGGCGGCGCTGCGCAGCACCGCCGGGAACAACTCATTTTCTTCGTCGGCATGGTGGCTTGCCACCGCGTACTTGAAGAGGCTGAGCGTGTGCGAAGCGACGTTGCGCGCTTGCGCGGCAGCAGCCAGCAAGGCTGGCAGCTCGGCGAAAGCCTGTAGCTGGGAAGCAATGCCGAAGTGGCATTGCGAGAAGCCGGCCAACGGCATGGTGAGGTCAACCAGGCCCGCAGCGGCGGGAGGCGCGGGCAATTCCCCACTGTGGTAGCTGACGTGATGGATGCTCATGGATATTCCCCTGGTTAACGGATGCACCCTGCCGGCCAGCCAACCCGGCAGCAGCCGGGAAGAACCAACTGGACACCGTGCAGCCAGTTTGACTATAGGGAGGCGATCAGGGGCGCTGTTGATCCAGATCAAACAGCCGCAGGTTCCCCCAAAGCCCGTGTCAGAATATCCGGAAATTTATTCCAACAGGGAGGACTTGATGAACCATTTGTGGAAGCGCATCTGTGCGCTGGCGGTTGTGCTGTCTTGCAGTGCAGCCCTGGCGCAGCCGATGTCAAAAGACGAAGCCGAAAAAATCTGGGCGGAAGCCCGCGCCGCAGCCAAGGAAGGCCCGCAGGATATTCCCCTGGCCGACCAGGCGGTGCTGAAGCTGCCGGCCGGCCGCATTTTTGTGCCGCAGCCGCAGGCCGCCAGGCTTCTCAATGCCATGGGCAACCCCGGCAAAGACTCGCGCTTGCAGGGCCTGGTGTTTCCGGCGGCCAACGACTCCTGGTTTGTTACGGTGCGCTTTGAATCCGCGGGCTACGTGAAAGACGACGACGCCAAGGACTGGAACGCCGAAGACCTTCTGAAGAGTTACCGCGAAGGCACGGAAGCCTCAAACAGCGAACGCAAGAAGATGGGTTTTCCTGAAATGGAAATTGTCGGCTGGGCCGAAAAGCCGGCCTACAACGCCGCCACCCACCGGCTGGTGTGGGCCATGTCCAGCAAGGACCGCGGTGCAGCGCCCGATGCCGCGCAGGGGGTGAACTACAACACCTACGCGCTGGGGCGTGAGGGCTACTTCAGCCTGAACCTGGTGACGGCGCTGAATGATTTGCCGAAAGACAAACCCGTCGCCGCGGAGCTGCTGTCGGCCCTGCAATACAACGACGGCAAACGCTACGCCGATTTCAATTCCAAAACCGACAAGGTGGCCGAATACGGCCTGGCCGCGCTGGTGCTGGGCGTGGCCGCGAAAAAACTCGGCTTCTTCGCCGTCGCCGCGCTCTTTTTTGCCAAGTTTGCCAAGGTGATCTTTCTGGCCGTGGCGGGGTTTGGCGCGGTGTTCCTGAAATACTTCAAGCGCAAACCGGCTGCAGCGCCGATGCCCGTCGCGGCCGCCGAACAGGAGACGGTTCCTGCCGCATTCGGCAGTGCGGCAAACACGCCAACCACCCCGGCAAAACCTCCCGCTCCGCCCACCGCCTGAAAAGCACCTTCGCGTGACGAAACTCCTGCTGCTGCTTTTCACCGGCGCCAAATTCGGCAAGCTGCTGCTCACGGGCGGCAGCATGCTGATTTCAGTGTTTGCCTACGCGCTGCTCTTCGGCTGGCGCTACGCGGTGGGTTTTGTGGCGCTGCTGTTTGTGCACGAAATGGGCCACTACATTGCCGCGCGGCAGCGTGGCCTCAATGTGGGCGCGCCCACCTTCATCCCGTTTGTGGGTGCGTGGGTAGAGCTCAAGGACATGCCGCATGACGCCGAAACCGAAGCGTATGTGGGCCTGGGCGGCCCGCTGCTGGGCACGATAGGCGCGCTGGCCTGCTATTTCCTGGCGCGCGACCAGGACAGCAACCTGCTGCTGGCGATTGCGTATTCCGGCTTTTTCCTGAACCTCTTCAACCTGATTCCACTGTCGCCGTTTGACGGAGGCCGCATCACCGCGGTGCTGTCGCCGCGCATCTGGTTCCTGGGGGTGCCGGTGCTGGTGGGCCTGTTCTTCTGGCGGCCCAGCCCCATGCTGATCCTGATGGCGCTGCTGGCCGGACCGCAGCTGCTGAAGGCCATACGCTACAAATCAGACAGCGAAGAAGCGAAAACCTATTACGCCACCAGCGCCGCCACGCGGTTTGAGTACGGCTTTTATTACCTGGCCCTGGCGGCGTTTCTGGCGGTAATGACGCATGACGTGCATGAAATGCTGCGCGGCGTCAGCGCCATCCGGTAAATCGGGTTGAGCGCACGGCCCGTGTCAGTCCGGCACAAACTTCGCGTTGAAGGTTGCTTCGTCTTCGGGCAGCTCCAGCGTCACCAGTTGCCCCATGCGCATGTCGGCGAGGCGGCAGGCGCCGAACAGGCTGTATTTGCCCTTGAGCCCGTAGCTTTCCATGTCGATCAGCATGAAGGAGTGCGGCACAAACACCTGGTGCAGAAAAATAGTGCGATACCGGTTGCGCGGCGACGGAAAGAGCTTGTAATGCTCGGTGGTGATGCTTTGTGCTGCTGCCATGATGTAGGTGAGTGAGGGCGGTCGGGGGCGGTCCGGTGTAATGCGTTAACCCTGACTGTAAGCTCTAGCCTTGCACAAACCTTGCCGCAGCCCTGTTTTTGCCCACTTATGCCCCAATACCCATGACAGAGCGCCACCCGACCCCCGGAAAAGAAGAAATTGCCCTGCTGGAGCCGTTCGACCGGCTGAGCCTGGGGCAGATCCAGGTGGTGGCGACACCGGCCCAGGCTGCCGCAGCGCTGCAGGCCCTGGCCGGCGCCACGGTGCTGGGTTTTGACACCGAATCAAAACCGACCTTTGCCAAAAACGAGGCTTCTGAAGGGCCGCACATCGTGCAGCTTTCAGCGCTCGACAAGGCCTGGATCTTCCAGCTCGAAGATGCCGAATGCCGCCGCGTGGTCGGGTTGCTGCTGAGCTCGCCTGCGATCATCAAGGCCGGCTTCGGCCTGGGGGACGACCAGCGCCGCATCATCCGCAAGCTGGGCACAGACCTGCAGGGCGTGCTGGACCTGAACGTGGTGTTCCGCGAGCGCGGCTACCGCAAGGACATGGGTGTGCGCGGCGCTGTGGCCGTGATGTTCAACAAGCGCTTCCTCAAATCCAAGAAAGCCGCCACCTCCAACTGGGCCAATGAACGGCTGACGGAAGCGCAGATCATTTATGCGGCCAACGACGCTTATGGCGCGCTGCGTGTGTTCAAGGCGCTGGGGCTGGGGTAGGCGCAGCCGCAATACGCTACCAAATTGATAGCTGGTTGCGCTCGTCCACAAAGGGCTTCAACCGCTTTTTACTTAAGAATTCTGACGGCCCAAATTATCTTTATCTTTAGAAGGAAACAACCATGAAAACACTGTTCCCCCTGCTCGCCTGCGTCCTGATCTCCGGCTGCGCCGCCGAACTGGTCAGCGTCAATGACAAACTGATTGTGGTCAAAGCGCGCCCGTCGAAATTGGGCGAAGCCACCGACATCGCTGAAATGGAATGCCAGAAGCGCGGCCTGCATGCCCGGCTGGTGACAAAGCCAACCCCCGAGCAGTACGGGTTTGAGTGCGTGCGCTGAGTCAGGCATCCACGCAGCAAGTCGAAGAAGTCGAAGAAAGCGAGGAGATGGCATGCAACAACTTCTGAAGTTCTGCAGGATCTTTTGGCTGCTGCTGCCCGCGCTGGTATGGCCCGGCGGCGGCGCGTGTGCGGCCGACATTCATGTGATGACCTCTGGCGGCTTTACTGCCGCCTATAACGAGCTGGTGCCGGCCTTTGAGCGTGCAACCGGGCACAAAGTCATCACGGCGTATGGCGCTTCCATGGGCGACGCGCCGGACGCCATTCCGAACCGGTTGGCGCGCAAGGAGCGGGCCGACATCGTGATCCTGGCGGCGCCGGCGCTGGATGCGCTCGTGAGCCAGGGCAAGGTGCAAGCCGGCAGCCGGGTGGACCTGGTGCGTTCCCTGATCGGCATGGTGGTACGCGCAGGTGCGCCCAAGCCTGACATCAGCACGGTCGACGCGCTCAGGCGCACGCTGCTGGACGCCCGGTCCATTGCCTACTCGGCCAGCGCGAGCGGTGTCTATATCTCGACCGAGCTGTTCCAGCGCCTGGGAATTTCCGCGCAGGTGGCAGGCAAGAGCACCAAAATACTCAGCGAGCGGGTGGGCACCGCGGTGGCCCGCGGTGATGCCGAACTGGGGTTCCAGCAGGTCAGCGAACTGCTTCCGGTTCCGGGCATCGACTATGTGGGGCCGCTGCCGGATGAAGTGCAGCGCGTCACCGTGTTTTCAGCGGGCATTGCCGCCGATGCTGTCGAGCAGGATGCCGCACGTGCATTGATTCGTTTCTTTACCACTGCGGCGGCCGCGCCCGTCATCCGGAAAACCGGGCTGGAACCTGTCACCGCCCCTTGATGGCGGGCACTGCGGGCATCATGGGTAGTAGAGTTGCTCCAGCCGCGCGGCCTCGGTGTAGATCGACGGCAGCGTGATGTTGCGGGCACCCAGGGCGGCAGCGCGCAAACCCACGCTGTAGCGCGTGTCCTGGCCCGGAAGCGGCGGCGCACTGGCGGGTTTTGCCTTCAGCCAGGCCAGGGCGTCGGCGGCGGCGATTTCCCCCATCGACTTGGCAGACGGCGCCACACTGAGCCCCCCGCCCTGCTGAACGTATTCAATGTCGACCCCCAGCGGCAAGGGCGCGGCGTTGGCTTCGAGCCACTTGATCACCTCGGCATCGGGCACCACGCCGGCCGCTGCGGGCCCGGCACGCAAACTGCCGTGCGAGAGCACCAACACCACATCGGCCTTGCCGTCCATGGCCTTGATGGCAGCCTGCCAGGCGGGGAAATCGCCCAGTGTGTGGGTGACCGCCACGCTATGCGGCGCCCAGTTGAAAGCCTCGACCTGCCTGAGTTGACCCTTGCTGGTGGGGCCGGTGTCGCCCAGTACTGCCACGCGCACGGGCTGGCCCTTTTTGACGTGCTGCAGCAAGTCGCGCATGGCGGCCAGCGGCAGGCGCTCGGCGACACCGGTGACGTTGGCTGCGCCCACGTAGCCGTACTCTGCGGGCTCATGGTCTATGGCGGCGAACACCACCCTGGGACGGCCCTGCCCGGCGAAGCGGCGCATCACGTATTGCTGGGCTTCGTCGTCTACGGCAATCACCAGGTCGGGGTTGAACTGCTCAATGGCGCGCAGGCCTTCTTTTGCGGCGTCCTGGCGGTGGTCTTCATCGGGAAGGCGGTCTATGCCCAGGTAATGCCAGCGCACCGTCAGCGGCTGCCTGTTTTTGTCCAGGACATGGCGTATGCCTTCGTCCATCTTGCCGACGGTGGTGGAGTTGCGGTCCGAGCTGTGCAGCACCAGCACCCGCGGCTTGGACAGGTTGAACATGCCCAGCAGCAGCAGTGCGACAAGAAGGGCCGCGCCCGTCAGGACGGCAAGGGTTCCGTTTTTCATACAAGGCCCAGCCATTCCCAGTAAGGGATCGAAAGATAGGCTGCCAGCAGGCGCGCCAGGTTCATCCAGTGGTTATAGCGCAGGAAATCGGTGTGTTTGTAGTAGCGGTCCAGCCCGCTGCCCATGACCTGCAGGTACTGTGAGCTTTGGTAGGGCATGAACCAGATGTCGCTGAACATGGCGGTCAGGAAGACCACAACCCAGGGGTTGATGAACTGCGCCTGCCCGATCGGCAGAAGGATGACCGCTGCCACGATCATGCCGGCGGTAATGGGCAGCACCAGGCGCAGCAGCAGCGTGACCACCAGCGCGACCGGAATAAACCAGACCATTTTTCCGCCGACAAAATCAAACATGTTGCCCGCCGAATGGGCCAGTGCGGTGTCCAGCCCCAGGTAGCTGATGGCACGGCTCAGGCCGTCAAGGCTGAGCAGAAAGAAAATCATCGGCCAGTCGATTTTTTGCTGGAAGTCTTTCTTGCTCAGCAAGCCCATGAGCAGCAGGCCCACCAGCAAAAAGGCCGCCAGCCAGGCGGGAGAAATCTGGTGCCAGCCGGCGGTGCCGGCGCCCACCAGGAAGAACAGGAAACCGGTGAGCGCGGCTTTTTCGGGCCGGGTGACGTCGCCCAGCAGGGCCAGCTGTCGCTTGAGCCTTTCCTTGGGCAAAGCGGCCTGGGCCGTGCGCCCAAAACACAGGCGCACCACCACCAGGTGCGCGGCCGTGACGGTGAGCGCGGCCACGCCGGCAGCGACAAACCAGAACAGGCCCTGGAACTGGTCCTGCAGTTGCACGGGCAGCATGCCGAAAGCCGTCAGGTTGGACGACTTGCTGGTCAGCAGCATCGGTGAGAACAGCATGGCGCCGGAAAACGTGGCGGCCATCAAGGCCGTGGCGGACTTGCTGTGCGCCGGCAGGTTCAGGCCTTCGATCATGTCGCGGTAAAACGGCAGCACCAGCGACAGCCGCGCATTGCCCGAGGGCATGATGGGCGACAGCAGGTAACCCGACAGCAGCAGCGCCGCCTGGTGCCAGAACGGCGTGTCGGGCAGGCGTATCAGCAGCCAGAGCATGAAGCGGTAGCTCAGGCCCGAGGCGGAGATCACTGCGGCCAGCGCGTACACGCCGACCAGCGTGGTGAGTGTTCTTGACGAGAACCCGGCCAGAGCGACTTCGTAGGGCACAAGACCGACGATCAGCACCGCGGTAATGGCCACCAGCGGCGGCACGAACTCATCGGCCAGGTTGAACAGCCACATCAGCACCGTGGCCGACAGGATGGCCAGGAACAACGAGGCCTCCACCACCAGCCCGGCCATGCCGGAAAGGAAATAAATCGCGGGCGGCACCATTACCACGCCCAGCCAGCCCACCAGCTCGCGCCGGGAAATGGGTTTGGCCGGTTTTTTGGCGGCCGGCTTGCCGGGGGCCGGTGCAAGAAAGGATTCGCCGCCCACATAACCCATCAGCGTCAGCCAGGCCTTGTTGCGCAGGGCGGGCGATTTTTCGGCCAGCTCGGCCAGGGCTTCGCGTGGGACCCGCACCGCCCTCACCGGCGTGGCGGCCGTCACACTGCACAGGTAGCTGGCCGTGCCGCAGGCGGCTTCTTCACCACAGCGCATGCCGGGCAGCGCCACCGTGCGGCCGCCTGGTGTGGTCAGCTGCAGCTCACCGGTTTCAATCACGTACAGATATTCGGCCGGTGCGCCTTTCTCATACAGCGTGTCGCCGGCGGCGAATTCGAGCGTGTGCAGGCTGCCGAGCAGGCGTGCAAGCTGGCTGCCGGACAGGTCGGCGAACAGCGCGTCGCCACGCAAAAGCGCCAGGATGTCGGCGTCGGGGATGGCAGCGGAAATGACGGAGGAAACAGGCATGGATTCCCGGACCTACATTGAGGTGACGGTAAGAATCCGCAGGGGCATCGGCATGGGGCCTCCTCCTTTAGCTATTGTATTGATAGCTGCTTGCGCCCGGCTTGATTGGCCTGCAGCTGTTTTCTGCCATTAAATCACCGTTTTCCCGAAAACGGCCGCCGGAAAACCCTAGGAGGCCACTGCGCCGTGGCCACTCGATACGACCGGAAGGCCTGCGAGTTTCTTCAGGCCTTAAAAATCCCCACTGCCGCCACTGGCCAGGCTTTCGAATTT
This sequence comes from Polaromonas sp. P1_F4, assembly GCF_056405675.1. Classification (NCBI taxonomy): domain Bacteria; kingdom Pseudomonadati; phylum Pseudomonadota; class Betaproteobacteria; order Burkholderiales; family Comamonadaceae; genus Polaromonas; species Polaromonas sp. P1_F4. Next base: position 352,305 of record NZ_JBFUBP010000004.1, on the reverse strand, counting down.
GGTAATGCGATTCAGGAAGGCCAGCTTGACCGTGCCCGTGGGGCCGTTACGCTGCTTGCTGATGATGACTTCGGCGACACCGGGCTCCTTGCAGGCCTCTTTGGTGTAGTACTCATCACGGTAGATGAACATGATGATGTCGGCGTCCTGCTCGATGGCGCCGGACTCGCGCAGGTCGCTCATCATGGGGCGTTTGTCGGTGCGGGACTCGACGCCGCGGCTGAGCTGCGACAGCGCGATCACGGGGCACTGCAGCTCTTTGGCCAGCATTTTCAGGCCGCGTGAGATTTCGCCGACGGCCGTGGCGCGGTTCTCGTCTGCCATACCGCCGGATACGCTCATGAGCTGCAAATAGTCGACCACGATCAGGCCGAGCTTGCCGCACTGGCGGGCCAGGCGGCGGGCGTTGGCGCGCAGCTCGCTCACCGTGAGGCCGGGGGTTTCGTCGATGTGCAACGAAACCGTGCGCAGCTTTTCAATAGCTTCGGTCAGGCGCGGCCATTCTTCGTCCGTGAGGGCGCCCGTGCGCAGATGGGTCTGGTCGATGCGCCCGATGGAGCCGACGATACGCACGGCAAGCTGCGAGGCGCCCATTTCCATGGAGAACACGGCAACCGGCAGGCCTTCGAGCAAGGCGACGTTTTCAGCGATGTTGATGGCCAGCGCGGTTTTGCCCATGGAGGGGCGCGCCGCCAGGATCACCAGGTCACCGGCCTGGAAGCCGGATGTCATGCGGTCTAGGTCGTAGAAGCCCGTGGGCACGCCGGTGACATCCTGCGGGTTCTCGGCCATCTCGGTGACGCGATCGAGCAGGCTCACGACCAGCGTATCCATGCTCTGGAAGCCTTCTTTCATGCGCGAGCCCTGCTCGCCGATCTTGAAGATCTTCTGCTCTGCTTCGTCGAGGATGGTCGCGACGTCTTTGCCCTGCGGGTTGAAGGCGTTGGTGGAAATCTCGTCCGAGGCGGACACCAGTTTGCGCAGGATGGAACGCTCGCGCACGATTTCTGCGTAGCGGCGAATGTTGGACGCGCTAGGAACGTACTGCGCAAGGGAATTGAGGTAGCTCAGGCCCCCTACTTCGTCGGCCTTGCCCTGGTTTTGCAGGTGCTCGTACACCGTAATGATGTCGGCCGGCTTGGAGGCGTTGATGAGCGCGCCCACGGCGGCATAGATCAGCTTGTGTTCGGAGCGGTAGAAGTCCTGGTCGGTCAGCAGGTCGCCCACACGGTCCCACGCGCCGTTGTCGAGCAGCAGGCCGCCCAGCACGCTGGATTCACCCTCGATGGAGTGCGGCGGAATGCGCAGCTGGGCGATCTGGCGGTCGGGGCTGTAGCCGGGATCGTCATAGGTGGAAAGTACGGCGGACATGGGTTTCCTTGGGAGAGGGTGAATGGTACGCCGGGAGCGTAAAACCTCACGGGATAAGGTTGTGGATAACCGGGGGAAATCGGGTGGAAATACACCGTGAGCTTGTGTACAGCCGCTTGATCCGGCCGGCCATGAAAAAAGCCGCTCGGCGAGCGGCTTTTTTGCGGAGGGAGAAACCGCTTAAGCGGTTTCGCCGTACACGGTGACGGTGATGTCCACTGCCACGTCGGTGTGCAGGGCAACGGTCACGGCGTGGTCGCCAACAATCTTCAGCGGACCGTTAGGCATGCGGATTTGCGACTTCAGCACAGGGAAGCCCTGCTTGGTCAGCTCGGCCGAGATGTCATGGTTGGTGACGGAGCCGAACAGGCGGCCGTCAACACCGGCTTTTTGCGTGAGCTTGACGGTGGTGCCGCCGAGCTTTGCGCCCTGGGCCTGCATTTCGGCCAGCTTGGCTGCTGCAGCTTTTTCGAGTTCGGCGCGTTTAGCTTCGAATTCGGCCTTGTTGGCTTCCGTGGCGCGGCGTGCGCGGCCCGAAGGGATCAGGAAGTTGCGTGCATAGCCGTCTTTGACCTTGACGATTTCGCCGAGGTTACCGAGGTTCACGACTTTGTCGAGCAGAATAATTTGCATGGTCGTGCTCCTTACAGGCTACGGTGCTGGTCGCTGTAAGGCAGCATCGCGAGGAAGCGAGCGCGCTTGACGGCGGTGTTGATCTGGCGCTGGAAAATCGCGCGCGTACCGGTCAGGCGTGCGGGGATGATTTTTCCGTTTTCGGCTACGAAATCGCGCAGGGTGTCGATGTCTTTGTAGTCGATTTCTTCAACGCCAGCGGCTGTGAAGCGGCAAAAACGCTTGCGCTTGAACAGCAGGGATTGGGTATTGCGCTTGGGGCGCTTGTCTTTGTTGAAACGTTTTGGTCCGGGCATGATGGACTCCTTAAATGGGGTTCGGTACTTGCTCTACCTTGTGCAGAGCCTGGATATGAAAAACAACACCTTTGCTGGTGCGCGCATTGATGAGAAAACCGGTGAACCTGAAGGGTTTGCCTAGCGGGGATTTGGCTGATTGCTCAGCCAGCGCTCCGAAGGCCACCGCCCTGACCGTCAACTTGACCTGTCTGGTGACTCCGGCTTCGACGATTTCGGACTCGTGTTCGAGGACGAAATTGGCGGCGGGGATTCCAGCGGGCGTGTAGCGAAGAGGACTTGCCTCGGCGATACAGGCGGTCAGTTCAACGTGGTTCACTGCGTGCTTTTGCTCAATGGCAGCTGCGCGGCAGCGAGGCGTTCAACAGCATGGTGGCTATTAAGCCGCATACTCCTGCTGTTGGGCCTTACGGGCTTCTTCCCTCTCGACGTTGCGCATCATGAGGGACGGGCCGGTTTCGGCTTTCTTCTTCACCACGGTCAGGTGGCGCAGCACGGCATCGTTGAACTTGAACGCGTGTTCAATTTCTTCCATCACGGCCTGGCTGGCTTCGATGTTGATGCAGAGGTAGTGGGCTTTGGCCAGTTTCTGGATCAGGTACACCAGCTGGCGGCGGCCCCAATCTTCGACACGGTGCACTTTGCCACCGCCGGCGGTGATCATGCCCTTGTAACGTTCCAGCATGGCTGGGACTTGCTCGCTTTGATCCGGGTGGATCAGCAAGACGATCTCATAGTGACGCATAAACTCTCCTTGTGGTTGATTGAAGCTGCCCCAGCGTCGTTAAGGGTGCAGCAAGGCGAAGCCAATGATTATAGCACCCCCACGCTCCCCCACTTCGTGTGGGTCGCTGCCCCCCGAGGGGGCCGCCCGCCTGTGGCCCGGCAAAGCCGGTTCCACGGCTCATGCCGGTAAAGGCGGGGAGGAGCCGAATTCGCCCACTTTTTGAGAGAAAAGGCCCTGAAAACGCCGAGAACACCCCCAACGACCACTTTGACCGGGTTTTAGAGGCGTTTTAGGTCTGGATAGCGGATGTATTCGACCAGTTCCTGGACTTTCTGGCTCGGGGGCCGGGTGACCAGGCTCACCAGCACAATGACGGCAAAACCGACCGGCACCCCGAAAAGCCCAGCCGAGATCGGGTCTATGCCCCACCAGAGCTGCACCGGCGAAGTGATGCCGAAAGTGGCGCGCAGCCAGGCCTGGTTGGTGAACATGTAATACGAGGTCACGCCCAGGCCCGACACCATGCCCAGCACGGCCCCAATGCCGTTGGCGCGCTTCCAGAAAATCCCCAGGCTGAGCGCCGGGAAGAACGAGGCGGCGGCAAACGAGAACGCGGCCGACACCAGAAACAGGATGTCTGCCGGCTTTTGCGCCGCCACATAGGCCGCCAGCAAGGCGACGATCAGCAGCAATATCTTGGATACAGTCACCCGGCTCACGGTCGAGGCGTTGGGGTCGATCATCTTGTAATAGAGGTCGTGGCCCAACGCATTGGCAATCGTCAGCAGCAGGCCGTCGGCGGTGGAGAGCGCGGCAGCCAGCCCACCCGCGGCCACCAGGCCCGAAATCACATACGGCAATCCTGCCAGCTCGGGTGTCAGCAGCACGATGATGTCGCCGCCGATGTTCATCTCGTTGAGCTGCAGGATGTTGTCCTTGTTGATGTCTGTGACCGACAGCAGCGAAGGGTCCACCCGCGTCCAGGAATGCACCCAGGCGGGCAGCTGGTCAAACGGCATGCCCACCAGCACGGTGAATATCTCGTACTTCACCAGCACCGCCAGTGCCGGTGCGGTGAAATAAAGCAGGAAGATACACACCAGCGACCAGGTGACTGATTGCCGCGCTTCCCGCACACTGGGCACGGTGTAATAGCGCATCAGGATGTGCGGCAAGGCCGCGGTGCCCACCATGAGGCAAAAAACCAGCGCCAGGAAATTGCGGCGCGAAGTGTCGTAGATCTCCTGCTCTTTCGGGGTCCCATCCGGGTTGCCTGAGAACTGGGCCGCGTGGGCGGGCATGCCGTTAAGCGGCTGGGTTTTGACGTCCGCAGCGGCCCTGGCCGCCGTCCAGGCCTTGACGGCGGCGGCCTCGTCCCGGGGCATGGCGGCCATCGCCCTGGCGGCCGATGAAATTTCAGCCACGGATGCATTGCCGCTTTTGAGCTGCTCCATTCGTTTGGCGGCGGCCAGCTTGTCGGCGGCCAGCGACTCGGCGGGGTGCTCCAGCCTGCCCGACAGCGCTTGCGAGCGCTGCCTGAACAGCTCACGCACCTGCAGCTCTTTGGGGTCGGCCGTCAGCTCTTTCTCCTTGGCCGTAACCTTTTCAAGCTGAAAACCATAAACCAGCTGCGGCACTGGCACGCCCGTCTGCTTGACCGACAGCCAGATCACCGGAATGAGATAAGCCACCACCAGGATGATGTACTGGGCCACCTGCGTCCAGGTCACCGCGCGCATGCCGCCCAGGAACGAGCACACCAGAATGCCGCCCAGCCCCAGGAAGATGCCCAGCTCGAACGCGATGCCGGTCAGGTAAGAGGTGATCAGGCCGACGCCGTAAATCTGCGCCACCAGATAGGTGAAGGAGCACAAAATGGCCGCCGCCACGCCGATGAGCCGCGGCAGTCGCCCACCGTAGCGCTCTCCCAGAAAATCCGGGATGGTGAACTGGCCGAACTTGCGCAGGTAAGGCGCCAGCACCAGAGCCACCAGGCAGTAGCCGCCCGTCCAGCCCATGATGAAAGCCAGCCCGCTGTAGCCCGTGAGGTAAAGCGTTCCCGCCAGGCCAATGAAGGAGGCGGCCGACATCCAGTCGGCGCCGGTGGCCATGCCGTTGTAGACCGCCGGCACGCGCCTGCCTGCCACATAGTATTCGGAGGCGTCGGTGGTGCGGCTCATGACGCCTATGCCCGCATAGAGGCCGATGGTGGCCAACAAAAAAGCGGTGCCTATCCAGAGGCGCGGCAAGCCCGCGCGCTCCAGAAGCGCCAGGATGCCCACAAACACCACGAGGCCCAGCGTGTACCAGCGGTAGACGCGGTCCAGCTGCCTCTTGAATTGCTGGCTCGAGAGCATGACCCCGTCGCGTGAACCAAAGAAGCCACCCATTCAGTCCTCGTCCGCCACGTCATGCTCGATGTCGAGCCGGTTCATGTACCAGGCATAAAAGCCGACGATGAGGCAATACACCACCAGGGCGCCCTGCGCACCCATCCAGAAGCTGAAAGGCCAGCCAAAAAAAGTGAAGTTCAGCGCGCGCGCAAAGTAACTCACACCAAACGTGACACTGAACCAGATCAGGAGCAGCGCCGCCGTCACAGCCAGGTTCTTGCGCCAGTACCGGCGGTGGCTTTCAGTGGGCTGCATGGGTTGCCTCGCCGGTGGCCGCAAAAACGGCCTCGTTCTCGCGCTCGAACTGGGCCGCCACACGCGGCTCAAAGCGACTCAGGTGTGCAATCACCTTGCGCGCCTTGGCGGGCTGGCCCAGCGCCAGCCACACCTGCGCGAGCCGGTACCAGCCGTAAGGGCCCAAGGGCTGCAGGGCTGTGTTCTTTTGCAGGGCCTCGGCGGCTTCCTCAAACCGGTGCGCGTGAATGTGCACCAGCGCCAGGCCATACCAGGCCTGGTCCAGGCGCGCGTCCAGTGCCACCGCGCGTTCAAAGGCCGGCCCGGCCTCATCATGACATCCCGCCTGCTGCAACACGTAACCCAGGTTGAACCAGCCCGCCGCCTGCCCGGGCCTGACAGCGGTCAATTGCCGCAGGCTGGCAATGGATTCGTGCGTGAGCTGGAGCTGCGCCGCCACATGGCCGCGGCTGGCCAGCGCATAGGGGTCTGCGGGTCGCAGTTGCAGCATCTGGTCAAAGACGGTCAGCGCAGCAGGCCGTTTGGCGCAGGCGAGCAAAAGCAGTGCGCGTATTTTCAGAAAACCGTATTGAAGGGTGGCCCCTATTTGCACAGCGCCACCCCAATCTCCAGGCAGATGCGGATTTTGGCAATGGCCGCAACGGCCCACACCAGCAGCAGCACCAGAAAGGCCACCAGCGGCAAGTGACGGTCCATCACCACCCGCGGAGATATCCAGCGTGCTGCCTTGACCCAAGGCAGGCCCACCAGCTGAAGCACACGATAAAACGGATTGCTGCCCTTGGCTGCGCCTGCCAGCAGGCCTACCGCCCATTGGCCGGCCAATGCAAGAAGAGCGATTTCAGTGAGCAGTTTGACGGTAGTGGTGACGGCAAGCATGGCTCATGGCAAACAGATAAAGGGATGAAGGGATGAAGGGATGAAGGCAACAATTCCGATTGTCATCGGAGGCCTTGCCAATTGGCTTACCGGTAAACCTTCTGCCACCGGGGGTTTTCCCGTGGTCATCCAGTTGAAGCGCGCGAAAAAAATGCGCTGCGGATCTCTCCACAGCGCACCTTCTCAATTCATGTCAACCGTCTTCAGTTGGCCAGTTGCTTCCAGGTGGCAATCACCGTATCGGGGTTCAGCGAGATGGAGCCGATGCCCTCGTCCTTGAGCCATTGCGCAAAGTCCGGGTGGTCGCTGGGGCCCTGGCCACAAATACCGACATATTTTCCCGCGCGCCGGCAAGCCTGGATGGCCCGGCTCAGCATGGCCTTGACGGCGGGGTCACGTTCATCGAAGTCCTGGGCCAGGATGTCCAGGCCGGAGTCGCGGTCCAGGCCCAGCGTGAGCTGGGTCAGGTCGTTCGAACCAATCGAGAACCCGTCGAAGAACTCAAGAAACTCGTCGGCCAGGATGGCATTGCTCGGTACTTCGCACATCATGATCACGCGAAGGTCTTTTTCGCCGCGCTTGAGGCCGTGCTGCGCCAGCAGGTCCGTGACCTTCTTCGCCTGGCCCAGGGTGCGGACAAACGGCACCATGACCTCAACGTTGACCAGGCCCATGTCGTCGCGCACGCGCCTGAGCGCTTCGCACTCCATCGCAAAGGCTTCGCCGAAATCAGGGCTGAGGTAGCGCGACGCGCCGCGAAAACCGAGCATCGGATTTTCTTCCTCGGGCTCGTAACGTGAACCGCCGATCAACTTGCGGTATTCGTTGGACTTGAAGTCCGACAAACGCACGATCACCGGCTTGGGCCAGAAGGCCGCTGCGATGGTGGCCACACCTTCGGTCACCTTGTCGACATAAAAGGCACGCGGCGAGGCATGGCCGCGCGCCACGCTTTCCACTGCTTTTTTCAGGTCGGCATCCACGTTGGGGTAATCAAGAATCGCCTTGGGGTGCACGCCGATGTTGTTGTTGATGACAAATTCCAGCCGTGCCAGGCCGACACCGTGGTTGGGTATCTGGCAGAAGTCAAACGCCAGCTGGGGGTTGCCGACATTCATCGTGATCTTCAGGTCGATCGGCGGCATCTCGCCTCGCTGCACTTCCGTCACTTCGGTCTCCAGCAGGCCGTCATAAATGTTGCCGGTATCGCCCTCGGCGCAGCTCACGGTGACGAGCATGCCGTCTTTCAGCGTTTCGGTGGCATCGCCGCAGCCGACCACTGCCGGGATACCCAGCTCGCGCGCAATGATGGCCGCGTGGCAGGTGCGCCCGCCGCGATTGGTCACGATGGCACTGGCGCGCTTCATCACCGGTTCCCAGTTCGGGTCGGTCATGTCCGTCACCAGGATGTCGCCGGCCTGCACCTGGTCCATGTCCTTGATGTCGTGGACGATGCGGACTGCGCCCGTGCCGATCTTCTGGCCGATCGCGCGGCCCTCTGCCAGCACGGTGCCGGTGCCCTTGAGCTTGTAGCGCTGCTCGGCCTTGCCCTTGGACTGGCTCTTGACGGTCTCGGGACGCGCCTGCAGGATGTAGAGCTCGCCGTCGATGCCGTCCTTGCCCCACTCGATGTCCATCGGGCGGCCGTAATGCGCTTCGATGATCAGCGCATAGCGGGCGAGCTGCTCGACGTCGGTGTCGGTCAGTGAATAGCGGTTACGCAACTCGGTCGGCACATCAGTGGTCTTGACCAGCTTGCCGCCGGCTTTTTTCTCGTCGGCGCTGGTGAACTCCATCTGCAGCAGCTTGCTGCCCAGGTTGCGGCGAATGACGGCGCGTTTGCCCGCTTTGAGCATGGGCTTGTGCACGTAAAACTCGTCAGGGTTGACGGCGCCCTGCACCACCGTTTCACCGAGGCCGTAGCTGGCGGTGATGAACACCACGTCTTCAAAGCCGCTTTCGGTGTCGATGGTGAACATCACGCCGGCTGCACCCTTGTCGCTGCGCACCATGCGTTGGATGCCGGCGGACAGCGCCACGTCGGAATGGGCAAAGCCCTGATGCACCCGGTAGCTGATGGCGCGGTCGTTGTAGAGCGAGGCGAACACCTCTTTCATCTTGTGCAGCACGTCCTCGATGCCGACGACGTTCAGGAAGGTTTCCTGCTGGCCGGCAAATGACGCGTCAGGCAAGTCCTCTGCCGTGGCGGATGAGCGCACCGCAAAGCTGGCTTGGGCATTGCCGGCGCTGAGGGCGGCAAAACTGTCGCGAACGGCTTTTTCCAGATCGGCCGGGAAAGGCTGGGCTTCCACCAGCTTGCGGATTTTGGCGCCGGCTTCGGCCAGCGCGCGCACGTCATCGGTGTTGAGCGTGTCCAGCACGCCGTTGATTTTTTTGTCGAGGCCGTCATGCGCCAGGAACACGCGGAAAGCGTGGGCCGTGGTGGCAAATCCGGTGGGAACACGAACCCCGTTGGGGCCGGTCGGCAGTTGCGAAATCATTTCGCCGAGGCTGGCGTTCTTGCCGCCGACAGACTCGACGTCTGTCATCCTCAGGTTTTCAAACGGTACGACCAGGGCGGTCGCCTCAAACAGCTTGGACATGAAAATACTCCGGGAGGTTTAAAAACCGTGGAATTCACCATGCGCGGCAAGCAACCTTGTTGTTGTTGGAAGGGGTTGTGGCGGGGCATGATGTGACAAACTGGATAATTGCCACGATTGTAGGCGGCTGCGGCCGGGCGTGCCGCGTCAGGCTTTCACCCGGCTTTCAACCAGCCAAACCCTCATTTCCGCCCTTTCAAGCTCCTTCGAAGCCCTTCCATGTCCCAACGCACCGTATTTTTCATCTCTGACGGCACCGGCATTACCGCTGAAACCTTTGGTAACGCCATCCTGGCGCAGTTTGAGTTCAAGCCGCGCCATGTCCGCCTGCCTTTTATCGACAGCGTGGACAAGGCCCACCAGGCGATCCGGCAAATCAACCACACGGCCGAAGTCGAGGGCAAACGCCCCATCGTCTTCACGACGCTGGTGAACATGGAGATCCTCGCCGTCATCAAGGCTCATTGCAACGGCATGCTGCTGGACATGTTCGGCATGTTTGTGGCGCCGCTGGAGGGTGAACTGGGCATCAAGTCCAACCACCGGGTCGGCCGGTTTTCAGATGCGTCCAAAAGCAAGGAATATGACGACCGCATCGAGGCGATCAATTTCTCGCTGGCGCATGACGACGGCCAGAGCAACCGCGACCTGGCCGGTTCGGACGTGATCCTGGTGGGCGTGAGCCGCAGCGGCAAGACGCCGACCTCGCTCTACCTGGCCATGCAATACGGCCTGAAGGCCTCCAACTACCCGTTGATTCCTGAAGATTTCGAGCGCCGCCAGCTACCGCCGGCGCTGGTGCCGCACCGCAAGAAGATCTTTGGGCTGACCATCGCGCCCGAGCGCCTGGCGCAGATCCGCAATGAACGCCGGCCCAACTCCAAATACGCCAGCCTGGCCAACTGCCGCGAGGAAATCCATGAGGCCGAAGCCATGATGCGGCGCGAGGGTATACGCTGGCTGTCAACCACCACCAAGTCGATCGAAGAGATCGCCACCACCATCCTTCAGGAGATCCGGCCCGAGCGGCTGGAGTACTGAGGCTGGGCCAGGCACATCCATGCCGCTGCGCGGGATGCACAGGGTGACCATAAATCGAAGCAGGGGTCAGCATCGATAAGCAATTCCCGCTGCATAGGGGCTGAATCCCATTTTTCCCGGGGACCGGGTGAAGTTGCTACTGATTTGATAGCTGCCCGCGCCCGTCCCTATTGGCAAGGAAGCATTTTTACCGAAAAAATGGAGTCTTGGATTTTGTTAAAAATTTGGCATGAAATCAGCCTTTGGCCCAATCCCGACGTGCGCGAGCAGCTATCTTTTTTATAGCAGCACCGGGTCAGCCCAGCACCGCCACACCCTTGACCTGCGCGTACACAAGGTTGCCAGGCTGCAATTGCAAGGCTTCTGCCGACTTCTGGGTGAGCCGCGCCAGCAGTGTGCTGCCGCCGGCGTCCAGGCCGACCATCACCTGTCCCGGGCTGTCGGCTGAGAGGCCGGTGACGGTGACCGCAAAGATGTTCTGCACGCTGGTGCCCTCCTGGCGCTCCAGCGTCAGGCTCACATCACGCGCCTGGATGCGCACGCGCACGCGCTGGCCGACCTGCAGCGAAGGGTTGAGCAGGCTGATGCGTCCGCCGGGAAACTCGGCATGGCTCATGTGCCATTCAGGCTCGACGGCACTGATCACGGCATCTATCACCGCGGCCGCGGCATCGCCATGCGCCAGTGGCAGATCGAGCCGCGTCATCAGCTCGCGCGTGGGGCCTGAGGCCGTGACACGGCCGGCATCCAGCAGCACCAGGTGGTCGGCCAGCCGGGCAACTTCATCCGGGGCGTGGCTGACATAGAGCACGGGCATGTCGAGTTCGTCATGCAGGCGCTCCAGGTAAGGTAGGATTTCGGCCTTGCGGGCGATGTCCAGCGAGGCCAGGGGTTCGTCCATCAGCAGCAGCCGCGGGCTGGTGGCCAGCGCGCGCGCGATGGCCACGCGCTGGCGCTCGCCGCCCGAAAGCGTGCCGGGCATGCGCCGCATCAGTTTTTGCAAGCCCAGCAATTCAATGGCATGTTCCAGCGACATGCGGCGCTGGCCAGCCGGCACGCGGCGCTGGCCGAAATCGAGGTTGCGGTGCACGTCAAGGTGGGCGAACAGGCTCGCTTCCTGGAACACATAACCCAGCGGCCGCTGATGCACCGGCAAGAAGACGCCGGCCTTGTCGTCTTGCCAGACCTCGCCATTGACCGAGAGATGGCCGGCCGCTGCCCGCTCCAGTCCGGCAATGCTGCGCAGCAGGCTGGTTTTGCCCGAACCCGAAGGACCAAAGACGGCCGTGACGCCGCGTCCCGGCAAGTCCAGCGACACGTCGAGCGAGAAATCGGTGAAGACACGATGAAACGAGGCGGTGATGCCACTGTCTGCCGGCCTCATGCGCCCTGCCCTTTGCGCCTGCCCGGCTGCAGGGTATTGAAGGTATAGAGCGCGAGCAGCACCAGAAAGGAAAACACCAGCAGACCGCCGGCCAGCCAGTGCGCCTGGCGGTATTCAAGCGCTTCCACATGGTCGTAAATCTGCACCGACATCACACGCGTCTTGCCAGGAATGTTGCCGCCCATCATGAGCACAATGCCAAACTCGCCCACCGTGTGCGCAAAACCCATGACGGCGGCCGTCAGGTAGGCGGGCCGTGCCAAAGGCAGCACCACGCTGAAAAAGGTATCCAGCGGGGACGCGCGCAAAGTGGCGGCGGCTTCCAGTGGGCGTTCACCAATGGCTTCAAAAGCGTTTTGCAAAGGCTGCACCACAAAGGGCATGGAATACAGCACCGACCCCACCACGAGTCCGGCAAAGGTGAACGGCAGCACGCCCCAACCTAACGATTGCGTGAGCTGGCCCACCGGGCCGTTCGGCCCCATCAGTACCAGCAGGTAAAAACCCAGCACCACCGGCGGCAAGACCAGCGGCAAGGCCACCAGCGCACCCACTGGCCCTTTGAGCCACGAACGCGTGCGCGCCAGCCACCAGGCCAGCGGGGTACCGGCCAGCAGCAACACCACGGTGGCGGTGGCCGCCAGCTGAAAGGTCAGCGTCAGTGCCTGAAGGCTTGCATCGTCGAGCATGGTTGAGTGTTGCCTCAGTGTGACTTGGTGGCCGTTTCAGGGCTCGTAGCCGAAGGAACGGATCACTGCCCTGGCCTTCTCGGTTTTCAAAAAGGCCATCAGCTGCGCCGCGGCCTTGCTGTCTTTGGCCTTGGCCAGCAGCACCGCATCCTGGCGGATCGGGCTGTGCAGGCTCTCGGGAACAATCCAGGCCGAGCCCGACTTGATCTTGCCGCCTTCGTAGACCTGCGAGAGCGCGATAAAACCGAGCTCCGCATTGCCGGTGGAAACAAAGCTGAAGGCCTGACCGATGCTTTCGCCTTGCACCAGCTTGGGCTCCAGCGCGGCCTGCAATCCGAGTTTGTTCATCGTCTCCACCGCGGCCGCGCCGTAGGGTGCGAGCTTGGGTGCGGCAATGGCGATCTTTTTGAAGTTGCCCTTCTTCAAAACCTCGCCCTGTGCATCGACCACGCCAGGCTGGGCCGACCAGAGCACCAGCTTGCCGGTGGCATAGGTAAAGCGGCTGCCGTTCACGGCCGCGCCTTCCTTCTCCAGCCTGGCGGGGGTTTCGTCGTCGGCCGCAAGAAACACTTCAAACGGCGCGCCATGGGTGATCTGCGCGTAGAACTTGCCGGTGGCGCCGAAGGTCAGCACCGCTTTGTGGCCCGTGTCTTTTTCAAAGTCCGCGGCGATCAGTTTCATGGGTGCGGTGAAATTGGCGGCCACAGCGACCTGAACTTCCTCCGCCAATGCGGCGGCCGATGCCAGTGCGAGACACAGAGCCGGCAGCCAGCGCGACACAGTTCTGAACATGATGAAAGTCCGGTGATGAAAGATAGGAGACGGCAGTGCGGGAGACGAAGATGCGTTTGAAAGAAAGCCACTCCTGTCGATTCGCTATTCTATTTTAGAATAGCGGTACCTGTCCCGAGGCCTCCATGAAAAAAGCCGCTGCTTCCTCGTCTGCTGCTCCCTCCTTCGCAAGCGCCTTCAGCCATGAACCGGCCGACAAGCGCATCGAGATCCTGCGCCTGGTGGGTGAAAGCGGCTCGATCTCGCAGGCGGCGCGGCAAGCCAGGGTCAGCTACAAGGCCGCCTGGCAAGCCATCGACACCTTGACCAACCTGGCCGGTGTGGCGCTGGTGGAGCGCGCTGTGGGCGGCTCTGGCGGTGGCGGCGCCACCCTGACGCCGGCGGGCCAGAAGCTGCTGGCAGTGGCGGGCCTCTTGAGCGAAACACGTAGCCAGGTGCTGGCGGGCTTCAAAGCCAATGAACTGCTGCTGCCCCGCGCGCTGCCGGTACTGTCCAGCATGAGCGTGCGCACCAGCATGCGCAACCAGTTGCCCTGCCAGGTTGAGAAGATCGAGGTGCGCGGCCAGATGGCGCGTGTGCACCTCAGGCTGGCTGGTGAGGCACTGCTGGTTTCGCGCATTACCAAAGCCAGTGCCGAATTGCTGGGCTTGCAGAAAGGGCAAACTGTACTGGCCCTGTGCAAGGCTACGGCGGTGGCCGTGCGTGAGCCCGCGGTTCCCACACGGCCGGAGATTTGCGTATTGAATGGCCGTGCGGTTCGGATCAGCCGCGGCGCCACGGGCGATGAAGTGTCGATGCAACTTGACGGAGGCCTGCAGCTGGTCGGCTTTGCGCCTGCCGGCAGCAGCCTGAAAGTCCGCTCCCCGGTTCAGGCCCTGGTCGACGAATCAGCCCTCGTGATTGCCCTTTCAGCCTGATGGCCAGGTAAAAAAAGCCGCACCGCGCCTATTCTACAAATAGCTAATATCTATCGATACACTAAATTTAAAATAGTTATACTATCGTCTCGAAAGCATTTTTACCCGTTCTTTAACCCAGCATAGGAAGCTATTCAGATGTCCCTGATCAATACCCAAGTCCAGCCTTTCAAAACCCAAGCTTTCCTCAACGGCAAGTTCATCGACGTTTCAGACGAATCGCTGAAGGGCAAATGGTCGGTCCTGATCTTCATGCCGGCCGCATTCACTTTCAACTGCCCTACGGAAGTTGAAGATGCTGCCGACAACTACGCCGAATTCCAGAAAGCCGGCGCAGAGGTATACATCGTGACCACCGACACGCATTTCTCGCACAAGGTGTGGCACGAAACCTCCCCTGCGGTCGGCAAGGCCAGGTTCCCGCTGGTGGGCGACCCAACCCACACGCTGACCAAAGCCTTTGACGTGTTCATCCCCGAAGAAGGCCTGGCATTGCGCGGCACCTTCGTGATCAACCCCGAAGGCGTCATCAAGACGGCTGAAGTGCACTCCAACGAGATCGCACGCGACGTCAAGGAAACCCTGCGCAAGCTGAAGGCAGCCCAGTACACCGCCGCTCACCCCGGCCAGGTTTGCCCTGCCAAGTGGAACGAAGGCGCCAAGACGATCGCCCCTTCGATCGACCTCGTCGGCAAGATCTAAGAACAGGTCTAACGCCCTGCTGCCTTCCTGACGAAGGCCCGGGCCCCGGCACGCGCGTGTGTGCCGTCCCGGGCTTTTTTGTTCCCCATTGAAATTGAAAGTGAGTCCCTCATGCTCGACGACGCCACCAAAGCCCAACTGAAAAGCTATCTCGAACGCGCCACTGCGCCCATCGAAATCGTCGCCTCGCTCGACGACAGCGAGGCTTCGGGCGAAGTGCTGTCGCTGCTGAAAGACGTGGCTGAGTCCTCGCCGCTGGTTAAATTGACCGAAAGCCGCGATGACCCGCACCGCAAACCCTCTTTCTCGATCAACCGCCCCGGTGAAAACCACGGTCCGCGTTTTGCCGGCCTGCCCATGGGCCATGAATTCACCTCGCTGATCCTGGCGCTGCTGCAGATCGGCGGCTACCCGCCCAAAGTCGAGCAACCCGTGCTCGAGCAGATCCGCGCGCTGGACGGCGATTTCGACTTCGAGGTGTATGTCTCGCTGACCTGCCACAACTGCCCGGATGTGGTCCAGGCGCTGAACCTGATGGCAGTGCAGAACCCGCGCATCAAGACCACCATGATCGAGGGCGGTACCTTCCAGGATGAAGTGAAGGAGCGCGAGATCATGGGCGTGCCCACGGTCTTCCTCAACGGAACCATGTTCGGAAACGGCCGCATGAGCCTGGAAGAAATCCTCGCCAAGATCGACACCAGTGGCGTGGAACGTGAAGCCAAAATCATCGACAAAAAGGAAGCCTTCGACGTGCTGATCGTCGGCGGCGGCCCGGCCGGCGCAGCTGCGGCTGTGTATGCCGCACGCAAGGGCATCCGCACCGGCGTGGCGTCCGAGCGCTTCGGCGGCCAGGTACTGGACACCCTGGGCATCGAGAACTTCATCTCCATCAAGGAAACCGAAGGCCCCAAATTTGCCCACGCGCTGGAAGAGCACGTGCGCAACTACGACGTGGACATCATGAACCTGCAGCGCGCCAAGGCGCTGGTACCGAACAGCGGGCCGGACAAAAACCTGATTGAAGTGCAGCTTGAAAGCGGCGCCTCGCTCAGGAGCAAGTCGATCGTGATCTCGACCGGCGCGCGCTGGCGCAACATCAACGTGCCCGGCGAACACGAGTTCAAGAACAAGGGCGTGGCCTACTGCCCGCACTGCGACGGCCCGCTCTTCAAGGGCAAGCGCGTGGCGGTGATCGGCGGCGGCAATTCGGGCGTCGAGGCGGCGATTGACCTGGCCGGCATCGTCGGCCATGTGACGCTGATCGAGTTCGACACTGCGCTGCGCGCCGACGCCGTGCTGCAGCGCAAGCTGAACAGCCTGCAGAACGTGACGGTGTTCACCAACGCGCAAACGACCGAAATCACCGGCGACCAGAAGGTCAACGGCCTGGTCTACAAAGACCGTGCCAGCGGCGAGCTGAAAACCGTTGAGCTTGAAGGTGTGTTCATCCAGATCGGCCTGGTGCCCAACACCGACTGGCTCAAGGGCGTGGTGGACCTCTCCAAACACGGCGAGATCATCGTCGACGCCAAGGGCCAGACTTCGGTGCCGGGCGTGTTCGCGGCGGGCGACGTGACAACCGTGCCCTTCAAGCAGATCATCATCGCGGCCGGTGAAGGCGCCAAGGCGGCCCTCAGCGCGTTTGACTACCTGATCCGCAGCCCCATCGCAGCGCAGTGATGCAGTGATGCAGTGATGCAGTGATGCAGTGATGGGATACCCGAAAAGGCCGTCCTCTCCGGGCGGCCTTTTTTTGAGCGGTTTTTCACCGGAATCCCCCTGATATCTACAGGGAACAAGATGAGAATTGTTCTCATTTGATGGTATAGTTCGCAGCGCCCCTACTCGCTAGCCAAACAACCCGGCAGCCTTCTCGCGCTGCCAGGCGTAGCAAGCCAACAACCCGCCCACAGGCCCCTGAATTTTCGTCACCCATCGTGGCGTCAGGGGCTGCTGTGCGCACGCCAGTTCCCTGGCGATCCTCCCCAGGAGTTTTGACTTGCTCACCTCGCATCTGCCGCACGCCGCGCGCCACCTTGCACCGTTCGCCATCCTTTCTCTGATCGCCGCGCTTCAAGGCGCATATGCCCAGACAGCGGCCGAGACAACCCTTCGCGAAGTGCAGGTGCGCTCCGATCAGGAGAAAGAAACCGCAACCGGCCCGGTGATCGGCTACCGCGCCAAAAGAGCTTCTACCGCGACCAAGACCGACACGCTGCTGTCCGAAACGCCACAGGCCGTGACCGTCATCACCAGCCAGCAGATTACCGACCAGGGTGCCAACAACCTGCAGGACGCCCTGGGCTACGCTGCCGGCGTGCGATCCGACGCCTATGGACTGGATTCACGGACCGACTCGGTGCGTGTGCGCGGCGCCAACCCCGACAACTACCTGGACGGCCTGCGCGAAGCCTACGGCTACTACACCAGCCGCACACGCGCAGACCCTTACACACTGGAGCGCCTGGAGGTACTGCGCGGCCCGTCGGGCATGCTGTTCGGCGCGGGCACGGCGGCCGGCGTCATCAACATGGTCAGTAAAAGGCCGCAAACCGAAACCCAGCGTGAAGTGGGCGTGCAGTTCGGCAGCAACGGCCGCAAGCAGCTCCAGCTCGACCTGACCGGCCCGCTGACGGAAGATGGTGAATGGCTGTACCGGCTGGTCGCACTCAAACGCAGCGCCAACACGCAGGTCGACTTCGTACCCGACGACCGCAGCCTGATCGCCCCATCCCTCACCTGGCGGCCCAATGCGGCTACCTCGCTCACGCTGCAGGCGCTGTGGCAAAAAGACAAGAGCGGCTCGACCTCGCAGTTCTTCCCGTGGGAAGGTACGCTGCTGCCCAACCCCAATGGCCAGCTGCCCACCAACCGCTTCATCGGTGAGCCGGGCGACTACTATGACTCCGAACGCAAGTCCATCGGCTGGCTGTTTGAGCACAAGTTCAACGACACCTGGACGGTGCGCCAGAACTTTCGGATGGCCACCAACGAGAACGACAACCGCTACCACTACGGCGACTTCTTCACCAACCCGGGCAGTTGGGGCTCCGACCCGGTGGCCAAACGGCGGCTGGGCCGCATCAACGACAGCTCGCTCACGCGCAACCGCATCACCGCGCTGGACAATCACGCCGAAGGCCATTTCACCACCGGTGCGCTCAAGCACACGCTGCTGGTGGGCGCCGACTTTGCGCGCCACAGCGAGAACACCTGGGCGGGCGCCACGGTCAGCGATATCGACGCCTACGCGCCCGTCTACGGCAACCTGCTCATCCCCGTACGCGCGGCCCTGCCGGGCACCACGCAGCGGCAGACAGGCCTGTATCTGCAGGACCAGATGAAGCTGGACAACTGGATCGTGACGGCGGGCCTGCGCCACGACAAGTCGGTGTCGGGCGCCGAAGGCCGCTCTGAGGAAGAGACCTCGGCCACCACCAAGCGCCTGGGCCTGATGTATGCCCACCCCTCGGGCTGGTCGCCCTATGTGAGCTACAGCGAATCCTTCACCCCGCAGGCCGCCATCAAGGGGCAACTCTTCACGCCGCTGCGCGGTGAGCAATGGGAACTGGGGCTGAAGTACGAGCCGGCGGGCCGCGCGCTGGCTTATAGCGCCGCGCTCTATGACCTGCGCGAGAAAAACCAGATCGCCTCGCCGCTGCCCAACACCTACAACCAGGTGGGCGCCACGCGCACCAAAGGGCTGGAGCTGGAAGTCAAGGGCTCCGTCACGTCCAATCTGGAGCTGGTCGCGCACTACAACTACACCGAGCTGGACAAGCAGCTCGAAGGCCTGCCCAAGCACCAGGCCAGCGCCTGGGCCAAGTACCGCTTCTCCATCGCCGGCGTGAATGGCTTTTCTGCGGGCGCGGGCGTGCGCTGGATGGGCGCTTTCCGGGACCAGCAAGGCGGCGGCAATGGCCCCGAAATCCCCGCAGCCGCGCTGCTGGATTTGATGTTCGCCTATGACACCGCGAACTGGCGCTACGCCGTCAACATCAACAACGCGACCGACAAGACCTACTTCAGCACCTGCCTGGCCCGCGGCGACTGCTGGTATGGCGCGCGGCGCACGGTGGTGGCCAGCGCTACCTACCGCTTCTAGACGACAAGAAGGAGAGCCACGATGACCACGATCAGCCTCACGGGCAAGAAGACGGCGATGGACAGCCGGCGCATCAAGACCTGGACCTGGGTGCACAAATGGAGCAGCCTGGTTTGCACGGTCTTCATGCTGCTGCTGTGCCTGACCGGGCTGCCGCTGATCTTTCACCATGAGATCGGCCACCTGCTGGGCACCGAAGTTGAAGCGCCCGATTTACCCAAGGACACGCCACACGCCAGCTTGGACCGCGTGATGGAAGTGGCGCAGGGGCTGCATCCGGGCAAGGTGCCGATGTTCATCACCCAGGAGCCGGATGACAACCGCTTCTGGTATGTCACATTTGGCGACACACCGACATCCGAAGAGAACAACAAGACCGTCGCGGTCGACGCACGCACCGCAGCTGTGCTGGCCCAACCCAGGTTCGACGAAGGCTTTATGTACGTGATGTTCAAGCTGCACGTTGACCTCTTTGCCGGACTCGCGGGCAAGCTCTTTCTGGGCTTCATGGGGCTCTTGCTGCTGGTGGCGATTGTCTCGGGTGTGGTGCTGTATGCGCCCTTCATGCGCAAGCTGGACTTCGGCACGGTGCGGCAAACCCGCCCACGCGCCCGCTGGCTGGACTTGCACAACCTGCTGGGCATCGTGACGCTGGTGTGGGCCTTCACCGTGGGCGCCACGGGCATGATCAACACCTGGGCCGACCTGTTGATCAAGTACTGGCAGTACGACCAGTTGAGCTCGCTGCTGGCGCCCTACCAGGGGCAAAAACCGCCGGCACGCCTGGCCTCGGTGCAGCAGGCAGCTTCATCGGCGACCGCACTGGCGCCTGAAATGAAGATGGCCTTTATCGCCTTCCCTGGCACGTCGTTTTCGAGCCCGCACCACTACACCGTCTTCCTGCGCGGCAACGAACCCTTCAACTCGCGCCTGCTCAAGCCGGTGCTGGTGGACGCCGGCACCAATGCGCTCACGGCCAGCCCGCCGCTGCCCTGGTACCTCACAGCGCTGCTGGTGTCGCAGCCGCTGCATTTTGGTGATTACGGCGGCATGCCGATGCAAATCCTCTGGGCCCTGCTGGACATCGCAACCATCATCGTGCTGGGCAGCGGCCTTTACCTGTGGCTTGGACGGCGTAATCCGGCCAAAGCGGCGAAGCCGGAAAAAACAGCAGGGCAAATACCAGCGCCGCATGCGGCACGCCACGAAACAACTGGCGGTGCCGCATGAGCGCAAAGGCCGATTCCGCGAAGGACTCCGCTTTCTGGCGCCTGTGGCGCTGGCCCCTCGCGCTGGGCACGCTCAGCACCACCGGCCTGCTGACTGCGCTGGTGTCTGATGGCTGGGGCGACTGGTGGTGCTGGCTGGGGTTGGGCGTGCCCGTGGCTGTGATGGCCTGGTTCTCGTGGGTGCCCGGCGGGCCGCGCAAACGCTGAATGGCGAGTGAGTGGTTTTTTGCTCTGAAGCGGTATGTAAAAGTTAATCTGGCAGCACTTTGAAGCGAAGCACAAAAACACCAAAATTTCATGGGGAAAGTGCCAGAAACCCTTACAAAACGGGCGCAAGCAGCTCCTGATTTAATAGCAACCCAAAAAAACCTTCACTGACCACACTTGCCCAGGTGCGGCTGCCTGGCGCTTGAGTTCTGTCGCCGCGCGAAGTGCGATGGTGATGTGCCTGACCTTGGCGCCGATGTGGCGTCTATAGCCATCACCGGCGGCAGGCCCGCTCAGGCTATAAAATTCAGGCTTGCTCACGCACGATCAGAGGGCACGACCTGAAGGGATGCGCGGTGAGTCCCTTGCATCACCCAAGCCCTTTCTCGTCCCCCCATTTCTTTCCCCCTCTTCTTTTTTTCTCTCATGAGCGCCTTCAACACAGAACGCATTATTTCCGTCCACCACTGGACCGACTCGCTATTTAGCTTCACCGCCACGCGCGATTCGGGCTTTCGCTTTGTCAACGGCCAGTTCACCATGATCGGGCTGCCCGTGGACGGTAAACCATTGCTGCGCGCCTACAGCGTGGCCAGCGCCAACCATGAAGACCAGTTGGAGTTCTTCAGCATCAAGGTGCCCGACGGCCCGCTGACTTCGCGGCTGCAACACCTCAAGCCGGGCGACGACATCCTGGTCGGCCGCAAGCCCACCGGCACGCTGTTGCTGCAAAACCTGCTGCCCGGCGGCACGCTGTGGCTGCTGGCCACCGGCACTGGTCTGGCGCCCTTTCTCTCTCTGATCAAGGATCCCGACACTTACGAGCGGTTTGAGCGCGTGGTGCTGGTGCACGGTTGCCGTACCAGCGCCGAGCTGGCCTACCGCGAGCTGATCGAGCACGAGCTGCATGAGCATGAGTTCCTCGGCGAGCTGGTGCGCGGACGCCTGATGTATTACCCCACCGTGACGCGCGAGCGCTTTCGCAACGAAGGCCGCATCACCGAGCTCATGCAGTCGGGCAAGCTGTACAGCGACCTGGGCTTGCCCGCGATCTCTATCGGGAACGACCGCCTGATGCTGTGCGGCAGCCCCGACATGCTGCGCGACATCAAGGCCATGCTGGAAGAGCGCGGCTTTGAGGAAGGCAACATGCAGCGAGCCGGCCACTTCGTGGTGGAACGCGCATTTGCCGAGCGCTGACTGACAACGGGAAACGTTTGCAATGCGAACGTTTCTCACAATCAAACGCAACCAGACCGCCCCAGCAGGGGAATGCTTGAGTTACGGTACGCGGCCAGTGACAATGGGCGATCCGCACTACACAACGATAAGGAATTTCCATGAAAGGCGACGCAAAAGTCATCGCTCACCTGCAGGCGCAGCTGAAGAACGAGCTGACGGCCATCAACCAGTACTTTTTGCACTACCGCATGTACAAGCACTGGGGCCTGGACAAGCTGGCCAAGAAGGAATACGAAGAGTCCATCGGCGAGATGAAGCACGCCGACAAGCTGATGGACCGCATCTTCATGCTCGATGGCCTGCCCAACCTGCAGGACCTGGGCAAGCTGATGATCGGCGAGGATGTTCCGGAAGCCCTGAACTGCGACCTGAAAGCCGAAACCGGTGCACAGGCCACCATCAAGGACGGCATTGCCCACTGCGAAAGCGTACGCGACTATGTCTCACGCGACCTGCTGCAGGAAATCCTCGATGACACCGAAGAGCACATCGACTTCCTGGAAACCCAGATTGAGCTGATTGGCAAGGTTGGCCTGCAAAACTACCTGCAAAGCCAGATGGGCGAGTTGAGCTGAATGCGGTCCTGAAATAGCCGGATGACATGCCTGGCGCAAACAAAAAACGGGGCGCAGGCCCCKTTTTTTGTTTGCGCCAACGCTGACTGCCCCCTGGTTTTCAGAAGCTCTTTTCCCGGCCTCAATTTCGCGGCAGCACAGAGACATATCGCGTTTTCGCCACACAAGCATCACCTTTTCTCGTCATTCCTGCAACATCCAGATACAAGGGATTACGAATCATTATCATTTGATATACACTTCGGGCGAACTTCACGAGCCAGCCAACTCGCRCCCGAGGGCATTTCGAGCCAGCCAAGCTTTTTCCTGAACCCGGTCCACCGCCTGCAAGGCAGGACCCTGCTTGGAGGCCATCTTGGCACACCCTTCCGCTCGCGCCGCACGCCCTGCGCGCAACAAAAAGACCCGCACCACGGGCACTGACAATTTCACGCCGCTTGCCGGCCCGGTTGCCAATCCTGCCGCATCTTCCGACAAAGCCCTGCTCCCGCTTGGCGCGCTCATGCTGGCGGTTTCGGTGTCAGGCTGGGCCCAGAGCATCACCCCGACGCCCAGCACCGGCGCCACGACGACCACTTCATCCACTGCACCCGAAGGCAGGAGCCTGGCACCCGTCACGGTGACGGGCACACGCGATCGCGCCAGCCAGACTTATCAGAGCGGCATTACCAGTGTCGGTAAAGCGCCATTGGCCGCCAAGGACATTCCGCAATCGCTCACGGTCGTCAACGAAAAACTGATTCACGACCAGGGCAAGGACAGCTTCAAGAGCGCCCTTGAGAACGTTGTCGGTATCACTTTTGAAGCAGGGGAAGGCGGGCGCATCGGCGACAACATTCGCTTGCGCGGTTTCAGTGCTGCTGGAGATATCTACCTGGATGGCATGCGCGACATTTCCCAGTACAACCGGGACACCTTCAACTATGACCGGGTGGAAGTCTTGCGCGGTGCGGCATCCATGCTTTTTGGTCGCGGTTCTACCGGCGGCATCATCAACCAGGTCAGCAAAACTCCGCGCCTGATCACAGAGCATGAAGTGAATACGACGATAGGAACCGGCAATTACTTACGCCTGTCAGGTGACTTCAACTTCAAGACATCGGATGACGCCGCATTTCGCATCGGGGTCATGACAACGGACTGGGATGGCCGCGCCGGAAAAGCAGAAACGCATCGTCGCGGCCTGGCCGCAGACTACCGCTGGGGCATTGGTACGTCGGACGAATTCATGGTCAGCCTGTACCATCTCAACTACAACGACAAGCCCGACCTCGGCGGGCGTTGGCTGCAGAACGCACCCGCGCCCTTCTCTCCCGATAAATGGTATGGCGTAGATTCGGACTACCAGCGCGACAGCGCCGACATTGTCACCGGCACGCATACGCATCGCTGGGCAGATGGCAGCACCCTCAAAACAACGCTGAGAGACGGACATTTCAGCCGTGATCTGTGGGCCACGCAAATTAACGGGTTCGCCGCTAGCGTCACGCAAGCGAACTTCAACCAGAACACAGTCGTCAACCGCGGAAACCAGACACGCGCAGGGCAGGACCGTCATACTTTCCTGCAAAGTGACTACGTCACAAAGACAAACTGGTTCGGTCTCAAGAATGACCTCCTGATTGGCGGGGAATACGCGCTGGAGCGCTCTGGCCGGGACAGCTACAGCAATGTTCCCGGAAAACCTTCAACGACCGTCGGCATTGCAAGCAATGCAGGCGTTGCAGACACCCGGGTACGGACTTGGGCCAACAACTTCACGGCCACCACGGTGGGCATATACGCGCAAGACATCATCAGCCTGACACAAGCCTGGAAACTGGTCGGCGGATTTCGCCACGACAGTTTCAAGGGGGAGTACGACCGGGTAACTGGCGGCCGCCTGTCCCGCTCAGACAATCTCTTGAGTACTCGCCTTGGCGTGATGTACCAGCCGACCGATGAAGTCAGCTATTACGCATCCTATGGCACCTCATTCAACACCTCAGGCGATCTGTACCAATACGATGCGACCACGGCTAACACGCCACCGGAAAAAAGCCGAAACATCGAAATAGGCGCCAAGTGGGAGCTGTTCGGAGGGGATTTGTCATTACGTACGGCCCTTGCCCGGACAGACAAGTACAACGAGCGCAGCACCGACACGCAAACAGTGCCCGGTGGCACGGAGTTCCTGTTGTCGGGACAACGCCACACCAACTCGCTGGAGTTTGAAGTTGCAGGCCGTTTAAGCGCAAGCTGGGACGTTTTTGCGGGCATCGCCTTCATGCGCGGTGTCATTGACAAAGCCGGTTCAAGCCCCGCATCAGCCGCAAGTGTTGGCCAGGAGCCAGGCTTGCTCCCCCATCGTCAAGCCAACCTGTGGACCACCTACCGGTTTTCTGACAAATGGCGTGTGGGTGGTGGCCTGACGGCAGTCAGTAAAAACAAGCCCGCCTTGCCGGTGCCGACAACCAATAGCGTGCCGGGATACACCAAATTCGATGCCCTGCTTGAATATCAGATTAACCAGAACAACTCCATCAAGGTCAATCTCGACAACGTATTCAACAAAGTCTATTACACCGCCCTGTACACAGGCTGGCCTGGCCCTGCTGCACCGGAACGCAGTCTGCGTGCCACCTGGACCAGCAAATTCTGATCTGAGAATCGGATTTTCCAAACTCAGGCACCTGGGAGATACTTCCGGGTGCCTTTTTTATTGATGGAATCCCATGCTGCTTCGCATTCAACAAGCCCTCAAGCCGGACGAACTTGCGCAGGTCCGCCAGCTGATCCTGGACGCCGATTGGGCCGACGGCCGCATCACGGCCGGCAGCCAGAGCGGCGCCGTCAAGAACAACCTGCAGCTGCCTGAAGAGCTGCCCGCCGCCCAGCAGGCGCGGCACATCGTGTCGGTGGCGCTGGCCAGTAATCCGATGTTCGTGACCGGGGCGCTGCCCAAATCGGTCTATCCGCCGCTCTTTAACCGCTACGGCGGCGACGCCAACAATTTCGGCAACCACATTGACAACGCGGTACGCACGCATGCCGCCACAGCACGGCACGTGCGAACCGACATTTCCTGCACGCTGTTCCTGAGCGATCCGGCCAGCTACGACGGCGGCGAACTGGTCGTGCAAGACACCTACGGCGAACAACGCATCAAGTTCGAGGCAGGTGACCTGGTGATGTACCCGGGCACATCGGTGCACCGCGTGGAGCCTGTCACGCGCGGTGAGCGGCTGGCCTGCTTCTTCTGGATTGAAAGCATGGTGCGCTCCGATGCCCAACGCCGGCTTTTGTATGAGATGGACATGGCCATTACCTCGCTGCGCCAAAAGGACCTGGAACGCACAGCCCCAGGTGCGGCCGAAGGCGCCGAAGTGGTACGGCTTACAGGCTGCTATCACAACCTGCTGCGGATGTGGGCTGAGGTTTAGGCGGTTGGACCGCGTTTATCCTTCATCGTGAAGGGTCTTGGCAACCCATCACCCCGATGATGCCTCGCTCGCCCCAAAAAACAGCCTTTCCGCTATCTAATTCATAGCTGCTTGCGCCCGCCCAGAAAGGCTTACTGCTGAATTTGGCTTCGAAAACAAGGCCAAAAATCCTCTGCAAATAGCTCGCACTTCCTGAAATCTGCATCTCATGATTGCAAATGCGATAGATTCGCATTTATAATCAGCACACCGATTGAATCAATCACCAGCCAAGCCCATCCATGATCGTTTGCGTCTGCCGCCGAATCTCCGACCGCGAAATTGCCCGCCATGCCCGTGCAGGCCTGGGCTTTGACGAGATCCAGTTCGAACTCGGCGTGGCCACCCAGTGCGGCCAGTGCGAAGGCTGCGCCCGCGACGTGGTGGCGCAGTGCAGCGCCAGCTGCCCGACGGCCAACATCAAGCTCGCCACCCACACGCTGGAAGGCAGCCCATGGAACACCTTGCAACCTTCTCCCCAATACTGATTTCGGCCCTTCCTGTCAGCCTTGTGCTGGTGATAGGTTCCGCGTGGTGGATATTCCGCCGCTAATTCCCGGTTGTCTTTTTGACCGAAACCGCGCCTCAATGTGGCCATTCGCCCAGCTATCCCTCTCCCGATGAACGCCACTTTCTCCACCGCACCGCGCCCCACCCCGCCGCGCCAGCCCCTCAGCCGCAATGCGGTTATTGCGCTGACAGTGGTGGCCCTGCATGTAGGGTTCATCTGGGCATTGCAAAGCGGCTTGCTGATGCGAGCTGCCGAAATCGTGATTCCTGCAGAAGTCCTCACTCAATTCATCGACCCACCCGCCCCCAAGGTGGAGCCCGTCCCCCCTACCCCGCCCACGCCGACCGTACAGAAAAAAGCTGTTGCCAAGGCACCCGACAAACCCGCGCCCCAGCCGCTGGCCATCCAGGACCCGACACCTTCGCCCAATGCCCCGACAGGCGTTGTCACGCCGCCGCTACCGCCAGCGCCTGTAGCCGTGGCTCCAGCCGCACCGCCTGCGCCACCGGTGGTACAGCTGCCGTCCAGCGATGCCGACTACCTGCAGAACCCAAAGCCGCCCTACCCTATCTTGAGCAGGCGGCTGAACGAGCAGGGCAAGGTGACACACCGAGTATGGATTGGCGTTGACGGCAAGGCCCAGCGCGCGGAACTCGTCACCTCGAGCGGTTTCCCCCGCCTCGACAAAGCCGCTTACGACGCCGTCATGAGTTGGCGCTATGTGCCTGGCAAGCGAAATGGCGTTCCCGAAACCATGCCCTTCCTTGTTCCCATTGACTGGGGCTTGAAAGACTAAACGAATTTTTTTGAACCTTGGAGTATTGATTCATGAATTCCCAATTCGGCCTTGCCAATGTCTGGAGCCAGGGCGATATCGTTACCAAATCGGTCGCCGTGCTGCTGCTGGTCATGTCGCTCGCGTCCTGGATGGTCATCATCATCAAGACGCTGGACCTCATCAAGTACAAAAAGATCGCCCGCGCCTCTGAAGATTTCTGGCACAGCGAAGACTTTGCCGCAGGCCTCACCAAGCTGGGCTCGGACCCCGCCAACCCGTTCCGCCAGCTCGCCCTGGAAGGCCGCGAAGCCACGCTGCACCACCGCAATACCAAGGCGCACCTGCACGACGCCCTGGACGTGAGCGACTGGGTCACGCGCACGCTGCG
Organism: Polaromonas sp. P1_F4; assembly: GCF_056405675.1. NCBI lineage: Bacteria > Pseudomonadati > Pseudomonadota > Betaproteobacteria > Burkholderiales > Comamonadaceae > Polaromonas > Polaromonas sp. P1_F4. Next base: position 325,124 of record NZ_JBFUBP010000004.1, on the reverse strand, counting down.
CAATGCCATCGACGAATTCACCGGCAAGCTGCAGTCGGGCCTGGCCATCCTGGCCTCGGTCGGCTCCACCGCCCCCTTCGTCGGCCTCTTCGGCACCGTGTGGGGCATCTACCATGCGCTGCTGTCCATAGGCGCGGCCGGCCAGGCGACCATCGACAAGGTGGCTGGCCCGATCGGCGAATCGCTGATCATGACAGCGCTGGGTCTCGCGGTCGCCATCCCGGCGGTGCTGGGCTACAACGCCCTGGTACGCGGCAACAAGGGTGTGCTGCAAAAACTCAGCCGCTTCGCGCATGACCTGCACGCCTACTTCGTCACCGGCGCCCGCGTGAGCGCCGGCGGCCAGCAGGCCAATGTTGTGCCAATGAAAAAAGCCTGAAAGCCCGCCCTTTATCCTGCTCTGCCGCCCCACAGCCGCGGAGCTCCCTCATTCAGTGACCGAGAAGCACCATGGCCTTTGGAACCCAAGACGACAGCGATGAGGTGATGAACGAGATCAACATGACGCCCATGGTGGACATCATGCTGGTGCTGCTCATCATCTTCATCATCACGGTCCCCGTGATGAAGCATTCCGTCAACATCGACCTGCCGCGCGCTTCCAACGAAGCGCAAAACATCAAGCCGGAAACGGTTCGCCTGAGCGTGGATGCGGAAGGCAGCTATTTCCTGAACGAGACCAAGATTTCAGACGAAGAACTGGTCACGCAGCTCAAGGCGTCGGCGGCACAAAACCCGCAGCCAGACCTGCATATCCGCGGCGACAAATCAGTGCGCTACGAGCGCGTAGCCCAAGCCATGGCAGCAGCCCAACAGGCCGGGCTGCGCAAGATCGGTTTCATCACTGAACCCAAGAACTAACCAGGACCTGCAGGACTAATCGGGTCCTGGATGCCTGCCTGCTGGACAGGCACTCCAGGTTTTTCACACAGAAAGAAACAAAACCGCAGCCTGGATTCGCTTGACTTTCAAATGAGAATGGTTATCATTAACTGAACGAAACCCAAACAGGTTTAACCATCATGTCCATCGCAATGCCCGCCTCCCATACCTTGAGCCTTCCTGCCCGCGCCCCTGCGCACACAGAGACCGCTTCTGGCGGCCATCCTTCGGGGGCCTCTGCCGCTTGCGTCAACAGCACCGAAATCCTGCGCGGGCAAAAGGCGGTGGAAATCAACCACAACGGCTCGACTTACCGCCTTCAGGCCACTCGCCTGGGCAAACTGATTTTGACCAAGTAAGCCGCCTTCACCGTTTCATCACCCTCTTCATCAGCACAGTTTCATCGTGGGGCGATCCGGGGCTACCAAGCCTCCAAGGTCGTTTTTAGCCAGCCACAGACCCCTTCGGGGTTGTTTAGCCAGGCTTTTTTTCCTTGATGTTGTTCTGCTCTCGCCAACAAAAAAGCCGACCCCATGGTCGGCTTTTTCATTCCCGCTGTGAAGCGTTTACAGACCGATGGCGGCGATGCCCGCACGTGCGATTTGCGCGTCTTCGCTGGACTTCACGCCGCTCACGCCCACAGCGCCAATGCACTGTCCGTCTTTCACGATGGGCACGCCACCTTCGAGCATGCCGTGGATATAGGGCGCCGACAGGAAGGATGTGCGGCCGCCATTGATGACGTCCTCGTAAACCTTGCTCTCACGGCGGCCCATGGCGGCCGTGTTGGCCTTGGAGGGCGCAATGTGCGAAGAAATGGGCGGCGCTCCATCCAGGCGCTGCAGGTGCAGCAGGTGGCCGCCGTCGTCCACGATGGCAATGGTGACGGCCCAGTTGTTCTTGAGAGCTTCGGCCTCGGCGGCGGCGGCGATGAGTTTGACGTCGGCGAGTTCAAGCACTGCTTTTGATTTCATGGTCTTCAGGATTTCCGGAGTTTGTTGGCAAAGATACCGAGCATACGCAAATTTGAGGCCGCCCTCCGCCCGTATTGCCGCCAAATTAGCTTATAGAACCCTTACAAAAAGTAGGGAGTGAGGGCTGGAAAAACGGCAATGCACCCTAAAATAATCTTGCCCGCATTTGCTGGCGCCTCGGAGACGACTTTCATGACTGACAATGTTCAAACCCTCGACTACGGCGTTGCTTCCAGCGTCGAGCAACGCAACAAGGTCCTGCGCAACACCTATTGGCTGCTGGCCCTGAGCCTGCTACCCACCGTGCTGGGCGCCTGGCTGGGTGTGGCCACGGGCATTACCCGCTCGCTCAGCGGCGGATTGGGCCTGATCGTGTTCCTCGGCGGTGCCTTCGGCTTTATTTTCGCCATTGAAAAGACCAAGAACTCGGCCGCGGGCGTGCCTGTGCTGCTCGGTTTTACCTTTTTCATGGGCCTGATGCTCTCGCGCATGATCGCCATGGTGCTGGGTTTCAGCAACGGCGCATCACTGGTCATGACGGCTTTTGCCGGTACGGCCGGCGTGATGTTCGTGATGGCCAGCCTGGCCACCGTCATCAAGCGTGACCTGAGCGGCATGAGCAAGTGGCTGTTTGCCGGCGCGCTGGTCATCATGGTGGCAGCCGTCATCAACGTGTTCGTCGGCTCGACCATGATGATGGCAGTCATCAGCACGCTGGCCATCGCGGTTTTCAGCGCCTACCTGCTGTATGACCTGAAACAGGTGATCGACGGCGGCGAAACCAACTACATCAGCGCCACCCTGGCCATTTACCTGGACTTGTTCAACATCTTCCAGAGCCTGCTGGCCCTGCTGGGCATCTTCGGCGGCGAACGGGACTGATCCGCTTCGCTACAGAACAAAAAAAGGGCCTCAGGGCCCTTTTTTCATGCGCACCTCGTGTCATTCTCCGCAAGGTGAGCTTGGAGCTTCTCCAATTCAAGCCGGGGCCGCGGATCTGGCTCTGCAGTCCGCAGGCGCAGCGGCCCCCTCGTGGGAGCAGGGAGCTACACGCAGTGAGAGACCGTGGGGGCCAAATCAAACACCGCAATGGACTCCACATGGGCCGTGTGCGGAAACATGTTGACCACGCCAGCCGCCGTGCAGCGGTAAGCGCCGCTGTCCACCAGCACGCCTGCATCCCGCGCCAGGGTGGCCGGGTTGCAGCTTACATAGACAATGCGCTGCGGCGGCGTCCAGCCGTTGAGGGCCAGGCTCTGCTGGTGCTCACCGTCGTCACAGGGGACGCCGCTGACGATCTGCTGGTGCAGCGCCGCCAGGGACTTGAAGAGCTCAAAAGCGCCTTCACGCGGAGGGTCCACCAGCCATTTGTCGGCACGGCCGTCTTTCACCAACATCGCCGGCGTCATTTCAAACAGGTTGCGCGCTACAAATTTTGTAGCTGCCAGCGCCCGTCGGACGCTGGATGCAGGCCTGTTTCTTTCAAAATTCTCGCGTGAACGGGCGACCAGGACTTCACTGCCCTCGATGCCCAGCACCTCGCGGGCGCGCGTGGCCAGCGGCAAGGTGAAATTGCCCAGGCCGCAAAACCAGTCAATCACCCGCTCGTCCGGCTGCACCGCCAGCATGCGCAGTGCACGCGACACCAGCACCTGGTTGATGTGGGGATTGACCTGCGTGAAATCGGTCGGCTTGAACGGCATGACCACATCGAACTCCGGCAGGCCGTAGCTCAGCTCCTGCACAGCGTCGTCCAGCAGCTTGACCGTCTCGAGGCCCCCCGGTTGCAGCCACCATTGCAGGCCGCGGTTTTGCGCAGCGAAATCGCGCAGGCGGTTCAAGTCTCCGGGGCTTAGGGGCTCCATATGGCGCAGCACCATGGCCGTGACTTCATCGCCACAGGCCAGTTCGATCTGCGGCAAGGTTTCCTTCGCATCCATGCTGCCGATCAGCTCGCGCAGCGGCACGAGCATGTCGCTCACGTGCCGGGGCACCACGTGACATTCGGTCATATCGGCCACGTAGCCGCTTTTACGCTCGTGAAACCCCACCAGCACGGCGCCCTTTTTGCGGACATAGCGCACCGACAACCGCGCGCGATAGCGGTATCCCCAGGCCGGCCCTTCAATGGGCCGCAGCAGGTTGTCCGCCTTGACCTTGCCGATGTGCCAGAGATTGTCTTCAAGCACACGCTGCTTCACGGCCACCTGCGCCCCCACATGCAAATGCTGCATCTTGCAGCCGCCGCATGCGCCTGTATGCATGCCGAAATGCGGGCATGCCGGCCGCACACGCTGGGACGATTCACGGTGAATCGCCATCACCATGGCTTTTTCAAAGCTGCTTTTCTTGCGGTAGACGTTGGCAGTTACCCGTTCGAAAGGCAGGGCACCTTCAATAAATACCACCTTGCCGTCAGCCCTGTGGGCAATTCCCTGGGCTTCAATGTCGAGCGACTCGACCTCGAGCACGTCCAGCGGGTAGTCGGTCGCCGTCGCAGGCTGCTTGTTCTGGCTTTCTTCTGTCATGCACCAATTGTCTCAGGCTGCGGTACCATTTTCTGAACCCGTGAAAGGAAGGCGCCATGGAGCTTCGTATTTGCATCGATGTTGACAACATGGAACGTGCCGTCGAGTTCTATACAAAGGCGCTCGGGCTGCGCACAGGCCGCCGTTTCAAGAGCGACTTCGTGGAAATTCTCGGTGCGGGCAGCCCCATCGACCTGCTCTTCAATGCGCCGGGTACCCGGCCGATCGCCAGTGGTCAGGGCAGCGAAAGTGTTCGCACCTACCAGCGCCACTGGACACCTGTCCACCTTGATTTTGTGGTGGAAGACATTGATGCGGCGGTTGACCGGCTGCAGCGCCACGGTGCGGTTCTGGAAATGCCCGTGGCCGAACGGGTCTGGGGGCGAATTGCGGGGCTGGCCGACCCTTTTGGCCATGGCATTGACCTGCTGGAGTTCAAGGGCCGTGGCTACGACGAGATTTTGCAACCTCACTGATCACAAGCCCGGGGCAGGCAGCTGTATTTCCGCGCAACCGTTTGCTACAAAATAGATAGCTGCTTGCGCTCGTCCAGACTGGACCGCGAGCCTTTTTTTTATAAATTTTCTGGTAGATTTGCCCTGGCGCAAGCAGCGTCAAGGCATCAGAAACAAAAAAAGAGCCCGGCAAACGCGGGGCTCCTTTCTGTGGATGGAAATACCGCTTACTTGGCGGGCAGGTATCTGGAAGGGTCGACAGGCTTGCCCTGGCGGCGAATCTCGAAATGCAGCTTCACGCGGTCCGCGTCGCTGTTGCCCATCTCGGCAATCTTCTGTCCCTTTCGCACGCTCTGGTCTTCCTTGACCAGCAAAGTCTGGTTGTGCGCATAGGCCGTCAGGAAGGTGCTGTTGTGCTTGAGGATGATCAGATTGCCATAGCCGCGCAGGCCGGCGCCGGCGTACACCACGCGGCCGTCGGCCGAAGCAATGACGGGATCACCGGCCTTGCCGGAAATATCCAGGCCCTTGTTTTTGGCTTCGTCGAAACCGGCCAGCATCGTGCCCTGCGCGGGCCAGATCCAGGCGATGTCTTCATCGCCCGTTGCAGAGGGTGTCGGGCTGGCAGCCGGTGCTGACGCGGGACGCGCCGCGCTGGCAGCCTGCGTCGGCGTGGTGGATGCTGTCGACGTGGTGGCCGATCCGGACGTCACGGGGCGGGTCACCACCAGTGGATTTTCACTGGTCGGCGGCACCACGCGCAGCACCTGCCCCACTTCGATGATGTTGGGGTTTTCAAGGTTGTTCCAGCGCACGATGTCGCGCCAGTTCTGGCCGTTTTCCAGGCCGATGCGAATCATGGTGTCACCGGGTTTGACGGTGTAGTAACCGGGCTTTCCGGCGTTTTCAAAACCGGGCAACTGTTTGACATTGCCTGCGTCCACCGCGCCCGGCGTGGGACGCGACAGCCCGGTACCTCGGTCTTCAACCGGGGCATGGGTGGTAGAACGCGTGCCGCAGCCAGCGGCAAGCAGCAGTGCTGCCGCCAGGGCGCATGGCAGGGCCAGCCTGCCGAGCGTTGAGCGGGCGCCATGACTTGCGCCTGCGGCATCCACAGACACTGCCCGGTTCGGCCGTACGGTTTGATTCATTGGTTCTTTCGTCGTCAATCTGACGGGTATGGCGTATTGGTTAACTGGATGATCGGATGGTTCAATGCCGTCACTGCTATATCGATAACCGGCCTGGGTCCTGCAGGTGACCGGATCGTCAGCTTGTCCCCGATTTTAAAGGCACAAAATGGACGGCCTCCAGCAGGGTCTGCCTGACGCCCTGGGGGGTTTTGTCAACCACCACCAGCGCCTGGGCACCGCCGGCGGTTTGCATGGGCGCCACCAGCCTGCCGCCTACCGCCAGCTGCTCAATCCAGGCAGGCGGAATGGCCTCCCCGCCGGCAGCAGCAATGATGGCTGCATATGGCGCGCCCTTGGCGTAACCCATCATGCCATCACCAAACAGCAAGTGCACATTGGGCAGGCGTAAAGTCCGCAAATTCTCCCTGGCTTTGTCGTGCAGGCCGCGCAGCCTTTCAATGCTGTAGACCTCCGTCGCCAGATGGCTGAGCACCGCGGCCTGGTAGCCGCAGCCGGTGCCGATTTCAAGCACCCGTCCCAGCTTGCCGGCCGCGCCGTGGCGCAGCAGTTCCAGCATGCGGGCCACCACATTGGGTTTGGAAATGGTTTGCCCCAGGCCAATCGGCAGGCTGGTGTCTTCATAGGCCTGGTTGACCAGCGCGGTGTCGACAAAACGGTGGCGTTCAACCGCCCCCATGGCGGCGAGTACCTGCGCATCGGCAACACCTTGCGCGGCAAGCTTGCTCACCATGCGCGCACGCACGGCGTGCGAATCGAGTCCGACACCGCCCGGCAACGCGGAGGCTACGGGTAGCGCCGGTTTCTTCAAGCTATTTTGGCCTTTGGCGCGCTCTGGCCGTGCGCTACCAGCTATTGATTTTGTAGCAGATGGAACACCCGCGTCAGGCTTCAGTCGAACCGGAAATGCCGGGCGGCCTGCAGCGACCGGCGCTTTGGCAGTGGGATTGAACGACGGTTTGAGGCTGGATTTCATGACGATTTTTTGTGCAACTCGGCCAGCCGGGCAGTGGTTTGGGCCCAATAAGGCAGACGCTCATGATCGGTCAAATCCACCTGCAGCGGGGTGATGGACACAAACTTCTGGCTGGTGGCGTAAAAATCGGTTCCTTCACCAGCCTCTTTCGCAGGCCCTGCGCCGCCAATCCAGTACATGGTTTCGCCGCGCGGGCTGGTCTGCACGATGACGCGTTCGGCCGCATGGCGCCGCCCCAGCCGGGCCACTTTCACACCCTGGATCTCGTTGTCGGGCAGGTTGGGAATATTCACATTGAGCAGCCAGGGCGGCACCGTCGGCTCCGCGCCTTCGGCGATGGTCTCCAGTGAAGGAATCAACTGTTGCACCAGCTCGGCTGCACGCCGGGCTGCCACATCAATGTGCGCCCAACCCTTTTCAGTCTGGGAAAACGCGATGGAAGGAATTCCGAACAGGTAGCCTTCCATGGCGGCGCCCACGGTTCCGGAGTAAATCGTGTCATCACCCATGTTGGCGCCGTTATTGATGCCTGAAACCACCAGGTCGGGCCGGTAGCCCAGCAAACCCGTCAGCGCGATATGAACGCAGTCTGCCGGTGTGCCGTTGATGTAGCGAAAGCCGTTGGCCGCGGTCTGCACGTACATCGGCGAGTGCAGGGTCAGTGCGTTTGATTTGGCACTGTTGTTGTGCTCGGGTGCCACCACCTCGACATCGGCAACGGTTTTAAGCGCTTCGTAGAGGGCAATGATGCCGGAGGCCTGGTAACCGTCGTCGTTGCAAATGAGGATTTTCATGGACTGATTTTACGGTCACGGCTGCGACAGCCTGAGCCCTGCCGGACATCGCAAAACCTGCCGCTTTGCCTATGATGCAAGCAAGGCGCCGTGTCTTTCCGCTGGCGGCCCGTCGTTCTTCTTCTGTTTCTTCTGCACCTGTCGCAGCATTCCTTCTATCGGAGACATCTCATGCAAGCCTGGCTTTGTGAAAACCCCACCGGCGTAGACGCCCTGACCTGGAAAGAATTGCCAACACCGCAACCCAAGGCAGGCGAAGTGCTGATTGAGATCAAGGCCGCCAGCCTGAACTTTCCCGACCTGCTGATCGTGCAAAACAAGTACCAGATCAAGCCGCCCCTGCCCTTTGTGCCCGGCTCCGAATACGCCGGCATCGTTCAGGCGGTAGGCGAAGGCGTCACACACCTCCAGGTGGGGCAAAACGTGGCCTGCCTCTCCGGCACCGGGGGGTTCGGCACGCACACCCTTGCACCGGCGGCCCTGTGCATGCCCTTGCCCAAAGGGTTTCCCTTTGTGGACGCCGCCGCTTTCATCATGATTTACGCGACCTCGTGGCACGCCCTGATGGACCGCGCGCAACTCAAGGCCGGTGAAACCGTCCTGGTGCTGGGTGCGGCAGGCGGTGTGGGTACCGCAGCCATACAGATTGCCAAAGCCGCCGGGGCTCGCGTGATCGCGGCCGCATCGACCGATGAGAAATGCGCCCTTTGTACGTCCATTGGCGCGGACGCCACCATCAACTACACCACGAAAAACCTGCGTGACGAAATCAAGGCACTGACCGAAGGCAAAGGGCCTGACGTGATTTATGACCCGGTCGGCGGCGAGTTTAGCGAGCCGGCCTTTCGCTCCATCGCGTGGCGGGGCCGTTACCTGGTGGTGGGCTTTGCTTCGGGGCCCATCCCGTCCCTGCCGCTCAACCTTACGCTGCTCAAGGGCGCATCCATCGTCGGCGTGTTCTGGGGAGACTTTGCCAAGCGCGAACCCAAAGCCAATGCGGCCATGATGGCCGAGCTGGCCGGCTGGTATGCCCAAGGCAAGATCAAGCCGGTTATTGACCGCACCATGCCCATGGCCGAACTGAAAGCCGCCTATGCCCACATGGGCTCACGTGGCGTCAAGGGCAAGCTGGTCATGGTGAACTAGGGCCTGGCCCGCCTGCACAAGGCAGCTGCACCAGGCCCCAAATGAAAAAGTCCCGCGAGCCTTGCGGCAAGCGGGACTTCAAATACTGGGGTGGCTGATGGGGCTCGAACCCACGACAACAGGAATCACAATCCTGGACTCTACCAACTGAGCTACAGCCACCGGAGCCCTGCATTATAGCGGCAAAGCCGCTGCAATTTACTGGGTGACGACTTCTTCTGCGCCTGCCTTGGCGACAGGAGGCTTTGCCACCAGGATTTTCGTCTTGAAGCGATCTTTCAGGCCGTTGTAATACGCCAGATTTTCTGCGGCGGTCCACCACTGCGTGTACTGGCTGCGTTCCTGCTTGGCTGCTGCTTCAAGCGGCACCTCGCGCGGAACCACCTTGTTGACCTTGATCACGACATAACCTTGTGCGCCGAGGCTAACCCCGGCAAATGCCGGCAAAGCAGCAGCATCGGCGCGGAGCGCCGCATCGATCACCGGGTTGGGAAGCTTCTGGGTTTGCTCACGCGACACGACCACAGGCGCGGCCAAAGCGGTTGCAGACGCCGGGGCGGCCTTCCAGGCAGCCAGCTTGGCCTCGCCTTCCTTGCGCGCTTCTTCGGCGCTGCGCTGGGCAACCCAGCGCTGGCGTACAACATCTTTCACTTCGGCAAAGGGCTGGGTGCGTGCCGGGGTGTACTGGGTGATCCGACCTGAAACCAGCTGGCTGGGCGCTATTTCTATGGCTTCGGTATTGCGCTTCTTTTCGATCGCGTCAGGCGAAAAAAGTGCGCCCAGGAATTTCGGATTCGACAGCACGCCAGCCGCACCGGCTTTGGGCTGCCGGGCCACATTGCTGGCCGCCTTGACTTCAAGCTTCAGCTTGTCCGCCACGGGCTTGAGGCTGTCGGGCTGCTCATAGACGCCATTGGTGAAGACATCGGCAACTTCAGCAAATTTCTTCTGGGCTTCCTGCTTGCGGAGGTCGGCTTCCAGCTGCGGCTTCATTTCTTCGAACGCGGGCCGCTTCGGTGCCTTGATGTCCGTCAGCTTGATGATGTGGTAGCCGAACTCCGACTCCACGACATTGCTGATGTCGCCTTTTTTCATCGCAAAGGCGGCGTCCTCAAACGGCTTGACCATCGAGCCGCGTGCGAAGAAGTCGAGATCGCCGCCGGCAGGTGCCGAGCCGGTGTCCTGCGAATTCTTGCGCGCCACATCGGCAAAAGTATCAGGCGCCTTCCTGACCTGCGCCAGCAATTCCTCTGCTTTGGCCTTCGCCTTTTCGCGATCGGCTGCCGAGGCAGTCTTGGGCGTTGCAATCAGGATGTGGCTTGCCCTGCGCTCTTCAGTACCGCCCAGGCGCTGGATATTCTGCTCATAGTAGGTCTTGAGATCGGCTTCGTTGACAGTGACCGTCTTTTTGACCGTCTCGACGTCGAGCACCACATACTCAATGTTGGCCTGCTCTGGCGCCTGAAAGAGTTTCTCGTTGGCTTTGTAGAACTGCTCAAGATCGGCATCGGTCGGTGCCAGTTTGGCTGCCATATCGGCGGCATCAAAACGGGCCAGCTGGATTTCGCGCTTCTCGAAATAGGCATTGAGCGACAAATCAGCCGCAGCGTTCGTGGCGAAGCCGCTTGCACCAATACCGCCCAGCACCTGTCGGCTCGGCAGCCCGGCCTTGACATTGGCCTCAAAGATTTCCGGCGTCATGCCCTGCGACGCCAGCAACTGGCGATACCGCTCCATATCGAGCTTGCCGTCCGGGCCTTTCAGGGCGGCGATTTCAGGGATTTTCTGCAGCTCGCGCGCCAGATAGTCGTCGGTGACATGGGCAGCAGCAGCAACCACGCGGTCGCGTACCAGCCGCTCCAGCGTCGCGTAGCGTGCTTGTGGTGTGTCCAGCAACTTGACATCAATCGACGGCATGGAAGCGCGTATGCGCTGGACTTCGTTCTGGTGGGCCTGGTCCCATTCGGGCTGCGTGATGTCTTTTCCGTCGACAACGGCAACGACCCCGCTGTTGTTCCCGGAGGGACCGTTGCTGTTCATGCCCACCAATATAAAGGACGGAACAATCAGCAAAAACAGCAACGCCATGGTGACTTTGGTGTGCTTGCGAATGAAATCAAACATCTCGAACTTCCTGTGCTGCAACAGCTTTACGAACAAACCGGGAGCCAACAACAAAAAAGGCGAACCATGTTCGCCTTTTTTCGTGGGTGGTGGGTGCTGACGGGCTCGAACCGCCGACCTACGCCGTGTAAGGGCGCTGCTCTACCAACTGAGCTAAGCACCCCACGTTGAGTTTCCGTTTCAGTTCAAAGCATCCTTGAGAGCTTTGCCTGGACGGAACTTTGGAACCTTGGCAGCCTTGATTTTAATCGCATCGCCGGTACGCGGATTGCGGCCGGTGCGCGCAGCACGTTTTCCCACGGCAAAAGTGCCGAAACCCACCAGAGACACGGAGCCTCCTTTTTTCAGGGTTGTTTTCACAGCGCCAATGGTTGACTCCAGCGCGCGCGTGGCGGCAGCTTTGGAAATATCAGCATGCTTGGCAATGTGCTCGATCAGTTCAGTCTTGTTCACAAGGAGCCCCTCGTTGATAAAAAGTTAATCTGGTTGTCTCTAAAAAATATCTCCCGGGACACTGTGTTGAGTGTGTCAGCGGGAGCGGCATGTGCAGTTTTCTGCTGATTCCAATTAGAGCCATGGACTCCTAACCTGTCAATACAGCAGCAAGTTTTTACAACGTGCGGAGGCGGATTCTAGACGGTTTTTCAGCGCTTTCACGGCTTAATCGTAAGCATGATGTGTAATTTTCATGCTTGACAAAAGCCGTCTTTATGACGGTTTCAGGAAGCGGACAGGGCCTCGACGACGGCCTTGCCAAGGTCTGTCGTCCCTGCTTTTCCGCCCAGGTCCGGGGTGCGCGGCGCACCGCTTCCAGGGCTCAACACCTTTTCAATTGCAGCGAGGATGCCGTCATGCGCATCCTTGTGCCCCAGGAACTCCAGCATCATGGCACCGCACCACATCTGCCCAATGGGGTTGGCGATGTTACGGCCCGCAATGTCCGGGGCCGAGCCGTGCACCGGTTCGAACAGCGAGGGAAATTTCCGCTCAGGATTGAGGTTGGCGCTGGGCGCAATGCCTATGGTGCCCGTGCAGGCCGGCCCCAGGTCACTCAGGATGTCGCCGAAGAGATTGCTTGCCACGACCACGTCGAAGAAGTCGGGCCGCTGCACAAAATGCGCCGTCAGGATGTCGATATGAAATTTATCCAGCTGAATGCCTGGATAGCTTTTTGCCATCTCGGCCACGCGCTCGTCCCAGTAAGGCATGGAGATGGAAATGCCGTTGGACTTCGTCGCACTGGTCAGGTGCTTCTTGGGCCGCGACTGCGCCAACTCGAACGCGAACTTCAGCACACGGTCTACGCCGATGCGGGTGAACACCGACTCCTGCAGCACAAACTCGCGCTCCGTACCCGGGAAAGCCCGCCCGCCAATACTGGAGTATTCGCCCTCGGTGTTTTCACGGACGATGTAAAAATCTATTTCACCGGGCTGGCGGGCGCTCCCGTCGCGCCGCACAACCGGCGCGATGATGCCGGGCATCAAGCGTGCCGGTCGCAGGTTGATGTACTGGTCGAACTCACGCCTGAATAGCAGCAGCGAACCCCACAAAGACACGTGGTCGGCAATTTTCTCGGGCCATCCCACCGCACCGAAGTAGATCGCGTCATGGCCTCCAATCTGGTCTTTCCAGTTGTCCGGCATCATCTTGCCGTGCTTTTCAAAGTAGTCCCAGCTTGAAAAATCGAAGTGATCAAACTGCAGGTCAATGCCGTATTTGACGGCCGCAGCCTCCAGCACACGCACGCCCTCGGGCATCACCTCTTTGCCGATGCCGTCGCCGGCGATGACTGCGATGCGTTTTTTTCCGGAGCTCTTGCTCATGGTGTTCCTTTTGGACTGGGTTGAATTGGAGTGACGTCGATTTGGTCAGGTGAATGCCGTTGATTCAGGATTTGAAAAAGCCAAGCGCTTCAGTCAGCAACAATCCCGGCGCTTCTTCCGCAATGTAGTGGCCACAAGGCAGGCTCCGGCCCGAGACATCTTTAGCCCTGTCTTGCCAGAGATTCAGCACATCAAAGCATTGACCTACCGCGCCATGGTCACCCCACAGGACCCGTAGCGGCTGCGCCAGGCGCAGGCCGGCAGTGACGTCCGCGCGGTCGTGCTCCAGGTCGATGGTGGCAGAGGCCCGGTAGTCTTCGCAGATACTTTGAGCGGTGCCGGGGATTTGCGCGCAGCGTTCGTACTCGGCCAGTGCGGCTGGCGCGAAAGCCGAAAGGCCCGCATGGCGCTTGCCCATCACGCTGCGCACATACCGTACCGGATCAGATTCAATCAGTGCCTCCGGCAAAGGCGGCGGCTGGATCAAGAAGAACCAGTGCCAGTAAGCGCGCGCAAATGCATCCGAGGTGTTGTCGTACATGGTCAGCGTCGGCGCAATGTCCAGCACCATAAGGCGCTCGACTGCACCCGGGTGATCGAGCGCCAGGCGGTGCGCCACCCGCGCGCCGCGGTCATGGGCCAGCACCTGAAAGCGCTCGAACCCGTAGGCTTTCATCACCGCGACGGCATCCAGCGCCATCGCGCGTTTGGAATAGGCCTCGTGCGCTGCGTCGCCGGCAATCCGTGCGGAGTCACCGTAACCTCGCAGGTCCATCATCACGACGGTGAAATGTTTCGCGAACTCTCCCGCGACGAGATGCCACATCACGTGAGTTTGCGGGTGTCCGTGAAGCAACAGCAGCGGCGCGCCCGCGCCGCCCTGCAGGGTGTGCAGGCTGCCAGCCGGGCCTTCGATGTCGCAAACAACAAAATTCTCAAGCATCAATCAGTCTGCCTTGGTTCGTCTTCGGTCGAGCAATTCCCCGGTGCCTTGAACGTTTTTTAGATCCTGACCCGATTTTGTAGAACAGTCGCATCCAATACAAGCAATAATCAGGCAATCAATTATTTCCAAAAAGGAATTAATAATGGAACGCAGCGACCTTGAACTGGTGCTTGCCGTTCGCGACCACGGGAGCCTGGCGGCCGCAGCGCAAAGCCTGGATGTAGCGCCGCCGGTCGTAACCAAGCGGCTTGCCGCGCTGGAGGCCAGGCTGGGCCAACGACTGTTCCAGCGCACCACCCGCCGCGTCAGCCCCACCGCCGAGGGTGAAACAGTCTGCGAACGGGCCATCATCCTCCTGCAGGGCTTCCAGGCGCTTGAGGCGGAGTTGCAGGAGCGAAAAGCGGAGCCCACGGGGTTGATCCGGCTTGCTGCTACTTTTGGGTTCGGCCGCCTGTGGCTGGGACCTGCGCTGGCGGAATTCCAGGAGCGTTATCCGCGTGTCGAGATACAGCTGGAGCTCACCGAGCATTTGCCCGACCTCGCGCTGGAGGGTTACGACGGCGCCATCTGGCTCTGGTCGGTACAGGGTCGGCAGGCGGCCCAGTGGGTGTCACGCCGTCTTGCGCGCAACCAGCGCATCATGGTGGCCTCGCCCCGTTACATCAAACAACACGGTTCACCCGCCAGCCTGGAGGCCTTGCAGGACCATGCCTGCCTGATCGTGCGCGAAAACGGCAATGCCCCGGGACAGCGTTTTGATGTCTGGCCGCTGCACAGGGAACGCGAGAAGACCGCGGTGCGCGTTCGCGTGCACGGCCCGCTGGCCAGCAATTCAGGGGAGCTGGTACGCGACTGGTGCATGGAAGGCCGCGGCATCATGCTGCGCAGCCTTTGGGATATTGCGCCGCACATCGCATCGGGCCGGCTCGTGCGCGTTTTACCGGCCTATTCAATGCCCGATGCCGACATCCACTGGCTGGCCCCCTACCGCACCGACCAGCCACGCCGTATTCGCCTGCTGATTGACCACCTGGTCGCACAGTTTCAGGAAGCGCCCTGGAAAACTACCCTGCCGCCGGCTTCGCGGCCCGCACCACGAGGCTCACGCCCAACGCTGTGAGCGCGGTGCCGGCAATCGTGCTGAGCGTAATGGGTTCGTCAAACAACAACCATGCCATCAGGGCGGTCGTTGGCGGAACCAGGTACAGCAGGCTGGTCACGGCTGTAGCTGCGCCACGCTGGATCAAAAGGTAAAGCAGGGAGCTTCCTCCCAGCGTGAGCACCAGCACCGACCACGCCATGGCGCCCAGAACCTGGTGGTTCCACGTGATCGCTTCAGTTTCAAACAGCGCAAGCGGCAGGGTCACCACGAAAGCGGCTGCCAGCTGAATGGCATTGGCACTGCGCACATCGGCAGGTTTGACAAAACGTTTCTGGTAAAGCGTTCCCGCAGTGATGCTGAACAACGCAAAGACCGTGCAGGCCAGCGTCAGCGCCGTCACTTCATGGCCCGTGCCGAATTTGCGCGAAACCACCAGCAACAGCCCGCCCAGCCCCAGCGCCAGACCGGTCCACTGACGTGAAGTGACCTTGGCCTCGCCGCCGTTTGTCTCGGGCGAGGCAACCCACGAAACCCAGAGCGCCGTCAACACTGGCTGAAGTCCGACAATGAGTGCCGTCAAGCCCGAACCCATGCCCGACTTCACGGCAATCCAGACGCCACCCAGATAACCGGCATGCATCAACACGCCGGCCATGGCCAGATGCAGCCATTGCGCCCGGCCTTGCGGCCACGCGGCCCGGGCCAGCACGATCCAGACAAGGAAGCAAACAATCGACAGGAAATAACGGATCGCCAGGAAAGTCAGCGGCGGCGCATACGGCAAGCCATATTTGGCGACGATAAAGCCGGTGCTCCAGATCAGCACAAACACGGCGGGCATGGCCCGGATCAGCGCATCGGAAGAGGATGAAGAAGAGGAAGAACTCAAGGACAGAAGCCTTAGAACGGCAACACCAAGGGCAGGACTACTTGGCGCGCGCGCGGATTTCCGGGATGGCTTTTTTCAGGTAATAAATCATGGACCAGACCGTCAGGATGGCGGAGATCCAGATCAACCAGGTGCCCCATACGTGCGTGTTGATCACGCCGAACAGCACGCCGTCGAACAGCAGGAAAGGGATGGCAATCATCTGCACCGTGGTCTTGACCTTGCCGAGCATGTGCACGGCCACGCTTTTGGTCGCGCCAATCAGGGCCATCCACTCGCGCAGCGCCGAGATGGCAATCTCGCGGCCGATGATGATGAGCGCCACGAACACGTCGGCACGCTGCAGGTGCACCAGCACCAGCAAAGAAGCGCAGACCAGGAACTTGTCGGCCACCGGATCGAGGAAGGCGCCGAAGGAAGAAGTCTGGTTCAGCTTGCGCGCCAGAAAGCCGTCCAGCCAGTCGGTTGCGGCAAACACGACGAACATCACGGTGGCAATCAGGTTGCGCTCCGTGGGCGCCAGGTTCAGGTAGAACACCCCCACGATCAGCGGAATCGCAACGATGCGGGTCCAGGTCATCAACGTAGGGATGGTCAGAAACATGCCCCGATTTTGGCATGAGCCGTGCGGTGGTGCCGGATAGCGGTGCAAAGCACGCCAAAACAGTGCGTTCCGTTGCACAAATACATCTGAGCAAATTTCAAAGCACTGCTGCCGAAAAAAGGGCACGCAACCGATGCTGCCTCAATGCAGGGCGCGGTAGATTTCTTCGGCCAGGTCCTTCGAAATGCCATCCACCGTGGCAATGTCTTCCGCGCTGGCCGAGGCGATGCCGCGAATGCCGCCGAAGCGCTGCAACAAGCTGGCGCGCCGCTTGGGGCCAATGCCGGCAATGTCCTCAAGCTTGCTGCCGCCCACCCGCACCTTGGCGCGCTTGGCCCGCATGCCCGTGATGGCGAAACGGTGGGCTTCGTCGCGGATCTGTGCGATCAGCATCAACGCGGCTGAATCCCGCCCTAAATAGACCTTGTCACGGCCGTCCGCAAACACGAGCTCTTCGAGGCCAACCTTGCGGCCCTCCCCTTTTTCAACGCCGGCAATCAGGCCCAGGTCCAGGCCCAGTTCCCCGAACACCTCACGTGCCATCGACACTTGCCCCTTGCCGCCGTCGACCAGCACCAGGTCGGGCAGTTTGGCCTCCCCATTGCGTGCGGCTTCAGCCAGCCGGGTATAGCGGCGCATCAGCACCTGCCGCATGGCGGCGTAGTCGTCGCCTGGCGTGATGCCTTCGATGTTGTAGCGGCGGTATTCGCTGTTGACCATCTTGTGCTCCTGGAACACGACACAGGAGGCCTGTGTCGACTCACCGGCCGTGTGCGAGATGTCAAAACATTCGATGCGCAGCGTATCGAGGTTGTCGAGCGGCAAATCAAGCGCCTCGGCCAGCGCGCGCGTACGCGCCTGCTGGGAGCCCTGTTCGGCCAGCAACCGGGCCAGCTGCAGGCCGGCGTTCTTCTGTGCCATTTCCAGCCAGATGCGGCGCTGCTCGCGCGGCTGGTGAAGGGCCGTGACCTTGATCCCGGTCTGCGCGGTCAACGCCTCCATCAATTCCTTGTCCACCGGCTCGCTGCACACCAGGGTGGGTGGAACGGGTACGTCAATGTAATGCTGCGCAATGAAGGCTTCCAGCACCAGGGCCTCCAGGGACTTGCCCACAGGTACGGGCGCAGGCACCGGCGCAGCACTTTCACCGGCCGCCCCGGCTTGCGCGGCCAGCCTGGCGTCCGCATCGATCTCGGCATCCAGCGCGGAGGCATCGGTCGCGTTTTCCACATGGCTCGGAAAGTACGCCCTGTCACCCAGGTGGCGGCCGCCACGCACCATGGCCAGATTGACGCAGGCCTTGCCGCCCTGCACTTTCACCGCCAGGATGTCGACGTCCTTGTCGCCGCCGATTTCCATGGACTGCTGGTGCAGCACCTTGGACAGCGCCGACATCTGGTTGCGCAATTCCGCAGCCTGCTCAAACTCCAGCTTGTCGGCATGCACCAGCATTTTTCTCTCAAGCTCGGTGAGGATGTCCTGGGCCTGGCCTTGCAAAAAGCGCTCGGCATTGGCAGTGTCCAGCGCGTACTGCTCGGGTGACACATGGCCCACACAGGGTGCGGAGCAGCGCTTGATCTGGTACAGCAGGCAGGGCCGTGTGCGATTGTTGAACACCGTGTCTTCGCAGGTCCGAAGCCGGAACACCTTTTGCAGCAGCAAGATGGTGTCCTTCACCGCCCAGGCGCTGGGGTATGGGCCGAAGTAGCGGTGCTTTTTCTCGACTGCGCCGCGGTAGTAGGCAATGCGCGGGAACACCGCAGCCGTGGGCGAAGCACCTTCTTCGGCTGGGCGCGCACCTGTCAATTTGAGGTAGGGGTAGCTCTTGTCGTCCCGGAACAGGATGTTGAATTTCGGGTTCAGCGTCTTGATCAGGTTGTTTTCGAGCAGCAGCGCTTCAGCTTCCGAGCGCACCACCGTGGTTTCCATGCGGGCGATCCTGGTCACCATATGGCCGATGCGCGTGCCGCCGTGGTTCTTCTGGAAGTAGTTGGAGACCCGCTTCTTCAGGTTGCGCGCCTTGCCGACATACAGCACGCCGCCTTCCGCATCGAAGTAGCGGTACACGCCGGGCAAGGCGGGCAGCGCGGCAACTTCGCTGAGCAGTTGGGGGTCAAATTCGTGGGCTTTGGTCATGGGCTGAAATGGTGCAACTGGCCGTATTGTGGACAATCCTTTCATGAATCGCAGCCTGCAGTGGGACATTTTTTGCAAAGTCATCGACAACTTCGGGGACATTGGTGTTTGCTGGCGCCTGGCCGCCGACCTGGCCTCGCGCGGGCATACAGTGCGGCTCTGGGTGGATGACGCGTCCGCGCTGGCATGGATGGCCCCCGGGGGCCGTGATGGCGTGCAGGTATTTCCGTGGCCATCCGGTGAACAGCCCCTGGACCTGGACGCCGCCGACCTCGCCGGGCAACCCTGCGATGTGCTGGTTGAGGCCTTCGGCTGTGAAGTTGCTCCTGATTTCATAGCTACTTGCGCCCGACAGCATTGGGCTCGAGGTCAAAAACCTGTATGGATCAATCTCGAATACCTGTCTGCCGAGGACTACGTGGGGCGCTCCCACGCCATGCCTTCGCCGGTACAAGGCGGACCGGCTGCCGGCTGGACCAAGTGGTTTTTCTACCCGGGCTTCACGGCTGATACCGGCGGGCTGCTGCGTGAGTCAGGCCTGCAGGACAGGCAGGCAGGCTTTGACCGCGCCGGCTGGCTGAAAACCCACGGAATCCACTGGGGTGGCGAAACCCTGGTGTCCCTGTTTTGCTATGAGCCCCCCGCGCTCGAAGGCCTGCTGGCGCAATTTACGGAACACGGCTTGCAAGGAAAACCGGTGCATCTGCTGGTGGCCGCGGGGCGTGCCGCCAACGCCGTTCGTGCCCTGTATGATGATAAGAATCGGCTGCAACCCAATAAGGGCGGGCGCAAGCAGCTATCAATTTCATACCTCCCCCTGCTGACGCAAACCGGGTTTGACCACCTGCTCTGGGCCTCGGACCTGAACTTCGTGCGCGGCGAGGACTCGGTGGTGCGGGCGCTTTGGGCAGGCAAGCCTTTCGTCTGGCACATCTATCCGCAGCATGACAACGCCCACCTGGCCAAACTGCAGGCCTTCCTGGACATGCTCCAGGCGCCGCCCTCCCTGCGGGCTTTTCACACCGCCTGGAACGGCAAAACAGCGCCTCCACCCACCGCCGGCGGCCCGGCGCCCTTCCCCATTGACCTGCCGGCCTGGCAAGCAACAGCCCAGACGGCCCGCTCCCGCCTGATGGCCCAGGACGACCTGGGCACCCGGCTGCTCGGTTTCGTGACAAAAAAACGTTAAAATCATAGGCTTTGCAGAACAGCCTGAAGGTCGACCAGACTTTGGCGTCCTGCACAACCCGCCGCGGAACCTGCACACCGGTGCATGCGTTTAGCGGCCTACTCAGTGAAACTGCTATGAAAATCGCTCAAGAAATCCGCGCCGGCAACGTCATCATGAACGGCAAAGACCCGATGGTGGTGCTCAAGACCGAATACAGCCGCGGCGGGCGCAATTCCGCCACCGTGCGGATGAAGCTCAAAAGCCTGGTCGCCAACTTCAACACCGAAGTCGTGTTCAAGGCCGACGACAAGATTGATCAGGTCATTCTGGACAAAAAGGATTGCACCTACTCTTACTTCGCCGATCCGCTGTATGTCTGCATGGACTCCGAGTACAACCAGTACGAAGTCGAAGCGGAAAACATGGGCGATTCGCTCAACTACCTGCAGGACGGTATGGAACTGGAAGTGGTGTTCTACGACGGCAAGGCGATCTCGGTCGAACTGCCCACCAGCGTTCAGCGCGAAATCACCTGGACTGAACCCGCCGTCAAGGGCGATACCTCCGGCAAGGTTCTGAAACCCGCCAAGCTCGCTACCGGCTTTGAAATCGGCGTGCCGATTTTTGTGGCCCAGGGCGACCTGGTTGAAATTGACACCCGCACCGGTGAATACCGCAAGCGCGTGTAAACCCGCTTCTGCTCCCTCAAAAGGCTCCTCACGGAGCCTTTTTTTGCTTGTGCGGGCCCCAGTTCCCGAAAAGCAGCCGCCCCGCCTGATCGTTCACAATAAGCTCATGGAACAAAAACAAGACTTATCCGTCAGCCGCCTGGCCAACGCCTGGGCCGAACTGCAGGCCCACGCACGGGAAGGCACACCGCTGGAAGCCGACGCCTCGCGGCTGGCATTTGCCGACCCGGAGTTTTTGCTGCGGCGTGAAACACGCGGGATCCGCTTCCAGCTGGAACTGCTTAAACCCGACTTGGAACAGCAGGCCCATGGCATTGAAAATACCGTGGTCGTTTTCGGCAGCGCCAGGTTTCGCAGCGAGGAAGATTCGGTCACCATGGTGGCCGAAGCCGAAGCAGGAGGTGACGCCGAAACCATAGACCGCGCGCGCAAACTGGCCCGCAATGCCCACTATTACGAAAAAGCCCGCGCCTTTGGCAAGCTGGTGGCGCAGTACAGCGAGACAAAACCGCCCGAGACCAAGCTCTTCATCTGCACCGGCGGCGGCCCGGGCATCATGCAGGCGGCGAACCGGGGCGCGCACGAGGCCGGCGGGCTCAGTGTGGGCCTGGCGATTGCCCTGCCCATGGAAGAAGCGGCCAACCCTTATGTGCCGCCCGAGCTGTCATTCAAGTTCCATTACTTCGCGCTGCGCAAGATGCACTTCATGATGCGTGCCAAGGCGCTTGTGGTGTTTCCGGGTGGTTTCGGCACGCTCGACGAACTGTTTGAAGTCATCACGCTGGTGCAGACCCGCAAGGCCAAGCCGGTGCCCATCATCCTTTTTGGCAGCAGCTACTGGAAGCGCCTGCTCAACACCGACATGCTGGTGGAAGAAGGCGTGATATCGCCCAACGACCTCAAGCTCTTTCAGTATGTGGACGACGCACAGGTCGCCTGGGACCTGATCAAGGACTTTTACCGCCTGTAGGCCCGGTTTCGGGGTGGTGCCCGCCGTGGGCAGACATGCTGTCCTTGAGCAGCCACGCAGCGCGTGAACCCGCGCCTACCATGGCCCCGGTGACCCAGAAGACCCCGCCAATTCCCATCAGCGCGCCGGCGGATCCAAACAACATGGGCATCACCACGCTGGACGCATTGATCGCCATCAGGCGCAGCCCCAGCGCTTCGCCGTGGCGTGCTTCCGGTGTGATCTGGTGCAGCATGCTCATCACCATGGGTTGCACCATGCCCAGCGCAAGGCCCAACAGGATGGAGCACAGGCCCATACCGATCGCCGAATGCATCAACGGGTAGATGCCGAACAGTGCGGCTGTCGCCAGCATGGAGACCGCCAGCACCTTCCACTCGCGCAGATGGGCCGCCACCAGCGGCATCACCATGCGGATCAAAGCCGCGGCCACCGCAAACGATCCCAGGATGGTGCCTATGACCGAAGCACTGATGCCGCGCTCAAAACCCAGCACCGGCACCACAAAAGTATGGACGTCCCAGCAGGACGACAAAAACCAGTTCACCAGCATGAGGCGACGAAAGTTGGCCTGGCGCAGCAAATCCCAGGCCTTGGGCTGCACCCCGCCGCTGGCGGCGATCACCGGCGGGAGCTCCCGCGTCTTGCGTACGAGAAACCAGCAGGCCAGCGGCAGGATCGCCATCAACAAAAACGCCGCGCGGTAACCGGAAGTACTGCCCGGCACGGCACCCACATGGTCGATCAGCAGGCCGGCGGAAAAAGGCCCGATGAAATTGGACACCGCCGGACCGATGGCCAGCCAGCTGAACACCTGGCGCAACTCCAGTGCGCCGACCGCCGCACGGCCCACGTGGCGCTGCAGGGAAATCACTGCCGCGCCGGTGGCGCCGCCCGTGAGCAGCGCCGCCAGACACAGCACCGGGAACACCGGAAAGGCCACCGCAGCACCGGCTCCCAGCACCGCAGCGAACACGCTATACCGTATCGGGCGCCTGAGACCATGCCGGTCGGCGAAACGGCCGGCCGGCAGCGCCAGGAAGACTTGCGTCAGGGCAAACAATGCAAGCAGCACTCCCACCGCCGCGGGGCTGTAGCCCTCACGCAGCGCCAGCAGCGGCGCCGCCATGCGCGTGCCGGCCATGCAGGCGTGCAGGCAAATCTGCGCCACGATAAGGCGTGCAAGTTCAGGTGTCATGACGCACAGCTCATGCGGTGCGCATCAAATGTTGTCCAGGTCTTTGTCAAGCGGGTCCAATGGAAGCAGGCGGGCAGAATCGATTTCCGGCAGCGCTTCGACATTGCGCAGGGCTTTGCCCATGACACGGCTGCGCTGCTCGGCGCTGCTCAGCGTGTTGAGCACGGTTTCGGTTTGCGACTTGACCTTGGCCAGCACGTCGCCGAACTTGCCGAACTCTGTCTTCACCGCGCCTAGCACCTGCCAGACTTCGCTGGAGCGTTTTTCCAGCGCCAGCGTACGAAAACCCATTTGCAATGAATTGAGCATGGCCAGCAAGGTCGTCGGGCCTGCCAGCGTCACCCGGTGGTCGCGCTGCAGGAATTCCATCAGGCCGGGCCGGCGCAGCACTTCGGCATAGAGGCCTTCGGTCGGCAAAAAAAGAATCGCAAAATCGGTGGTGTAAGGCGGGTCTATGTATTTCTCGGAGATCGACTTGGCCTCCAGGCGTATGCGCGTCTCCAGTGCCTTGCCTGCGATTTCCGCGCCCAGCACATCGGCGCGCTGCTGCGCGTCCAGCAGGCGCTCATAGTCTTCGTTCGGAAATTTCGCGTCAATGGGCAGCCACAGAGGTTCACCCGAATCAGACCGGCCCGGCAACTTGATGGCAAAGTCGACCGGGTTCTTGCCGCCGCGGCGGGTAATAACCTGGGCCGCATACTGGTCGACGGTGAACACCTGTTCCAGCAGCGCCGACAGTTGCGCTTCGCCGAAAATGCCGCGCGTTTTCACATTGGTCAGCAAATGCTTGAGGTCGCCTACGCCTTGCGCCAGCGTCTGCATTTCGCCCAGGCCCTTGTGCACCTGTTCCAGCCGGTCCGCCACCTGCTTGAAACTTTCGCCCAGGCGAGTCTCCAGTGTCGTCTGCAGTTTCTCGTCGACCGTCTTGCGCATCTCATCGAGCTTGGCCGAATTGGTTTGCTGCAGTTGCGCCAGCTGTTTTTCCAGGGTCTCGCGCACCTCACCCATGCGCCTGGCGTTCGACTCGCTGACGGACTGCAGCTGAGTGGTCAGGGTATCCGACAGCGTTTTTTGCAGCAGGGTGAGTTGCTGCGAAAACGCGTCGATCTGCGTGTTCTGCGTACGGATCGCTTCGGCGCTTTGCTGCACCAGTGTTTGCTGGAAGGTGGCGAAGGTGGTCGCCAATTCCTGCCGGCTGCTGCGCGAGTTGTCACCGATTTCGCGCCGCAATTCGCGCTCGAGCTTGTCGTGGCCTGCCGCGATGTTCGCCAGCAGCTCGATGCGCCCCGTATCCGCTGGTTCGGCGGGCTTGCGCAGCAGCAGCCAGACCAGCAACAGCAGGTTGGCCACCAACAAGGCAATCATCAGCCAGGATTCCATCATGTGTTCATTGTCCGCTTGCTGTCTTCTTCTTGCTTATTTGCCGGCCAGTACCGCGGGGTTGAGCGGGGTCAGCGGCTTCTTGCCGCCGAAATATGCGATCAGGTTGTCGGCAGCCAGGCTGGCCATGGCAAGGCGCGTGGGAATGGTGGCGCTGGCGATATGCGGCGTCAACACCACATTGGGTACGGTCAACAAGTCGGGATGCACCTTGGGCTCGCTCTCGAACACATCGAGCCCGGCCGCTGCGATGCGCTTGCTCTTCAAGGCCGCAGCGAGTGCGGCATCGTCGACGATACCGCCGCGCGCGATGTTGATCAGGTTGGCGGTGGGCTTCATCAACGCCAGTTCTGCTGCGCCAATGGTGTGGTGGGATGAAGGCGAATATGGCAGTACCAGCACAAGGTGATCGGCCGTCTTGAGCAATTCTTCCTTGCCGACGTAGCTGGCTTTGCATTCTGCCTCCAGCGTTGCATCCAGGCGCGAGCGGTTGTGGTAAATCACCTTCATGCCAAATCCATGGGCGCCGCGTTTGGCAATGCCCTGCCCTATGCGACCCATGCCCAGGATACCCAGCGTGGCGCCGTGGATGTCGGAGCCCGCAAACATGTCGTAGCTCCATTTGGTCCATTTGCCGGCGCGCAGGTAATGTTCGCTTTCGGTCACGCGACGGGCCGTGGCCATCAGCAGTGCAAAGCCAAAATCAGCGGTGGTTTCGGTCAGGACATCCGGGGCATTGGTGGCCAGCACGCCGGCAGCGGTCATGGCGTCGATGTCGAAGTTGTTGTAGCCCACCGCCATGTTGGCGCAAATTTTGAGCCCCGGGCAGGCGGCCAGCACCTCTGCGTCGATTTTGTCGCCGCCCGTGGTGAAGGCGCCGTCCTTTCCCTTGAGGCGCTCGGTGAGCTGGGCCTTGGACCAGGTCTCGTCGGCCTGGTTGGATTCGACCTCGAAATACTGTTCCAGGCGGGCGATGACTTCGGGGAATACGGCGCGTGCGACGAGGATTTTGGGTTTGGTCATGGTGTTTTCACAAGTGATGCGGGAGCAGGTACTTCCGTCCCGGTGGGGGAATGCATTGCGGACGTCGCCGGTGCGGTCGCTGCAATCTTTCGGGCACGGGGAGCGTCAGGATGCCAGCCAAGCACGGCCAGCAAGACAAAAAATCCGGCCACATAGCCCAGCGCCACATGCCAGCCGCCCTTGATCCAGGCGCCAACCGACTTGGCCTCGGGGTACATATTCGACAGGGCCACGCCAGCGGAGGAGCCAAACCACAGCATGCTGCCGCCAAAGCCGACGGCGTATGCCAGAAAGCCCCAGTCGTAGCCGCCCTGGTGCAGGGCCAGGGCCGTGAGCGGAATGTTGTCAAACACCGCACTCACAAAACCCAGGCCGAAAGCAGTTTGCCAGCTGGCGGCCGGCAAATGCTGCACCGGCATCATGGAAGCGCAAAGCACCAGCGACAGCAGAAACACACTGCCGCGTGCGGCGTCAGGCAACAAGCGCCAGTCAGGCCGGCGCCAGGGTGTGGTCAGTGCGATAGCCACCCATACCGCGATGCCGATCACCGGCAGTTGCTCCAGCACCGCCGGATCGCGCAGGTTGAAATACACATTGGCAGCTACTGCCGACAGCAGAATGATGGCGACGATGCCCAGCCGGGCCCAATGCAGATGCGCGCCAGCAGCGGCGTCCTTCATGATGGGCTGCAGCGCGTGCTGCTGGCGCGCAGCGATCACGCCGAAGATGCCCAGCGCCACCAATGCGCCGACATAGGACTCGAAGACCTGGCCCGGCGAAACCCCGGCAATCCACATCATGGTCGTGGTGGTGTCTCCCACCACACTGCCCGAACCGCCCGCGTTGCTGGCGGCCACGATGGCAGCCAGGAAGCCGATATGAATGCGCTTGCGGTACAGCGCAGATGCCATGGTGCCACCTATCATGGCCGCCGCGATATTGTCAAGAAAACTGGAGATCACGAAGACCAATACCAGCATCACAAAGCCGCCTTTCCAGTCGTCGGGCAGATAGCGCGGCAGCAGTGCGGGGATACCGCTTTTTTCAAAATGATCAGACAACAGCGCAAAGCCCAGCAACAGGCCCAGCAAGTTGCCGAGCGTCACCCACTCGTGCGCGAGCAATTGCAGCAGGCCGCCCATACCAGGCACGCCTGAAAAATCACCCAGCGCGAGCTTGTAAAGCGTGATGACCGCCAGGCCCGCCAACGCCACCTTGAGCGTGTGATGGTGGAACACTGCAACGCCGAGCAGCGTCAGGCCAAACAATACGAAATCAATGGGAACGCCTGCAATGGTCACGCGCGGGTTTTCAAGATAAGCCAGGTAGGCTGTCGATTATGCAGGCGAGGCGATTTCAAACACCTGCCGCAAATAGGCCAGGTATTTTTCGTCGTCGCACATGTTCTTGGAAGGTGTGTCAGACAGCTTGGCCACGGGTTGGCCGTTGCACCGGATCATCTTGATGACGATCTGCAGCGGCTCGTAGCCCAGATCATTGGTGAGGTTGGTGCCGATGCCGAAGGCCAGCTGGCAACGCCCCCTGAACTGCTGGAACAGCTCGATGGTGCGCGGTACCGTCAGTCCGTCGCTGAAAATCAGCGTCTTGGTCTGCGGGTCGACCCGGTTCTTGGTGTAGTGCGCAAGCATGCGCTCGCCCCACTGGAACGGGTCGCCGCTGTCGTGGCGGGCGCCGTCAAACAGCTTGCAGAAGTACATGTCGAAATCGCGCAGGAAGGCACTCATGCCGTAGACGTCCGACAGCGCGATCCCGAGGTCGCCCCGGTATTCCTTGGCCCATGACTCGAAGCCAAAGACCTGGCTGTCACGCAGACGCGGCCCCAGCGCCTGGCAGGCCTGCAGGTATTCATGCGCCATGGTGCCTAGCGGCGTCAGGCCGAGCTTCATGGCAAACAGCACGTTGCTGGTGCCGGCGAACTGGCCACCCGCCCCCGTACCCAGGCGCGTCACCAAGGTGCGCAGCACTTCTTCGTGCCAGGCTTTGCCAAACCGGCGGCGTGTGCCGTAATCGGCGATCTTGAGCGTTCGCAGGCCCTGTGTCTGCAGCTCGCCAATTTTGGTCTCCAGGCGCTTGCGGCCTTCGGCCAGGTCCACCTTCTTTTGCGTGTTGCGAAAGTAGACCTCGTTGATGATGGCCAGCACCGGAATCTCAAAGAGGATGGTGTGCAGCCAGGGCCCCTTGATGGACACGTCGATCTCGCCCGAAGGCAAGGCCGTGACGCTGACGTATTTTTCATTGAGCCGGAAGATGCCGAGGAAGTCGACAAAATCGCTCTTGATGAAGCGCATGGCCTTGAGGTAAGCCAGCTCGGCGTCCTGGAAACGCAAGCTGCACAGGCCACGGATTTCTTCGCGTATCTCAGTCACATAGGGTGCCAGATCACCGATGCCCGGTGCGCCGGCGTTGCGGCACTTGAAGCGGTATTCCACCTCGGCGCCCGGAAACTGGTGCAAGACCACCTGCATCATGGTGAACTTGTACAAGTCGGTGTCTAGCAGGCTGGTGATGATCATGGGGAACGCTTGAGGGCCGCAGCGCCAGGGCGCCTTGGCGGTTAATCAGATGAACAGGCCCGGCGCCAATGCCGCACCGGGGCCTTCTTCAACTCGCGCTGGCTCAGGTACCGAGAAAATCCACTTCAAACAGCAAGGTGGCGTTCGGTGGAATCACGCCACCGGCGCCGCGCGCACCATAGCCCAGCTCCGCCGGAATGACGAGGCGGCGCGTACCACCCACCGACATGCCTTGCACGCCTTCGTCCCAGCCGCGGATCACCTGCCCTGCGCCAAGGGAAAACTCGAAAGGCTGGCCGCGGTCCTTGCTGGAGTCGAACTTGGCGCCCTGGACGCCGTTGTTATAGAGCCAGCCGGTGTAATGAACCTTGACATGCTGCCCCGCCTTGGCGATGGCACCGGTGCCCAGCACGGTGTCTTCGTATTGCAGGCCGGAAGGTGTGGTGGTGAGATTCATGATGCGGTCCTTCTAAAACAGGTGAAAACAAAAAAAATAGAGCCCAGACAGGCAAAAAAGAATCGCGTCTTTTCGCGAATCCCTGACTTTACCCGCAACACCTAAACCAGCCGGCGCGTGCGGGGATGCAGTAGCGCCGCCTCTAGCTTCTAGTCAAGCCATGTGGTGAATTCCGAAGCCGGCACCCGCGGCGTACGGAAGGTGTTGACGAGCGCCGTTTCATCGGCATAACCCAGCGCCATGCCGCACACCAGCATTTCACCCTCACCCGCGCCGATGTGCGGGAGGATGATCCGGGAAAAGCCGTTCCAGGCTGCTTGCGGGCAGGTGTGCAAGCCCAGGCCGCGTGCGGCCACCATGAGGCTCTGCATGAACATGCCGTAGTCCACCAGTGAACCCCGGCCCATCACGCGGTCCAGCGTGAACATCAGGCCCACAGGCGCGTCGAACAGCTGGAAGTTGCGGTGATGCTGCGCATGCATCTTGTCCTTGTCACCCTTGGTGATGCCCAGCAGGCCGTAGAGGCCCCATCCGTTTTCGCGGCGGCGGTCGATATAGGGCGAGACCCACTTTTCAGGGTAGTAGTCGTATTCCTCTTTGTAGTCGGCGGCCAGCGCGGGGTTGGCGTATATCGCATCATGGGCCTGACAGACTTTTTCCACCAGCATGTCCCGGCTGGTGCCCTGCAGCACATAGACCTTCCAGGGCTGGGTGTTGGTGCCAGAAGGCGCGCGGCTGGCCACTTCCAGCAGGTGGGCGATGGTCTCGCGCGGTACCGGTTTGGGTAAAAACTGGCGTATCGACTGGCGGCTGACGATGGCTTCATCTACAGCATTGCGTGCATCGCCTGCGCGGCGCGGGGTGATATAGGGAAGCACGGGCGGTGCCTGGGTCATCGGAGGGTCTCCAGTACAGAAAGCAGTTCGGGGGGCAGCGGCGCAGGCCGGCGCGTGACGCGGTCGACATACACATGGATGAAATGGCCCCGGGCCGCGCACGGTGCACCCTCATCGCCGGGGAACAGGGCCACCTCGTAGCGCACGCTGGACGAGCCGACGTGTGCCACACGGATGCCTGCGACCACCGGCTCCGGAAAAGCCAGCGGCGCGAAGTAGTTGCATTGGGTTTCGATCACCAGGCCGATCACGCTGCCGGTGTGGATGTCGATGGCGCCGCGCTCAATCAGGAGGCCGTTGACGGCGGTATCGAACCAGCTGTAGTAAACGACGTTGTTGACGTGACCGTAAACATCGTTGTCGGACCAGCGGGTGCCTATGTCGCGAAAGGCTTTATAGGCGCTACGGGCTTCAGCCTGCGGGCGTGTCGGGGAGGTCATGAGGACCTATTTTGCCAGCGTGAACCTGGCCGGGCTCAGGATGGGATTTTGGGCTGCCGGGAGGCCTGATCGGAAGCGGCTCGCGCCCCAGCAATTCCGGCAAGCGATTGGGTGAAGGCACGTTGTCCCGCTGCAGCAAAATCCAGTGCCCATACGAGAAAGGCGAAAAGTGCAGGACGTCACACACATGCGCGCCCAGGCGTGCCGCCCAGTTGGGCGTTGGAATCTGCAGCGCAGGGATGGCCGTGTAGTCGGCGCGAAGCTCACGCAGGTACTCCGCGTAACCGTAACGGCGAATGCCGCCGAGTTCAACCTCGCGGTGGCCCGCCAGGGAAGAAAGAGCCGCAAGCGCAGCAAACGCTTTCCCAAGATCGGTGGCAGCCATCGCCGCAATACCGCCGCGCGCACCGCGCGGAATAAATTGCACTGGCGAGCGCGACAAGCCGCGCAGCCAGCGGGCGCCAAAGCCGCCCTCACCGTCGAGCAAAGAGGGCCGTACGATGGCGTAATCGCTGCCAGATGCCGCGATGGCATGCTCGCCCAGCAGCTTGCTCGACAAAAACCGGCTTTTGGCGCCTGCGTGCAAGCCCAGGGCCGAGGTATGAATCAGCCGAATGCCGGCGCCGGCGCAAGCGACGGCCAGCGCCGCCGGTGCGCGGTGATGCACATGGTCATACGACTCATTCGGCCGCTGGCGCAGGATGCCCACGCAATTGACGACCACGTCCACATCCTTCAGCAGGGTTGTCCACGCATCGGGCTGCAACAGCTGCTCAAAGCGCACAGGGCGCAAGACAGCAAAAGGATAGGCCTCTTCGTGGCGCGAAGGATGGCGGCTGCCGATCGAAACCTGCGCGCCCGACGTGTGCAGCGCCGCGACGGCATGGCGGCCGATAAAGCCAGTGCCGCCCAACACGAATACGCGGAGGGCGTGGGCAGCATGGGCTGCGCTATCTTTCCGGGAATCCCTCGGGTGTGGCTGCATGTTCTTGTTGCTATTAGCTTGTTTTATTTCGTGGCCACCTGGGATGGCCTTGGCAATGTAGCAGCAATCCCCGTTGGATCAGCCTCGCTACGGATTCCAGCGCTTCCAGTATTCAAGCGCCACCCGGTAGGTGTTCATCTGCACCTGCACGGTTTCGTCGATGTTGATGCCATAGCCACCCGCCATGGAAAACGCCAGCGGGATGCGGCGCTGCCAGGCCCAGTCGAAGACGCGCCGGTCGCGCGCCTCCAGGCCGTCAAAGCTCAGGGCCAGCCGCCCCAAACGGTCGCCTTCAAAGGGGTCAGCACCGGCCAGAAACAGCACCAGCCCCGGCTCAAAGCGCCGCTCCAGTTCGTCAAGCGCGTGCTCCAGCGCCTGCAGATAGGCTGCATCGCCGCAGCCGTCCGGCAGGTCCACATCGAGGTCGCTGGCTTCTTTTCGAAACGGGAAATTCTTTTGCCCATGCAACGAAAGCGTGAACACGCTGGTGTCCGCGGCAAAGATGCTGGCGGTGCCGTTGCCCTGGTGCACGTCCAGATCAATGATGGCGACCTTCAGCGGCTTGCGCTCGTGGCGGTACAGCCGCGCCCACTCTGCCTGCATGAGCCTGGCGGCCACCGCCGCATCGTTGAAAACGCAGAAGCCGCCGCCTTTGTGCGCATACGAGTGATGCGTGCCTCCGGCCAGGTTGGCTGCAACGCCCTCGCCCCGTTTGCCCCCAGGCCCCATCGCCACGCGGGCCGCTGCAATGGTGGCGCCGGCAGAGCGGCGCGCGCGCTCGGCCATGCCCAGACTCCAGGGAAAGCCGATCTCGCGCTGCGCGGGCGCCGGCAAGGTTCCGTGGGTGATGGCGTCTATATAGGCGGGCGTGTGAACAAGGGCAAGTTCACCATCGGTGGCGGCTGGTGCCTGTGCCATTCGAACGGCCGGCAGTTCGTTGACCAGGCGATCGCGCAACAGCCGGTATTTGGCCATGGGAAAACGGTGCCCAAGCGGCAGCGGCAATACGAAGTTGTCGGCGTAAAAAGCTTGCAAGATGAAAAGCGAAGAAGGGTTTCAATGATTGTGGCCTGAAGGGGCAACAACCGTCATGTAGTACCGAGCGCGGGAAACCATGGATTTTTGGATACTTTTGCACTCTGTTTTCGGAGTACAAATAGGGCTCGACATCTAAAATGGTGCAGTGCAACAAAAACCGCTTGCAATGCCTCGGCCAATGTCTATACTTGGGGTCATGTTGCAGTGCAGCAATTCAGCGCAAAGCAACTATTGACCCGACGACTCATTAACTTATATCTGGAGATTAATTATGCTGACCGCTGAACAAATCATGGCCTCCCACAAAGCCAACATCGAAACCCTGTTTGGTCTGACCCACAAAGCCTTCGAAGGCGTTGAAAAGCTGGTCGAACTGAACGTGCAAGCCACCAAGGCTGCCCTGGCCGAAACCGCCAACCACGCACAAGCCGTGATGGGCGTAAAAGACGCGCAAGAACTGATGGCCCTGCAAGCCGGCCTGGTCCAGCCCCTGGCTGAAAAGACCGCCGCTTACAGCCGTCACCTGTATGACATCGCTTCGGCTGCTGGTGCTGAACTGGGCAAGACCCTGGAAGGCCAAACCGCTGATGCACAGAAGAAGTTTGTCGGCCTGGTCGACAACGCCGCCAAAAACGCACCAGCCGGTTCCGAAACCGCCGTTGCCGTGATGAAGAGCGCTGTTGCTGCCGCGAACAACGCATTCGAATCCATGCAAAAGGCTGTCAAGCAAGCCAGCGAAATGGCTGAAGCCAACTTCAACACCGTGGCTGCATCCGCAGTGAGCGCCACGAAGACCGCCTCCAAGAAGCGTTAATTGTTATTCATTGTTCCCGCACCTTCTGCGGGAACGACCGGAGCCTGATCCCGGAACCTTGCGTAACAGCACGATTCCAGACCCCTTGTCTCCTCGGATCCATTCGAAATTCATTTTCACGGATCCAGTTAAGCCCAATCGCAAGATTGGGCTTTTTTTTGCCTGGCGTATCCATATTTAAGCCATTCAGGCTTTTTGCCCAATACGGACGGGCGCCAGCAGCTATCAAAACAATAGCAACTACCTTGCCATCACCACACCCGCCGCGGCCAGTTTTGCCTTCAGTTGGGGCAACGCGGCCAGCATGGCAGCACGGCCTGAATCGATGGCGCGCTGCCGCGCAGAGAAGTCGGCGCTTTTCAGACCCGTAAGCGACGGACGGACCACGACGTCAGCATCCTTGAGCTCGTACTGGTTGATGCTTTTGCCCATGATGGCAAAAGTCTGCAGCAGGATTTGCAATGTGTCGCCGGCGAGGTTGGCCTCGGGCGGGCTGGAAATGTCGACGGCAATCACGACGTCGGCGCCCATCTGCCTGGCAAAGCGCACAGGCACCGGTGAGACCAGACCGCCGTCCACATACTCGCGGCCGTTGATCTTGACGGGCACGAACACGGCCGGCACTGCACTGGATGCGCGCACCGCTGTGCCGGTATCACCGCGCTGGAACAGCACGGCCTGGCCGCTGTTGAGGTCGGTGGCGACAATCCCCAGCGGAATGGCCATGTTTTCCATCAGCCGGTTGGCCACCAGATCGTTGACATAGCGGGCCAGCGCGTCACCGCGGAACATGCCGCGGCCGATGATCGGCAGCATCCAGTCGGTGATGGCAACTTCCTCCATGTTCAGCGCGGTCTGCTGCAGCTGCGCGCTGGTCTTGCCGCTGGCATACAGCGCCGCCACCAGGCTGCCGGCCGACGTACCGACCACCAGCTGCGGTTTGAGCCCAGCCTCCTCCAGCACGGCGATCACGCCCACGTGGGCAAAGCCGCGTGCGGCGCCCCCGCCCAGCGCCAGGCCGATGCGTGGCGGCTTTCTTGCGGTCTCTACCGGCAGTGGCGCCACGGGTGCGGCCGGACCGGGCGGCGCTGTAGTGCAGCCGGCAAACAGCGATAAAACCGCAGCCAGGCAGATGCCCGCCAGCCAATCCGGCCCTCGTGAAGGCTTGCGCAACGTAGGGGGACTACCAAGAATGATTCTTATTTGCTTTATCATGGCCGGGCTTTAAAAATACCAGTAAGGAAGTGGAAAGTTATGTACAAAAAAGTGGTTCTCTCGTCGCTGCTGTTGCTGGCAGGCTTGGCATCAGCGCAGGAACAGGTGGTCAACTTGTATTCTGCCCGCCATTACCAGACCGACGAAAAGCTCTACAGCGACTTCACCAAAGCGACCGGCATCAAGGTCAACCGCGTGGACGCGGACGACGCCGGCATTTTGGCGCGCCTGAAGGCTGAAGGCGCGGCATCTCCTGCCGACGTGATTTTGCTGGTCGACGCCGCGCGCCTGCACAAGGGCGATGTAGACGGCCTCTTCAAGCCCATCAAATCATCGGCCCTCGAAGCCGCCATCCCGGCCAAGCTGCGCGCCAGGGAAACGGCCGAAGGCACGACCTGGTTCGGCTTTTCGACGCGCGCCCGCGTTGTGGTGTTCGACAAGCTCAAGGTCAAGAAAGCCGACGTGGACACCTACGAAAAGCTGGCCGACCCGAAGAACAAGGGCCTGCTGTGCACCCGCTCGGGCGCCCACCCCTACAACCTGTCGCTCTTCGGCGCAGTGACCGAGCATCTGGGCGAAGCCAAGGCCGAGCAATGGCTCAAGGGCCTGGTGGCGAATATGGCGCGTGATCCCAAGGGCGGCGACAGCGACCAGATCAAGGCCGTGGCCAGCGGTGAATGCGGCATTGCGCTGACCAATACCTACTACCTGGCGCGCATCATGCGTTCCAACGCGCCTGAAGACAAAGTCGTGGCCGACCGCGTCGGCGTGGTCTTCCCCAACCAGGACAGCTGGGGCACGCATGTAAACATCGCCGGCGCTGCCGTTGCCAAAAACGCCAAGAACACGGCCAACGCCGTCAAGTTCATGGAATACCTGGCCAGCCCGAGCGCACAGGAGTACTTTGCCAACGGCAACAACGAATGGGCCGCCGTGCCGGGCCTGGGTGTGAGCAACCCGGCTCTCAAAGCCATGACGCCATCGGGCAACGGCAGCTTCAAATCGGAAACCATCCCGATCAGCGCCGTGGGCAACAACCAGCTCAAAGTGCAGCAGATGCTGGACCGCGTCGGCTACAAGTAAGCCAGCGCCCATCTTTTGCGAAAGCCCGGCCGCCGAAAGGCGCCGGGCTTTTTTCATCGCCGGGCCGCCCCAAGATGAAAAGCGCCCCTCGGGGGCAGCGACCACACGAAGTGAAAGAGCGCGGGGGGTACTTTTCATGCGCCATAATTGACGTTTACGTTAACGTCACATAAAACGTTCACGCAAGCTCTTCAAAATCCCTCCATCTTCATCAAGGAACCACCATGGAAATCGCAGGCAAAGTATTTATCGTCACCGGCGGCGCATCGGGCCTGGGTGAAGGCACGGCACGCATGCTGGTGGCCAACGGCGCCAAAGTCGTCATCGCCGACATGCAGGCCGACAAAGGCGAAGCCATCGCCAAAGAGCTGGGCGAAGGCAAAGCCGCCTTCGTCAAATGCGACGTGAGCCAGGAAGCCGATGGCCAGGCCGTGGTGGCGAAGGCGGTTGCCATGGGTAAACTGATGGGCCTGGTGAACTGCGCCGGCATTGCGCCCGCCGAAAAAACCGTGGGCAAGAACGGCGCGCACAGCCTGGGCGCATTCAGCAAAACCATCACCGTCAATCTGGTGGGCAGCTTCAACATGATCCGCCTGGCGGCCGACGCCATGTGCAAGAACGACCCGGAAGCTACCGGCGAGCGCGGCGTGCTGATCTCTACCGCCTCTGTGGCAGCCTACGACGGCCAGATCGGCCAGGCGGCCTACAGCGCCTCCAAGGGCGGCATCGTCGGCATGACCCTCCCGATCGCCCGCGACCTGGCCCGCAACGGCATCCGCAACATGACCATCGCGCCCGGCATTTTCGGCACACCCATGCTTTTTGGCATGCCGCAGGAAGTGCAGGACTCGCTGGCTGCCGGCGTGCCCTTCCCCTCGCGCTTGGGCACACCGCAAGACTATGCGCGCCTGGCCAAACACATCATTGAAAACGACATGCTCAATGGTGAAGTGATTCGCCTGGACGGCGCGATTCGCCTCGCACCTCGCTAATCTGCGTTAAGCGATTTCAGGTCTCGGGGTGCAGCGCTGCCAGCCGTTCAGTCAGCAGCGCTGAAAGCCGTTCAATCACCTCGTTGACGCGGGCCGGCACATAGCGCCGGCTGGGCACCACCGCATAAAGCGGCGCCGGCTCACCCAGGTGACCCGCAAAGAGGCGTACCAGCTTGCCGCTGGCCAAAGAGGCCATGAGGTCGATCTCGGACTGGTAGACGATGCCCCGCCCCTCCAGCGCCCACTGCAGCGCAATGGATGCGTCGTTACAGGCCAGCGGCCCAGCCACGCGCACCTGAAAAGGCGCGCTGGCCTCTCCCTGCAATTCGAACTGCCACTGATCCTGCCGGCGCTCGCGCACATGGCAGACCAGGCAGTCGTGTTGCGCAAGCTCACAAGGCTCCAGAGGGGTGCCGCGGCGCGCCAGGTAATCGGGGCTGGCACAGGCCACGCGCCGGGCCGGCGCCAGCAGGCGCGCCGAATGAGTCGAATCCATCAGCGGCCCGTTGCGCAGGGCGATATCAATGCCCTCGCGCACCAGGTCCACACGCGCATCGCTGATCTGCAGGTCGATTTCAATACCCGGGTGAGTGTTGGCAAATTCGGCCAGCCAGTAGGCCAACATCTCGCGGGCCAGCATGGCGGTGGCGGTGATGCGGATGCTGCCCGTCAAGCCGAAGGTGCCTGCGCGGACTTTGGCCTGGCCTTCTGACACCAGCTCAAGCGCGCGGCGGGCATGGTCGACCATGACAGCACCCTCGGCCGTGGGCCGCACGGCGCGTGTGGTTCGCTCAAACAGACGTACACCCAGCGAGGTTTCCAGCCGCTTGATCGCCGCACTGACGGCCGCTGTAGACAGCCGGCAGCGCTTGCCCGCTGCTGTAAGGCTGCCAGTTTCCGCCGTAGCCAGCAGCACGCGCAAGGCATCGAGATTGTCAAATTCCATGGAAGAGTGATTTCTCTGAAACGCCATTGTGAGGCGCGGGGCCGCTCGATATATTCAACGGCGCAGGCACAGGGTCCTGCCACAAGCTACAACTACATTCAAGGATATCGCATGAGACACGCCTTCCCGGCGCTGGCAGCCACCACGCTGCTTGCCGCCTGTGCCAGCAGCCCCACCGCATTTAACTACCAGGTCCCCGCCGATGAAGTCGCGCGCGGCACCAAGTACATGCAGCCCGAAGGATCTTCGGGCTTCACCCCCAAGCCCGGCTGGGCCACCAAGACCTTCGCCGTGGCCGCCGCCAATCCGTTGGCCACCGATGCGGGTTACCAGGTGCTCAAGGCCGGCGGTTCCGCCATCGACGCGGCGATTGCCGTGCAAATGGTGCTCACGCTGGTGGAGCCGCAGTCCAGCGGCATAGGTGGCGGCGCATTCCTGCTGCACGCCAACGGCGGCAAGGTCGAGGCCTTTGACGGCCGCGAAACCGCGCCCGCAGCGGTGGACGAAAAGCTGTTCATCGGTGCCGACGGAAAACCCCTGGCGTTTTACGACGGCGTGGTCGGCGGCCGCTCCGTCGGTACGCCCGGCACGGTGCGCATGCTGGAGATGGCCCACAAACAATACGGCCGCCTGCCCTGGGCCCAGCTCTTTGTGCCGGCCATCCAGCTCGCAGAAAACGGCTTCAAGGTCAGCCCGCGGCTCAACACCTTGCTCAAGGGCGAAGTGCACCTGAAGAAAGACGCTACCGCTGCGGCCTACTTCTACAAGGCCGACGGCAGCCCCGTCGATGTGGGCTCCGTCTTGCGCAACCCGGCGCTCGCCGACGTGCTGCGACAGATCGCTGCCAAAGGCTCCAGCGCGCTGCTCGAAGGCAAAGTCGCGCAAGCCATCGTCACCAAAGTGCAGGGCCACGCCACCAACCCCGGCAAGCTGGCCCTGGGCGACCTGGCCGGCTACCAGCCCAAAAAGCGCGACCCGATCTGCTCGGACTACAGCGCGGCCGGCAAGGCCTACCGCCTCTGCGGCATGCCGCCGCCCAGCTCGGGCGCGATTGCGGTCGGCCAAATCCTCGGCATCCTGAACAACACGCCGGCTGCCACGATGGGCCTCGTTAGCGGCACCGGCGGCGTTCCCGGCACAGTGTCGCCCACACCTTCGGCCGATTGGCTGCACCTCTACACCGAGGCTTCGCGCCTGGCCTTTGCCGACCGCGGCCAATACCTGGGCGACCCGGACTTCGTGCAGCCACCCGGCGGCAGCTGGATGAGCCTGGTGGCCCCCGCTTACCTGAGCGAGCGCGCCAAGCTGATCCAGCCCACCGGTCCCAGCATGAAGACCGCCAAGCCGGGTGTTCCGGGCGCCGTCACAACCGCCTACGCACCCATGCCAGACCAGCCCGAGTACGGCACCTCGCACATCAGCATCATCGACGGCTATGGCAACGCCATCGCCATGACCACGACGATTGAAGACCAGTTCGGCTCACGCCTGATGACCGACGGCGGCACCGGCAAAGCCGGCGGTTTTTTGCTGAACAACGAACTCACCGATTTCAGCTTTGCCCCAACAGACGCTGAAGGCAAGCCCGTGGCCAACCGCGTGCAAGCCGGCAAACGCCCGCGCTCGTCGATGGCGCCCACCCTGGTGTTCGACAAGGACTCAGGCCAGCTCATCATGAGCGGCGGCAGCCCCGGCGGCGCGCTCATCATCCACTTCACCGCCAAAACCCTCTACGCCACGCTGAACTGGGGCCTGAACTCCCAGCAGGCGATTGACCTGCCCAACTTCGCCTCACTCAACGGCCCGAGCATCCTGGAAGAAAAGCGCTTTTCGCCGGCGACCGTCGAAGCGCTGCGAAGCCGCGGCGCCGAAGTGCGCGAGCAAACCATGACCAGCGGCCTGCAGGCGATCCAGAAAACACCCGACGGTTTCTTCGGCGGCGCTGACCCGCGGCGTGAAGGGCTGGTGCTCGGCGACTGAACCGGCACACCCTCGTCCAGGCTCACTGCGTGTAGCCTGTTCCCCCCTTGCAGGGGGGGCGGCGCCTGCGGCCCGGCAAAGCCGGTTCCACGGCTGCCCGCTTGTGAAATACCCCACTGCTTGTGCCACTGACTCTTCAAACCAGCATGAGCCACGGGACTGGCTTTGCCAGACCGCAGGCGGGCGGCACCCTCGGGGGGCAGGGAGCTACACGCAGTGAGCGACCGTGGGGGCGATAATTGCTTTATGGCCATCCCCCAATCGTTCATCCAGGAGCTGCTCGCGCGCGCCGACGTGGTGGACATCGTGGGCCGTTATGTGCAGCTCAAAAAGGGCGGCGCCAATTTCATGGGGCTGTGCCCCTTCCATGGCGAAAAATCGCCCTCTTTCAGTGTCAGCCCCTCCAAGCAGTTCTATCACTGCTTTGGCTGCGGCAAGAACGGCAACGCCATCAGCTTCTTGATGGAACACGGCGGCATGACCTTTGTCGAAGCCGTGAAAGATCTGGCCCAGCAATACGGCCTGCAAGTGCCGGAAGACGACGTCTCCCCGCAAGACAGGGCACGCGCCGCCCAGATGCGCGAACAGCAGGCCACACTCACCAGCGTGCTTGAAAAAGCCGGCGTCGCCTACATCAAGGCTCTGCGCAATTCGGAACGTGCTATCGACTACTTCAAGGGCCGCGGCGTCTCGGGTGAAGTCGCCAAGACCTTCGGCCTGGGCTACGCACCTGAAGGCTGGCGCAGTCTGGCCAGTGTCTTTCCCGATTACAACGACCCGCTGCTGGTGGAAAGCGGCCTGGTCATCACCGGCGAGCCCGGCGACGAAAACCAGGCAGGCGAAGCCAAGCGCTATGACCGCTTTCGTGACCGGGTCATGTTCCCGATCCGCAACGTCAAGGGGGAATGTATAGGCTTTGGCGGCCGCGTATTGGGCGATGACAAGCCCAAATACCTCAACTCACCCGAAACCCCGGTCTTCAGCAAGGGGCGCGAGCTTTATGGCCTGTTCGAGGCCCGCACTGCCCTGCGCGAACACGGCTATGCCCTCGTCACAGAAGGCTATATGGACGTGGTGGCTCTGGCGCAGCTGGGGTTTGCCAATGCGGTGGCCACCCTGGGCACCGCCTGCACGGCTGATCACGTGCAAAAGCTGTTCCGCTTCACCGACTCAGTCGTCTTCAGCTTTGACGGCGACGGCGCCGGCCGCCGTGCCGCCCGCAAAGCGCTGGACGCCGCCCTGCCCTTTGCCACCGACGTGCGCACCGTCAAGTTCCTGTTCCTGCCGGCCGAGCACGACCCCGACAGCTACATCCGCGAGCACGGCCAGGAAGGCTTCGCGGCCTATGTCAGCAAGGCCGTGCCGCTCAGCCGCTTCCTGCTGGAAGCCGCCGCCGAGGGCTGCGACCTGGACACCGCCGAGGGCCGCGCCCATATGGCCAGCAATGCCCGCCCGCTGTGGAACCTGATGCCCGACGGCGCATTGAAACGCCAGCTGCTGGCTGAAATTGCCGACAGGGTACTGATTGACAGCCGCGAACTGATGCAGCTTTGGCAACCCGCGACCTCCAAGGGTAACTATAAAAATAATAGCAGCTTGCGCCCGTCCAATAAGGGCCAGAAGCCGGAATCATCCTCAACATCAAGCGCTTCCCAGGACATGTCCGGCCCTGCGGACTATCTTCCGGATTTTCGCGAGGAGTCCGATTACACCTCGTCCGAGCCCTCTGGCAGCTATTTCCCTGCACCGTCAACGCCGGGACGCAGCTTCAGCGCACGGGCCCCGCGCCGCGTGGCTGGCCGTATCCTGCCGGCCAGCCGTGAAGACCGCGTGCTCAGGCTGCTGCTGACCGAGGCCCAGACCTGGGATCGCCTCAGCACTGAAGAGCACCACTTGCTGGTCGAGTTGCCTGAGCCCCACGGCCCGCTTTTCATCTGGCTGGAGAGTCAGCTGCACGAGCACGGGCCCCAGCCGTGGGCCGCGTTGCGCGAAGGGCTGCGCGGCCATCCTCACGAAAGACATGCCACAGCGCAGATCGCACAGATTCCCGAAGGCATCGAAAGTGACTGGGATGAGGTTCGGAGCATCCTGGACCAGCTCCTGCGCCTGCACCGCCAGCGCGAGATGAGCGAGCTGGCCGCCCGGGCCGCCACCGACCCGGCCGCCCGGCAGCGCTACCTGGAACTGGCCGCCAGCCTCAAAACCGCCGCCACCGACCCGGCCCGCTGAGCCCGCCCGGCCCCCGGGAAAATCCCTGTTTCTGGGCCATATAAATCGCCCAAAAAACAGGCAACAGGGTATAATCCGATTTTCGACGGCAAGCGCGACAGCAGCACCTCCGGCCCGGCCACCCTGAAACTTCGGGGAACTCACAGATGAGACGGCCACTTCCCCCAGGAATTTCCGCAAGGACTGCACACCAAATGTTCGCCCAAACAGCTTGCCCGGGAAAATAAGCCGCCATGTGCCTTTGGCATTGCCCGGCCTGTTTTCCGCCCTCTCGTTTTGACTCTGAACTCTTGTCACCGTGCCTGTGCTTTGTACAGGCGCCAAGGCGCATTTTTGTTTACTGGTAGCTGATCGATATTTAAAACAATTCCCGACAACTGGAGGTCCCATGCCTACTGCCAAGCCGAAAAAGCCGAGCACATCCAAGAAGCCGCAAAGTGCGCAGCCCAAAGCTGCCGCCAAGCCCAAAGCCAAGGCAGCGCCCAAAGCTGCGGCCCGGCCCGCAGGCAAGCCTCCAGTCAAAGCAGCAACCAAAGTTGCAGCAAAGCCTGCCGCCAAAAGCGGCAAGGTTGAAAAGCCGGGAAAACACGCCATATCTGTTAAACCCAGCAAACCCAATGCCCTGGTGAGCAAAGCCCCCCTGAAAACCGCGAAATCCGCGATTTCCGATTTGCCCCTGAAGAAAGCCCCCGCCGTGCCGACCAAGTCCAGTCCTGAAGCCAAGCCCCTCGCCGTCTCCGCCGACGTGCCCGTGAAGAAGAAACCCGGCCGCCCGCCCAAGAACCCGGCAGCCGAAGGCAGCGCGCCTGCCACCACCGGCGCCAAGCGCGGCCGCAAGCCGAAGAGCGCTGCCGGCCCGGTCAAGACGGGGGAAGACCTCGACATGTCCGACATTGAAGACGATCTCGTCGGGGAACCCATCGCGGAAACGACCGAGAAGGTCAAACCGCTGCGCATGAAAATCAGCAAGGCGAAGGAACGCGCCCTGATGAAAGAATTCGGCCTGGACGAAACCGTCCTCTCCGAAGAAGACATGCTCAAGCGCCGCCTGCGCCTGAAAACCCTGATCAAGCTCGGTAAAACACGCGGCTACCTCACGCATGGCGAAATCTCCGACCACCTTCCCGACAAGCTGGTCGATGCTGAAACGCTGGAAGTCGTGGTCAACATGCTCAACGACATGGGCGTGGCCGTCTACGAGCAGGCGCCTGACGCTGAAACCTTGCTGCTGAACAACACCGGCCCCACGGTTGCCACTGAAGAAGAAGCCGAAGAAGAAGCCGAAGCCGCGCTGTCCACCGTCGACAGCGAGTTCGGCCGCACCACCGACCCCGT
Source organism: Polaromonas sp. P1_F4 (assembly GCF_056405675.1). Taxonomy (NCBI): domain Bacteria; kingdom Pseudomonadati; phylum Pseudomonadota; class Betaproteobacteria; order Burkholderiales; family Comamonadaceae; genus Polaromonas; species Polaromonas sp. P1_F4. The sequence goes on along the minus strand of NZ_JBFUBP010000004.1, from coordinate 283,216 downwards.
GCGCATGTACATGCGTGAAATGGGCACAGTTGAGCTCTTGACACGTGAAGGCGAAATCGAAATCGCCAAGCGCATCGAGGGCGGCCTCATGAAGATGATGGAAGCCATCTCGGAAAGCCCCGCCACCATCGCAGAAATCATGCGTCTGGGCGAAGAAATCCGCGAAGGCAAGATCGTCATTTCCACCGTGGTCGACGGCTTTTCCAACCCCAATGAAGCCGACGACTATGTGGCCGAAGAAGACTTCGACGAGTTCGACGAAGAGGACGATGACGACGGCAAGGGCGGCTCCAAGGCCCTGACCAAGAAGCTCGAAGAGCTCAAGAAGGAAGCCCTCAGCCGCTTCGACAAGATCGCCACCCTGTTCGAGAAAGTCCACAAGACTTACGACAAGGAAGGCTACGGCACACCCACTTACGTGAAGTCGCAAAAAGCCCTGAGCGACGAGCTGATGACCGTGCGCTTTACCGCCAAGACCATTGAAAAGTTGTGCGACATGCTGCGCGGCCAGGTGCTGGATGTGCGCAAGAAAGAGCGCGAGCTGCGCCGCATCATCGTCGAGAAATGCGGCATGCCGCAGGAAGTCTTCATCAAGGACTTCCCGCCCAACCTGCTCAACCTGAAATGGGTTGAAAAGCAGGTTGCCTCCGGCAAGCCGTGGTCGGTGGTGATGGCGCGTAACGTGCCGCCCATCCAGGAACTGCAAACCAAGCTGGCCGAACTGCAGGCCCGCGTGGTGGTGCCGCTGGCCCAGCTCAAGGACATCAACAAGCGCATGAATGAAGGCGAGTCCAACTCGCGCGACGCGAAGAAAGAAATGATCGAGGCGAACTTGCGCCTGGTGATTTCGATCGCGAAGAAGTACACCAACCGCGGCCTGCAGTTCCTTGACTTGATCCAGGAAGGCAACATCGGCCTGATGAAGGCCGTCGACAAGTTCGAATACCGCCGCGGCTACAAGTTCTCGACCTATGCCACCTGGTGGATTCGCCAGGCGATCACGCGCTCCATCGCCGACCAGGCGCGGACCATCCGCATCCCGGTGCACATGATCGAAACCATCAACAAGATGAACCGCCTGTCACGCCAGCACTTGCAGGAATTCGGCTTTGAGCCGGACGCCAGCATCCTGGCCGCCAAGATGGAAATTCCGGAAGACAAGATCCGCAAGATCATGAAGATCGCCAAAGAGCCGATCTCGATGGAAACGCCGATCGGTGACGATGACGATTCGCACCTGGGCGACTTCATCGAAGACAGCGCCAACACCGCACCGCTGGAAGCCGCGATGCAGGCCGGCCTGCGCGATGTGGTGAAAGACATCCTCGACAGCCTGACGCCGCGCGAAGCCAAGGTGCTGCGCATGCGCTTCGGTATCGAAATGTCGACCGACCACACGCTGGAAGAAGTCGGCAAGCAGTTCGACGTGACGCGCGAACGCATCCGCCAGATCGAAGCCAAGGCGCTGCGCAAGCTCAAGCACCCTTCGCGCTCGGACAAACTGCGCAGCTTTATCGATACGCTGTAAGCAGCTTTTTCCTCAAAGCCTCTTGAGAGCCCGGCCCCGGAAGGTGCCGGGCTTTTTTATGCCCGTTTGAAATTCAAGGTGCCGTCAGCCCTACCTTGCGCACGAACGCATCGAGCGGCACCGACCACATATTGCCACCGTAGGTCAGCAGCGAATGCCCATCATGCCCTGGCACCGGGCCCGTCTGGACGAACTGCGTGTCGCTGCCGCCTGCCCTGAAGGCCTCGTGCCATCCGCGGGGCGCCTCGGCTCCCCAGAACTGGTCGTTCTCGGCGTAGAGCCACAGGTTGGGCACCTTGACCAGCTTGCCGAGTTCACCATAGGTTTTACCCATGTTCTCGGGCTTGCAACTCCTGGCCGGGGAGTCTTCCGGATTACCGCCGGAGCCGCCCGCGAAATTGACGGCGCCGACGACGCCCGGCAGATTGAGCGCCGCGACCAACACCGTCGTCATGCCGCCCACCGACTGCCCTTCGAGAAGCACCTTGTCCTTGCGCACCCAGGGCTGCTGCAGCGCCCATTGGTGCAACGCGACTACTGTCTGGCCCGCGTGGCTGGCCACACGCGTGAAGTCGGCATCGCCGGTGCAAACCTTGCTGCTCCACCGGATGCCTGAGTCCTCCCTGTCGGAGCCCCCGGTATCCCCGTATCCCGGCCGTACCGGGGCAACCACGGCAACACCCTTGCGAAGCCAGTAGTTGGCGTGCCCGACCAGTACCGGGTACTCAAGCTTGGCCCTGTCAACGCGCGACGGCGCCCGCCCATGGGAAAAGATCACCAGCGGAAACGGACCTTCGCCCGCGGGCTTGTAGAGATGGGTGACAACCTCATACTGTTTACCGTCGATCAGCAGAGGCAGTTTCACGATCTGCGGCGGCACGCGTTCGGGCTGCTGCGCCCATGCGGGCATGCCCGCCGCCTGCGCCGCCCACACCATCCCGAATATCCACGCCAGTTTCCACCATCGCATACTCAGCTCCTTGTTTGTTGCCGGAGCATTCTGACATGCGGAGTGCGCTTGCCTAGGAAGTGCTGAAGCGGTAGAGCGTGCGGCCCTGGCGGCTCTGTCCCGGCTCATGCACGGCGGAAGGAAACGTCGGTACATTGGGAGCATTCGGATAACACTGCGGCTCAAAGCAGAGGCTTTGCTGCTGCGCGTACTGCCTGCCGCCCTTGCCCGGCCCGCCGGCCAGCGGCTCGCCTGCCACAAGGCCGGTATAGAACTGCATGGTGGGCTCGGTCGACCAGACTTCCATCGTGCGCCCGCTGTTGGGCGCATTCACGCGGGCACACAGCGCCAGTTCTCCGTCACCAGTTGCTGAGCGGTCAATCTCAAAACAGTCGTCGTACCCGGCGACGAGGCCGATACCGGCCTCGGCTTGCGGGCCGCGCACGCGCTTGTTCAGCACGACCGGCTTGCGCAAATCAAACGGCGTTCCTTCCACCGGCAGCAACCTGCCTGTCGCGATGAGGTCAGGCGCCATCTCGAAATAGCGGCCGGCGCAAATCGTGACCTCGTGCTCCAGCGCATTACGACTTCCCGGGTCTTCGAGATTGAAAAAAGCATGCGTGGTGAAATTGGCTACCGTGGGGGCATCCAGCGCGAGCGCCTCGTAGTCGAGCACCAGCTCGTTCGCCTCGGTCACACTGTAGGTCAGGCGCAGCTCCATCGTGCCCGGAAAACCCTCTTCCCCATCGGCAAACACATAACGCATTTCAACGCTGGAATCGCTGCGCTGCACCGCTTCAAACACCCGAAAACGCGAGCCTTTCATGCCGCCGTGCAGGCAATGTGGGCCGTTGTTGGCGGCCAGCACATGCTCCTTGCCACCCAACGTGAAGCGCGCATGGCCAATACGGCCTGCATAGCGCCCGATGAAGGCACCCACCGAAGGCGCTCCGCCGATCACGCCGTCGATGCTGTCGTAGCCCAGCACCACGTCGCCAAAACGGCCATCGCGGCCCGGCACCAGTACCTGCTCGATCTTTGCGCCGTAGTTTGTCACGCAGACAGTCATGCCTTGATCGTTGCGCAGCGTGAACAACGCGGTGGGCTTGCCGTCGATCTCGCGCACAAACCGCGCGGGATCAAGCAGCATCACGGTATTCAGCTTGCTCACTTGGCAATAATGGTCAGCAGTTCTTCGCGTGTGGTCGGATCGGCCATGTATTTTCCGTACAGCGGCCCCATGCGCCTGACCATGGGCGATGCGTCCCTGACCTTGACGAACTGCGAGCCCTGTTTGGTCGTTGTCTCCAGGGCAGCGGCAACTCGCTTGTTCCACAGTTCGCGCATCAGGATGGCGGACTTTGCACCGGCCTCCGAAAACGCGGCCTTGTCTTCCTTGCTGAGTTTGTCCCATAGCTTGGTCGACACCACCAGGGCCTCCGGCGAGATCACGTGGTTGGTCATGTAGACGTTTTTTGCGACTTTGTAGTGTCCTGTGGACTCATATGAAGGCAGGTTGTTCTCGGCACAATCCACTTTGCCCTGTTCCAGAGCGCCCAGCACATCCTTGAAAGGCAAGGCCACCGGCTTGGCCTCCATGAGTTTCACCATTTCGATATAAACCTCGGACTGTTGCACCCGGATATTCATACCGGCCAGATCCCTGATGTTGCCTACGGGTTTGACGCAGTAAAAAGAACGTCCACCACCGTCGTACCAGCCCAGTACAACGAAGCCAGCGGCCTTCAGGTTGGCGGCAAAACGCTCACCCAGCTTGCCGTCCAGATGGCGAAACATGTGTGCAGAATCAGTGAACAGGAAGGGCAGGTTCAGCACCTTGATGCCCGGCACGGCGTCCGACAGCGGACCGGAACTGAACTCGGCCACATCGATCTCGCCGCTCTTGAGCATCTGAACGGCCTTGGGCTGGTCGCCAAGTGTGCCGCTGTTGAAAAGCTCGATGTTGTAGCGGCCACTGGTGCCCTTGGCCACCTGCTCTACAAAACTCTTCATGGCTTCCGATACCGGATAGCCATCGGGATGAATGTTCCATGCCCGCAGCTTGGTCTGAGCCATGGTAGCGCTCGCGCATAGGGCAAAAGAGAGGCACAAAAGCCCCTTGAATGAAGTCCGCATGTTTTTGTCTCCTGGCGTGGCTAATAACGGCCAGCCTCTGATGGGCCGACTCGTTTCTTTTCAAGATTGAATCCCTTGCTCGATATTCCCACGGATGCGCGCTCACAACCCCAAGATATCAGGCAATATCACCACTAAATCACGCAACGATTTTTCAATCCAGTTTGATGTTTGCTTCTGCAACAACTTTGGCCCAGCGGCTGCGCTCCTGATTGAAAAACACATCCTGCTGTGCCGGTGTCATGGTCACTACCTCGGCACCCTGCCCCGCCAACTTGGCGCGGATGTCCGGGCTGCGGATGATCTTGATGAGCTCTGTGTTGAGGCGATTGATGACGGCTGACGGCGTACCATTGGCCACCAGCAAGCCCTGCCAGGTGCCCGACTCGAAGTTGGCAAGCCCCTGCTCCGCCAGCGTCGGCACATTGCCAATCAGCGGCATGCGCGTGCTCTTGGAGACACCCAGGATCTTCAGCTTCCCGCTTTGCACATGCGGCAAGGTGGCCAGCATGCCGTTCATCAACACCTGGGTCTGGCCGGCGATCGTATCGCTGACGGCCTGCGAACCGCCCTTGTAGGGGATGTACTGCCACTTCGCCTTGCTCGCCCGCTCGACCGCGACACCGGCCAGGTGCGGCGCGCTGCCCATGGCCGTTACCGCAAAGTTCAGGTCGGTCTTGTGCGAGAGCGCTACGAGCTCCTTGAGATTGCTGGCGGGCACCGAGGGATGAACCACCAGCAGGTGCGGCGAGTAGGCCAGCATCGTGACGCCACGCAAGTCCTTGGTCGGGTCGAAACCCAGCTTGGGATAGACCGAAGGGCTGATGGCCAGAGCGCCGGTGTCGCACAGCAGCAGCGTGTAGCCGTCGGGTGCCGACTTGGCCACGATGTCGGCGCCCAGGTTACCGTTGGCGCCGGCCTTGTTGTCCACGATGACCGATTGCTTGAGCGCCTCGGACAGAGGCTGCGCAATGGCGCGCGCGATGATGTCTGAAGAACCGCCGGGTGGGTACGGCACCACCAGGCGTATGGGTTTGGACGGCCATGAAGCCTGCGCGCTCGCAGCGCCAGTCCCCAAAGCCAGTGAAGCAGCAATAAGCTCTCGTCGATTGATCGGCATGTTCGTCTCCGGATGTATGAAAAAGCGGTGTCCTCCACCAGCTGCGCTGTGAGCCTCTGTGGGCTCTTCATGCGGATGAGTTACGCGACTTCGTGGTTGCCCAGAAGTTCAAGCGCGCGCACCAGAGCGGAATGGTCCAGGTCCTGCATGCCGTTGGCCGCGCAGGCCTGCATCAGCTGGGCGGCGCCCGCCGTTTGCGGTAAAGCCAGACCCAGCGTACGTGCACCGCTGAGCGCGAGGTTCAAATCTTTCTGGTGCAAGCCGATACGGAAGCCCGGCGCAAAGGTGCGCTTGATCATGCGTTCGCCATGAACTTCCAGAATGCGCGATGAGGCAAAACCGCCCATCAGCGCCTGGCGCACTTTGGCTGGATCGGCGCCAGCCTTGCTGGCAAACAGCAGGGCTTCGCCCACGGCCGCAATGTTCAGCGCCACGATGATCTGGTTCGCCACCTTGCAGGTCTGGCCGTCGCCGTTGCCGCCCACCAGGGTGATGTTCTTGCCCATCAGTTCGAACAAGGGCTTGACGAGGTCAAACGCCGCCTGCGGGCCGCCCACCATGATGGTCAGGCTCGCAGCCTTGGCGCCGACTTCACCGCCCGACACCGGGGCGTCGAGGTAGTCGCAACCCAGGGCGTTTATTTTCTTGGCGAACTCTTTGGTGTCCATCGGCGAGATCGAGCTCATGTCGACCACTGTCTTGCCCTTGGTCAGCACCGAGGCCACTCCGCCCTCGCCAAACAGCACGTTCTCTACGTCGGGCGTGTCGGGCAACATCAGGAAAATGATGTCCGCCTGCTTTACTACGTCGGCGATGGAGTCGCAGGCCTTACCCTTGCCGGTCAAGAGCGCCGCAGGCACTTTGCTCCGCGTGTTCATGAAAACCTCGTGTCCTGCTGCAATCAGGTGCGCAGCCATCGGCGCGCCCATGATGCCCAGGCCGATAAAACCAAGCTTGCTCATAAAAATGTTCCTTGTTCGTAAAAAATAGCGGTGGCCCCGGCCGCGCGGTCCGGGATGACAGAAAAATCAGGCGAGGTATTTGTCGCGCAGGGCCTGCGTGGCGCCACGGAACACGCCGAGATCGCTGCCGACGCCGACAAAAGTTGCGCCCATCTCCATGTAGCGGCGTGCGTCGGCTTCCACCGGCGCCAGGATGCCGACCGGCTTGCCGTGCGCCTTGGCGGCGGCAAAAATTTTCACCATGGCGGCCTGCACCTCCGGGTGCCCGGCATTGCCGAGGTGGCCCAGTCCGGCGGCCAGGTCGGACGGGCCGACAAACATGCAGTCGACACCCGGGGTGGCGGCGATCTCGTCAGCAGCCGCCGTGCCGGCGATGCTTTCGATCTGCACCATCACGCAGATGTGGTCGTTGATGGACTTGAGGTAGTCCGGCACCGTGCCGTACTTGTTGCTGCGCTGGGATACCGAGACACCTCGAATGCCCTGGGGCGGATAACGCGTGGCGGCGACAGCGCTGGCGGCCTGCTCGGCGGTTTCGACAAAGGGAATCAGGAAGTTGTAGAAGCCGGCATCGAGCAGGCGCTTGAGCTCTACTGAGTTGTTTGAGGTCGGGCGCACCACCGGCGCGCTGCGGCTGTCTTTCAGGGCCATCAGTTGCGGGATGTAGGTGGCCATGTCGTTGGGCGAATGTTCACCATCAAGCAGGATCCAGTCGAAGCCGGCCACGCCCAGCACCTCGGTGGTGATGGCATTGGACAGCGAGGACCAGCAGCCGATCAGTTTTTTGCCGGCCAGCAGGTCGCGCTTGAAGCTGTTGGGAAAACTTTGATAAGGGGTTGCTTGTGTCATGAGTTAACTCTCTTTTTATCGATGGTCTCTGTTGATCAGGTAGGCAGTGAATCTTTGAATCTATACGTCAATGCATCAGTGCATCAGGTAATGGGCGCCGGGTTGAATAACACCAGGGCGTTGTGCAGCTTCCAGTGTTCGGCCCAGGTTTTCTTGCGTCCGCTGGCAACGTCCAGCATGAACTGGAACAACTCCCAGCCCACGTCTTCAATGGTGGCGTCTCCGTCGGCAATGCGGCCGGCGTTGATGTCCATCAGGTCGTGCCAGCGCCGGGCCAGGTCGCTTCGCGTGGCCACCTTGATGACCGGCACTTCGGCCAGGCCGTAGGGCGTGCCGCGGCCGGTGGTAAACACATGGATGTTGATACCCGCGGCCAGCTGCAGCGTGCCGCAGATGAAGTCGCTGGCGGGGGTGGCGGCGTAGATCAGGCCTTTTTGCTTCACTTTTTCGCCGGGGGCCAATACACCGCTGATTGGCGCGGAGCCTGACTTGACGATGGAGCCCATGGCCTTTTCCACGATATTGGAGAGGCCGCCTTTTTTGTTGCCCGGCGTAGTGTTGGCGCTGCGGTCGACCTGCCCTTTTTTGAGGTACGCGTCATACCAGGCCATCTCGCGGATCATCGCAGCGGCCACTTCAGGGCTGCTGGCCCGCGACGTCAGCTGGTCAATACCGTCGCGCACTTCAGTGGTCTCGGAAAACATCACTGTGGCCCCGGCACGCACCAGCAGGTCTGTCGCGAAGCCCACCGCAGGGTTAGCTGTCACGCCAGAGAATGCATCGCTGCCACCGCACTGCACGCCCACCACCAGCTCGCTGGCGGGCACCGTTTCGCGGCGTCGCGCATTCAGGCGTTCGAGATGTTGCAGTGCCATGTCCATGACCGAATCAATCATGGACATGAAACCGACATGGTTCTCGGACTGCAGGCATACCACATCCAGCGCGGCTTCCGCATTCGTGCCCACATCGGCCACGTTGCGTTCGTCCACGATCTGGATGGTGCCCGGCGGCAGCAAACGTTCAGGCTGCAGCTTCTCGCAGCCCAGGCTGACCACCATGACTTCACCGCCGAAGTTGGGGTTCAGGCTGATGTTGCGCAGCGTGCGGATCGGGATGATGGCGTCCGGCGCGTCGATGGCCACGCCGCAGCCGTAGGTGTGCTCCAGCCCCACCACATCATCGACATTGGGAAAGCGGGGCAACAACTCTGCCTTGATGCGCTTGACGGCGAAGTCCACCACGCCGGCCACGCACTGCACCGTGGTGGTGATGGCCAGGATGTTGCGGCTGCCGACCGATCCGTCCGGGTTGCGGTAGCCCTCAAAGGTGTAACCCTCCAGCGCGGGCTGGGGGGCCGGCCGCACGGTGGCGATGGGGAGCGCGTCCAGCGTGCGCGCGTCGGGCATCTCCAGCAGGCGTTCGTGCACCCAGCTGCCGGCGGGAATATCTTTCAATGCGTAGCCGATGGGCACGTTGTAACGCAGCACTGCCGCGCCCTTGGACAAGTCGACCAGCGCCACCTTGTGGCCCTGCGGAACGCGTTCGATCAGCGTCAACCCATCGGCAAACACTGCGCCCGCTGGCAGGCCGCCGTCGTTGGCAACAATGGCGACGTTGTCCGCACCGTGCATGCGGATAAAAAGAGGGTTGACGTTGGTGGGTTCCATCAGAAGTCGACGATTTCCACCCAGTTCGGGTTCTTGCCCGCAGGCTGGCTCACCCCGGCGGCAGGCACACCCGTGGCCGCATCGATCGGATGCAGCGACACGGCATGGGAGTCCTGGCCGGTAGAAATAAGGAACTTGCCGCTCGAGTCCACCGCAAAGCCGCGGGGCGTTTTCTCAGTGGGCGTTGTGCCGGCTGTTTGCAGCAGGCCGGTGGCAGGGTCTATTTTGAATGTGGTCAACGTGCTGGAAGTACGCTCCGATCCATATAGATACCGTCCGTCGGCGGACAGCTGGAGGTCTGCCGCCCATGGCTTGCCCGTAAAACCAGCCGGCATGACAGTGCTTCGCTGCAGATGGCGCATGGCGCCCTTGCCAGCGTCGTATGCAAACACATCCACACCGCCGTCCAGTTCGTTAAGCAGGTAGACATGCGTCTGGGCCTTGTTCCACAGGAAGTGCCGCGGGCCGGTTTTGGCCGGCGACACATTCACCAGCGCCGGATCGTTGGCGCTCAGCTGGCCGGTCTTGGGGTCGAAGCGCCAGCTCGACAGGTTGTCGCCGCCTAGGCTGGTGGCAAATACATAACGGCCCGCGGGGTCCTGGTGAATGGCGTGGGCGTTGGGCGAAGTCGGAACGATCTGCTGGACGGGCCCGACAAGGCCGTCGGCACCCACGCTGTTCACCGTGATCTTGTTGCCGCCATAGGAGGCGGCAAAGAGCCAGCGGCCAGAGGCGTCCAGGTCGATGTTGGCCATGCTGTCGGCCAATGATGCCTCGCCGAGTTTCTTCAGCCCGCCATTGGCGCCGTCGATGGCAAAGGTGACAACGCGAAACGGCTGCGAGCGCAGGGCCACGTACAGGAATTTTTTGTCCTTGCTGACCACCATGGGCATGGCGGTGCCGCCCACAGGAACCCTCGCCACCGGCCTGAGGGCGCTTGCGGCGCGGTCCAGCTGAAACACCGATATCTCCTGGCTGTCGGCGTTGGCGACGTACACCCAAGTGGCCGCGCTGCTGCCGCCGACGGCAGCCATGGCCGCGACGAAAACAGCGGGAATCAGGGTCTGGCGAACTGAAATTCCTGTGGTCATGAATGTCTCCGTTTTTATGCTGAACTTTTTACTTGCCGATGTTCATGTAAAGGCTGGGCAGCCACGTAGAGAACGCGGGTATGAAGGTCACCAGCGCGAGTGCGAAGATCAGCGCGCCGTAGAACGGCCAGATCGTTCGCATCACGGTGCCCACGGAAACTCCGCCAATCGCACACCCCACAAACTGCGTGGTGCCCACCGGCGGTGTGTTCAGACCCAGGGCGCAGTTGATCAGCAGCACAATGCCGAACTGCACCGAAGTCATGCCGTATTGCTGGGCGATCGGCAGGAAGATGGGCGTGCACAGCAAGATGGTGGCGGCCATGTCCAGAAAGGTGCCCAGCACAAACAGGATGATGTTGATCAGCAGGAACACCACCCACGGCGTCGTGGTAATTTGCGACAGCATCTCGCCGGTCAGTTGAGCAACGCCGTAAAGGCTGATGAGGTAGCCGAATGTGGCCGAAATGCCGATGAGCAGCAGGATCACGCCGGTCGTTTTGACGGCTTTGGTCGCTGCCTTGATGAAATGCTCCCACTTCAGTGTGCGGTACACAAAAATCGTCAGCGCCAGCGCATACAGCACAGCAACCGCCGCAGATTCCGTCGCGGTGAAAACCCCCGACAAAATGCCGCCCAGGATGAGCACCACGATGAAGAGACCTGGAAGCGCCGCCGCCAGTGAGCGGGCCACGATGGACCAGCCTGGGAAAGTGCCCGCGGGATAGCCGCGCTTGACGGCCACCAGATAGGCTGCCGCCAAATTACAGATCGTCAGGATCGCGGCCGGGACAAGCGCAGCCAGGATCAGTGCGGCAATCGATACCTTGCCGCCGGCGGCCAGTGAGTAAATGATCAGGTTGTGGCTGGTCGGCATGAGCGCCCCCACCAAAGCCGCATGAGTCGTCACGTTGACCGCATAGTCGGCGTGGTAACCCTCTTTTTTCATCATCGGAATCATCACCGCACCCATGGCGGACACGTCCGCAACAGGTGAGCCGGACACGCCGCCAAACAAGGTGCAGGCCACCACGTTCGACATGCCCAGGCCGCCGCGCACGTGGCCGACCAGATTGCGTGCCAGGTTGACGATGCGGTCGGCAATGCCGCCGTAGAGCATCAACTCGCCGGCAAAGATAAAAAATGGAATCGCGAGGAACGAGAAAATACTCATCCCCGAGGTCATCTGCTGGAAGCCCACCGCCAGCGGCAAGCCTTCATAGAGCAGCGTTGAAAGCGCCGCCAGGCCGATGGCAAAAGCCACCGGAACACCCAGCAACAGAAACAGCGTGAAGGAAAGGGAAAGGATTAGGAGAGCAACGGTCATGATTTTCAGCCCCAGGCAGGTTCGACTTCGCGGCCTTGGGCGAGCGCGATGATGTGTTCAATGCAGAACATCACAATAAGGACACCGGCAATGGACGCCGGCACATACCTCCAGCCCTCGGAAATCCAGAGGGTGGGCAAACGGTAGCTCCAGACCGAGATCGCCAGGTAGGCGCAGTTCCACGCCATCGCCGCGCCAAACAGCATGACCAGCACGTGGATCAGGTATTCCATCTTCAGGCGCAGCCAGTCCGGCGCCAGGATGAGCAAGGACTCCAGCCCGATGTGCCCGGCGTCACGGACACCGACAGCCACGCCGAACATGGTGACATACAGCACCAGAAGCAGGGCCAGGCTTTCCGCCCACGTGGGCGTGTTGTTCATCACGTAGCGGCCGAACACCTGCCAGCTCACCGCGCATATGAGCGCGATCAGCCCAAAAATGCCCAGCCACATGCAGGCCCGGGCCAGCTTGCGGCAAATAGTTGTATACATAAGGTTTCCCGGATCGTGAACCCGGCATTTAAATGGTTAGGTTGCGGCGAAAGGCAGCGCGGCAAAAAACTGTCGAAGAAATCGCGAATGATCGGAAAATAAGCAGCCCCCGGGAAGGCGCCTTGCGACATCCCCCGGTGGCTTCATTCAAAACTTACTTGGTGTCCTGAACGCGCTTGACCAATTCCTTGAGCTTGGCGTCCACGATGAACTTGTCATACACCGGCTTCATGGCAGCCTGGAAGGAAGCTTTGTCCACTTCGATGAACTCGGCGCCGCCGGCTTTGGCGATGGCCTTGGACTTGGCTTCGCGCTCGTCCCACAGCTTGCGCATGTACGGCACCGACTCTTTGGCTGCCTGGCGAAGGGCCTTCTGGTCATCCGGCGTCAGGCCGTCCCAGATGCGCTTGGAGAACAGCAGCATTTCAGGCGCCAGCGAGTGCTCGGTGATCGAGTAGTACTTGGCCACTTCAAAGTGACGCGAGCTCTCGTACGAGGGGTAGTTGTTTTCAGCGCCATCAACCAGGCCGGTCTTCAGGGCAGTGTAGACCTCGCCGTAAGGCATGGGCGTCGCATTGGCGCCCATCGCTTCCAGCAAAGCAACCCACAGGTCGGACTGCTGGACACGAATCTTCATGCCCTTGGCGTCGGCAAGTGTGCGGACAGGCTTTTTGGCCGTGTAGAGCGAGCGGGCGCCGCTGTCGTAGTAGGCCAGGCCCACAAAACCCATGGGCGCACAGGAGGCCAGGATTTCCTCGCCGATGGGGCCGTCAAGCACCTTGCGCATATGGTCCACAGAGCGGAACAGGAAAGGCATGGTCGGCACTTGCGTTTCAGGGCAGATGTTGTTCATCGGCGCGACGTTGATGCGAACCATCGGCAGCGCGCCGATCTTGGTCTGCTCGATGGTGTCTTTTTCATTGCCCAGCGAGCCGTTGTTGTAGACCTTGATGCTGTGCTTGCCGTTGGTCAACACCTTCAGGCGCTCACCCATGAACTTGACAGCCTCGACGGTGGGGTAACCGTCGGGGTGGATGTCCGACGAGCGGAACTCGGTAGCGAAGCTTGCCAGCGGCATCAGCGCCAGTGCAGCAGCAACTGCAAACAATGTTTTTTTAATCTTCATGTCTCATCCTCTAGGGTTGGTGGTGGAAAACAGGTAACAGGAACTTTTAATACAGGCACGCGGGCTCAGGCAGCCCGCGCACGCCAGGGCGCAGCGCGAACACACCGCCGGCCAGCGGCTGGTCAGATAAGTCGATGCCTTCGGGGCGTATCGACGTCACGAACAGGGTGTCGAGCCCGGCGCCGCCAAAGGCGCACATGGCAGGTTTTTTGACCGGCACGGCCAGCGAACGGTCCAGCTTGCCGATGGGCGTGAAGCGATGAATCAGGCCGGCGTCGTTGCCGCAGATCCAGTAGCAGCCGTCGGCGTCGACTGCCGCGCCATCAGGGCGGCCGGGTAGCGGGTTCATGTCGACAAAGACGCGCCGGTTGGATGGCGTGCCGGTCTCGGTGTCGTAGTCAAAGGCCCAGATGGTCTGTACCGACGGATGCGAGTCCGATAGGTACATGGTACGGCCGTCGGGGCTGAAGGCCATGCCGTTCGGCGTGATGAAGCCGTCCAGCAGCATTTTGAGTTCGCTATTCTTTTGATAGCTATAAATGCAGCCTACCCGTGCGCCAGCGGCCATATTCATCAACATGGTACCGGCAAGAAAGCGCCCCTGACGGTCGCAGCGACCGTCGTTGAAGCGCATGCCGGACATGGCATGGGTCACGGTGGCAAGCGGGTTGAACCCAAGCAGGCCATCTGCGCGTGGGCTCAGGCGGAACACGCCGCTTTCAGTGCCGGCGATCCAGTCTTGCGTTGCACCTATCGAGGCAACGCAGGCCAGCATTTCAGGGGCGGCCCATTCAGTCAGCGCGCCTTCGGCCACGCTCCAGCGGCACAACCTGCGCGCCGGAATATCAACCCAATAGAGCGCTTGTTCGGAGGCCCGCCAGACAGGGCTTTCCCCCGTGCCATTGCGCGCATCCAGAACCAGCTCGACGTGAGGCTCGCCCATGTTTATCCTGACCACTCAGTCGCCGAAAGGACCGGCTACTACGAAGCCGCCGCCCTGGTACTGGGCGATCGGGTCTTTCAGGTCAGGCGCGGGGGTTCGGGCGTAGACGGCCTCGCGAAAGATGTCCGAGCTATCTTTCGGCACATAACCGATGTGGCGTGCGCGGCTGTTGTCCCACCAGGTGACGGCGTTGTCGGACATGCCGAACACAATACTGTGGCCCAGCACCGGCGTGGTCAGGCAGGCGGTGATCAAGCGGTGCAGGTCGTCAAAGCTCAACCAGGTGGCCAGCATGCGGCGGTCTTTGGGCTCGGCAAATGAAGAGCCGATGCGCACGCAAGCGGTTTCAATGCCGTAGCGGTCAAAGTACAGGCGCGCGAGATCTTCACCGAAGGCTTTGCTCAGGCCGTACAAACCGTCGGGCCGCGGCGGATGGTCGGCATTGATGGTCTGGTCCTGGCGGTAAAAGCCGGTGACGTGATTGGAGCTGGCAAAGACGATGCGCTTGACGCCGTTCTTGCGCGCGGCCTCATACAAGTTATAGGCGCCAAGGATGTTGGCTTGCAGGATGGGGCCAAAGGGCCCTTCTACCGAGACACCGCCCAGGTGGACAATCGCGTCCACGCCCTGAACCATGGTGTGCACGGCGGCCGAGTCGGCCAGGTCGGCCAAAATCACCTCTTCGTTGGCCCCGGCAGCACCGAAAGGCTGCACGTCGGACAGTCGGAGTAGCGAGCAATTGGCCTTCAGGCGCTCGCGCAAGGCCTTGCCCAAGCCACCGGCCGCGCCGGTCAACAAGAGCTTTTCGTGAACTTTGATCGTCATTTTTTACATCTGTGCCCGGTGTGATTGCAAACACTGGACTTTTTTATGAAGTTTGTTAAAGTCAACCCAAGAACATCGCAGTCATAGGTTGTCTGATGACTTGGAATTCTCCAGTTCGCCCCCTAGCTTGTCAATGGTTTTTTAATGGACTCAAGGAAAACCCCTAGTCGCTCCGAGGCAGGCCTTACGGTTGGCTTTCACGAAGAGCCGTTGCGCATGCGCCGCCCCCGCGGACTGGTGAGTGAGATCGTCGAAAATCTGGCCACCAGCATCCGTTCAGGTCACCTGCAGCCGGGCGAAAAACTGCCCACTGAAGCCGAAATCATGGCCCGTTTTGACGTGAGCCGGACCGTGGTACGTGAGTCACTGTCCAAGCTCCAGGCCTCAGGGCTGGTCGAAACCCGGCACGGCATCGGCACCTTTGTCCTGCAACCGCAGGACGCCGGCAACTTCAAGATCACCGCCGAGGACTTTGCCACCGTGGCCGATGTGATCTCGGTGCTGGAGCTGCGCATCAGCCTGGAAACCGAAGCCGCCGGCCTTGCCGCCCAGAGGAGAACGCCAGAAAACCTCAAGGCCCTGGAAAATGCACTGCGCGCCTTTCACGACTCCATCAGCCTGGACTCCGACGCCGTGCCACCGGACTTCCAGTTCCATATGGAAGTGGCCCGCGCCACGGGCAACCGGCACTTCGCCGACCTGATGACCTACCTGGGCACCATGATCATTCCGCGCACTCGCGTCAACACGGCGCACAGCGCACCCGAAGGCCGCTTCAACTACCTGCAGCGGGTCAACAGCGAGCACGAGAGCATCTACAACGCCATTCGCAACCAGGATGCGGAAGCCGCACGCGCCGCCATGCGGACGCACCTGTCCAATAGCCGTGAACGGCTTCGCCGGGGCAATAACGCGCACACCATGCAGCCACCCGAAGAGCCTTCCGAACCTCAAGCACCCCGCACTCTGGGTACAAATCTGGTTGCATAAATAATCGGCGAGTTGTACGATAACTGATAAATTGTTTTATCAACCATCCTACAAGCAAGTCCGGTATGCCCGCTTCAAACGCTCCCGCAACAGCCCCTCACGCCCTTTCCCAAACTCCCCGAATCACTCGCGTGCAGGTGATTCCCGTGGCCGGCCAGGACAGCATGCTGTTAAACCTCAGCGGTGCCCACGGCCCGTTTTTTACCCGGAACCTGCTGATCCTGACCGATAGTTCAGGCCGCACCGGCGTAGGTGAAGTACCGGGCGGCGAGAAGATCCGCAACACCCTGGAAGACGCCCGTGAACTGATCGAAGGGCAATCGGTAGGCGCGTGGAACCAGATTCTCAACACCCTGCGCACACGTTTTGCCGACCGCGACAGCGGCGGCCGCGGCAACCAGACCTTCGACCTTCGTGTGGCGATTCATGCCGTCACTGCCGTGGAAAGCGCCCTGCTCGACCTGCTCGGGCAATTCCTGGGCGTGCCAGTGGCGGCGTTGCTTGGCGAAGGCCAGCAGCGGGATTCGGTGGCCATGCTGGGCTACCTCTTTTATGTGGCCGATCGCAAGCAGACGGACCTGGCCTATGGCAGTGCGCCGGATGCAGAGGACGACTGGCTGCGCCTGCGCCACGAGGCCGCCATCGACGCCGATGGCATCGTGGCACTGGCCGAAGCGGCTTACAAGCGGTACGGCTTCAAGGATTTCAAGCTCAAAGGCGGCGTGCTGCGGGGCGAGGAAGAGATGGAAGCCATCATCGCCCTCTCCGAACGTTTTCCCGATGCGCGCATCACACTGGACCCGAACGGCGGGTGGCTGCTCAAGGATGCCATCCGCATCTGCCAGGGCCGCGGCGATGTGCTGGCCTACGCAGAAGACCCCTGCGGCGCCGAAGGCGTGTTCTCCGGCCGCGAAGTGATGGCGGAGTTTCGCCGGGCCACCGGCCTGCCGACCGCCACCAACATGATCGCCACCGACTGGCGTGAGCTGTCGCACACCATTCACCTGCAGTCAGTCGATATCCCGCTGGCCGACCCGCATTTCTGGACCATGCAAGGCTCGGTACGCGTCGCGCAGATCTGTCAGACATGGGGGCTGACCTGGGGCTCGCACTCCAACAACCACTTCGACATTTCCCTGGCCATGTTCACCCACGTGGCTGCGGCCGCGCCGGGCAAAGTCACCGCGATTGACACGCACTGGATCTGGCAGGACGGCCAGCGCCTGACCAAGGCACCCTTGCAAATTGTGGACGGCCAGGTTGCAGTGCCGAAAACACCGGGCCTCGGCGTAGAGCTGGACATGGCTGAAGTGGAAAAAGCGCACCAGCTTTATCTCAAGCACGGCCTCGGTGCGCGCGACGATGCCGTGGCCATGCAATACCTGATCCCCGACTGGAAATTCAACAACAAGATGCCCTGCATGGTTCGATAAATCCAGCAGGTCGCCGGAATTTAGAGGATTCCGGAAACCTGCCATGCCCATTTGCATAGGGCATCCACCAAGCGCCGGGGGCGGTATACCGCGGCGCCCTTTCCCCACCAACGATACCCACTGAGCCACTAAAACAATCAGGAGACAAGACATGAAACGCAGAACCCTTTGCAGCATTGCGGGTGCGACGCTGCTGGCACTGGCCGGCACGCTGGGCGCAGGCGCCGCCGCAGCCCAGACCAAACTCAAATGGGCTCACGTCTACGAGACCTCGGAGACCTTTCACAAGCAAGCGGTCTGGGCCGCCGACGAAATCAGGAAGAAGACCAACGGCCGCTATGTGGTGGAGGTCTTCCCGGCCTCATCCCTGGGCAAGGAAACCGACATCAACCAGGGTCTGACACTGGGCACCGTCGACATCATCTACACCGGCGCGGCCTTTGCCGGGCGTGCACACCCGCCGCTGTCGATCGCCGCCGCGCCTTTTGTGTTTCGCGATTACGCGCACTTCCAGGCATTCCGTAACGGCCCGATCTTTCAGGAGCTGGCTCAGGGTTATGCCAGCAAAACCGGCGGCCAGCACATTGCAGGCTACACCTACTACGGCCTGCGCCACATGACCTCCAACAAGGTCATCAACAAACCAGACGACATGAAGGGCCTCAAGCTGCGCGTACCCGACGCACCACTTTTTGTGATGTTCCCAAGGGCCGTGGGCGCGAACCCGACGCCCATCGCCTTTGCCGAGGTCTACCTGGCGCTGCAAAACGGCACGGTCGATGCACAGGAAAACCCGCTGCCCACTATCGAGGCCAAAAGGTTTTACGAAGTCCAGAAATACATCACCCTGACCGGCCACATCACCGAATCGCTGCTCACGGCCGTGTCGAGCTCGGTCTGGTCCAAACTCAGTGAGGCCGACAAGAAGGTCTTCGACCAGGTGCTCTGGGAGGCGTCGAGCCGCGCCAGCCAGGACATCGTCGATGCCGAAAACCGCCTGGTCGCCGAGTTCGAGAAGAAAGGCAAAACCGTCAACAAGGTAGACCGCGCGCCTTTTGCCGCAGCGGTCTTGCCTTCGCTGACCGCAGCCGATGCCCCCTGGCCCAAGAGCCTGTATGAGCGCATTCAGGCCATCAAGTAAGTAGTTCCAGCCAACACCATCAGACAACACACAGGAGACACCATGAAACGCCGTTCCCTCATCCATTCCGCACTTGCTGCCGCTGCCCTGTCGGCGCTGGGCCTTCCCGCCCTCGCACAAGACAAATGGCCCAGCAAGCCCATCACCTTCATCGTGCCGTTTCCTGCAGGCGGCACCACCGACATCCTGGGCCGGCTGATTGGCCAAAAACTCGGGCCGGTACTCGGCACCACCATCGTGATTGACAACAAGGGCGGTGCTGGCGGCAGCGTCGGCTCGGAAGTCGCGTCCCGCGCACCGGCAGATGGCTACACGATGCTGGGCGGCACCGTCAGCTCGCATGCCATCAATGTGAGCCTTTACCCGAAACTGGGCTACGACCCGATCAAGTCTTTCTCGCCGGTGGCGCTCATCGGCACCAACCCGGTCGTGCTGGTGGTGGGGGCCAACAGCCCTTACAAAACGCTGCAGGACGTGCTGGCCGCCGCGAAGGCCAAACCCAAAACCATTTCGTCCGCATCGGCCGGCAGCGGCACGTCGCAGCATCTTTCGCTGGAACTGCTGGGCTTCAAGTCGGGCACCCAGTTCATCCATGTGCCCTACAAAGGCAGCGGCCCCGCCATCCAGGACGTGATCGGCGGGCAGGTGGACATGATGTTCGACACCACGGTCGTGGCAGGTCCGCATATCCAGAGCGGCAAGGTGCGTGCGCTGGCGGTCACCTCCGCCAAGCGCCTGGAGTCCATGCCGAACGTGCCCACGGTGGCCGAATCCGTCCCCGGATTTGAGGTTGCCTCATGGCAAGCCATTTTTGTTCCCACCGGCACCCCCAAGCCCATCATTGACAGGCTGCACGATGAAATCATGAAAATCACCGCGCAGCCCGAGATGCAGGAACGCCTCAAAGGGCTGGGCATGCAACCGTCCAGCATGACGATCGAGCAGGTCTCCGCCTTCCAGAAGGCAGAGGTCGAGAAATGGGCGCAAGTCATCAAGGCGGCCAACGTCAAGCTTGACTGAACATGCCGTCCGTACCCAGCCCTGCGCGGCTACGCCTCGCCGTCATTGGTGCAGGGCTGGGCTCGGCACCTCACTTCCGAAGTCTTGAAGACCTGGCCAGCGAAGCAGACGTCGCCTGGGTTTATGCGCGAAACGCCGAACGACTGGCCGCTGTAGAAGTGCCCCAAGGGGCGCGCCGAACCACACGCCTGGAAGATATTCTGGAAGACGCCAGCGTAAAAGCCGTGCTGGTTCTCACGCCGCCCAATACCCATCTTGATCTTGTCCAGCAGGCTGCGCATGCGGGCAAGCACGTGCTGGTCGAAAAACCCCTCGAAATTGATTTGAACCGGGCCAACGCATTGGTCGAGACTTGCGAAACCGCGGGCGTCATGCTGGGGGTGATGCTGCAGCACCGCATGCGCGACGCGGCCCTTGCCGTGGCAGCACTGCTGCGTGACGACGCTATGGGCCCGCTGGTCAGCGCCGCCGCGTCGATCCGGTGGTGGCGGCCACAAAGTTATTACGATGAGCCCGGACGCGGCACCCTGGCGCGGGACGGCGGCGGCGTGCTGATCACGCAAGCCATTCATACGCTCGACCTGCTGCTCAGCTTCACCGGCATGCCGGAGCGCGTCACAGGCGTTGCCAGCACCAGCGCAGTGCATCGCATGGAGGGCGAAGACACGGCTGCCGCACTGCTGCACTACGGCAGCGGTGCGGTCGCTGTGGTTCAGGCCACCACGGCGGCCTACCCCGGTTTTCCCGAGCGCATTGAACTCAACTTCATCCAGGGCACCGTGACGCTGGAAGGCGGTGAAATGCAGGCGGTTTTTTCCAGCGGAAAGACGCTGACCGCTGGTGCACGCCAGGCCTCCGGCGGAGGCGCCAACCCCATGGCCTTCGACCATGCCGCTCATCGCGCCGTGCTGCAGGATTTCATTCGCGCTGTCCGGAATGGATGCGCGCCCGCCGTGACGGGGCGCTCCGCACTTGGCGTGCAACAGGTGATTGAAGCGATCATGGAGTCCTCCAGAACAGGCAGCGCTGTAGCACTTCATCCGGCAACACGGATCCCGGTGATGTAGGTAGAAATGATGCGCTTGGGCTTACCCGGTGCGTTCTTTAAGCCCATTGCCGCATCCGGCGCATCAGGGTTTTCCAAGAGAGTTTCAGGCTGTAGTCCAACCGCAGCGGGCGTGGGCAGCTATAAAACTCGTAGCAGTCAGCAATTTGCGTTATATTTGGCCCCAAGCTTTCGAAGCTTTCTGCTTAACAACCCCCTGTGACCAAACTGTGACCCGAGGAGATAACCTGATGAGTGCCAAAGAAAATGCAGCGGTAGGCCAATTGCTTGAACTGCTGGAAGCACGCTACGCACTGCGCGTGCTGTGGGCCCTGAAAGACGGCCACCCCCAGACGTTCCGCCTCCTGCAAGACAGCATCGGCAGCATCACACCCAACACCCTCAATACCCGCATCAAGGAATTGCGCGCAGCCGGCCTGCTGGGCCACGGCAGTGACGGCTACACGGTCACCACGCTGGGCGCCGACCTGCTCAAGCGTCTGAACGACCTGCAGGCATTTGCCGGCAAGTGGGCCGTCAGTCAGACCAAGAAAAAGTAAATTACCTGGCAGCCTGGCCCGAAAAAAAAGCGACCTTCGAGGTCGCTTTTTTGTTGCGCTGTTTTACCGATCAACAGGTATTCATGTGGTGTTCATCCACGCACTTCCCGCCGCCCTAATCCACTGCAGCGCCGGAACGTTTCACTGCATCACCCCACAGGGTCATGCTGCCGGCAATATGCCTGGCCAGCTCCTCAGGGGTGCCCGGCGCCACCTCGGCTCCACGCGACTGCAGCTGTGCGCGCAATTCCGGATCTGCCAGGGCTTTGTGGATCGCTTCGTTCAGGCGATTGACGATGGGCCTGGGCGTTCCGGCCGGAACAAAAATCGCGTCCCACGCGCTGACATCAAATCCGGGCAAGCCCGACTCCGCAATGGTGGGTAAATCCGGCCAGCCCGCCACGCGCGTGGCCGTGGTCACCGCCAATGGTTTGACGCGCCCGCTTTTCGCCTGCGGTGCGGCATTCGGCATGACCTCGATCATCATGTCGACCTGCCCGCCGATCAGGTCCGTCATGGCCTGTGCGCCGCCGCGGTAAGGTATGTGCACCACCGCCAGGCCCGCGCGCGACTTGTAGATTTCTCCGGCCAGGTGGGACGTCGTGCCGTTGCCGGCAGAGCCAAAGGTGTATTTGCCCGGGTTGGACTTGAGCAGTTTGGTGAGTTCCGCCATGGAGTTGACTTGCAACGTGGGCCGCACCACCACCATGGCGGCAATGCGGGTGAGCTGGGTCACGGGCTCGAAGTCGCGAGACGGGTTGAAGCCGGGCGCCTTGTAGATCGCGTGATTGATCGCATGCGTGCCATTGGTGCCGTACAGCAGGGTATAGCCATCGGCCGGCGCCTTGGCAGCCGCTGCGCTGCCCACATTGCCGCCGGCGCCGCCCAGGTTTTCCACCACGACAGGTTGGCCCAATTCCCTGGCGGCACGCTGCATGACCAGCCGGGCCAGCGTGTCACCGCCACCACCCGCAGGAAAAGGAACGATCAGCTTGATGGGCTTGCTGGGGTAAGTTGCGACCGGCTGGGCTTGCGCGACGGACAAGCCCATGAAGACAAGCACCAACGATGCGGCACAAGCCGCTACCAGCCGCGTTTCGGTGCGGGCAAGCCGTCGCAAGGGATGAAGGCGGGATAGATTCATGGTGTCTCCTGGGGTGGTATCTGCCGCATCGCTGGCGGCGAATTGATGGCTCGTGGGCTATTCAGGTGGTCAGAGGTGAAAATACTTAGTTATCTTATTTTATTGCACGCAATAGTGGCTTTATTAATCTTGTTAACCCTAATAAATCTCAATACTGCATGCAATAATCTATCAATTCGTCCAGCTACGACCAACCATCACAGCCTATGTCTTCCCAGATTGACTACACCACGCAGCAATTGAGGCAAAGAATCCTCAGCGGCCAGATGGTTCCCGGCGAACGAATGGTGGAGCTTGAGCTGTCCGCCCAATTGGCGGTTTCGCGCACACCGATCCGTATTGCGCTCGGTGAGCTGGAAAAGGAAGGCTTGCTGGAACGCCTGCCGACACGCGGCTTTCGCGTCAGGCAATTTAGCGTTGACGAAATTGCCAATGCAGTCGACGTGCGGGGCGTATTGGAAGGCATGGCGGCCCGACAGGCGGCCGAGCGCGTCATTACGCCCGAAACCCGGGAGGCTCTGCAGGCCTGCGTCGAGGAAGGCCGTCTGCTGCTGGAGCAGGCACGGGCCGCCGGCCATGTGATTGACGCAGCCCGCTGGGTACCGATGAACGCCCGCTTTCATGGTGCCCTGGCGCACGCCGCCGGCAACAGCACATTGACCTCCGCACTGGCCCACGTCAGCAAAACACCAATGGCCGGCGCCGGTGCGCTCAGCCTGAACGGTGCCCTGCCCTTGCTGGAATACGGGTTCATCCAGCGCGCGCAAACCGACCACGAAGATGTGCTGGCCGCACTGCTGGCCGGTGAAGGGGCGCGCGCCGAAGCCCTGATGCGCGAACATGCCCACCGCAGCCGTGACAACAAGCGCGAGCTGATGATGCGCATGCAGAGACCGGCAGCGCCTTGAAGCGGTTTTTGCCGTCTCCACCTGAAATTTCGACGTTTTAGCCTTTCAGCCCAACAGGAATGTGCGCCAGCAGCTATCAATAACATAGCATCAGGCCTGCATTCGGGCGCCATTCGTTGGGCAGCCAGAACCAGCCCCACCGGCCGGGAACATGAGTGTCCAGCCACTACAATTCAGGCCACGAACCAGTTTCTACGGCTGGGGCACACCGGTCCACACAGGAACGGCAGGGCCCCAACTGCGCTGGACACCCCTGGCCGCACACCCGCAGCCAAACTATCTGGACCAAAAACGAAGCCCCTGTCTTGAAAAGGGCTTTGCCATCCCCAGCTGGAAACATTACCAGCTTCAACCCTGTTTTCGAGCATGTCTGACAATACACAACCCGAACAAAATCAACCACTTAGCGGTGAGCCCAGTCCTGAAGAACTGGAAGCGGCGCAGGCTGCAAACGAGTTTGACGCGCTGACCGTCGCACAAGCCGAAGTCGCCACGCTGCAGGCCAAGAACACCGAGCTGGCCGACAGCTACCTGCGCGCCAAGGCTGAGACCGAAAACGCCCGCCGCCGTGCCGACGAAGAAGTCGCCAAGGCCCGTAAATTTGCCCTGGAAAGCTTTGCCGAAAGCCTGCTGCCGGTGGCAGACAGCCTGGAAGCCGGGCTGGCGATCAAGGACGTCACGCCCGAGCAGATCCGCGAAGGCGCCGAAGCCACACTCAAGCAGCTCAAAAGCGCACTTGAGCGCAACAAGGTGGTCGCCATTGACCCGGCTCCCGGCACCAAATTCGACCCGACCCAGCACCAGGCGATCAGCATGGTGCCCGCCGAGCAGGAAGCCAACACCGTGGTCAACGTGCTGCAAAAAGGCTACCTGATCGCCGAGCGCGTGCTGCGCCCCGCCCTGGTCACGGTGGCAGCCCCCAAGTAAAAAACCTCTTAAAAAACCTTGAAAACATTGTTGAAGCCCTTGAAGCCACACAACTTACCCACAAGTTATCAACATAGTTAATCCATACCGCGGCCAGCGGCACTGAACACCCCGGCCGCCCCACCTTCAATCTTTAACGAATCAAAAAAGCAGGAGTAAATCATCATGGGAAGAATCATCGGCATTGACCTCGGCACCACCAACAGCTGCGTGTCCGTCATGGAGGGCAACACCCCCCGCGTGATCGAGAACTCGGAAGGCGTGCGCACCACCCCTTCCATCGTGGCTTACCAGGAAGACGGCGAAGTGCTGGTCGGTGCGTCCGCCAAGCGCCAGGCCGTGACCAATCCCAAGAACACCCTGTACGCCGTCAAGCGTTTGATCGGCCGCAAGTTCACCGAAAAAGAAGTCCAGAAGGACATCGCGCTGATGCCCTACGCCATCGTGGCCGCCGACAACGGCGACGCCTGGGTGGAAGTGCGCGGCAAGAAGCTGTCGGCCCAGCAAGTCAGCGCCGACATCCTCCGCAAGATGAAGAAAACCGCCGAAGACTATCTCGGTGAGCCCGTGACCGAAGCCGTGATCACCGTGCCTGCGTACTTCAACGATGCACAGCGCCAGGCCACCAAAGACGCCGGCCGCATTGCCGGCCTTGAAGTCAAGCGCATCATCAACGAACCCACCGCAGCAGCTCTCGCCTTCGGCCTGGACAAGCAGGAAAAGGGCGACCGCAAGATCGCCGTGTATGACCTGGGCGGCGGCACCTTCGACATCTCCATCATCGAGATCGCCGATGTCGACGGTGAAAAGCAGTTCGAAGTTCTCTCCACCAACGGCGACACCTTCCTGGGCGGCGAAGACTTCGACCAGCGCGTCATCGACTACATCGTGGCCGAGTTCAAGAAGGACAGCGGCATCGACCTGTCGAAGGACGTGGTGGCCCTGCAGCGCCTGAAAGACTCGGCTGAAAAGGCCAAGATCGAGCTGTCCAACAGCCCGGCCACCGAAGTCAACATTCCCTACATTGCGCACGACCCCGCGACCGGCCCCAAGCACTTGCTGGTCAAGCTGACCCGCGCCAAGCTTGAAAGCCTGGTTGACGAACTCATCGAGCGCACGATTGCGCCTTGCCGCATCGCCATGAAGGATGCCGGCGTCAGCGCGGCCGACATCCATGACGTGATTTTGGTCGGCGGCCAGACCCGCATGCCCAAGGTGCAGGAAAAGGTCAAAGAGCTCTTCGGCAAGGAACCCCGCAAGGATGTGAACCCCGATGAAGCCGTGGCTGTGGGCGCAGCGATTCAAGGCCAGGTTCTCTCCGGCGACCGCACCGACGTGCTGCTGCTGGACGTCACCCCGCTGTCCCTCGGTATCGAAACCATGGGCGGCGTGATGACCAAGATGATCAAGAAGAACACGACCATCCCGACCAAGTTCGCACAGACCTTCTCGACCGCTGAAGACAACCAGCCGGCCGTGACGATCAAGGTGTTCCAGGGCGAGCGCGAAATCGCTTCGGGCAACAAGGGCCTGGGCGAGTTCAATCTCGAGGGGATTCCGCCCGCAGCACGCGGCACGCCGCAGATTGAAGTGTCATTCGACATCGACGCCAACGGCATCCTGCACGTCGGCGCCAAAGACAAAGGCACCGGCAAGGAAAACAAGATCACCATCAAGGCCAACTCAGGTTTGTCTGAAGCTGAAATCCAGCAGATGGTGAAAGACGCCGAGCTGAACGCCGAAGAAGACAAGAAAAAAGTCGAGTTCGTCACCGCCAAGAACAACGCTGAAGCCATGGTGCACAGCGTGAAAAAATCGCTGGGTGAATACGGCGACAAGCTCGAAGCCGGTGAAAAGGAAAAGATCGAAGCCGCCATCAAGGACATGGAAGAAGCGCTCACTGGCGACGACAAGGCCGCCATCGACGCCAAGAACACGGCCCTGATGGAAGCCAGCCAGAAGCTCGGCGAAAAAATGTACGCCGACATGCAGGCATCGCAGGCGGCAGCCGGTGGTGACGCAGGCGCAGCGGGCGCCGCCCAGGCTGAAGCCAAACCGGTCGACGACAATGTCGTGGACGCTGAAGTCAAGGAAGTCAAAAAGGGCTAAGCGCTTTTTTACAAAGCACCCCTGCATTGGCGCGATAACTGCATGCAAAAGCAGACGGCAAAGGCAGCCAGCAAAGGCGGAAAACCGGGAGCAATCCAGGATTTCCGCTTTTGCGTTTCCCGCTGACCCTCACAACAACGATTCCTGACTGACCTGCCATGGCCACCAAAAAAGACTACTACGACACGCTGGGCGTTGCCAAAAACGCCAGCGATGAAGACATTAAAAAGGCGTATCGCAAACTCGCGATGAAGCACCACCCCGACCGCAACCAGGGGGATGCGTCCAAGGTTGCCGAAGAAAAATTCAAGGAGGCCAAAGAAGCCTACGAGATGCTTTCCGACGAGAACAAGCGCGCGGCCTATGACCAGTACGGCCACGCCGGTGTAGACCCCAACATGCGCGGTGGCCCGGGTGCGGAAGGCTTTGGCGGCTTTGCCGAAGCCTTTGGCGATATCTTCGGCGACGTGTTCGGCGGCCAGCGCGGCGGGGCACAGCGCGGCGGTGGCCGGCAGGTTTACCGTGGCGGCGACTTGAGCTACGCCATGGAAGTCACGCTCGAAGAAGCCGCTAATGGCAAGGACGCACAGATTCGCATTCCGAGCTGGGACGACTGTAATACCTGCCACGGCAGCGGCGCCAAGCCCGGCACCAAGGTGGTGACCTGCACCACCTGCCATGGCCACGGCGTGGTGCAGATGCGCCAGGGTTTCTTCAGCGTGCAGCAGACCTGTCCGCAGTGCAAAGGCACCGGCAAGCTGATTCCCGAACCTTGCGTGACCTGCCACGGCGTGGGCAAGACCAAGAACAACAAGACACTCGAAGTCAAAATCCCCGCGGGCATCGACGACGGCATGCGCATCCGTTCCACTGGGAATGGCGAGCCGGGTACCAACGGCGGCCCGCCCGGCGACCTCTACATCGAGATCCGCCTGAAGAAGCACGACATCTTCGAGCGCGACGGTGACGACCTGCACTGCGCCGTGCCCATCAGCTTCACCACTGCCGCGCTGGGCGGCGAAATTGAAGTGCCGACACTCGCCGGCAAAGCGGCCATCGACATTCCCGAAGGCACCCAGGCGAGCAAACAGTTCCGTCTGCGCGGCAAGGGCATCAAGGGCGTGCGCTCCAGCTACCCGGGTGACCTGTATTGCCACATCACGGTCGAGACACCGGTCAAACTGACCGAGCACCAGCGCAAGCTGCTCAAGGAGCTGGACGAGTCGCTGAAAAAAGGCGGAGCCAAGCATTCACCCAGCGAAGAAGGCTGGGCCGACAAGCTCAAGAGCTTCTTCAGCGCCTGATCCCCGCGCCCCAGAAAATGCCGGACCTGCTCCGGCATTTTTTATGGCCGGGCGCTACACACTGTCACACGCCTGTCGTGATCAGACACATACGATCAGCCCTTTAACTCCGGAAACACCCATGACCGTATCGACCCGCCAGGCCGTGAAGCAAGGCAGCCTGCTCGCCCTTGTTTGCAGCAGCGTACTACTCACCGCTTGCTCCTCCTCAGGCACAACATCTCAAGCAGGCCTGCCCACCCTTGATGGCAAGGCGCCACTGGTCATCGCCCACCGCGGTGCTTCGGGTTATGTGCCGGAAGAAACGATGGAAGCCTATGTGCGCGCGATCGAACTGGGCGCCGACGTGATCGAGATGGACCTGGTCGTGACCAGGGACGGCGTGCTCGTCACCCGTCACGACCCCAATCTGGCGATCAGCACCGACGTGGCCAAACACCCTGAATTCGCCTCACGCAAGAAGACCATCCAGGTCGACGGCGAAACGCAGACCGGCTGGTTCAGCAACGACTTCACACTGGCTGAGATTCGCACCCTGGGCGCGATCTCGACCGACGCCGAGCGCCCGCAGCAGTTCAATGGCCAATACAAGATCCCGACCCTTCAGGAAGTAGTGGACATGGCCAAGGCCCAATCCATCAAGACAGGCCGCACGATTGCGATATACCCGGAAACCAAGAACCCGACCTACTTCCGGGAACTCGGCCTGCCGATGGAGGACAAGCTGATCGCCATCATCAATGCTGCCGGATGGAACAGCAAGACCGCGCCCATCTACGTGCAGTCGTTTGAACCCGGCAGCCTGAAGTACATGAAGAGCAAGGGCCTCAATACGAAACTGATCCAGCTCGTCGACGGCGACGGCATTGACCCGAAAACCGGCCGCGTGACCTTTGCCGTGCCGAGCGACCGCCCTTACGACTGGACCAAGGCCGGCGACAAGCGTTTCTTCAGCGCCATGGTCACACCCGCGGGCCTGGCCGAGATCAAGACCTACGCCGATGGCATCGGCCCCTGGAAGCGCTACATCATCAGCACCAAGGGCACCTTCGGCGCCGACGGCAAGCAGGTCGACATCAACCGTGATGGCAAGCTCAATGATGCAGACTCCATCTCGCAGCCAGCCACCAGCTTCGTCGCCGATGCGCACAAGGCAGGCCTGTTCGTTCATCCCTTCACCTTCCGCAATGAGTCGCGCCGCCTGGCCAGCGACTACCAGGGCGATGCCAAGGCCGAGTACCTGGCCTTCTACCGCACCGGTGTGGACGGCGTGTTCACCGACTTCACCGACACCGCCATCGCCGCCCGGACGCAGTACCTGAAAGAAGCCGGCCGCTGAGCAAGCCGTGGCGGGCTTCACCCGCCAGACCTCAATGCTATGAAATTAATAGCTGCTTGCGCCCATATTTAATGGGCCAGGCAGCTTTTTCATTTATGGAGAAGGCCATGCAGGCTCCGCTCCCACGATGCGCGGCATATTCCAGCCTTAGGGTCGGCTACACAGCCCGGGTGTATGGCCCAGCTTTTCTCAAAATGAAACATCGGGCCCATGAAGATACGGCTTCAGGGGAGACTTCAGCGACGGTGACTGGCTTATAGTGACCTACGCACAGAACCTCATTCCCACTCACTTTCAAGCGCAAACCCAACACACCATGAAAACCAAAGCCGCAGTCGCCTGGAAATCAGGCCAGCCCCTGACCATTGAAACCGTGGACCTGCAAGGCCCCAAGTTCGGCGAGGTGCTCGTCGAGATCAAGGCCACCGGCATCTGTCATACCGACTACTACACGCTCTCGGGCGCCGACCCGGAAGGCATCTTCCCGGCCATCCTCGGTCACGAGGGCGCAGGCATTGTGGTGGATGTCGGCCCTGGCGTGACGACGCTCAAAAAAGGCGACCACGTCATCCCGCTCTACACGCCTGAATGCCGGCAGTGCAAGTTCTGCCTTTCGCGCAAGACCAATTTGTGCCAGCTGATTCGCGGCACGCAGGGCAAGGGCCTGATGCCCGACGCCACCAGCCGCTTCAGCCTGGACGGTAAACCCATCTTTCACTACATGGGCACCAGCACCTTCAGCAACTACACCGTCGCCCCTGAAATCTCGCTGGCCAAGATCCGCGAAGACGCGCCCTTTGACAAGGTCTGCTACATCGGCTGCGGCGTCACCACCGGCATCGGTGCGGTGCTCTTTACCGCCAAGGTCGAAGCCGGCGCCAACGTCGTGGTGTTCGGCCTGGGCGGCATTGGACTCAATGTGATCCAGGGCGCGAAGATGGTGGGTGCCGACAAGATCATCGGTGTGGACATTAACCCCGCGCGGCAGGAGATGGCGCGCAAGTTCGGCATGACGCACTTCATCAACCCGAAGGAAACCGAAAACGTGGTCGACGCCATCGTGCAGTTGACCGACGGCGGCGCCGACTACAGCTTTGAATGCATAGGCAACACCAAGGTGATGCGTCAGGCGCTGGAATGCACACACAAGGGCTGGGGCCGCAGCATCATCATCGGCGTGGCGGAAGCCGGCGCCGAGATCAGCACCCGCCCCTTCCAGCTGGTAACCGGCCGCAAATGGGAAGGTTCAGCCTTCGGCGGCGCGCGCGGCCGCACCGATGTGCCGAAGATTGTGGATTGGTACATGGAGGGCAAGATCAATATCGACGACCTGATCACGCACACCATGCCGCTCGAAGACATCAATAAGGGTTTCGATCTAATGAAAAGCGGCGAATCCATTCGTGGTGTTGTCGTCTATTAGCCCCCACGGTCGCTCACTTCGCGTAGCTCCCTGCCCCCCGAGGGGGCCGCTGCGCCTGCGGTCTGGCAAAGCCAGTCCCGCGGCCCCTGCTTGAACAGAAAGACATCCATGACGACACAACTGGAATTGCTCAGCGAACACGGCTGCTTCGGCGGTGTGCAGCGCTTTTACCAGCATGACTCGCGCGAGGTCGGCTTGCCGATGAAGTTCTCGGTGTTCCTGCCGCCGCAAGCCATGACTGGGGAGAAGGTGCCGGCGCTGATCTACCTGGCGGGCCTGACCTGCAACGAAGAAACCTTCATGATCAAAGCCGGTGCGCAGCGCCTGGCAGCAGAGCTGGGCCTGGCGTTGATTGCGCCCGACACCAGCCCGCGTGGCGCGAAAATTCCGGGGGAGACCGACAGCTGGGATTTCGGCCGCGGCGCGGGCTTCTATCTTGATGCGACACAGGCGCCGTGGTCACGGCACTACCGCATGGAAAGCTACATCACGGCAGAGCTGCTGCCGCTTCTGACGGGCACCCTGCCGATTGATGCAGCACGCATCGGCATCTTCGGCCACTCGATGGGCGGTCACGGCGCGTTAACGCTCGCGCTCAGGCATCCGGATCTTTTCACATCGGTCTCAGCGTTTGCACCTATCTGCGCGCCCAGCCAGTGCCCGTGGGGCCGCAAGGCGTTTACCGGCTATCTCGGCAGCGATGAATCAAACTGGGTTGAACACGACGCCACCGCCTTGATGAACCTGATGCCCGCAGCGCCCTACCCTGGCGGTATCCGCATAGACCAGGGACTGGATGATAAATTCCTCGCCGAGCAGTTGTACCCCGAGCTCTTTGAAGCCGCCTGCGCCAAGGCGGGCCAGCCGCTGGCGCTACACCGCCATGTGGGCTATGACCACGGCTACTACTTCATCGCAACCTTCATGGCCGAACACCTGCGGCACCATGCGCAGCAGCTGGGTCTGGCAGTGGCCGCTTGATTGAAGACCGTGAGCAGGCCTTAAGCCTGCATTAAGGCCGCCCCAATACAATCCAGCGCTATGCCGCTGCGCCCTTCCCCTTCCGCATCCTCCACATCGCGGCCCGTTCATCTGACCACTGTGCGGCAAGACGCCGGCATGCGGCCGTTGTGGCTGGTGGTCATTGCAAGCCTGTGGATCGCCACGGTATGCAATATGGCCTTGTGGCGCGAGCTGGCCCGCCTGCCGGGCCTTACCGGGGGCCAGGCGGCGGTCATAAGCATCGCCTTGGCGCTGGTGATTGCGCTGGCGACCACCGCGCTGCTCAGCGTGCTGGCCTGGCGCTGGACGCTCAAGCCCGCCATCACGCTCTTTCTGCTGTCGGCCGCTTTCGGTGCCTATTTCATGGTGACTTATGGCGTGGTCATCGACAAGACCATGATGATCAATACGCTGCAGACTGATGTGCGCGAAACACGCGACCTGCTGAACTGGCGACTGATAGCCACGGTGCTGGTGCTGGCGGTGCTGCCGATGATTTTCCTGTGGCGGCAAAAAGTCAGGCGTGCAGGCGCAGTGCGGCAGGTACTCACCAACGCCGCCACCTTGACCGGCGCCTGTGTGCTGCTGGTGCTGGTGGTGTTTTTGTTCTTCCAGAGCATTGCCTCTGTGATGCGCAACTACACGCATGTGCGCTACCTCATCAATCCGCTCAATTCCTTCTACGCGCTAGGCGCCATCGCGGCCAAGCCCTTCCAGCGCGACGAATCCACTCTGTTGCCGTTGGGTGAAGACGCAAAACTCGGTGCCAATTACACAGCCCAAACCAAGCCACCGCTACTGTTGCTGGTGCTGGGTGAAACAGCGCGCAGCGCCAACTTTTCGCTCAACGGCTACGGCCGGCCCACCAACCCGCTGCTCGCAAATGAGAACGTCGTGAGCCTGCGCAACGCATGGTCGTGCGGCACCAGCACGGCTGCGTCGGTGCCCTGCATGTTCTCCAACTTCGGGCGTGAAGCCTATGACTCACGCCCGGCCAATTACGAAGGCATGCTGGACGTGCTACAGCGCGCGGGCCTGGCCGTGCTGTGGATAGACAACCAGTCAGGTTGCAAGGGCGTGTGCGACCGCGTTCCCAACGTCAACACAGTACAGCTCAAAGTACCGGGCTTGTGTGACAGCGGTGAATGTTTTGACGAAGTGATGCTGCACGGCATTGACGAGCGCATTGCCGCATTGCCGGCCGAGCGCCGCGCCAAAGGCGTGGTGGTCGTGATGCACCAGATGGGCGGCCATGGCCCGGCGTACTACAAGCGCTCGCCGCAAGCCGTCAAAAAATTCCTGCCCGAGTGCACCGACAACGCGCTGCAAAGCTGCAGCCATGAAGGCCTGCTCAATGCCTATGACAACAGCATCGTCTACACCGACAAATTGCTGGCGTCATCCATCCAGTGGCTCAAGGCACAGGAAGCGCGCAGCGCGCCGGCCCTGCTGTACCTGGCCGACCACGGCGAGTCTCTGGGCGAAAACAACCTCTACCTGCACGGCATGCCCTACGGTATTGCGCCTGAAGTGCAAAAGCGCGTGCCGTGGATCACCTGGCTCTCGCCCGAGTTCGAGCAGCGCAACAAGCTGACCACCGCGTGCCTGAAGCAGCAGCTGGACGCGCCGGTGAGCCATGACAACTACTTTCACTCGGTGCTCGGTCTGATGAATGTGCAGACCAGCGTCTACAAAGCCGCGCTCGACATCTACGCGCATTGCGTCAAGCCCTGAATCTGCACGGCGGCTGCCGGCCTGCGATCATCCGGATGCGCCGTAGGGCTTTTGGCGCCCTGCATGCACCAATGTGATGGCAGATTTAATATTCACTTTTCATCTCAATAACAATTCTCTTATGCAAGGGTTGAATATGAATATTCGCAAGGCTGTCGCCTCCAGCATCGCCTCCACACTCCTTTTGACATTCGCGCTTAGCGCCAGCGCAGCGGATTTGCTCGACACCGTCAAGCAGCGCGGCACGCTCAAAGTTGCGCTCGAAGGCACCTACCCGCCCTTCAACTACAAGGAGGGCGGCCAGCTCGCCGGCTTTGAAGTGGAACTGGCCAATGCGCTGGCGCAGAAGATGGGCGTCAAAGCCGAGTTCTCCACCAGCGAGTGGAGCGCCATCCTCGCGGGCCTGCAGGCCGGCAAGTACGACGTGGTGATCAACCAGGTGGGCATCACTGACAAGCGCAAGGAGACCTTTGATTTCTCCGAGCCCTACACCATCTCCGCCCCGCAGCTGATCATCCGCAAGGACGAAAAGCGCGAGTTCAAGACGCTGGCCGACCTCAAGGGCAAGAAGCTCGGCCTGGGCCAGGGCACCAACTACGCCGACATCGCCAAAAAAGTCGGCGGCATCGACGTCAAGACCTACCCCGGCGCGCAAGAGTATTTGCAGGATCTGGCACTGGGCCGCATCGACGCCGCGCTCAACGACAGCCTGCTCATCCCCTACATCGTCAAGCAGACCAAGCTGCCGCTCAAGCCCGGTGCGCCCGTGGGCGAGCTTGAAAAGTCCGGCATTCCTTTTGTGAAAAACAACCCGAAGTTCAAGGCCGCCATCGACAAGGCGCTGGCAGACCTGCAAGCCGACGGCAGCTTCGCGAAGATATCGAACAAATGGTTTGACCGTGACGTGAGCAAGCCGCCTGTCGCCGTGAAATAACCGAAGTAACATTCGATCAGCCGCGCGCCGCCTTTCGGCAGGCGCCTAAAACAACCCCGGCGCTACGCCGGGGTTTTTATTTGTGGAGACCCTTATGGACCTGACCGGCTTGACCCAGTTGCTGCGCGATGCCCTGCCGCTGATGCTCAAAGGCGCGGCGTGGACGCTGTTGCTGGCGGTGGCGTCTGTTTTCTTCGGCGCCATCATCGGCACCCTCGTGGCAGTCACGCGGCTGGCCAAGGTGCAGGTACTTTCGCAGTTTGCAACGCTGTATGTCAGCTGCATGCGCGGCACGCCGCTGCTGGTGCAGCTCTTCGTCATTTACTTCGGCCTGCCCAGCATCGGCATCCAGTTTGACCCGATCAGCGCAGGCATCCTGGGCCTGAGCCTGAACGTGGGCGCCTACCTGTCGGAAACCATCCGCGGCGCGATCAACGGCGTGGAACACGGCCAATGGAATGCGGCCCGCAGCCTGGGCCTGACGCAGGCGCAAACCCTGCGCTACGTCATCGGCCCGCAGGCCCTGCGCCTGGCAGTGCCCAGCCTGTCGAACAGCCTGATCAGCCTGATCAAGGACACCTCGCTCGTCTCGGTGATTGCCGTGGGCGAGCTGATGCTGGCGACCAAGGAAGTGATTGCCACGACCTTTCAGCCCTTTCCGCTGTACCTGGCGGCGGCGGGCATTTACTGGGCGATGAGTGCCTCGTTTGAAACGCTGCAGAAGAAGCTCGAAGTGCGCCTCAACCGCAGCTACCTGCGCTAGCGAAGCGCCGGTCACCAGAATCAGGTGTCGCCGATCAAACCACTCTGAATCGCCTGCTCGGTATTCGCAAAAATCGCCATCGCGGTCAGCATGCGCCGAAAGCCCAGCTTGCGGTAAAACGGCTCCTTGCCGGCGACCGCGTAGAGGATGATTTTTTTGTGACCGCTGGAAAGCCGCACCAGCGCTGCAACCATGTCTTTGCCCATGCCTGATCCCTGCCGGTCCGGCGCCACTGCGATGTCGCAGATGTAAGAGCAGTCCCTGCCGTCTGCTACCGCACGGCCCGCAGCGATCAGCTTGCCGGCGTCATACACAAAACACTTGAACATGCTGTTGGAGAAGACGACCTGCAGGTCCACAGGCTTCTTGTCGCCCAAGGGGGCAACGCGGTAGAGATTGGAGAGCTCTTCCCAGTCCGCATCGGCCATGCCTTCCGATGAATATTTCCAGTCAAGCGCCAAGGTGAACTCCTTTTATTTTCAAACGGCATGAGGCGTGATGCACACGCTTTTTGGACTATAGCCCTCGCGTCGAACTGACACGTGCCCCCTCAGAACAGCCTGCCCTGCCCTTCGGCACCCGCAGCCGCTGGCGGCCGGAACTGGCTCATGTCCAGCTCAATGCGCTGGCGGTTAAAGCCAATCCGGTTGCAGGCTTTCTCAAAACGCTGCCTGATGAGTTCGGCCCACAGGCCGTGGCCTTTCATGCGCGTGGCGAAGTCGCTGTCGTAATCCTTGCCGCCACGCATTTCGTGGATGCGCGCCATGATGCGCGCGGCGCGCTGCGGGTAGTGCAGCTCCAGCCACTCCTTGAAAATGGGCGCCACTTCCCAGGGCAAGCGGATCACGGTATAGAACGCGCTGCGTGCACCGGCCTCCCAGGCCGCCTCCAGCACATGCTCCATGTCCTCGTTCACAAACGGGATTTGCGGCGCCACGCTGACGCCGACTGGAACGCCGTGCTCTGCCAGCGTGCGGATGGTGCGCAGGCGCCGGTGCGGTGCGGCCGCGCGCGGCTCCAGCTTGCGCGCGAGTTCGCCGTCGAGCGTGGTGATGGTCACGTAGGCGGCGGCCAGCTTGTCAGCGGCCAGCGGCGCCAGCAGGTCGAGGTCGCGCTCCACGCCGCTGGATTTGGTGATCAAAGAGAACGGGTGCCGCACTTCCTGCATCACCTCAATGATGCTGCGCGTCAGTCGCAGCTCGCGCTCGGCGGGCTGGTAGCAGTCGGTGGCCGAGCCGATATTGAGCAGCTTGGGAACATAGCTGCGTTTGCGCAGGTCGGCGCGCAACACCTCGGCAATGTTGCGCTTGGCGATGATCTTCGTTTCAAAATCAAGCCCAGGCGAAAGATTGAGGTAGCTGTGTGTGGGCCGCGCATAACAGTACACACAGCCATGCTCACAGCCCCGGTAGGGATTGATGCTGTAGTCAAAAAAGATATCGGGCGAATCGTTGCCGACAATGGCGCTGCGCGCTTCTTCCATCGTGACCGTGGTTTCGATCCGGGGCGCCTCGCTGGAGACACCTTCTTCCAGCGTACCCCAGCCGTCGTCCCATGCGTTGCGCACGTCTTTCTCAAACCGGTGCGGCATGCGTGTAGCAGTGCCCCGGCCCTTGATGGCATGGAGAGGAATGACGGCGTCGGACATAGGGCAACAAGATTCGGTGGAAGGTAGTGGTACCCGGCAGGGCCGCAGAAAATACTGTATATAAATACAGTATATTCAAACAAAAACCCTTTGGCAAATGTCTGCAGCAGTGCCCGCAATAATGGGTTTAAAGCAGGAGACATCCCATGGCACACGTACTGGCAAAACTCACCGGCGCGCCGCTGGCCGCCGTCAAACAGCAGCTGGAAAAAGATGCGGATGAACATGCGAAGCAAGGCATGTATCTGAAGCATCTCTGGCAAAACGCGGAAGACGCAGCAGAGGTGTTTTTTCTGTTTCAGGTGAAAGACCTGGCGCATTGCCAGCAACGCATGAAGCAGACGCATGCAAAAGCTCGCGAAGAAAACCCCGATGTACCGCTACCGGCCCTGACGTTTCTGGAGGATGCCTGAGGACTCATCGAATGCGTGATTGGTACGCCCCTTTTCCATTTTCCCTCCCCTCTCCTCCCCTTCCGTTCCACCATGATCCAGCGACCTGAAAACCTTTATGCCCGCTATCACGCCCACGTATATTTCGGGCCCGGCACCGTTGAGCAGGCACGCGCCTTGTGCGAAAAGGCCGGTGCACTTTTCGGGATTGCCGTGGGGCGTGTGCATGAACGCGAGGTGGGGCCGCACCCGCGCTGGAGTTGCCAGCTGGCATTTGACCGCGCGGCGTTTGACAGTGTCATTCCCTGGCTCGAAGAACACCGCGACGGGCTGGATGTGTTTGTGCACGGGCTCACCGGCGACGACCTGGCCGACCACACCACACATGCCTCATGGCTTGGTGAGCCTGCGGCATTGAAGCTGGAGATGTTCAGGCGGTGAGCCCGGCTCCGGTTGAATGCTATTAATTCAATAGCTGGTTGCGCTCGTCCAGAAAGGCGCAGAGCTGCTTTTTTAACGCAAATAAAAGCGACTCAGCCAGCGCGACCGCAAAGGAATCGGTCGCGACTCTACCGACTGGTACAGCACCCAGCCCGCCAGCAGCGACAGCAGGAAGGCCGTCAACAGGCCCAGCACATTTGCCGCAAGCTGCGTGGGCCAGAAGTGGCTCACGATGGCATTGACCAGCAGGCACACCGGAAAGTGGATGAGGAACACGGAGTAGGACATCTGGCCCAGCTGCACCAGCCGGCGCTGCTGCAAGCATTGCACCGGCCAGGCCTGCGGCTGAAGCACCGCCAGCCCGGCCAGGCCGAAGGCGGTAACGAGCGCCACGACCACGCGCCCCCTGAAATCCAGCGCCAGGGCCAGCCCACCCATGACCGCCAGGGTCACCAACCAGAAGCTGCGCCGCGCGCCAAGGCGGTTTGAGGCCCAGAAAGCCAGCATGCCCAGCGCATAGGAGCCGCAGAAATAGAGGGCGGTGATATCAAAGGCCTGCAGGCGGTTGAAGAACAGCAGCGAGGCCAAGGCGACCAGCAGGATGAGGCTCACACCGAGTGGGGCGGAAACCGAAGTGGTGTGCGTTGCGTCGCCGTTGTGCGGCTGAAACTGGAACCGCCGGGCAAAGGCAAAAATGAGAACCGCCATGGCATAGAGCTGGAAGTCGATGGCCACGTACCAGACACCGGCGGAAAGCGCGTCCTGCCCGAGCAGGTCCTGCAACAACAGGACATGGGCAAGCAGTTGGTGCACCGTGGGAGCCTCCGGCACCGAATGATGTGCGAACCAGGGCCTGACCAGCGCGGCCACGAGCATGCTCACGGCCAGCGCCACCAGATAGGGTTTGGCGAGCCGCCAGTAGCGGCGAAAGATCAGGGCGCCAGGTGCGCCGAACACGGCCACACCCTGTGGCGCGAGCGAGGCCGCCGCCAGAAAACCGCTTACGACCAGGAACACCTGCACGGCCATGCGGCCATAGTCGTAAAGCCAGTCCATCAGGGCCGGCGCAAACGGGTGCACCACATCCGACATCGGGCCGTAAAAAGCCAGGTGATGCAAAACAATGAGGACGCAGGCCAGCCCTTTGAGGGCATCCATGCCGGGAAAGCGTCGGGTCGCGGTGGTCAAGGCGGGTATTTCAGGCGCAGCGCTGCTCAAAGGTAGCGATGGCGCTTAAATACAGACCCGCTGGCGTGCCTGTTCGTACTCGCGCCTGAGCTGGTCCACAAAGGCCGCGGCGCTTTGGACTTTGCTGACAGAGCCAATGCCCTGGCCGCAGCCCCAGATGTCTTTCCAGGCCTTGGACTTGCTGCCTTCGCCGCCGCCGAAGTTCATGGTCTTGACGTCGCCTTCGGGCAGGTTCTCCGGGTCCATGCCAGCAGCGCGGATCGACGGCGCGAGGTAGTTGCCGTGCACGCCGGTAAAAAGGCTGCTGTAGACGATATCGTCGGAGTTGCCGTCGACGATGGCCTGCTTGTAGGCGTCGGCCGCGCGCGCTTCGTCCGTCGCGATGAAGGCCGAGCCGATATAGGCAAAGTCGGCGCCCATGGCCTGCGCAGCCAGCACCGCGCCGCCGGTAGAGATGGCACCCGACAGCGCCAGAGGACCGTCAAACCACTGGCGGATTTCCTGGATCAGCGCGAACGGGCTCTTCACGCCTGCGTGGCCGCCCGCACCGGCGGCCACGGCCACCAGGCCGTCAGCGCCCTTTTCAATCGCCTTGCGTGCGAATTTGTTGTTGATGATGTCGTGCAGCACCACGCCGCCGTAGCTGTGAGCGGCAGCGTTGATGTCTTCGCGTGCACCCAGGCTGGTGATGTAGATGGGCACCTTGTACTTCACGCACATTTCCATGTCGTGCTCCAGGCGGTCGTTGGACTTGTGCACGATCTGGTTGATGGCAAAAGGCGCCGCCGGCTTATCGGGGTTGGCCTTGTTGTGGGCCGCCAGTGCCTCGGTGATCTCGGCCAGCCACTCATCGAGCTGCGATGCAGGCCGTGCGTTGAGCGCGGGCATGGCGCCCACCACGCCGGCTTTGCACTGCGCGATGACCAGCTTGGGATTGCTGATGATGAAGAGCGGCGAACCGATGATGGGCAAAGGCAGCTTGTTCAATGCTCCGGGCAGTCTGGACATGGTGGCTCCGTTGTTATTCTGAATTCAAGAAAAAACATGCCGCAGCCCTTTACTGACGGGCGCAAGCAGCTATCAAATAAATAGCAGTGTGTACAGGATCAGAACGCATCCAGCGCCAGCGCCGTGACGCTGTCTGCACCATCGACAATGCTGTCGCGCACGCCGGGCACCTTGGTCAGCAGGTGGTCAGCATAAAAACGCGCGGTGGTGATCTTGGCCTGCATGAAGGCAACATCAACGCCCTGCGCGATTTGCTCTTGCGCCACCAGCAGCGAACGCGCCATCTGCCAGCCGGCTACCACATTGCCCGCGAGCATGAGGTAAGGCACGCTGCCGGCAAACACGGCGTTGGGACTGGCTTTGGTGTTGCCGGCCACGAAATCCACCACATCGATGAATGCCAGGCGCGCGGCCTTCAGGCGCTTGGCCACGGCCAGCGCGTCGGCGCTGCCCTGCCTGAGCAATTCGCTTTCGGTTTTTTCGATCTGCGCTGCAATCGCCTTGGCCGTCTGGCCGCCATCGCGCGAAGTCTTGCGGCCAATCAGGTCGTTGGCCTGGATGGCGGTCGTGCCTTCGTAGATGGTCAGGATCTTGGCGTCGCGGTAGTACTGGGCGGCGCCGGTTTCTTCAATAAAGCCCATACCGCCATGCACCTGCACACCCAGCGAGGTGACCTCCAGGCTCATTTCAGTGCTGTAGCCCTTGACCAGCGGCACCATGAATTCGTAAAAGGCCTGGTTCTGC
Source organism: Polaromonas sp. P1_F4 (assembly GCF_056405675.1). Lineage (NCBI taxonomy): Bacteria > Pseudomonadati > Pseudomonadota > Betaproteobacteria > Burkholderiales > Comamonadaceae > Polaromonas > Polaromonas sp. P1_F4. The sequence goes on along the minus strand of NZ_JBFUBP010000004.1, from coordinate 242,999 downwards.
TTGCGCACATCCGCATCGGGGTGGTGATGCGTCGCGTCGTAGGCGGCGGCAGCCACGGACGCCATGGCGCGGCAGCCTTCAATGTAAGCGCGCATGGTCATCAGCATGCGTTTGACGTCCGGGTGGTGAATGATGGGCGCGCTGGCCTTGATGGAGCCGTCAACCGGTCGGCTCTGCACGCGGTCTTTGGAAAATTCCACAGCCTTCTGGTAGGCCCGCTCGGCAATCGCGATGCCCTGCATGCCGACCGCGTAGCGTGCCGAGTTCATCATGATGAACATGTACTCAAGGCCGCGGTTTTCTTCACCGACGATGTAGCCCACGGCGCCGCCATGGTCGCCGTACTGCAGCACGGCAGTGGGCGACGCCTTGATGCCCATCTTGTGCTCGATGCTCACGCAATGCACGTCGTTGCGCGCGCCCAGGGCGCCGTCTTTGCCGACCATGAACTTGGGCACGACAAAGAGGCTGATGCCCTTGACACCCTCGGGTGCGCCGGTGACGCGCGCCAGCACCAGGTGCACGATGTTCTCGGCCATGTCGTGCTCACCATAGGTGATGAAGATCTTGGTACCGAAAACCTTGTACGTGCCGTCGGGCTGCGGCTCGGCACGGCTGCGCACCATGGCGAGGTCCGAACCGGCTTGCGGCTCGGTCAGGTTCATGGTGCCCGTCCACTGGCCGCTCACAAGTTTTTCGAGGTAAACCGCCTTGAGCTCATCGGAGCCGGCCGTGAGCAGCGCTTCAATCGCGCCGTCGCTCAGCAGCGGGCACAGCGCAAAGCTCATGTTGGCGGAATTGAGCATTTCACCGCACGCCGCGCCTATGGTTTTGGGCAGGCCCTGGCCGCCAAAATCAGCCGGGTGCTGCAGCCCTTGCCAGCCGCCTTCGACGTATTGGCGGAAGGCCTCCTTGAAGCCAGGCGTGGTGGTGACTTCGCCGGATTGAAAGCTCGACGGATTGATGTCACCGTCACGGTTGAGCGGAGCCAGCACGCCCTCGTTGAACTTGGCGCATTCTTCGAGCACCGCTTGCGCGGTGTCGAAGCCGGCTTCTTCAAAGCCGGGGATTTGCGCGATCTGTTCGATGTTGGCCAGGTGTTTGATGTCAAACAGCATGTCCTTGAGGGGGGCCTTGTATGTCATGTTTTGTCTCCGAAAATTAACTTATTGCGCGGCGAAGGCCATTAAAAGCTGTGCCACAGTGGTCTGCTGGTTTGGCCTGTGCCAGGCGTAGCCGGGGCCGCTTGCCACACGGCCTCTCGCGAATCTAGGGCGAGAAATCACGAACTGGAGGTTCCACCAGTTTTTCGGATTTCCGCACGACATAACCGTTGTCCATCAGGGCATTGAGCCAGCCCGCCGCCATCAGGTCCACATGACCCGAGTCCGGGGCCGAAGCGTAAAACGCATCCTGAAACTCCAGCATGGGCACAAGCTTCTTGCTGTACAGCGTCACTCGGTAGCGGGTAGAACCCCTGCGGGCTTCATGGCCCTGGGAGGTGACGGTAGAGCCCATCGGAACAAACAGCAGCGTGTTGTAACCCTGGCCGGACCATTCGCCCAGCACGCCCCTGATATTGGAACGCTGGCCGAACGTGCCTGCGTACTTTGCGGGAACACCGTTGAGTTGCATGAAGTCTGCGGCGTGCCCAACGCTCTGGTTCATCAGGCGGTTATCGAGAACACCCGAGAGCCTGTAGCCTTTGACCAGATCCGGGTTTTGGTTGGCCCACTCGGGGGTCACAAAAACCAGGGCCAAAGACGTCACAGGCTCCTTGATGTCCGACTTGACGCTGACCTGTTCGACTTTGCGATCAAGCCCCGCGCACGCAGCGAGGAACAAGCCCGTCAGCATCAAGGCGATGCATGCGCCTCGCCTCATGCCGGATTGGCCGGGTTGCTGCTTGGCTTTCATGTCGCGCTGGCCTGAAACCGGATTACAGGGCTGCGACCAACTCGGGTACGGCAGTGAACAGGTCGGCCTCGAGACCGTAGTCAGCGACGCTAAAGATAGGCGCTTCCGGATCCTTGTTGATCGCCACGATGACCTTGCTGTCTTTCATGCCGGCCAGATGCTGGATCGCACCGGAAATACCGGCGGCGATGTAGAGCTGGGGCGCGACGATCTTGCCGGTCTGGCCCACTTGCCAGTCATTGGGGGCGTAGCCTGCATCAACCGCTGCGCGCGATGCGCCGAGAGCTGCGCCCAGCTTGTCTGCCAGCGGCGTCAGCACTTCGTTGAATTTCTCGCTGGAGCCCATGGCGCGGCCACCGGAGACGATGATCTTGGCAGCCGTCAGCTCAGGGCGGTCGCTCTTGGCGATCTCGGAGCCCAGGAAGGTCGACTTGCCGCTGTCGGCAACGCCTGCAGGGGTCTCGATGGTCGCAGAACCACCGGTAGCAGCCGCAGCGTCAAAGCCGGTGGTGCGCACGGTGATGACTTTGGTCGCGTCCAGGCTTTGCACGATGGCGATCGCGTTGCCGGCGTAGATGGGGCGCTCAAAGGTGTCGGCAGCATCGACCTTGGTGATGTCGGAGATCTGGCCGACATCCAGCGTCGCGGCCACGCGGGGGGCGATGTTCTTGCCCGACGCCGTGGCGGGGAACAGGATGTGCGAGTAGGCACTCGCGATGGCCAGCACCTGGGCGGCCATGTTCTCGGCCAGGCCGTGGGCGAAATGTTCGCCTTCGACGTGGATGACTTTGGCCACGCCGGCAATGGCGGCAGCGGCCTTGGCAGCGGCTTCAGCACCCTTGCCGGCCACCAGCACGTGTACGTCCCCGCCGCACTGGGCGGCTGCGGTCACGGTGTTCAGGGTCGCTGGCTTGATGGAGTTGTTGTCGTGTTCTGCGATTACAAGTGCGGTCATTTCAATCAACTCCTTAGATGACTTTGGCTTCGTTCTTGAGCTTGTCCACCAGGGCGGCCACATCGGCCACCTTGATGCCTGCGCTGCGCTTGGGCGGCTCGCTGACCTTCAGGGTCTTGATGCGCGGCTTGACATCGACACCAAGCTCTTCGGGCTTGATGTTGTCGAGCTGCTTTTTCTTGGCCTTCATGATGTTGGGCAAGGTGACGTAGCGCGGCTCATTGAGGCGCAGGTCGGTCGTGATGATGGCCGGCAGCGTGAGCGAGAGGGTTTCCAGGCCGCCGTCGACTTCGCGCGTGACCTTGGCGGTGCCGCCTTCGACTTCGACCTTGGAAGCAAAAGTGGCTTGTGGCCAGCCCAGCAGCGCAGCCAGCATCTGGCCGGTCTGGTTGCAGTCGTCGTCAATGGCCTGCTTGCCGAGGATGACGAGTTGGGGTTGCTCTTTTTCGACCAGCGCCTTGAGCAGCTTGGCGACGGCCAGCGGCTGCAGTTCTTCGGCGGTTTCGACCAGGATGGCGCGGTCGGCACCGATGGCCATGGCGGTGCGCAGGGTTTCCTGGCACTGCAGCACGCCGCAGCTCACGGCGATGACTTCGGTCACGACGCCCTTTTCCTTCAGTCGCGTCGCTTCTTCAACGGCGATCTCGTCAAACGGGTTCATGCTCATCTTGACGTTGGCGATGTCGACACCAGTGCCATCGGATTTGACGCGGACTTTGACGTTGTAGTCCACAACGCGTTTGACGGGAACCAAGACCTTCATGAGAGGACTCCAGAGTTGATGGATTGAGGTATTAACTTGAATCGGAACTGAAATTGACGTTGACGTAAACGTAAGCTTTGCATTCTATGCTGCGGCGCCCCCTGATGCGGGCTGCTCAACTGGTCGCCGGAGGGTATCCAGGGGAACCAGGCAGAAAAAGAACGATCGTTCTATTTTTCATTATAGAGCGCCGGATACAGCGAATTAGAGCATCCTGCCCAACCACTGTCCTTCAGGTGTCTTTCAGGCGTCAATTGCCGATGCAGCGAAAGGAGATCGGGCAGGGAAAAAGCGCGCCGCAGGCCGTTTGTGGGCGCTCAGGAAGGCTTGGCACCGGTAGCGCCCTTCTCGCCCTCCACGTTTTTTGCATTCTCCGAAATGCTCACGCGGGTATGCACCACACGCTGCGGGTACGGAATTTCGATGCCGTGCGAGCGCAGCGACTCCAGGACGGCGAGGTTGACACGCGAGCGCAGGTTCTGCTGGCCGTTTTCGGGATCAACCATCCAGTAGTTGAGCGTGAACTCGAGCCCGTCGACGCCAAAGTGGGTCAGATTGACGCTGGGACCAGGGTCGCGCAGCACACGGTCCTGCTTGAGCGCGGCTTCACTGAGCAGGCCCATCACCAGCTCGACGTCGCTGTCATAGCCCACCGACACCACGGTGGACTGCAGCACCTGCGTATCGCTGAGCGAGAGGTTTTCAACGCGGCTGCTGATGAACATCTCGTTGGGCACGATGGATTCGCGCCCGGACGGTGCACGCACCACGGTGTAGCGCGCATTGATATCGGTGATGCGCCCTTCAAAGGTGTCCACCCGCACGTTGTCACCAATGCGCACACTGCGCTCGGCCAGCATGACAAAGCCGCTCACGTAGTTGGCCGCCAGCTTCTGCAGGCCAAAGCCCACACCCACGCCTACCGCGCCGCCCAGCACCGACAACGCCCTGAGGTCAATGCCCACCGACGACAGCGCCAGCATCAGGCCGACAAACATCAGCATGGCACGCACCGCATTGCTGACAGCCTTGCGCAGGGAGAGCTCGTTGCCGGTGGCTGAACGCAGCAGGCGCGCCTCAATGGCCGAAGATATCCACAAGGTGATCAGCAGCACCACACCGGCTGTCACCGCACCTTCAAGCATGGTGCGCACCGACAGCGTCGAGTTGCCGACCTTCCACTTGATGTCGTCGAGCTCGTCAAGTATCACAGGCAAGAAGCCGCTGACCCACAGCACCATGGCGATCCAGGCCAGCCAGGAAATGGTGCGCTCCAGGGCCCGCACGAGCGGCGCGTCCTTGAAGGCCACCTGCAGCACCTTGACCCCCAGGCGGATCACCGCCAGCGACAGCAGCACAGGAATGGCTACCTTGAATACCGCCAACGGAAAGGTCCTCGCCAAAAGGACCTGCACCGCATTGGCAAAGAAAAGCAGCAGCAGCGGAAACAGCACGCCGTCAATCACGCGCCGCCCGAAAAGGATGGAAGTCCCATCGACCGCCATACGTGCGCGGCCCGCCATGCGCACCACCAGCCAGGCCAGCAACGCGCAGGAAATCAGCGCGGCCAGCTCCGTGAGGGCGGTAGGCTGGGCCAGTGCCGCAAACCAGTCATCCAGCGCATCAATGCGGACGGGAGGAACGGGACGGGTCGTCAGGGCGCCGGCGCTGGCCATTGGGGTTTCCTTTTTTCGATGAAGGCTTGCACACCTTCCTGTGCCACGGCATGGACCATGTTGCAGGCCATGGACTGGCCCGCCAGCTGGTAGGCGGCCTCGATGCCGGTTTCACGTTGCTGGTAGAAAAGCGCCTTGCCCATGGCGAGTGCTTCGCGCGGTTTGGACAGGAGCGACTGCAAGAGTTTTTCGACTTCGGCGTCCAGCGAATCCAGCGGCACGACACGGTTGACCAGCCCGCGCACGCGCGCTTCGTCGGCCGCGATGAAGTCTCCCGTCATCAGCATTTCCATGGCCTGCTTGGCGGGCATGTTGCGCACCAGCGGCACGCTGGGTGTGGCGCAAAAGAGGCCCACGTCGATGCCATTCACCCCGAAACTGACGTTACTGGCCGCCACAGCGAGATCGCATTGCGCCACCAGCTGGCAGCCGGCCGCCGTGGCCACACCCTGCACCTGCGCAATCACCGGTACCGGCAGCTTCTGGATGCTGAGCATCATGCGCGTGCACTGCGCAAAAAGCTTCTGGTAATAAGCCAGCTCGGGCCGGGCGCGCATGTCCTTGAGGTTGTGGCCGGCACAAAAAGCCTTGCCCTCAGCCGAGATGACCACCGCGCGCGCCGAGCTGTCGGCCGCGATCAAATCCAGTGCAGCCTGTAGTGCAGACAGCACGTCTTCACCGAGCGCGTTAAAAGTAGACGCCCGGTTCAGCACCAGGCGGTGGACACCGCGCGCGTCATGCGTGTGAAGCACGGGAGCCGAAAGCTCAGCAGATACGGCACTCATGAATGCCCTACAAATCGGCCAGGACGCGGATATGCGCTTCCACGCTACGCGCCAGCGCATTCAGGTTGTAGCCACCTTCAAGCGACGAGACGATACGGCCTTGGGAATGGCGCCTGGCGACGTCCTTCAGGCGCTGGGTGATCCAGGCGTAGTCCTGCTCGACCAGACCCATCTGGCCCAGGTCGTCGTCGCGGTGCGCATCAAAACCCGCGCTGATGAAAATCATCTCGGGCTTGAATTCTTCCAGACGCGGAATCCACGCCGCTTCGATCAGCTCACGCACGGCCATGCCCTTGGTATAGGCCGGCACGGGCAGGTTGAGCATGTTGCCGGCGTGGTTTTCGGTGCCGGTATATGGGTAAAACGGGTGCTGGAAAAAGCTGACCATCAGCACACGGTCGTCGCCGCTGAGGATGTCTTCGGTGCCGTTGCCGTGGTGCACATCGAAGTCGACAATCGCCACGCGCTTGAGGCCGTGGCGCTCCAGCGCATATTTGGCAGCAACGGCGACGCTGTTGAAAACGCAAAATCCCATGGACCGGTTGTGGCAGGCATGGTGGCCCGGCGGGCGCACCGCGCAAAACGCGTTCTCAAGCTCGCCGGACATCACTGCGTCGGTGGCCGCCAGCACGGCGCCGGTCGCGCGCAGGGCGGCGTTCCAGGTGTGCGCATTGAGCGCGGTATCGGGATCGATCTGGGCATAGGCCGGCCCACCGGCCCGGATGTCATCGACCAGGCTGTCGCTCAGGCCGCGGATCGCCGCCACCATCATGCGGTCGTGCGCCAGCTCGATGTCGCCCAGGGCCGCAAGGGGGGCCTCTCGCGCGTCCAGGGCGTCCTTGACGCCGGTCGCCAGCAACCAGTCGTCAATGGCGTCGAGCCGCTCCGGACATTCCGGGTGGCCGGGGCCCATCTCATGCTTGCGGCAATCTGCGTGCGTGAAATAACCAGTCGCGTTCATGGGGAAATAATTTGTAAAAAATTACGGTATGGTTGGCACCATGAAAGTCACAGAAAAACTCCAGGCACTCCTTGATCAGCTTAACACGGTCATCGTGGGAAAACCGGCACAGGTACAGGACTGCGTGGCCTGCCTGCTGGCCGGCGGCCACCTGCTGATTGAAGACGTTCCGGGCGTCGGAAAAACCACGCTGGCCCATGCACTGTCCCGCTCTTTCGGGCTGCAGTTTTCCCGGGTGCAATTCACCGCCGACCTGATGCCCAGCGATTTGTCGGGTGTGTCGATTTACGAACGCCAGAAGGAAAGTTTTGTGTTTCACCCCGGGCCGGTTTTCGCGCAGGTGCTGCTGGCCGATGAAATCAACCGGGCCAGCCCGAAAACCCAAAGCGCCCTGCTCGAAGCCATGGAGGAAAAGCAGGTCACGGTCGAGGGCGAAACCCGGCCCCTGCCCCTGCCGTTTTTTGTGATCGCCACGCAAAACCCGCACGACCAGCTCGGCACCTACGCCCTGCCTGAATCCCAGCTGGATCGCTTTCACATGCGGATTTCGCTGGGCTACCCTGACCGCGCCGCCGAACGCGAATTGCTGCGCGGCGCCGACCGCCGCGACATGGTCGAAAAGCTGCCAGCCCTGCTGGCACCGCACGACCTGCTGGAGCTGCAGCAGATGGTGGTGCAGGTTCACGCGTCGGAGCCGCTGCTGAACTACCTGCAGGACCTGGTCACCGCGACCCGTTCGGGCCGCTGGTTTCTGCAGGGCCTCAGCCCCCGCGCGGGCATTGCCATCATGCGGGCCGCCAAGGCACAGGCCTTTCTGAGCAAGCGGGACTACGTGGCGCCGGACGACATTGCCGCCGTACTGCCGCAAACCGCCGCACACCGGCTCATCCCGGTCAGCGACGCCGGGCGCGGCCCTGTAGAGCAGGTGCGGGCCATGCTCGACGCCGTGCCCCTTCCCTGACGGCGGGCAAGCCCGAAAAGCGCATGGCCATGACGGCATCCCTTCCCGGCCCCCTGGCATTCATTCGCGGACGCTTCCAGAAGTGGTGGCAAAGCAAGCTGCCTTTCACCGACAGCGTGTCACTGACCCAGCGAAACGTGTACATCCTGCCCACGCGCCCGGGCCTGATGCTGGGCGTGACACTGCTGGTGCTGCTGGTGGCTTCCATCAACTACCAGCTCAACCTGGGCTACCTGCTGACGTTCCTGCTGGCCGGCAGTGCATTGGTCGGCATGCACGTCTGCCACGGCACACTGCGCGGTCTTGCTATGAATTTGGTAGCTCCTCCCGCTCACTACGCGGGCGCTACCGCCGCATTTGATGTAAAACTCATGAACGCCAGGCGTACCGCGCGCCATGGCATCGGGCTGAGCGTGCTGAACCCGCACGATGTGGACACCAAACAGGATGCAAAAAAGGGCGGCGAGCAACACTGGGTGTGGACTGACGTTCCCGCGCAGGGCAGCAGCGTGGTGCAGGTGGCCTTCACGCCGCCGCGGCGAGGCTTGCACCGGCTGCCGACGCTGACCGCTGAAACCCGTTACCCGCTGGGCACCTTTCGCGTCTGGACGGTGTGGCGTCCGGCTGCCCAGATCCTGGTCTATCCGCAGCCCGAAGCCCACCCGCCACCGCTGCCGCCGGGCGAACCCCGCTCCGGCGGCGCAGCGGCGGCCTCACTGGCGCAGAGCACGGGTGAATTTGACGGCGTACGCGGTTACCGCCGCGGCGACCCCATGAAACTGATCGTCTGGAAAAAAGCGGCCAAGGCCGATGAACAAGGCAACGGCCTGGTCGTACGCGACACGCAGCAAGCCCAGCGGCATGAGCTCTGGCTGGACTTCATGAATGCGGGCTCAGCGGGTGTTGAACAAAGGCTTTCACGGCTGTGTGCCTGGGTGTTGATGGCCGACAAGCTCGCGCTGGACTATGGCTTGAGGTTGCCTTCGGTGGAGATCAAGCCTGCCAGTGGGGAGGCGCATAAACGGCTTTGTCTGGAGGCGCTGGCGGTATGTTGACGGTTTCTGGGTTTGTCCGACCGGGGTGCTTTTTGCTGAGGGCGGCTGGCCGGGGGTTGCCCGGCGGCAACTCACTTTTCTTTTGGGTCGCCAAAAGAAAAGTAAGCAAAAGGTCACGTAGTGGGGATTCGCTCACTTCGCAAAGCGAAGTTATGCGAATACCAAAAGGCGACCCTGCTGTCTGCGTCCCTGCGCTTCGCTGCGGGCAACCTGCGGTGCTCGGTCCAGCCGGGGTCAAAAACAACTCGCCGGCGGTTCAAACAAGTTTTTGCCCTGATCCGTCTGGACCTCCACTCCTCGGCGCATACAGAAGGGGTGGGAAGGGAACCAATATCCACCAGCCGGAGACGAGACCCCGAATACCGGAAGAAACAAGTACTCGCCATGGCGAGTACTTGTTGGTACCCGTCCCCGCTCCCGATTGCCCCTTGTGGATGCGCCGAGGAGCGCAGGCTCAGGCGGATCAGGGATCGCGATTGTCTGAGCCGAAGGCGAGTTCGAGCGAGACCCCGCCTGAGCCGAGCACCGCAGGTTGCCCCGTAGCGCAGCGAAGGGGACGCAGGAACCAGGGTCGCCTTTTCTTTGCTTACTTTCTTTTGGCGAAGCAAAAGAAAGTGAGTTGCCGCCGGCAACCCCGGCCCCGGAACTCAAACCACCTCAGCGCCCTTACAACAACGAGGCTTCGACAGGTTCAGCCTGAACGGGGACGGGAACCCCCATGCTGACCCGCCTCAAAACCCTTCCCCGCGACGCCCGCGACACCCTGTTCCTGCTGCTGGTCATCGCCTGGGTGCTGCTGCCGCAGGTGGGCAACCTGCCGCTGTGGTGCAGCGCGCTGGCCAGCGCCGTGCTGGTGTGGCGCGGCTGGCTGGCCGTGCAGGCAAAGCCGCTGCCCGGCAAGTGGTGGCTGCTGGCCCTGCTGGCTCTCACCATTGGTGCCACGCTGATGACGCACCGTACCCTGCTTGGCCGTGATGCGGGTGTGACTCTTCTGGTGGTGTTGCTGACGCTCAAGACCATGGAGCTGCGGGCCCGGCGCGACGCCTTTGTGGTCTTCTTTCTCGGTTTCTTCTGCATGCTGAGCAACTTCTTTTATTCGCAGTCGCTGCTCACCGCTTTCAGCATGCTGCTGGGGCTGATGGGCCTGCTGACCGTGCTGGTCAATGCCCACTTGCCGGTGGGCAAACCGCCGCTGCTGCAAACCGCCAGAACAGCCGGCTGGATGGCCCTGCTGGGCGCACCCATCATGCTGGTGCTGTTTTTGCTGTTTCCGCGCCTGGCGCCTTTGTGGGGGGTACCGAGCGACGCCATGACCGGCCGTAGTGGCCTGAGCCCCAGCATGCAGGTGGGCACTATCGCCGCTCTGGCACTGGACGACAGCGTGGCCATGCGCATCCGGTTTGGGGGCGACAAACCGCCACCCCAGCAAGACCTGTATTTCCGGGGGCCTGTGCTTTCAAACTTTGACGGACGCAATTGGCAACCCCTGCGCGCCTTCCTGCCATCGCGTTACGCGCTGCCCGCCAACCTGCAGGTGGCCGGTGCGCCCGTCAACTATGAGGTGACCCTCGCCCCCAACAACCAGCCCTGGGTCTTCGTCATGGAGGCGGCCACGCAGAGTCCCGACTTGCCCGGCTACCAAAGCACCATGGACGCCGACCTCCAGTGGTTCACCAACCGACCCATCACGGACCTGGTGCGCTACAAGGCCCAGAGTTACCCGGTCTTCAGGCATGGGCCGCGCCAGCAGGTGATCGGCCTGCAGGAATTTGTCGCCCTGCCGGCCGGCTTTAATCCCCGTACGCTGGCGCTGGCGGCCGAGATTCGGCGCGACCCGCGTTACGCGGTGGCCAATGCGCGTACGCTGGTGCAGGTCGCGCTGGAACGGCTGCGCACAGGGGGCTATGTTTACACGCTGGAGCCCGGCGTCTATGGGCAACACACCGCCGATGAATTCTGGTTTGATCGCAAGGAAGGTTTTTGCGAACACATCGCCTCGGCCTTTGTCATCCTGATGCGCGCCCTCGACATTCCAGCGCGCATCGTCACCGGCTATCAGGGCGGCGAGGTCAATAACGTTGACGGCTATTGGGTGGTGCGACAAAGCGACGCGCATGCCTGGGCCGAAGTCTGGCAGGCAGGTGAAGGCTGGGTGCGCGTAGACCCGACCTCAGCCGTGGCGCCGGGACGCACAGGGGCCTTCCAGCGCCTGGCCGCACCACAAGGCGTGGTGGTGCAGGCCCTGGGCAATTTCAGCCCAACCCTGACGGCGCAGCTACGCGCCACCTGGGAGGCCGTGAACAACAGCTGGAACCAGTGGGTGCTGAACTACACCCAGGGCAAGCAGCTCAACCTGCTGAAAGACATCGGCTTTGAGTCCCCCAGCTGGGAGGACCTGAGCTATGTGCTGATCGGCATCGTGGTGCTGGCCGCCCTGGTCGGCGCGGCCTGGACGCTGTGGGACCGTGCGCAGCACGACCCCTGGCTGCGCCTGCTGGCTCGCGCGCGCAAGCGGCTGGAAAAGGCCGGCATTCACAGCACGCCCGCCACCTCGCCCCGCCAGCTGGCGCTGGAGGTGCTGAGCCGCTACGGGACACAAGGTGAAGCACTGCATGACTGGCTGATGCGCCTGGAGCACCTGCGCTACGCCGCCGTGCCGACAAGCGGCGGAAAGAAAGCGCAAGAACTTCACGCGCTCAGGCAGGCGTTCGACCGGCTCGCCTGGCCCGCTTAAAATCGGACCAGCCCTCCCCGCTCACTCCTTGTCATTCGGTCACTCTCCTTCATGCGCCTTCAACGTTTCGGATTTGCTCTTTTTTTGATAGCTGCTTGCGCAGTATCAGCCTGGTCTGGCGAGGTAATCAATATCAAGAAGCGCGTGGCCGCCAAATCGGCGCCGGCACAAGGGCCGCTGTATTCGACCCGCCCCGAAGCCATGCAGTTTGCCGACGACATGGCCGCACGCCGTGACCTGGACCCCGATTGGGTGCGCGATGCGATCGGCCAGTCGCGTTACAACGCCACCGTGGTGCGGCTGATGCAGCCGCCAGCCAAGACCTTTGTTAAAAACTGGCGCGTCTACCGCAGCCGCTTCATTGACCCGGTGCGTATCGAGGCCGGCAGGCGCTTCTGGCTGGAAAACCAGCAGACACTGGAGCGTGCCGAAAAGGAATACGGCGTACCCGCCGAAATCATCGTCGGCATCATCGGCGTGGAAACCATCTACGGCCGCGACACCGGCAGTTTTCGCGTGATGGACGCGCTGACCACGCTGGCCTTCGACTTTCCGGCCAGCCACCCCCGCGCCAAAGAGCGCAGTGAATTCTTCAAAGGCGAGATCGAGCAATTCCTGACCCTGCAACGTCGGCTCGAGGCCAACCCCTTCGACGCACGCGGCAGCTTCGCGGGCGCCATGGGCATGCCGCAGTTCATGCCTTCCAGCCGGGTCAAGTACGCGGTGGACTTCGACGGCGATGGCAACATCGACCTGTCTGGCAGCCCTGCCGACGTGATCGGCTCGGTCGCAAGTTACTTCAAGGCCTTCAACTGGCAGCCCGGCATGCCCACGCATTACCCCGTGAGCTTCGACAAAAGCCGGCTCGATATGGACGCCCTGATGGCTCCGGACATCCTGCCCACATTCAGCATCGAGAGCTTCACGGCCAAGGGTGCGGTCCTGGAAGGCCCTGCGCTGCAACACACCGGGCCGCTGGCGCTGGTGGAGCTGCTCAACGGCCAGGACGCGCCACAATACGTTGCCGGCACCGAGAACTTCTATGCCATCACCCGCTACAACTGGAGTAGCTATTACGCGATGGCGGTGATTGAGCTGGGGCGGGAAGTGGCGGCGCGGGTCAGGCCGTGAGGCAGAGGCGGTTGCCGGCATGGATCCGAATGCAACACCCTGGTTAAGTTCCGGCGACCGGCACGCGCAGCCAATAGCACTCGCCGACACCTGAGATTTCACGAACAGTGAAACCCTTTCTTTCGAGGACCCGGCGCAGCTTGAGATTCGGCGTGGCGCAATGAACCGCATGGACCCGCCACTCCACGAAAGCGAGGCCCTCGCGCTTTGCAAAGCGGCTCGCAAGGGCAGCCATACTGGGCAAAGCACCCTCGCCTCCGCCATCAATATGCGCCAGCTCCATCAACAGCGTATCGCCCTGCACCTTGAATTTCCCAAGCATGTTGGCGCTGCCCGCCTTGAACACGAGCGGCTCGTCGCGAAGCACCATGGCCTGGAGTTCATCGGTCGGCAGGTCCAGTACCTCATCGACCGTATACCCCTCGAGCAGAACTTGTGGCATAGCGGGTTCCTGCGGGTCAGGCATCAGCCTGCATTCTGCGAGGGCCAGCGATAGCTCAACACCGCCGCCAACGGATAAAAATGCTCGCGCACCTCGTCGAGCTGGTTGCCGCTCCATAAGTACACATACTCCGCATCCGCCCGGAGAAAGAAACCGACATGCCCTTTCCAGCCGCCGGGGTCTTCCCGCGACAGCACGGCGATGCAGCCAGGCATAGGCGCGCTGAGGGGCTCACCCCAGTCCAGCCATGAGCGTGCCAGCGCAGACCCGGTGCCGGGAATACCGACCTGGGCCAGCGACCAGTTCACGAACGAAGAACACCACGAGGCCTTGTCGTCGTAGCCGCGGATATTGGTGAGCGCGTGGTATTCGGTGACCCGGGGATTGCTTTGGCCGACGGGAAATGTGCGAACGCCCGCTTCGGCGAAGGCGATGGGCATCCAGGGTGCGTGAAACATAAGAGTCAAAGCAGACTCAGACCGTAACCTTGATCTCGCCCGCAAGCTGCGGAGTGACTCGGGGTCCAAAGCTCTGGATGTTTGCCAGCGTCACCGTATGGTGTGCCGAAATCTGTGCCGCGGTGAGGATTCCGTTGTCCACGGTGGAGTGGCCATCCGAAATCAGGATAACCGGATAACCGAGCGCCAGGGCCCGCCGGGTTGTTGTGTCTACGCAAAAGTCGCTTTGCATGCCGCAGATGATCAGCTTTTTGATCCCACGCTCCTGCAGCAGCGCGTGCAGTTCCGTGTTGTGGAACGAATCCGTTGCCTTCTTCCGCAGGCGGATATCGGTCGGCTGGGTGTCCAGGCCATCCGCGAGTTTCCACCCTTCAGTGCCATATTCCAGTGGATCATTCGGCGCCTCGTGCTGGATCAGGATGACGGGAGCTCCCGCGGCGCGGGCCTTGGCAGACACCTGGTTGATTCTGTCGATGACGCGCCGGCTTTCAAAGGCCCCGCCCTCACCGGAACAAAGAGCCGTCTGAACGTCGATGATAAGGAGGGCTGTTGTCGTCATGGGATTAAGGTCTGATGTTGATGTGTTGGAGGAAAGGGGAAATTCAGCCCGCCACAATTTGCAGGCTCGACCAGTGTTTACGGAGCCACGCTGTTGCATCGCCTCCTGCCACAGCCTGGCGAGCTCCCCCGGGCGATCGGGGTGGGTTTCGTACACGGCAACGCCTGGCGGAATCACCACCCAGGAAAGCGCGCTTTTTGTCCAGAGGTGCGCAACAGGCTCAAACTCCCGCGCGTTGTGCAATGTGCCGGGCAGCAACGCCGCCATGGTCGGCTTGTCGGCCGGTTCCGCCCACAACCGGGTATCGCAATCAACACACACTTTCGCCCTGCGTTGGCGCCCGTTTCCCATGTCAAACGTCAGGAGCTGCGGGCTTCCCTGCGTGACCTCCAGCGCCGAGCGGTCAACCCACATGGCCAGCCGCATGCTACTGCCGGAGCGCCGCTGGCAGTCTGTGCAATGACACGCATAGAACGTCAGCGGATGCGCAGTCAGCTGGTACTGCACCTTTGCGCAAAGGCAGCTGCCGGTCCATGGCGGTTTTGATTCCGGGTAACGCATTTTTAGCCTGACGTTGAAATCAATCGGCAGCCAACAAGCATGCAAAGCAGGGTGGCCGAACATCCGTGCCGACCGAGCTGGCAAATTGCGTCATGCGCCGCTCCAGCCCCGAATACCCACCGCAGTCAGCCCTCACGTGAAGCTCGATCTTCGTCGGGTTCACTGCAAACAAACCTGACACCCGTGACGCCGCGAATGCTGGGGACAGCAATCAACGTAATCGGTGTCGCCAGCGTGGTCTCCTGGATTCCTGCCCAGGCACCGTTCTCCCAGATGGAAATTGCTTCCAGTTGATCAAGCTCCACGTTGTAGCTGGCCGAGCCAATCACATCGCTCCCCTCGATGCGCAGCGTAATGACCGGCTCCGTCATTGCATCCGTGACATCCGATGTGTTCAAGACCGGGCACTGCCACGTCTCATCTTCCACCTCGTCCTCCAGTCCGGCCTCCCAGGCCCACAACCAAATGGGATGGTTCTTGGCGTCCTGCAGCAAGATATCGTCCAGCGCCCTCGGCGTTCCAAATTCGAATTTCATGAGTTTTGTTCTTGTGGGCAGGTGTTTGACATGAGTGGTTGAGCTTCAGACCGGTTGACTCTTGGAGGTGTACTTCAGGCGTGACGGATTCCAGAAGGCAAACTGGCTCCCGTTTCTTGCAATCTCCAGCGCGGAGGCTCCCCCTAAATCTTCCATGACTTCCGACACCTCGCTCTCGTCACCCAGATCGTCGAACTCGACGGCAAACGCTCTCTCGACCACGTCTTCGTAGTGCTTCATGGTGTTCTCCATTGCAACTTCTTCAGCGATTGGGCCCGCAATACGATGCGTGTGGATGTCCTGGTCTATTGCAAACGTTTTGATGCGCCAGGTCTCGTTTTCCGAGAACCACCACTGAACCGTGTCGAAGTGATCACCTTCAGCATCATGCTCAACGTTGCCGACATAGGAGCTTTGAACCGTGAGCTGGAAGACAAGCAATTTGTTCATGATGGGGTCCAATATTCAATACAAACAGGCCACCGAGGGCGGCTGAAATGATCGACCGTTAAGGGAACGAGGGTTCGATCATACGGAATGCCCAGGAAGACCAGCAGCAGGCGGACCTTGCCGGCATTGCCAGAAGTCTCGCGATCGTAAAGGTGAAGCATATGCGCGTTGCGGCACTCAACGTTGGCGTTATGCGGCGAGTGGCATTCTCAGCTCACATTTCCCAGTTGAACCTGCCGGTGACTGAGCGATTCGGCATCTTCAAGATGCCTTCGCTGCCACGGACTGAAAGCTCAAAATCCGGCGGCAGCTTGCTGTCCCCGGGATTCTTGTAGCGAACGAGCAGGATTTTTGCCTTTGTATCAAATGCCACGACCACCAGATGCGGCGGCCGAAGTATCGAATTCGAACTTGCCCCAGGCGCGGCGAACGACACACCAGCCAGAACGGGGCGCTCCTGCTGCCCTATCTCGAAGTCAAGAACGTAGCCGGCACTTTCGAACGACAAGGAGCCGGTGGCGTGTGCGCCACCGCTTGCGGCAATGGCGAGGATGGCGATGGCAAAAGCAGGACGCATACGGTTAATCTTTGGCTGAAGTGACGACTGCAGGCAGGCACAGCCTACCGTAAGGCGCTCGCGAGAAGGAAGAGTCAGGCCGCATCCGCAAGCCGCAACGCCGAGAGTTCGAGCGCCAGGTACTTGGTGCCGGGAACGGGATTGAAGGTAACAGGGGCCGCAGGTTGAAAACCCAAGGACTCGTAGATGCGCTGCGCGGCAGAGAACTCAGGCAAGACATCAAGACAGATGCGGGAGTAGCCCGCAGCCCGCGCCTCATCGAGGATGCGCTCGATGAGCCGTCGCCCAAGGCTTTCGCCTCTCGCATCAGGCCGCACGTAGACGCGCTTCATTTCGCAGGTGGTTCCGTCAACGCGGCGAAGCGCGGCACAGCCAACGACAGTTGCGCCCTTCCATGCGAGAAGCAGGCGACCATCGGGCGCGGCGTACTTTCCGGGTAATGCAGCGAACTCCGCTTCGTAATTCTGGAAGGCAAGGCTTACGCTTGGGCTGGCGACGTACTCCCGAAGGATGGCTACGACATGCTCAAGGTCATCGGGGAAGGTTGCGGGCCTGATATCGGTCATCGTGAAAGCGTACCGCATCTCGCGCCAAAGCATACGCCTCCAGGCAATTCCCGATGGGCGTTCAGGTATCGCGGGTACGATGTATCAACTCCGCCTTGTCTTTCACCAGCCCTGCCGGGTGACCTGTTTCAAGGAACACCTTCAGGTCGCACAGGACGATGGCGAACCCTTCGGTGGCATTCACCACCGGGTCCGTGCCGCCGTCGTCTTCAAACCCCCGGACCTCAACACTTGCGACAGTCGCGCCTTTTTGTTCCTCGGCAAACTTCATGTCGACGTCAAGCCCGCCTTCCAGCCAGGAAAACGCAATACGGCGCGGCGCGTCGAATGCGGTGACACGCACACGCTCAGTGGCACCGGGAACCATGAATTGCCACTCAACTTGAGCACCCTGGCTAAGCGGATCGGTGGTACTTTTCAGCCAGAACCTTGTGATGAGATCAGGTTGGACAAACGCATTGAAAACCTCTGCAGCGGGACGTCGAATGAGCATCTCCGACCGGGCAACCAACTCAGCCATGGGAATCTCCTTCAAAGGGTACGCGAGGCACGATGGCAGCCAAGGGGCCGCACATACGGTGGTGCGCTACCCGGCGCCTGTCGAAATATAGATCGAAATGTATGCCGCTTGATCCCGCGGCAGAAGTCCGTGCTTGCAACCTGCTGTAACGGGCTCAATCAGCCGCTCAGCACCAGACATAGCTCGCCGTTGCTGGCCGGTTTTCTGCCCGCCGCGAGAATGCGCCCATCCACCATGCTATTAGTTCAATAGCTGCTTGCGCCCGTCCCTATTGGCCTGCAGTCACTTTTATTGCCTAAAAATGAACCCATAGGGCCGCCACCGACCTTTTTGCACCTCGCGCGGCCATTGGAAGCGTTGAACCGGCGTTCTGAACGGGTTTTGGCCCTTTTGTGAGCCATTTGGGCCCCTAGCCCAATCACAGCGAACGCAAGCAGCTATTGAATTGATAGCAAAGTCCTGAGTTGGGCCGGATCTCAGCCTGTCGTCCTTCACTCTGCACCTGCCCCTCACGCCCCGGTGGGCTCACACCGGCTGGATCGTGATCTCCGCGGTTATGGACTCTTCCCCGCGCCGATCGCCTTGATGGGCGGGCTAGCCTAGTCTTCCTGTCCCACGACATCGCGCCAGCGTACAAACTCGGGCGAAAAGTGCTTGACGTTCAGCGCCGCAAGAAATTCTTTATAGCCGTCAAGGTTGTCGTACGGTCCGTGCACACCTTCCATCTGCCACCAGGCCGGGCCGGCACCGTAGTCGATGACGTAGATTTTGTTGTTGTATTTGAAACCTGTCACCCAGTGATTCGGCGGGCCTGATTTGTTCTTGATAAAGATGTAGCGGGCGTTGTATTCAGGGCTGATCTTGTTCAGGGCATCCCTGGCAAACGCCGCGGAATCGCGGCAATGACCACTGGGTTTTTCAAAAAAAGTCTGTGGTTTGCGAGTCAGTACATTCTCCGGCCCATTCGATGCGATATGTGCCTGCACCATGGACTGGCGCGACTTGTCGAAAACGAAGTTGGACTTGAGCCACTTGGCAACATCCTCATGCGACTTCCACTTCGTGAGCTGGGCGTCGTAGGCGCCCTCAACCGCTGCAGCAGCGCCTGAATAAAGCACCAATGAAAAAACCAGAAGAATCTGGCTGAAGATGGCAGTTGTCCCGAAAAGTAGGAATCGATTTTTCATCCTGGCTCCTTGTTGTATCTGGCGAATCTAGCAGCTCTGGCAGCTTCCCGGCAAGCGATCACACCGGCTGAATCGTGATCTCCACCGTCATCGACTCTTCCCCGCCGCCCTGCCGCACGCCCTTGATGGGGGGGCAGGCGTTGTAGTCAGTGCCCATGGCCAGGCGCACGTGGCGCTGGTCGATCAGGCAGCTGTGGGTGACGTCGATGCTGACCCAGCGGCGGGTGGCCACATCGAGGCACACGTCACACCAGGCGTGGCTGGCAAGGTCGGGCTCGTTGGCGGCGTAGAAGTAGCCGCTGACATAGCGCGCTGGGTAGCCCAGGCTGCGGCAGATGGCGACCATGACGTGGGCCTGGTCCTGGCAGACGCCTGCCCCGGACTTGAAGGCTTCCAGCGCCGTGGTCGTCACGCTGGTGCTGTTTTTCAGGTAGCCCACAGCGTCTGCCACGCCCTGGCTCAATGCCAGCAGGGACGGCAAGCTTGCGGTGCCGTCAAGGCTTTGCGGGATAAAGCGGCGGCCAAATTCGGCGAGCTCCCAATGCGGCTCAGCCAGATGCGTGGCACGCAGAAAAAAATACGGATGCGGCAGGGTTTCCGGGTCGTTGAACTCAGCCACGCCAAAGGTTTCCACATCACCAGCCGCGTTGACCAGGCTCCAGCGCACGTTATCGGCATCCTTGCCCACAAAGGTGTAGGAGCTGATGGTGTTGCCAAAGGCGTCGCGTTGGGTAAAGAGTTTTTCGGGCGCGCCCAGGCTCCAGAAATGCACCGTCTGCGCCAGGCTGGACTGCGGCGTGAGCCACAGCGTCTGCAGCGCATAGCGCAGCGGCTCGGTGTACCGGTAGTCGGTGATGTGTCTGACGTGCAGTTTCATCAAGCCTCTGCCTTCCAGCGGCGCCGGGCTTGCCTTGGCTGGCCCGGCGCTGCGGCCGGTGGGTTACCGTCTTTCAAGTGGTGGCCGGCACCAAAAACTCGCGGCTGATGTGTGCGCCCAGCTCATTCACGCGGTCCAGGAACTGCGTCAGGAAGGCGTGCAGGCCCGTTGCCAGGATTTCGTCGATGCGTGCGTACTGCAGGTCGGCGCGCAATTTGCCGGCGCGGCGCTGGGTTTCGCTGCTGGTGTCGCTGGTCACCATGGCAAGGTTGCTCATGACTTCGTTCAGGCAGGCCAGCAGGGAGCGCGGCATGTCGGCGCGCAGGATCAGCAGCTCGGCCACGCGCTCGGGCTTGATGACGTCGCGGTAGACCTTGCGGTAAACCTCAAAGCCCGAAACGCTGCGCAGGATGGCGCTCCAGTGGTAGAAGTCGTATTCCTGGTCTTTCTCACCGGCCATGCCGAGGAAGTCGTTCTGCACGGCGTGAAACTTCACGTCCACCAGCCGCGCGGTGTTGTCGGCGCGCTCGAGGAAGGTGCCCAGCCGCAGGAAGTGAAAGGCTTCGTCCTGCAGCATGGTGCCCAGGGTCACGCCGCGCGACAGGTGCGAACGGAACTTGACCCATTCAAAGAACTGGCCCGGGTCGCGCTCGAAGTCGCCGCTGCGCAACATGCGGATGACTTCCAGGTAAGTCTGGTTCTGCGTTTCCCATACTTCGGTGGTCAGCGTGCCGCGCACGGCCCGGGCGTTTTCACGGGCGTTCTGCAGGCATGAAATGATGCTGGACGAGTTTTTCTCATCGCGCACCATGAAGTCCATCACATCGCGCGGGTTGATGGTGTCGCCGTACTTGGCGGCAAACGAGGGCTTGAGCTCACTGATGCTGAGCAGGCCCTGCCAGCCGGCCTGTACCAGCGCATCGGACTGCGGCAGCAACGAGGTCTGGTAGTTCACATCCAGCATACGCGCTGTATTCTCCGCCCGCTCGGTATAGCGCGACATCCAGAAGAGGTGGTCTGCAGTGCGTGACAACATGATTACATTCCTCCCCGGGATTGCGACTGCGATTGGGACTGGTACTGCATGGACGAGCCGTCCTGCAATATCCAGGTGTCTTTGGTGCCGCCGCCCTGCGACGAATTGACCACCAGCGAGCCGTCTTTGAGCGCCACGCGCGTGAGGCCGCCCGGCACCATCTGCACTTCCTTGCCGCTCAGCACAAAGGGCCGCAAGTCGATATGGCGCGGTGCAATGCCGCTTTCCACATACGTGGGGCAGGTTGAAAGGCTGAGGGTGGGCTGCGCAATGTAGCCCGACGGATTGGCCAGCAAGGCCGCACGGAACTCTTCGATCTCGGCCTTGGTGGCAGCTGGCCCCACCAGCATGCCGTAGCCGCCGGCGCCGTGCACTTCCTTGACGACCAGGTCTTTCAGGTTGGCCAGGGTGTACTGCAAATCCTCATTGTTGCGGCACATGTAGGTCGGCACGTTTTTCAGGATGGGCTTTTCGCCGAGGTAGAACTCGATCATCTTGGGCACGTAAGGGTAGATCGACTTGTCGTCTGCCACGCCGGTGCCGATGGCGTTGCACAGCGAGACATTGCCGCTGCGGTACACATTGAGCAGGCCCGCGCAGCCCAGGGTGGAATTGGGGCGGAAGGCCAGCGGGTCGAGGAAGTCGTCGTCGACACGGCGGTAGATCACGTCGACGCGTTTGGGGCCGCGCGTGGTGCGCATGTAGACGAAGTTGTCCTTGACGAAGAGGTCTTGCCCCTCGACCAGCTCGACGCCCATTTGCTGCGCCAGGAAGGCGTGTTCAAAATAGGCCGAGTTGTACATGCCGGGCGTCAGCACCACCACCGTGGGCTCGGCCGTGGCCGGCGGCGCCATGCCGCGCAGGGTTTCGAGGAGAAGGTCGGGGTAATGCGCCACGGGCGCAACGCGGTTTTCGCTGAAAAGCTCGGGAAAGAGCCGCATCATCATCTTGCGGTCTTCCAGCATGTAGCTCACGCCGCTGGGCACGCGCAGGTTGTCTTCGAGCACGTAGTACTCGCCATTGCCCTGCGCATCGGGTGCACGGACGATGTCGATGCCGCTGATGTGCGAATAGATATTGCCGGGTACATCAACGCCCATCATTTCGGGGCGGAACTGCGCATTCTGGAAGATCTGCTCGGACGGCACCACGCCGGCCTTGATGATTTCCTGGCCGTGGTACACGTCGTGGATGAAGCGGTTGAGCGCGGTGACGCGTTGTACCAGGCCTTTTTCCATGCTGGCCCATTCGTGGGCGGGGATGATGCGGGGAATCAGGTCAAAGGGAATCAGGCGTTCGGTGCCGGCGCCGTCTTCGTCCTTGGCACCGTAAACCGCAAAAGTGATGCCGACCCGGCGGAAAATCATTTCAGCTTCGGCGCGGCGGGCCTGCATCACGTCGGCAGGCTGCCGGGCCAGCCAACGCTGGTAACCCTGGTAATGCTCACGGACGCTGGACTCCGTGGCGTTCATTTCGTCGAACATCGGTCGGCTCATTGGCTTGATCTCCAGCAAGTTATGCGCATGGCAATTGTTTTAACGTAGCTTAGCAAGTTATGCGCCAAGGCGGTGCGTCCGCCAATATTTTTAGCGTTCAGGCACATGATGCCAGTAGCGCCTGCCCTGCTCCCGCTGGCACAAAATCTCCCCGGGGCGAAGGCTTCGCCAGGTGGCAGCCCCGCACTGCGGCGACTTCACCAGGCGTATGCCGCGCTCCTCATAGCGCGCCACCACGGACTCCACCGGGTGGCCAAAACGGTTTCGGTAACCCGACTGCACCACCGCCCACTGCGGCCTGACGGCATCGAGGAACACCGCGCTGGACGATGTTTTGCTGCCGTGGTGGGGTACCAGCAGAAAGTCAGCCTTGAGGCTGGCCGGAACGCTGGTTGCCAGCCGGAGTTCCTGCGGCGATTCGATGTCGCCGACCAGCAGGGCTGTGCGGCTGCCGCCAGGGACGCTGGTGGAGATGCGCAACACGCAGCTCATGGCATTTGACTTGCTGGCAGCGTCGTAATCGGCGGCCACGGGGTGCAGCACCTCAAATGCCACGCCGTCCCATTCCCAGCGCTGGCCGGCCACGCAGCGGCTGGCTTTGCGCAGCGTTTGCAGCGGATGCGCGTCTTCAATTGAACTCAGCAGGCTGGCTTGCGGCTGCATGGCCAGCACAGCCTGCGCGCCGCCAATGTGGTCAATGTCCCGGTGGCTGATCATGAGCATGTCCAGCCGCTCCCCCAACGCGCGCAGCAGCGGCACCAGCACGCGGTGCCCGGCATCACTTTCGCGCGAAAAGCGCGGGCCGGCGTCATACAGCAGCGTGTGGCTTGCCGTGCGCACCAGCACGGAATTGCCCTGCCCGATGTCCGCGGCCAGCAGCTCGAACTGCCCCGGTGCCACGCGGGCCGGTTGCCACAACAGCACCGGCAGCAACAGCGGAAGGCCCAGCGCTCGAAAATGAAACGGCAGGCGCGTGGCCAACAGGCCGCCGCCCGCCACGCCGGCGACAGCACACCACAGCGGCGCCGCCGCCACGCTGACCGAGGCCAGCGGCCAGCTCGCCAGCCATTGCAAAAATATCGCCAGCCCGCCGACCGACCATGCCGCCAGCGACCACACCGGCGCCCACGCCACGCCCAGCAAAGCCAGCGGCGTGATGACCAGCGTCACCACCGGAATGGCCACGGCATTGGCCAGCAGGCCGACCAGCGAAACCTGGTTGAACAGCAGCAGCGACAGGGGCGTGAGCGCCAGCGTGACGACCCATTGCTCCCGCATGGCGCGGGCAACGCCGTCCAGCCACCTGGGCCGGCGCAGCCACCAGCGCTCGTTCTCAGGCTGATTTTTTGAGTCAAATTGGGCTGCAGCCCTTTCCCCCCGTGCGCGAGCAGCTCCTGAATCTGTAGCAAACAAAACACCCACCGCGACAAAAGATAGCCAGAATCCGGCTTGCATCAACGCCCATGGGTCCAGCGCCACCACCACGGCCATGGCCAGCAGCCAGGTCTGCAGCCAGGGCCATTGCCTGCCGCCTTGCCGAAGCAGGATCACGGTGGCCAGCATCCAGATGGTTCGCTGCGCGGGCACGCCCCAGCCGGAAAACAATGCATACAGGGTGGCAAGCAGCAAGCCGCCCAAAGCACCTGCAGCGGCTGCCGGCAACACCAGGCACAACCGCGGCGTGAAACGCGCTGATCGCCGCCACAGCGCGCCGATCAGCAGTGAGGCAGCCCAGGCAAACATCGTTATATGAAGGCCTGAAATACTCATCAAGTGAGCTACGCCCGTGGCACGAAACACATCCCAGTCGGCACGTTCGATGGCGGCCTGGTCGCCGACCACCAGCGCGGCAATGACGCCTGCCAGCTGCCGGTTTTCAATGCGCCCAAAAATCGCTTCGCGCACGGCTTGCCGGGCCTGCTCAATGGGGTGTTGCCAGCTGCTGGAGAGTTTTGCCGGCGGTGCGTCGCGCGGGCCGGCACGCACATAGCCCGTGGCCTGTATGCCCTGCTCCCACAGCCAGAGTTCGTAGTCAAAACCAAACGGGTTGCTGTTGCCGTGCGGCGCCTTGAGCCGCACCGTCATTTGCCAGCGTTCTCCGGCGCGCAGGGCTTGCGGCTGGCGCTGCAAGGCCAGCGCTATCTCGAATGGGTCGGCGTCCTGCGCCGGCACGGTGGGCTCGCGCCCGGCAAAGCCCGAATACCAGCCCAGCATGATGTGCGGCGGCAAGGCGACTGTGCCGCCATTGAGGCGCGCGGATTCCACGGCAAGGCGGAAACGCAGGCCGTCTTCCCCGGGTTGCGGCATGGCCAGCACCTGGCCTGTGACCTCGATATCGCGGCCCTCCAGCGCCGGATTGAGCGCCGCAGACAGAAAGACGCCGGCACGCCAGCCCGTGAGGCCCACGCCGAGCAAGGCAGCAAGGGCAAAGGCCGAAACCACCCGGCCCCATGAAGGAAGGCCCTGTCTGCCAAAGCGCAGGTACAGGCCAGCCAGGATGCAGGCCAGCAGGGCCATGGCGGCATAAACCTGTTGCGGCCACAAGGCGGACTGCTGCAACTGCAAGGCAACACCCGCAATAAAACCGGCAAACACCGGCCCCGGGCTTGCCGCATACAGCCGTGCCCCGGCCGATACAGGTCGATTCAAACCCCGCCTCCCCTTTGAACTGTTTTTATGCGCTGACCGCTTTGAGCTTAACGGGAAAGCGCGGCAGGTAAACAACAAACAGCGCCAAACAGCCGGTTCACACTCAAGAGACCACGTGGCGCAGCTCTTGCTTTCAGAAATGCCACCAAATCCGGGTAAGCTGTTTACACGGCGTTCCTGAGACCGCAAGATGTGGCGGTCTGTTGAGCGTATTTTCCTGAGGGCGTGATTGCACGCCCTCTCCTTTAAAAGCGAGGTTGCCTTGTCCATCCACGTCGCCCTGAGCCACATCACGCATTACAAATACGACCGCCTGGTCAAACTCGGCCCCCAGGTCGTCCGCCTGCGGCCTGCGCCGCATAGCCGCACACAGGTACTGTCGTATTCCCTCAGGGTTGAGCCCGCCGGCCACTTCATCAACTGGCAGCAGGACCCGTTTGCCAATTACCAGGCCCGGCTGGTGTTTCCCGAGCCGACGCGCGAGTTCAAGGTCACGGTGGACCTGGTGGTGGAAATGGCGGTGTTCAACCCGTTTGACTTCTTCCTGGAACCGGCTGCCGAGGAATTCCCGTTTACCTACAACGCATTGCAGGCCCGCGAACTGGCGCCCTACCTGGCCACCCAGCCGGCCACACCGCTGCTCAAGCGCTACCTCGAAAAAATCGACCGCACGCCCAAGCGCACCATCGACTTCCTGGTGGGCCTGAACCAGGGCCTGCAGTCGGACATCAAATACTCCATTCGCATGGAGCCCGGCGTGCAGACGCCTGAAGAAACCCTGCGCCTGGCCTGCGGCTCCTGCCGCGACACCGGCTGGCTGCTGGTGCAGTTACTGCGGCACATGGGCCTGGCCGCGCGCTTTGTCTCGGGCTATTTGATCCAGCTGAAAGCCGACGTCAAATCCATCGACGGCCCCAGCGGTGCGGAAGCCGATTTCACCGACCTGCACGCCTGGTGCGAGGTGTTTTTGCCCGGCGCCGGCTGGGTCGGCCTGGACCCGACGTCCGGCCTGATGGCCGGCGAAGGCCACATCCCGCTGGCGTGCACGCCCGAGCCATCCAGTGCCGCCCCGGTCGAAGGCGGCGTCGACAAATCCGAAGTCGAGTTCGAGCACCACATGGCGGTGCAGCGCATTTACGAATCGCCGCGCGTGACCAAGCCCTACACCGAGGAGCAATGGCAAGCGGTGCTGGCATTGGGCGAAAAGGTCGATAAAGACCTGGCGGCCGGCGACGTGCGCCTGACCATGGGCGGCGAACCGACCTTTGTGGCCACCACCGACCGAGACGCGGCCGAATGGAACATCGACGCACTGGGCCCGACCAAACGCGGCTATGCGACCGAGCTCGTGCAAAAGCTGCGCGCCGAATATGGCGAAGGCGGCTTCCTGCATTTCGGCCAGGGCAAGTGGTACCCGGGCGAGCAATTGCCGCGCTGGGCACTCAGCATTTTCTGGCGCAAGGATGGCCAGCCGATCTGGCAAAACCCGAGCCTCTTCGCCGACGAGCGCCAGCCCTGCAACTACACCAGCGCCGACGCGCAGCGTTTTGTGCAGACACTAGCGGGCAAGCTGGGCCTGGCCACCACCTACATCACGCCAGGCTATGAAGATACCTGGTACTACCTCTGGCGCGAACGCCGGCTGCCAGTCAATGTCGACCCATTTGATTCGAAGCTGGACGACGCCATGGAGCGCGAACGCCTGCGCCGCGTCTTCATGCAGGGCCTGGATTCCGTCGTGGGCTATGTGCTGCCGCTGCAAACCAAGGAGCAACTCAAGCAACGAAACGCAGGCGCCTCGCCCGCGCTGAGTGGGCCCAAATGGACCACCGGCCCCTGGTTCTTCCGCGAAGAGCGCATGTATCTCATGCCGGGCGATTCGCCCATGGGTTATCGCCTGCCGCTGGATTCGGTGCCCTGGGTGTCCAAGACCGACTACCCTTACATGATCGAGTCCGATCCATTTGCGCCGCGACAGGACCTGCCGGCGGCTTCCTCACTGGCGGCGCGCTACAACGGCAGCTTCAGCGCGCCCAGTGGTGCCATACCGGCAGCCCCTTCGGCAGGCGGCAGCGCCAGTTCGCTGGCGCAATACATGGCGCGCTACATGACGGGCAATACCGCGCTGTCGCAAGCCAGCCGCATCCTGCAGTTCCGTCCGCTGGGAAACAACGGAACGAACGGTACGGACGGGTTGAATGGCAAGCCAGCCGCAGAGGAAACGACGCCTGCCGACGATCGCGCGCCCAAGCCCTTTGAATCGGCCGCCTGGCTCACGCGCACCGCGCTCTGCGTGGAAGTACGAGACCCATCCCGCGCCAATGGCCCCAAAGACAAACCGAAGGCCGACCCGGACAGCAAAGCCAACAAGTCGGGCCGCGGCGAAGTGGGTGCGATCTATGTCTTTATGCCGCCGATGGAGCGGCTGGAAGACTACCTCGATCTGCTGGCCGCAGTGGAAGCCACGGCGCAGTCGCTGCGTGTGAGCATCGTGCTTGAAGGCTACCCGCCGCCACGCGACCCGCGCCTGAAAATGCTGCAGGTCACGCCTGACCCAGGGGTCATCGAAGTCAACATCCACCCAGCCTACAACTGGGGCGAACTGGTGGAACACACCGAGTTTCTCTACCAGATCGCACACGAGACGCGCCTGTCGGCCGAGAAGTTCATGACCGATGGCCGGCACACCGGCACAGGCGGCGGCAACCACTTTGTGCTGGGTGGCGCGACGCCCGCCGACAGCCCCTTCCTGCGCAAGCCCGAGGTGCTGGGCAGCCTGATCGCCTACTGGCACAACCACCCGTCGCTGAGCTATCTGTTCTCGGGCATGTTCATCGGCCCGACCAGCCAGGCACCGCGTGTGGACGAGGCCCGCAACGACCAGCTGTACGAACTGGAAATCGCCCTGCGCGAGATCGAGAACAACCGCAAAAAATACGGCGCCGACATGCCGCCCTGGCTGGTGGACCGCACGCTGCGCAACATCCTGGTCGACGTCACCGGCAACACACACCGCAGCGAGTTCTGCATCGACAAGATGTATTCGCCCGACTCCGCCACCGGGCGCCTGGGCCTGCTGGAGTTGCGCGCGTTTGAAATGCCGCCACATGCGCGCATGAGCATTGCCCAGCAATTGCTGCTGCGCGCGCTGGTATCGCGCTTCTGGAACAAGCCCTACCACGGCCGTGTCACACGCTGGGGCACCGAACTGCACGACCGCTTCCTGCTGCCGGGCTTTATCCGCATGGATTTTGAAGACGTGCTGACCGAGCTGCGCGAAGCCGGCTACGCCTTCGACATGGCCTGGTTCGAACCTCACTTCGAGTTCCGCTTCCCGCTAATCGGGCAGGTCAAGTCCAACAGCATCGAACTCACGCTGCGCAGCGCGCTGGAGCCCTGGCACGTGATGGGCGAAGAAGGCTCGGCCGGTGGCACGGTGCGTTACGTGGATTCATCGCTGGAGCGCGTCGAAGTGCATGTGACGGGCCTGAACGACAACCGCTATGTCGTCACCGTCAACGGCCGGGCATTGCCGCTGCAAAGCACCGGCCGCGTCGGCGAATATGTGGCCGGTGTGCGCTACAAGGCCTGGAACCCGCCGTCGGCCCTGCACCCTTCCATCGGTGTGCATGCACCGCTCACGTTTGACATCGTCGACACCTGGATGGAACGCTCGCTGGGCGGCTGCCAGTACCATGTGGCGCACCCAGGCGGGCGCAGCTACGACACGCTGCCGGTCAATTCGTACGAGGCTGAAAGCCGCCGGCTCACGCGCTTTTTCCGCATGGGCCATACACCCGGCAAGATGCGCGTGGCGCCGGCGCAGCCGAGCCGGGAGTTCCCGTTCACACTCGATCTGCGCTGAATCCGTGCCTGCGGCAGCGGCCCGGGGCTTGAAACCCCGGGCGAAGCGCCTCCCCGTACCGTCAACGGCTGTCTTATGGCTGCAACATTTGCATGCACAGGCGGCATAAATAGCCATTTGGCCGCGCATTGAACCCGCCTTGAGCCTTGCAGGGGATGGGCCGCAGGCATACTTGCACCCACGTGGAAAATAACACCCAGTCACTTTTTGCCGCCCAGTCGCTTGAATCCCCCTGCGCACTGGCTGCCGCGCTGGCGCCTCATGCGGCAGCGGGGCATTTCGATGAGTTGCGGGGCCGTGTGTCCGAAGGCCCCGCGCCCGCTGAAGCGGCCGCGCCGGCACAGCCCGCGCTGCGGGCCGCGGGCAGCCCCCCTGAAACAGCCCCGGCCCGGCCCGAAGCCCCGGCGGCCGGGATGGACGACGCCCTGTCGCCCGACTGGACACGCTTTTTCAATTTCCTCGGCAGCGACGGTTTTTACGACCTGAACCACCGCACCGCCAACCTGCGCCGCCAGATCCGCGACAACGGCGTGACCTACAACGTCTACGCCGACGCCAACGGCCCGCAGCGGCCCTGGTCGCTGGACCTGTTCCCCATGATGGTTTCGCCCGCCGACTGGGCGCAGATCGAGGCCGGTATCCAGCAGCGCGCCCGCCTGCTGGACCGCGTGATGGCCGACATCTACGGCCCGCAGGAGCTGCTCTCCAAGGGCCTGCTGCCCAGCGCGCTGGTGCATGCCCACCCGGGTTACCTGCGCGGCATGCAGGGCGTGCAGCCGGCCGGCGGCACCTATCTGCACATTGCCGCCTTCGACATCGCGCACGGCCCCGACGGCCGCTGGTCGGTGGTGTCGCAGCGCACGCAGGCGCCTTCGGGCCTGGGCTACCTGCTCGAAAACCGCCTGACGATTTCACTGCTGTTCCCCGAAGCCTTCCGCGAAATGAAGGTCGAGCGGCTGGCCGCGTCGTACAAGGCGCTGGTGGATGGCCTCAAGGCCATGAGCCCGACGGACAGCAACGAGGAAAGCCGCGTGGTGCTGCTGACGCCCGGCCCCTACAACGAAACCTATTTCGAGCATGCCTACCTGGCGCGCTTCCTGGGCCTGACACTGGTCGAGGGCAGCGACCTGCTGGTGCGCGATGACAAGCTTTACCTGAAAACCCTGCGCGGCCTGGAGCGTGTGCACGGGCTGCTCAAGCGCCTGGACGACCAATTTCTCGATCCGCTGGAACTGCGCTCGGACTCCACACTGGGCGTGCCCGGCCTGCTACAGGTGATACGCGCGGGCAATGTGCTGGTGGTCAACACGCCGGGCTCGGCCTTCCTCGAATCCAGCGCGCTGCTCGGCTTTCTTCCCGCGCTCTCCGAGCACCTGCTCGGTGAAACGCTGGCCCTGCCCTCGCTGGCCACCTGGTGGTGCGGCGAGCAGGCGGTGATGCAGGACGTGCTGAGCCAGCTCAAGACCTGCGTGATCAAGCCGACCTATCCGGGCACCGGCATGGAATCCGTCATCGGCCATACCCTGTCGCGCCGCGCGCTGGACGAATGGGCCGGCCGCATTGTTCGCCGGGGCGAAGACTTCACCGTGCAGGCCTACCTGCCGCTGCCGCAAACGCCAACCTGGCAGGGCGAGCGGATTTCCCCGCGCTCGGCCATGCTGCGCGTGTTTGCGGTGGCCGACGGCAACGGCTCCTGGCAGGTGCTGCCGGGCGGGCTGGCACGGCTGGCGGGCAAGAACGAAAACATGTCGTCGATGCAGCACGGCGGCAGCAGTGCCGACGTGTGGGTGCTGGGCGACCCCTCGGCAACCAAGGCGGCGGCCGAACACACCACCGCATCGCGCACCGAGCAGCCGGCGCCTGTCTGGGCCGCAGCGCCGCTGCGCCACCGTCCGCCAGTAACCAGCCGCGCGGCCGAAAATCTTTTCTGGCTGGGCCGCTACACCGAGCGTGCCGAAAACTCTACGCGCCTGGCGCAGATCACGCTGCAGTGCCTGGGCGGCGAAGACCAGACGTCGCAGCCGCTGCTGGCCTGGCTGACCAGCATGGCCGTCGGCAATGCGCTGGTGCTGGACACCGTGCCGCCGGCCACGCATGCGCGCCGC
The DNA here is from genome assembly GCF_056405675.1 of Polaromonas sp. P1_F4. Classification (NCBI taxonomy): domain Bacteria; kingdom Pseudomonadati; phylum Pseudomonadota; class Betaproteobacteria; order Burkholderiales; family Comamonadaceae; genus Polaromonas; species Polaromonas sp. P1_F4. Next base: position 212,177 of record NZ_JBFUBP010000004.1, on the reverse strand, counting down.
GTCTTCGAACGCGCCCTGATCGCCAACCTGGCCGACACCGAACAGGCCGCCAGCGTAGGCTTTAACCTGCGGGCGCTCAAGAGCGCCGCATCTGCCGTGCGCGAACGCCTGTCGCAGGAACAGTGGCACATGATCGTGCGCACCGAGACCGACTTCTTCCAGCGCTGCTCATCGTTCAGCGCCGTGGGCCAGACCCAAAGCCAGGGCGGGCAAAGCCAGAGCCAATCCAGCCAATATCTGCTCGAATACTCTTCCGTCGAGGCGCTGCGGGCGCTGGAATCGGCCAGTGGTTTCCTCTCAGCCATGACGGGTGCACAAACCGACCGCATGACACGCGACGACGGCTGGCGCCTCCTGAGCGTAGGCCGGCTGATTGAACGGCTCAATACCCTGGCCGGCGCGCTGGTGCGCGGTTTCGAAACCGGATCGGTCTTTGAAGAAGGCGGCTTCAACGCCATGGTGGCGCTGTTCGACAGCACCATCACCTTCCACGCGCAGTACCAGCAGCGCCGCGACATCCCGGCCCTGCTCGACCTGCTGGTGCTGGACCGCGACAACCCGCGCTCCCTCGGCTGGGTGGTGCAGACCCTGCGCGGGCGCCTTGCCAAGCTGGCGGGCAGCGCGCCGGGCGACATGCCCGACCTGGCGATGGAACTGCCCGACCCCGGCAGCTGGGCCCTGGCTGATTTGTGCCAGGACGCCCAGGCCAGCACCGGCGATGGCGAAGATGAAAACGGCGGGCAACATGACGGGCGGCTGGTGCAGTTGCTCGAGCAGTGCTGCGATGCCGCGCTGGAGCTGTCAGACACGCTGAGCCGCCGCTACTTCAGCCACGCGGCTTCCGCCAGCCAGAGCCTGGGCGCCTGAGCCCTAGGAGTTTTTCCGTGCTGCTTCACGTCGTTCACGAAACCCGTTACCGCTATGCCCCGGTGGTGGAAAACGCGCACCATGTGGTGCACCTCAAGCCCGCCAGCCGAAATGGCCAGACCCTGCTGGACTATGCGCTGCGGGTTGACCCCGAACCGGTCCAGCTGCGCGAAACCGAAGACGTCTACGGCAACACGCGCACCTACTTTTCCCTGCAGGCGGCGCATGAGAGCCTGACCGTCGTGGCCGACAGCATCGTCTCCACGTCGGCCCTCAACCCGCTGCAATCAGAAGCGACCCTGTCCGCCGGCAAGCCTGCATCCCCCGCCTGGGAGCAGGTGCGCGAACAGTTCCGTTACCGTGCCGGCGCAGCTTACGACAGCGCCTCCGAATTCCTCTTCGCCTCGCCCTATGTGCCGCGCGACGATGCCTTCATTGAATTTGCCCGCCCCAGCTTCCTGCCGGGCAGGCCGCTGCCCGAGGCAGCGCGCGACCTGATGGAACGCATTCACAGCACCATGACCTACGAGAGCGAAAGCACCGAAGTCAACACGCCGGCGCTCGAAGCGCTCAAGCTGGGCAAAGGCGTGTGCCAGGATTTCGCGCACATCATGGTGGCCTGCTGCCGCGCCATGGGCCTGCCGGCGCGTTATGTCAGCGGCTACCTTCTCACCACGCCACCGCCCGGCCAGCCGCGGCTGGTGGGCAGCGACGCTTCGCATGCCTGGGCTTCGGTGTACTGCCCCGGCCTGGGCGCCTGGCTCGACTTCGACCCCACCAACAACCGTGCACCGGGTGAAGATTACGTCACGCTGGCCATCGGCCGCGACTTCCTCGATGTATCGCCCATGCGCGGTGTGATCCGCGGCGGCGCGCAGCACATCCTCGACGTGGCCGTTACGGTGGAGCCGGTGGCAAGCGCCGGCGATTGAGCGGCTTCGGCGGCGCTGGCAGCTCTTCCAGCAGCGAACCCTCCGGCAGGCTGCGTGCCAGGCAGCGCCGGCACAGGCTCACAAATTCCTGCGCGGCGCCCGACTGGGCCTGGCGCGGCTTGAAAGCCAGCAAGGCCCGGAACGACACATCCGCCGCCAGCGGGACGCTGCGCAGGCCCAGCGCTACATATTCACGCGCCACCAGCGGATTGGTAACGGCCAGCCCGGCCCCGGCCAGCACCAGCGAACACTGCGTTGCGCTGTAAGGCGTTTCAATCACAAAGCGAGGTTGCACACCCGCCTGTGCAAACGCGGCTTCCAGCCGGCGCTGGGCGGTATCCGAGGCAGACAGGCCCACCAGCGGCACTTCTGCGAGATCCCCGGGCTGCAGGACCTGCTTGCGAGCCAGTGGGTGGGCTGCAGGCATGATGCACACCGCTGGCACCTGGTAAAAAAGCGAGGACACCAGGCCGCTGGTGTCCGCCTCATCGCCCAGGAAGGCCAAGTCCACAGCGCCCTGGAACAGGGCCTCGCGCAGCACTTTCGAGCTGTCGACCAGCAGCAGGCAACGCGTGCGCGGATAACTGCGCTGGAACTCCGCCAGCGCCCAGGGCATCACGCTGGCCGCCATGGCGTGCAGCGAACCAATGCGCAGCACGGTGTCTTCATGCGACTGCAGGGCCACGATTTTTCGCTGCACGGCTTCCAGGCCTTCGTAGACCCGCTCGACTTCTTCCATCAAAGCGTGCGCCTCCGGTGTGGGCGTGAGCTTGCCTTTGGGCCGGTCAAACAGCTTGAGCCCGGCGCGCGCTTCGAGCTGCTGCAGCAGTTGCGTGACCGCCGGCTGGCTCACGTGCAGCGCTGCAGCCGCGCGGTTGGCGGTGCCCAGCCGCATGACCATGCGGAACACCTCAATCTGACGTGCACTGGCTTCGGCCATGGCAGCCTCCTATAAGTTTTACTTATTTTAAATCGCAAACAAGTGATGCAGAGAAGCCCATGGTCTACCTACCATCTGCCCATGAACCCTGTTTTCCCCGAATCCCTTCCAAACTCTGCGGCATGGAACGCCATCAGCCGCAATCCCCGGCTGACCGGGCTGCGCTGCATCCTCTGCGCCCGTGAATACCCGCTGCAGGATTTGCCCACCGGCTGCCCGCACTGCGCGGCGCAAGGCACGCCCGCCAGCCTGGAAGCCGTTTACACCGGGCTGCCCCAAGCGCTGAAAACTGCCAGCACAGGTTATAAGTGGGGCGACTGGCTGCCTTACACCCATGGCGTGTCTCTGGGTGAGGGCGACACGCCCTGCCTGGACCTGCCGCGCCTGGCGCGCGAGCTTGGCCTGCGCCAGCTCAGCGCCAAGCACGAGGGCATGAACCCCACCGGCTCGCACAAAGACCGCATGTCGGCGCAAGCCGTCAGCCGGGCGCTGGACGCAGGCGCGCAGACGGTGGTGCTGGCCTCCAGCGGCAACGCAGCGGTGTCGGCAGCAGCCTATTGCGCCGCGGCCGGGCTGCCTTGCGAAATCGCCACCTACCGCGACATGCCGGCACCTTTCGCGCGGGCCCTCCATCACCTGGGCGCCCGGCGCGTGATGTTCGACCATGGCTTTGACCGCTGGAGCCATGTACGCCGGCGGGTCGAGCAGGACGGCGCATTTGCGCTCACCAACTACAGCGTGCCCGCGGTCGGCAGCCCGGCCTTTGGCGTGGAAGGCTACCGCGCGGTGGCGCTCGAATTTGTCGCCGGCGGCTGCGTGCCGGACCACGTGCTGGTGCCCACCGCCCGCGGCGACCTGCTCTGGGGCATTTACAGCGCACTGCGTGATTTGCACCAGGCGGGGCTCATCGGGCACATGCCCAGGCTGTGGGCCGTTGAGCCCTTCCCCCGCCTTTCCCGCGTGCTCGAGGGCGCGCCGCTGCAGTCGGAATTCAACGGCCAGACGACGCAGTTTTCGACAGGCGGCAGCACCGTCACGCTGCAACAGCAACTGGCCGTGCGGCAGTCGGGCGGCGGCGCCGTGGTCATTGATGATGCCGGCGCCATTGAGGGCAGCGCCCGACTCGCGGCGCAAGGCCTGTGGGTGGAGCTTTGCGCCGGCGCCTGTCTCAGTGCGCTGGCCCGCCTATGCGCACTTGGCCAGGTGCAGGCATCAGAACACGCGTTGCTCCTGCTCACGGCCAAAGGCGACCGCGACACCTTTAACCCCGTCCCCTGACCACACGCCCCCTTTTTCTTCAGCCCGCAAAGGAATTTTCACCATGAAGACCCGACTGCTCACCGCCCTGCTTCTGACCTGCGCCACCCTCGCAGGAACTGCCCATGCCGCCTACCCCGACAAACCCATCCGCCTGATCGTGCCCTGGGCACCCGGCGGCAGCACCGACGCCATCGCCCGCGCGATTGCCCAGCGCATGGGCGAAACCATGGGGCAAAGCGTGGTGGTCGACAACCGCTCCGGCGCCTCCGGGCGCATCGGCACCGAAGCCGCAGCCAGGGCCGCGCCCGACGGCTACACCTTCGCCATCGTCGAGCTGCCGCATGCGATTGCGCCGGCCGTGTTCAACAAGATGCCTTACGACCTGTTGCGCGACTTCACGCCGGTGTCCATGGTCGGCACCTCTCCGCTGCTGCTGTTTGCCAGCAGCGCACAGTACAAGAATGGCGACATCAAGGGCTTCCTCAAAAACTACCGGAGCAGCAAGGTGCCGCTGGCGCTGGCCCACAGCGGCAACGGTTCAATCAGCCACCTCTCCAGCGAACTATTCTCCAGCGCCACCGGGATCAAGGTCAACGCCATTCCCTATCGCGGCTCCGCGCCCGCGCTCACCGACGTCGCGGCCGGCCAGGTGGACGCACATTTCGCCACGCTGGCCAGCGGCAGTTCGCTGCTGGGCGCGAACAGGATCTCTGCCTTGATGGTGACCGGCAATGCGCGCCTGGCTACCCTGCCCGGCGTGCCGACCGCGCGCGAAACCGGCATTGAGGGCATGCAGTTCAACCAGTGGTGGGCGCTGGTGGCGCCGGCCACCACGCCGATCGAGATCGTCGAACGGCTGCGCAGCGAAGCAGTGGCGGCGCTGGCGCATCCCTCCACACGCGAACGCCTCACCACCCTGGGCATTGACCTGAAAGGCTCGACACGCGACGAACTGCGTGCCTTCATGCGCAACGAAGTGGACCGCTGGGGTGCAGTGGTGCGCAAGGCCGGCATCAAGCCCGAGTGACGCCGGCATGTGGAACGGTGAAAGGGGCGCGGAACAAGCCGCGCGGGCCCTGCGCCGTTCCATCATTTCCTTTCATGACCCCAAAGGCCTCCGGAACCCGGGCACCGTCCTACAATTCCCTGCACTGCCAGCCGGCCGCGCAGCTTTCTTCGCTATCAAAAACATAGCTGCTAGCGCTCGTTCCCATTGGGCTGGAACCATTTTTCTTAACCAAAGGACCACCATGAGCGCCTACGACAAGCTGAAAGCACTGAACATCACCCTGCCAACCGTGGCAACGCCCCTGGCTGCTTACCTGCCCTTCGTGCAGACCGGCAACCTGGTGTTCCTGAGCGGCCATATCGCCAAGAAGGACGGCAAGCCCCTCGTCGGCCAGCTCGGCAAGAACATGACGACAGAAGAAGGCAAGGCCGCCGCACGCTCGGTCGCCATCGACCTGATGGGCACGCTCGAAGCCGCCGTCGGCCTGGGCAAGGTCAAGCGCATCGTCAAGCTCATGAGCCTGGTCAACTCCACCGGTGACTACACCGAACAGCACCTGGTGACCAACGGCGCAAGCGAGCTGTTCGCTGAAATCTTCGGCGACGCCGGCAAGCATGCACGCAGCGCGTTTGGCGTGGCGCAGGTTCCCATGGGCGCCTGTGTGGAGATTGACCTGGTGGCTGAAGTCGAATAAGCCGGCTACACAGCACCCGCAATGACTGTGGGGCCGACGCGCGGGCGACAAGCGCTATCCGGCAGCCCGGCTTAAACTCATAGCGCCCGGCCATTTCGCCGGGCAGCGTTCTCAGGGCGGGGTGAAATTCCCCACCGGCGGTGTTTGCAGGCAACTGCATCAGCCCGCGAGCGTCTGGTTGCCGTGCTTCATACGGCAACCAGGGTCAGCAGATTCGGTTCAACTCCGAAGCCGACGGTCACAGTCCGGATGAAAGAGAGCGCGATGTTTACGGCTGTGCCGTGGGCGACGATGGCTGGTGCGGACTCTCCGCGCGGGCTGTTCGCGCGTCCATGGGCTGGCCGCAGGCTCGTGCGCCCTGATTCTGGTAACACCTAATAAGAGGCTTCCATGAGTCAGACAGATATTTCCCCACCTTCGGCTTCCCGTTCGGGCGGCACACCCACCAAGGCACGTTTCGCCTTTATCCAGTCGTCCTGGCACGAAGACATCGTGGACCAGGGCCGCGGTGCCTTCCTGGCCGAGATGGCCCGGCAAGGCACAGGCCCCGAATCCATCGACACGTTTGAAGTGCCCGGCGCGTTCGAGATTCCGCTCCACGCCAAAAAGCTCGCGCAATCGGGCCGTTATGCAGGTGTCGTCTGCTGCGGGCTGGTCGTGGACGGCGGCATTTACCGCCATGAGTTTGTGGCCGACGCGGTCATCAGCGCGCTGATGGGCATTCAGCTGGAAACCGGCGTGCCGGTGTTTTCAGCGGTGCTGACGCCGCAGCATTTTCATGAACATGAGGAACACCGCAAATTCTTCACGGAACATTTCCTGACCAAGGGCAAGGAAGTGGCGCAAGCCTGCCTGGAGACGGTGGCAAGCCTGAAAAAGCTTGATCTGTTGCTGGCAGCTTGATTGCTGAATAGCTGAATAGCTGGCCAGACCGGCGAGCGCAGCATATTGCTATCAAATCAATAGCTGCTTGCACCCGCCAGTTATGGCTTTCAGTCAGTTTTACTCAACGCGGCTGATGCCGGTGGGTTTGAAACCCAGGTCGGCCGCCTTGCCCTTGCGCGCACGCGCCGCACGGGCATTGTTCAGGCTGCGGATTTCCAGCGTTTCCTCGCGCGCCTTGCCGCCGCGGCCAATACCTTCGATCTTCACACTGCGCGTGTAAGCGGCTGCACCGGCCAAAGTGTCTTTGGCTTCAAGGTCGATCAGCATCAGGCCGCGCCCGCCGGCGGCCTGCATCTTGAGTTCGCCAATCTCGAACGTCAGGATGCGGCCGCCGGTCGAGGCGCAAGCCACATGCGTGGCCGGCACCAAAGGCGCGGCGCCGCTGTTGAAGGCGGCATGCGACGGCCTGCAAATGGTTTCGCCTTCGGCGCAGCTGATAAAGGCCTTGCCGGCTTTGAGGCGCGACGTCATGTTCTCGACCGTGGCGAGGAAGCCGTAGCCGCCGCTGGCGCTCAGCAGCAATGCGGCGTTGGCCGGGCCCGCGAAGTAATGCACCAGCTGCGTGCCGGACTCCAGGTCGATCAGGGTGGTGAGCGGCTGGCCGTCGCCACGCGCGCCGGGCAGCAATGACACCGGCACCGAATAAATGCGGCCGCGTGAGCCGAAGGCCAGCAGCGTGTCGATGGTGCGGCACTCAAAGGTACCGTAAAGCCCGTCGCCCGCCTTGAAGGCGAAGCCCGCCGCGTCGTGGCCGTGGCCGCTGCGCGCACGCACCCAGCCTTTGTCACTGATGACCACCGTCACCGGTTCGTCGAGCACCTTGACTTCGAGTACGGCCTTTTTCTCGGCCTGAATCAGCGTGCGGCGCGCATCGGCGAACTGCTTGGCGTCGGCCTCAATTTCCTTGACCAGCAGGCGGCGTAAGGCGGCCGGGCTGCCGAGGATTTCCTCGAGCTTGCCCTGCTCTTCACGCAGGGTCTTGAGCTCCTGCTCGATCTTGATGGCTTCGAGCCGTGCGAGCTGGCGCAGGCGGATGTCGAGAATGTCATCGGCCTGGATATCGGTGAGCTTGAAGCGCGCAATCAGCGCAGCCTTGGGTTCATCCGACTGGCGGATGATGGCAATCACCTCGTCGATGTTGAGCAGCACCAGCTGCCGGCCTTCCAGGATATGGATGCGGGCCAGCACCTTGTCGAGCCGGTATTGCGAGCGCCGCTGCACCGTCGTCTGGCGAAACTCGATCCACTCGGTCAGCATCTGCCGCAGGTTTTTCTGCGTCGGCCTGCCGTCCAGCCCGACCATGGTCAGGTTGATGGACGAGGAACTTTCCAGGCTGGTGTTGGCCAACAGCGTGTTGATGAGTTCGGACTGGCTGATCTTGCTGGTCTTGGGCTCGAACACCAGGCGCACGGCGGCATCCTTGCTGGATTCGTCGCGCACCACGTCGAGCACGGCCAGGATGGTCTGCTTGAGCTGCACCTGGTCCTGGCTCAGGGCCTTTTTCCCGGTCTTGATCTTGGGATTGGTCAGCTCTTCGATTTCCTCCAGCACGCGCTGGGTGCTGACGCCGGGCGGCAGTTCCTGCACCACCAGTTGCCACTGGCCGCGCGCCAGTTCTTCAATCTTCCAGCGGGCGCGCACCTTGAGCGAACCGCGGCCCGTTTTGTAAGCCGCTGCGATTTCCGCGCTGCTCGAAATAATCTGGCCGCCGCCCGGGTAATCGGGCCCGGCGATCAGCGTGTACAACTCCTCGTCGCTGAGCTTGGGCGTCTTGATGAGTGCCACGCAGGCGTCGGCCACTTCGCGCAGGTTGTGACTGGGGATTTCGGTAGCCAGGCCTACGGCAATGCCGCTGGCACCGTTGAGCAACGCAAACGGCAGGCGTGCCGGCAGCAGCTTGGGTTCCTCCGTCGTGCCGTCATAGTTCGGCATGAAATTGACGGTGCCCTCGTCAATTTCGTCAAGCAGCAGGCGCGCGATCGGACTGAGGCGCGCTTCGGTATAGCGCATGGCGGCCGCACCGTCGCCGTCACGGCTGCCGAAATTTCCCTGGCCGTCGATCAGCGGATAGCGCAGGCTGAAATCCTGCGCCATCCGCACCAGCGCATCGTAAGCAGCAGTATCTCCATGCGGGTGGAAATTGCCCAGCACATCGCCGACCACCTTGGCGCTTTTGCGCGCCTTCGGACCCGCAGGCGCAGCGTTGGTGAACGACAGGCCCATCCGGTGCATCGCGTACAGGATGCGGCGCTGCACCGGCTTCTGGCCGTCGCAAATGTCAGGCAAGGCGCGGCCCTTGACAACGCTGAGCGCATATTCAAGGTAAGCCCGCTGCGCGTACGCAGCCAGCGAATCCTGGTCGGCGGGTTCGGGAATAGGGGCTACGGCGTCCGGTGTAAAGAGATCCATCTTGAGTTTGGCTTGGCGGGTAAGGTGGCGTGACGCATGCCGGCACACGCGGGTGCGGCTGGCACAGGGTTACAAAAGGAATGCCGTTTTTCAGGCTGCCGGGCTGAACACACGGCGCATTGTGACCTCAGTTCTGCTCGGGCTGGGCCTCTGCCGTAGCGGTGGAGACCACAGTGGGCGACACCATGTTGCTGCGGCCGGTTGCGCCGCCCATCATTTCCATGCGGACACGGCCGGACGACGCCATCATGCTGGGAGGCTTGAGGTGGTTATAAAGCTGCATCACGGTTTTGACGTAGTTTTTGGTTTCGGGGTAATTGGGGATCTTGTTGCCGGCACGCTGCACGGCGCCCTCGCCGGCGTTATAGGCCGCGACCGCGAGTTCAAGCTGGCCGGGGAACATGGCAATCAGGTCGCTGAGGTAGCTGGAGCCCGCCCGGATATTGGTCTTGGGGTCGGTGAGCTTTTTGTGGATGGTGGAATCCTTGGTGGCCCGCACGCCGTAGCGCTCCGCTGTCGGCGGAATCAGCTGCATCAGCCCGACCGCGCCCTTGGGCGAAACGGCCTGGGTGTTGAACCCGGATTCGGTGGCGATCAGGGCCTGCAGCAGTTCGTAGTCGATGCCATGCTTGGCAGAAGCCTCGCGGAGCAGGTGCTTGACGGCCTTGTAGTTGGGAGACACATCAAAGTAAGCCAGCAGCTTGGGCGGCGCGTTGGCCACACCGGTGGCCCGGTTGGCGCCGTTACCGACGGCTTTGCCGCTTTTGGCAACATTGTCCCCTGCGCTGAAACTTTCAGCGCCACGAAAGAAAAGTTCATAACGCTCATCCAGCCGCACAGCCGAAAAATGCGCAATGCCGTCTTTGTCCACATAACCCCAGATGTCGGCCCGGGCCGGCGCCGCGAACAGCGTAGCCAGCCCAAGGACGGCCAGGGGCAGGGCCAGCGCGCGTAACAGGCGAGCAAGGCGCGGCAAGGCTGAATACAACGTCAAAAAAGAATCCATCAAATATCTATTTCCACGGCGTCACCGTGCAACTCCATCAGTTCGCGGCGCGCAGCGGCCTCGCCTTTGCCCATCAGCTTGGTGATGAGCGTCTCGGTTTGCAGAAAATCCTGGTTGCCCAGTTGCACGGGCAACAGGCGGCGGGTGTCAGGATTGAGTGTGGTTTCCCATAATTGTTCCGCATTCATCTCGCCCAGGCCCTTGAAGCGGCTGATGCTCCAGGCCCCCTCCTTTACGCCATCCTTGCGTAACTTGTCCAATATGGCGGTCAGTTCGCCTTCATCAAGGGCATACACCTTGGATGCCGGCTTTTTGCCGCGGGCCGGCGCGTCCACCCGGAACAGCGGGGGACGGGCCACATACACATTACCCGATTCGATCAATTTGGGGAAGTGGCGGAAAAAGAGGGTCAACAGCAGCACCTGGATGTGCGAGCCGTCCACATCGGCGTCGCTCAGGATGCAAACCTTGCCGTAGCGCAGGCCGGAGAGGTCGGGCGTGTCGTTCGGGCCGTGCGGATCAACGCCGATAGCGACGGCGATGTCGTGGATTTCGGTGTTGGCGAACAGGCGGTCGCGCTCGACCTCCCAGGTATTAAGCACCTTGCCGCGCAGCGGCAGGATGGCCTGGCTTTCCTTGTCGCGGCCCATCTTGGCGCTGCCGCCGGCCGAATCGCCCTCGACCAGGAAGACTTCGTTGTGCGCCAGGTCCCGGCTTTCGCAGTCGGTGAGCTTGCCGGGCAGCACGGCGACACCGGAGCCCTTGCGTTTTTCGACCTTCTGGCCGGCTTTCTGCCGGGTTTGGGCAGCCTTGATGGCCAGTTCGGCCAGTTTGCGGCCGTAATCGACGTGCTGGTTAAGCCAAAGCTCCAGCGTGGGCCGCACAAAGCTGGACACCAGCCGCACCGCGTCGCGTGAATTGAGGCGCTCCTTGATCTGGCCCTGGAACTGCGGATCCAGCACCTTGGCGCTCAGAACATAGCTGGCGCGGGCAAAAACGTCTTCCGGCAAGAGCTTGACGCCCTTGGGCAGCAGCGAATGCAGGTCGACAAAGCTCTTGACGGCATTGAAGAGGCCATCGCGCAGGCCGCTTTCGTGCGTGCCGCCGGCGCTGGTGGGAATCAGGTTGACGTAGCTTTCGCGCACCGGCTGGCCTTCTTCGGTGAAGGCCACGCACCACTGCGCACCCTCGCCTTCGGCAAAACTCTCGTGCGAGGCATCGGCAAAACCTTCGCCCTCGAACATCGGGATCACCGGGTCGCCGGTCAGCGTCTGCATCAGGTAGTCACGCAGGCCGCCTTTGTACAGCCAGGTTTGGGTGTCTTTGGTTTTCTCGTTGGTCAGCGTCACCGTGACGCCGGGCATCAGCACCGCCTTGCTGCGCAGCAGGTGCGTGAGCTCGGCCATGGGCAGCGCGGCCGATTCAAAGTATTTGGCATCGGGCCAGGCGCGGACGGTAGTGCCCGTCTTGCGGTCGCCCTCGCCGTTTTTGCGCAGGTGCAGCTTTTCAATGACATCGCCGCCCGAGAACACCAGGTGGGCAACCATACCTTCACGATAAGAGGTGACTTCCAGGCGCTTGGACAGCGCATTGGTCACGCTCACGCCGACGCCATGCAGGCCACCCGAGAAGCTGTAGGCGCCGCCTTTGCCTTTGTCGAACTTGCCGCCCGCGTGCAGCCGGGTGTAGACGATCTCGATGACCGGCACCTTTTCTTCCGGGTGCAGGCCGAAAGGAACGCCACGGCCGTCGTCATCCACGCTGACCGAGCCGTCGGTATGCAGCGTGACCTTGATCTTCTTGCCGTAGCCGGCCAGGGCCTCGTCGGCGGAGTTGTCCAGCACTTCCTGGATGATGTGCAAGGGGTTGTCGGTGCGCGTATACATGCCCGGCCGTTGCTTGACGGGCTCCAGGCCCTTGAGCACGCGGATCGAGCCTTCGGAATATTCGGTGGGTAGTTTGTCAGCCATGGCAGATGAAAGAATTGCCGCAATTGTAGTCGGGGCCGGCAAAGTCACTGTATAAACATACAGCCAACCTGGCTTGAGACACGGAACGAAGTGCGGCCCGGGCAGTGTTTTGCCATTTTCGTTACAGTCGACAGACAGCGCGTTTTCCGCTCCAGACCTTTCTTTTTTCGCCGCTTGCGGCGGCCCGTCCATGACCACCGAAACCAAAAAACTCTCCATGCTGCAGGTGCTGATCTGCGGCGCCACCATCGTCACGCTGTCCATGGGCATTCGTCATGGTTTTGGCCTCTGGCTGCAGCCCATCACCCAGGCGCAGGGCTGGACGCGCGAGACTTTTGCCTTTGCGCTGGCGGTGCAAAACCTGTCCTGGGGGGTGTTCGGCATCTTCGCCGGCATGGCCGCCGACCGCTTTGGCGCCTTCCGCGTGATCGTGGGCGGTGCCCTGCTGTACGGGCTGGGCCTGGTGGGCATGGCCTTGTCGCCCACCGGTTTCCTGTTCACCCTGACAGCCGGCGTGCTGATTGGCGCCGCACAGGCCGGAACCACGTATGCCGTGATTTACGGCGTGATCGGGCGCAATATTTCGGCCGACAAACGCTCGTGGGCCATGGGCGTGGCCGCGGCGGCGGGCTCATTCGGCCAGTTCCTGATGGTGCCGACCGAAGGTTTGCTGATCAGCAGCCTGGGCTGGAAAGAGGCTTTGCTGGTGCTGAGCGGCGCGGTGCTGCTGATTGCGCCGCTGGCATTGGGCCTGCGCGAAGGCGGTTTTACCGGCGGGCAGCCTGCCAAACGCGAGCAGACCATTGTCCAGGCGCTGCGCGAAGCCTTCAAGTACCCGAGCTTTCAATTATTGATGGCGGGCTATTTTGTCTGCGGCTTCCAGGTGGTGTTCATCGGCGTGCACATGCCCAGCTACCTCAAGGACAAGGGCCTGTCTCCCCAGGTGGCCAGTTATGCGCTGGCGCTGATCGGCCTCTTTAATGTGTTCGGCACCTATATTGCGGGCTCGCTGGGCCAGAAAATTGCCAAGCGCAAGATCCTGGCGACGATTTATTTATCCCGCGCCATCGTGATCGCCGTGTTCCTGGCGGCGCCGCTCAGCCCCCTGAGCGTTTACATCTTTGCCAGCCTGATGGGCCTGCTGTGGCTGTCGACCATCCCGCCGACCAACGCCGTCGTGGCGCAGATCTTCGGCATCCAGCACTTGTCGATGCTGGGCGGCTTTATCTTCTTCAGCCACCAGATCGGCTCCTTCCTGGGCGTCTGGCTGGGCGGCTACTTATATGACCGCACGGGCAGCTACGACATCGTCTGGTACATCGCGATTGCATTGGGCGTGTTTGCCGCGCTGGTGAACCTGCCGGTGCGTGAATCACCGATTGCACGCGCGGCCGTGCCCCAAGGGGCCTGACATGGCCAAAAGGATCGGCCTGTGGGCGCTCGCAATCATCGCGTCGCTGGGGGTGTTTGCCCTCTACACACGGCCTGATTTCCTGTTCACACTCGCCAACCAGGTCTGGGCCTGCTTCTAGCGCAAGGCCCTGCCCAGGGGTTTTATCTGTGTTTTGGGCTGCGGCCCAATCAGGACGGGCGCAAGCAGCTATGAAAACAATAGTAATTACCGGAGCCTCTGACGGCATAGGCGCTGAAATGGCGCGGCAATTGGCCAAAACCCACGGCGCCGGCGTGGCGCTGGTGCTGGCCGCGCGCAATGAAGCACTGCTCAATGAGGTTGCGGGCCAATGCGTTGCCCATGGGGCGTTGACCCTGGCCGTCAAAACCGATGTATCGCAAGAAGACCAATGCCGCCAGCTGGTGGCCGCCGCCATCGGACGGTTCGGGCAAATCGATGCCTTGATCAACAACGCAGGCATGTCGGCGCAAGCCCTTTTTGAAGACGTCAAGGCCCAGGACCTGGCCTGGTACGAACAGTTGATGCGCATCAACCTCTGGGGCAGCGTCTGGTGCACCCATGCCGCCCTGCCTTACTTAAAAGTGCGCCACGGCAGCATCGTGGCTGTCTCCAGCCTGGCAGGCCTGATCGGCGTGCCGGGCCGCACAGCCTACAGCGCCACCAAATTCGCCATGACGGGCTTCTTCGAGGCATTGCGCGCCGAGCTGAAAACGGCCGGCGTCAGCGTAACAACGGCCTATCCGGGCGTGGTGGCCACCCGCATCCGCTACCGCGGCTTCAACGCGGCCGGTGAGGCAGCCGGTGCCAGCGGCCTGAAAGAAGACGACGCCATGAGCGTGGAAGAATGCGCACGGCTGATCGTGCAGGGTATGGAGCGCCGCGACCGCGAAGTCGTCATGACGGCCAAGGGCAAGCTGGGCCGCTGGCTCAAGCTGATCGCACCCGGCCGGGTTGAAGCGATGGCGCTGGCAGCGCTCAAAGATGACGTAAAACCCTACTGATGGAGAACAATACGCACGGCATGGAACCGCCCTCCGCCTGGGTGCAGCGCTGGTCGCACCTGGTGCCAGAGCGTGGCGTGGTGCTGGACGTGGCCTGCGGCTACGGCCGCCATGCCCGCTGGTTTTATGAACGAAATCACCCTCTGGCCCTTGTGGATCGTGCGCAAGCAGCTATCGAATTTATAGCAACCGCCCTTCCAGCGCGCTCAACCCAAACCGTTGAAGCCGTGGTGGCCGACATTGAGGAAGGCCCCTGGCCCTTTGAAGGACGACAGTTTGAGGCAGTCATCGTCACCAATTACCTGTGGCGGCCGCTCCTGCCCACGCTACTGGCCAGCCTGGCGCCGGGTGGCGTGCTGATTTACGAAACTTTTACGCAGGGCAATGAAACGGTAGGCAAACCCTCGCGCCCCGACTTTTTGCTGCGTCCCGGTGAATTGCTGCAGGTCTGCCAGGGCCTGAAGGTGGTGGCCTTCGAGGAGGGTTTTGAGGAGCGTCCGCCGCGCTTTGTCCAGCGCATCACCGCCGTCCGCGAATCAGCCGCGACTGCGGGTTTATCCGCCCCCCTTCATACCGCAGAGGGGGGTCCACCCCGCTATAGACTGACCTAGGCTCTGGGTAGAATGCAGGATTGGCCTTTTCCGGGGCCGGCTTGAAGCTGTTCAGGCCGGAACACCCCAGATACCTGCATGGCCGCGAACGTTTACAAGCAGAGCATGAAACCCATTACTGGCAGCATCGTTGCATTGGCAACGCCCTTGCACGAAGACGGCAGCGTAGATTACCCCACCCTGCGCAAGCTGGTTGACTGGCACATTGCCGAAGGGACCGACTGCATCGGTGTGGTCGGCACAACCGGCGAATCCCCAACCGTCAATGTCGAAGAACATTGCGAAATCATCCGGGTGTCGGTTGAGCAGGCCAAAAAGCGCGTGCCGATCATGGCCGGCTGCGGCGCCAACTCAACGGCCGAAGCCATTGAGCTTGCCAAATTTGCCAAAGGCGTCGGCGCGGACTGCCAGTTGCAGGTCGTTCCCTATTACAACAAGCCCACCCAGGAAGGCCAGTACCGGCACTTCAAGGCGATTGCGGAAGCGGTTGGCGACCTCCCCACCGTGCTTTACAACGTGCCCGGCCGCACCGTCGCCGATATGGCGCACGCCACCGTGCTGCGCCTGGCCCAGGTGCCCGGCATTGTCGGCATCAAGGAAGCCACCGGCAACATCGAGCGTGCCCAGTGGCTGATCAAGGAAGTGCCCAAGGGCTTTGCCGTGTATTCAGGCGACGACCCGACCGCCGTAGCGCTGATGCTTTGCGGCGGCCAGGGCAATGTCAGCGTGACAGCCAACGTAGCGCCCCGCCTCATGCACGAGCTGTGCGTGGCCGCCGTGGCCGGCGATGCCCGCCGCGCCATGGAGCTGCAACTTAAATTGCTGCCGCTGCATCGAAACCTGTTTGTCGAAGCCAACCCCATTCCCGTCAAGTGGGCCATGGCCCGGATGGGCCTTTGCGGCGGCACACTGCGCCTGCCGATGACGCCGCTGGAAACATCGAACGAAGCCGCCGTGGAAAGCGCCTTGCGCATCTGCGGCCTGGTCTGATTTGCCTGATCTGATTTTTAAGGGAACCCAAGTGAAGATATTGCCAACACATCCTGCATTTTCCAAAGCCCGGAGCGCCGCAACCGTGTCTGCACTGGTTGCCCTCGGTCTGCTCGCCGGCTGCTCCTCCATCAGGGATGTGATGGAAGGCGAACGCGTCGACTACAAAAGCAGCGGCGCCAAAGCTCCTTCCCTGGCGGTCCCTCCCGACCTGACACAACTGAGCCGCGAAACCCGTTATGTGGTGCCCGGCACCGCGGTGTCCGCCAGCAGCTACCAGGTGGGCCAGCCAACCCAGGCCGTGCAGACAGCCGCAGTGACCGTGGGCGACGTTCGCATCGAGCGCGCAGGTACCCAGCGCTGGCTGGTGGTGAACCGGCCGGCAGACAAGCTCTGGACACCCGTGCGTGATTTCTGGCTGGAGAGCGGCTTCCTGCTGTCCCAGGATCAGGAAAACCTCGGCATCATGGAAACCGATTACGCTGAAAACCGCGCCAAGCTCCCGCAGGATTTCATCCGCAACACCATCGGCAAAGTATTCGACAGCCTGTACTCCACCGGTGAGCGCGACAAATTCCGCACACGGCTGGAGCGCCGCGCTGATGGCGGCACGGAAATCTATGTCAGCCACCGCGGCATGGTCGAGGTGCTGACGGGCGTCAAGGCCGGCTCTTCCGGCGGCGACAGCACCATGTGGCAACCCCGCCCTGCCGACCCGGAACTGGAAGCCGAATTCCTGCGCCGCCTGATGGTCAAGCTGGGTGTCACGCAAGAGCAATCGAAGGCCCTGGTGGCCGCCGGTGCGAACAAACAAACCTCGCGGATCGCCACTGTCAACAGCCAGCCCGTCGTGCAGATCGACGAGGGCTTTGAACGTGCATGGCGCCGCGTCGGCCTGGCGCTGGACCGCACCGGCTTCACGGTTGAAGACCGCGACCGCAGCCAGGGGACCTACTTCGTGCGCTACGTCGAGCCTATCGTGAACAAAACCGAGCCCGGCTTCTTCAGCAAGCTGTTCAGCGGCTCGCCAGCCGCTGTGCCGCCGTTGAAGTACCGCATCGCCGTCAAGAGCCAGGGTGAAAGCACCACGGTGTCGGTTCTCAATGCCCAGGGTGCGCCTGAAGCGTCGGCCAATGCCCAGCGCATCATCCAGGTGATTGCCGACGATCTGAGGTAAATCCCGGTTCGTGACCCTGTTCATCCCGACTGACGATTCCATACCGGTGTGTTGAGGTTCAAAAGCCTGGGCAGTGGCAGTTCAGGCAATGCCACACTGGTTGAAGCGTCGGGAATCACGCCGCTTCGCATTCTTGTCGACTGCGGGCTGGGGCTCAAGCACCTGCTCTACAGGCTCGGTGAGGCGGGCCTGCAACCCGAAGACATCCATGCCGTGTTCATCACCCATGAGCACGGTGACCACATCGGCTGCGCCCGGTCACTGTCGCTTCGCTACCGGATCCCGGTCTGGATGAGCCATGGCACCCACGCAGGCATAGGGGCACCGGATTTTGACGGGCTACTGCACAAGGCGCGCGACGGGAAGGCCATTGACCTCGGCGGCATGCAGCTGACGCCTTTTACGGTGCCCCACGACGCCCGGGAACCTCTGCAACTGAGCTGCACCGACGGATCGGCAAAGCTGGGCATCCTCACTGATCTCGGTCATGCCACTTCGCATGTCCTGGAACACCTGGACGGCTGCAATGCCCTGATGCTGGAGTGCAACCACGATTCCGACATGCTCGCCCAATCGTCCTACCCCGCGTTCCTGAAGCGGCGTGTAGGCGGTCAATATGGACATCTCTCCAATACGGCCGCTGCGGATGTCGCCCGCGGCGTCATGCATCACGGGCTACGCCACCTGGTGGCAGCCCATCTCAGCGCGCAAAACAACCGGCCGGAGCTGGTGCAAGAGCTGATAGCCGCAGCCGTGGGTTGGGACGCGGAAGACATCATTGTGGCCAGGCCCGACGTCGGCACACGCTGGATCCATATCTGAAAAAGCGTCGTGGACCCTGCAGCGCGGGTGCATGCCGGCCATGGCGGCAAACAAGCGCCCATAAAAAAAGCCGCCTCACGGCGGCTTTTTTCGACTCGCTGAAGATTTACTTCGCAGCGCTGGCTGGAGCGGCGGTAGCAGCGGCTGCAGCGGCAGCGGCGTCAGCAGCAGGTGCCGATGCTGGTGCGGATGCGGCAGCGGCAGGAGCCGATGCGTCAGCAGCAGGAGCTGGAGCTGGTGCAGCAACTGGAGCTGGTGCCGGTGCTGGAGCTTCTTCTTTCTTGCCGCAAGCAGCCAGAGCAACAGCGGCAACGATAGCTGCCAAAACGAGTGACTTGTTCATTTTTACGATCCTTGATGATATTTAAGAAAACAATTTCCGGAAATTGCCAAAAGAAAACCCAAACCGGAATTCAAGTTATTTTTGACCGGGGAAAGGACTCGAGCTCTTTCTACCCAGCTTTAAATTATATGCCGGATATTACAAATGGGAACGCAAGCCGGAAAACCCTAAGCCAGCCTTTACAGGCCTGTAGCGCCCTCAGACGCAAAAATGCCCGCCTCAAAGCCCCAGCGTAGTGGCGGGGAACGACGGCGAACTTTTCAGCAAACGCTCATTGACTCGCTCCCTCAACGCCACCCGCCTGGCAACCTCAGAGCCGGCAATGCCAGTGCAGCGCTGCACATCCAGCCGCTCAAAGACCCAGCCGGGGCCGAGCAAGGCGCTGGGCATATCGTCCGCTGCGCCCGATGTATTAGCGCGGCATTCCACAATGTGCGCCCAGGTACGCCGCCAGGTGACGAACCGGGCGTGCCGCCTGACCACTTCATCGTAGTTTTTGGCCAGCATCGTGAATTTCCGGCCCGTCATGGACCAATCATTCAGCGCCTGAACGACTGCACGTTCTCCCAGGGGCCAGTCTTCGAAATCGGGATCGCACACGATGATTTCGCGCCAACCCTGTGCGGCTGCCGCTGAAAGCGACTGCCTGATCAACTCTGTGAAATCGCTGCGGCCGGTAAACCGGCCTTCCAGCAAGGCGGGCGGCAGGGCAGAACTGGTTTTTTCCGTATCCATAAAACGTCTCCAGGCTGTTTGGCAAGCAGGTCAGTCGTCTCGTGCAGGCAGCGTCTGCCGCAGCCAGCCCGCGTCATGCCAGTCGCCCAGCAGCGCGATGGCCGATGCGCCAGCCTTGCGCAGCTCCCGGGGGGCCAGGCTGCGCTGATCGGCCAGACGGTGCATCAGGGCAGCATCGGCGCCTTTGGCGCGATAACTTTCGCCATTGATAAACACATGGTCGCTGTCATACATCATCCGCGTGCGTGTGTCGAGATGCACGCCGGCACTCCCCTGCCGCGCCGCATCGGCATCCCACTCGCCCTCCGCCTCGTCGAACCATACCGAGGGCTTGGGTTCGGTCATATATTCGCCCAGAGCGCAAGCCACGGCCAGGGGATCTTTCAACGCGTCCAGAACCGCCTGGCCGGCAAAGGCGGTGAGCTCTACCGGCATGGCCGCCGGCGTGGGGGTGGCCAGCTGGCCCGCATCACGGTACAAGCGGGGCGGAGCCTGGCGGCGGCCCACTTCGCCCGCAGCAGATTCGTCGCCGTCATGGCTGTCGTCCTCCGTGAATTCGGCCAGACGATGCAGCAGTTCCGCGGCCAGCTCGCCCTGCGCAGGCGCCCTGAACCCAATGGAATACGTCATGCAGTCTGCCGGTTTCCCGTCGCCCTGCACCGACGCTTCGGCAATGCCGTCGTGGGCATAGCGCGGAGGCAGGTAGAGCATGTCGCCCGCTTCCAGCACAAACTCTTCTTCAGGAACAAAATTCTGGAGGATTTTCAGCGGTACGCCTTCCTGCAGCATCAGGTCTTTCTGCCGACCGATCTTCCAGCGCCGCCGGCCGCTGGCCTGCAACAGGAACACGTCATAGCTGTCAAAGTGCGGCCCAACGCCGCCGCCGGGCGTGGCAAACGAAATCATCAGGTCGTCGAGCCGGGCGTCGGGCACAAAGCGGAACTTCTGCAACAGCGCATGCGCGCCGGCGTCATGCAGGTCCACCCCCTGCACCAGCAAGGTCCAGGCTTTCTGGCCCAGCGGCGGGAGGCTTCGCGCGGCAAAAGGCCCCTGTTTCATCCGCCATCCCTTGGGCTGCTGGACGATCAGCCGGGACTCGACTTGCTCACGCGCCGCGAGCCTGAACAGTGCTGCGCGGCTGAGCACAGGTTGCAGCCCCGGCAGCGCCTGGCGGATGAGAAGCGGCTTTTTTTGCCAGTGCCGGCGCATGAATTGCGCCGGGCTCAGGCCGGCGAGGAGCTCTAGAGATTGATTTACATCCATGGGACAATTGTCGGATGAAAATCACCCCGCAATGCGTCGTAGCCCTGACATGGACGCTGAAAGACACTCTGGGCGATGTGCTGGACGAGCTGGACGAACCCATCGAGTTTTTACTCGGCGGCGATGACCTCCTCGCGAAGATCGAGGAGGCACTGCAAGGCCATGAAGCCGGAGAGAAGCTTGAGCTGCACCTTGAGCCCGAAAACGCCTTCGGTGACTACGACGAGAACCTGGTTTTCCTCGAACCCCGCAAGATTTTTCCCGCCGAACTGGAAGAAGGCATGACCTTCGACGGCATGGCCCTTCCGCCAGGAAGCAGCGGGCAAGCGCCTCATGATCATATTTACACGGTGACCGAGATCTACCCCGATCACGTCGTACTCGATGGCAACCATCCCCTTGCGGGCATCGCCATCCGGTTGAACCTCAGGGTTGAAGCCGTGCGCGAAGCCAGCGAAGAGGAAATCGGCCAGGGATCGCTTGGCACCGGTTTTTTCAAACTCGAACCGATCACACCGGGAAGCGGCACGCTGCACTGAGACGCGTGCAATTCCAGGCGTAAAAAAGCCGGCCATCCCCTGCGGGAGTAGCCGGCTCTTCAAATGCGGAGGAACCGCAGCTTTACATGATCCGGTTGATCTGGCCGTTTTCAATCTTCACGCGGTCTCCCACGCGAAGGTTGCCGTAACTGGGGACGTCGTAGGCGCGTGAGCTGCCATTGTCCAGTTGCACCGAGACGCGATAGCTCTCACGAATGGTCGCGTTGCGGTTCTTTTCAATGGCGTTACCGGCCACCGCACCGCCCACTGCACCCACCACGGTTGCCGCATCCTTGCCGCTGCCGCCACCGATCTGGTGACCCACCACAGCACCCGCCACACCGCCCAGGACAGCACCGACGCCTGAGCCGCGGCCTTTTTCCGTAGTCTGGATGGCTTCCACATTGATAACCCGTCCGTACTCAACGTAAGCATTCTGCTGATTGGCAGGGTAGGACGAAGAAGCGGGATAGGTTGAAGTGGTGGCCGGGTAGGACGAATCGCCGCTGGGGCTCATGGGCGCGCAAGCAGCCAAGCCCACCAGTGCCAGCACAGCGGAAGCCGAGGAAATAAAGCGGAATGTGTTTTGCATGAGTCTCTCCTGTTAATAAGTTCATGAGATCCCCGGTCTGGCATCGGCTTCTCGCTAACGGGAAGCCGATACCAGGAGCGCGGAGACTCCCATGACCCATTAAGGGCATGCAGCAGCAAATACAGAGTGGGGTTTGAAGCTGTCGCGGCGTGGGAGCCGTGTTGCAAGGGCTGTAGGAAAACACCCTCCCCTGTTCGATTCCGCTACCTGCCAGCGCGGCAGCAGTTTCAGGCTTTTCCCGTGGAGCCGTACCCGCCTTCGCCACGCTCACTGGCGGGAAATTCCGCCACTACATTGAACTGCGCCTGCACCACGGGCACGATCATCAGTTGGGCGATCCGCTCCATCGGCTCAATGGTGAACGGTACGTCGCTGCGGTTCCAGGCACTGACCATCAGTTGCCCCTGGTAATCACTGTCGATCAGGCCCACCAGATTGCCCAGCACGATGCCGTGCTTGTGGCCCAGCCCCGAGCGCGGCAGGATGAGCGCGGCATAGCCGGGGTTGTGCAGGTAAATGGCAATGCCGGTCGGTACCAGTTGCCAGGCGTTGGCGGCCAGCGTGAGCGGCGTGTCGAGACAGGCACGCAGGTCCAGGCCGGCGCTGCCGGGCGTTGCGTAGGCGGGAAGGTTGCCCTGAAGGCGGGGGTCGAGAATTTTGACGTCGATTTGCATGAACTATTTTTTCTTGGGTAGTTGATTTTTCCGGGCTTCTTCGGCTGCTTGCCGGGCGAGCTCACGCAGGCGCTGCACCAGTGCGCCGGATGAATGACGGTTGGCCTGGAAGACCGCCCACGCCCCGTACACCAGCAGCGCGGGCAGAAACAGGAACCCGGCGCCGGGCACCACCTCGGACAGCACCTGCGTTGCGATCCACAGGATGACGACCCATTTGACGTGGGTTAGAAAGGCGGCGCCGGTGGCCACGACGGCCACGGGTTTGGACGGGGGCGTCGCGGTGCTCGCCGAAGACGGGGCGCGGAGCGAAATCTTGTCTTGCGGCTCAAGCCGGTCTTTATGGACGCCTGGCGCGTTCGCGTTTGTCAGGCGTTCCACATAGCTGACGAAATCGCCGTCAGGCGGCGTGTTCGAGGGAAGGTTCATGGTGCAGCCGCTTTCCCGCTGGAGGGCGCCGCCATCCGGGTTGCGATCTCTGCCACCAGCTGGCGCGCCAGCGAGAGCTTGGAGGCCCGGGGCAGCGCGGTGCTGCCCTGCGCATCTACCAGCAACAGCGCATTGTGGTCCTGCCCGAACGTGTCGGGGCCGATGTTTCCGACCAGCAGCGGCACTTTTTTGCGCAGCCTCTTGGCCCCGGCGTTGCCGGCCAGGTCATGGCTTTCAGCCGCAAAGCCCACGCAAAACAGCCGGCCGGCCTGGGCGGCCGGTGATTGCGCGACAGTGGCCAGGATGTCCGTGTTTTCGGTAAACACCAGCTGCGGCGTCTGGCCGGAGCCGTCTTTCTTGATCTTCTGCGTTGAAGGCGCTGCCGGCCGCCAGTCGGCGACGGCCGCCGTTGCTATAAAAATAGTAGCTGCCTGCGCACGTCCTGTAACGGTTTCGAGCATATTTTGTGCGGATTTGACGTCGATGCGAGTGACCCCGCGTGGCGTGGGCAGCCCGACCGGACCCGCAACAAGGGTGACCTCAGCCCCTGCTTCGTGCGCAGCCCGCGCAATGGCAAAACCCATTTTCCCGCTCGACAGGTTGGTGATGCCGCGCACGGGATCTATGGCCTCATAGGTCGGGCCGGCCGTGACCAGCACATGCTGCCCGGCCAGGACCTTGGGCGCAAAGAAGGCAATCAGGTCTTCGAGAATCTGCTCAGGCTCCAGCATGCGTCCGTCGCCGGTCTCGCCGCAAGCCTGGAAACCACTCCCCACGCCCAGCACCGTGGCGCCATCACCGGCCAGCTGCACAAAATTGCGCTGGGTCGCCGGGTGCGCATACATCTCACGGTTCATGGCCGGCGCCACCAGCAACGGAACCTTGTCGATAGGCCGGGCCAGGCACATCAGGCTCAGCAGGTCGTCGGCGCGCCCATGAAGCAGCTTGGCCATGAAATCGGCGCTCATGGGCGCAACCAGGATCGCATCGGATTCGCGCGACAGGTTGATGTGCGCCATGTTGTTCGCTTCACGGCTGTCCCACTGGCTGGTGTAGACCGGCCGTCCGCTCAGGGCCTGCATGGTGACGGGCGTGATGAACTGCTCGGCAGCTTCGGTCATGACCACCTGCACCGTGGCACCCGCCTTGATCAGCGCCCGGCACAGTTCAGCGGCCTTGTAGCAGGCAATGCCGCCCGACAGGCCCAGCACGATGTGTTTGCCGGCCAGGTCCAGGGCTTCATTGCCGTTCGGGCCGCTTCCCATGGAATTCACTTGATTCGTCATGTTCCGCAATGTATCTCAGTTGGAGGAAAGGCCCCCACGCTTTTCGCTTCGCGTAATGCGCTGCCCCCCGAGGGGGCCGCTGCGCCTGCGGCCCGGCAAAGCCGGTTCCGCGGCCCCTGCTTGCTTGGTCAACACCGGCCGGCCTTACGTGGGCTGCGAGCCACCGTGCAAGCCCGAACAGCTTTGGGCTGAAATTCAGTATCCCCTGCAAGAGGTAACCCGGCGGGCAACCCGTATAATCTCCGTTTACCACCTCTACGAACTTGCGGTTCGTACCTGACATGACCAAATTTGTCTTCGTCACCGGCGGTGTGGTGTCTTCCCTGGGCAAGGGAATCGCCTCAGCCTCCTTAGCTGCGATCCTCGAATCGCGAGGCCTCAAAGTCACTTTAATCAAGCTCGATCCCTACCTGAATGTGGATCCGGGCACCATGTCGCCCTTTCAGCATGGCGAGGTTTTTGTCACCGACGACGGCGCCGAAACCGACCTGGATCTCGGCCACTATGAGCGCTTCATCGAAACGCGCATGCGCAAGGCCAACAACTTCACGACCGGCCAGATCTACAAAAGCGTGCTTGAGAAAGAACGCCGTGGCGACTACCTGGGCAAGACCGTGCAGGTCATCCCGCACGTCACCAACGAAATCCAGGAATTCGTCAAGCGCGGCGCCGGCTATGAAACGGCAGACGCGGTCGACGTCGCGATCGTGGAAATCGGCGGTACCGTCGGCGACATCGAGTCCCTGCCCTTCCTGGAAGCCGTGCGCCAGATGAGCCTGCGCCTGGGTGCCAACAACACCGCCTTCGTTCACCTGAGCTATGTGCCCTGGATCGCGGCAGCCGGCGAACTCAAAACCAAGCCGACCCAGCACACCGCCAAGCAATTGCGTGAAATCGGCATCCAGGCCGACGTGCTGCTGTGCCGTGCCGACCGCCGCATTCCCAACGAAGAGCGCGAAAAAATCTCGCTGTTCTCCAACGTTCCCGAGTGGGGCGTGATCTCGATGTGGGACGTCGACACCATTTACAAAGTGCCCCGCATGCTGCACGAACAGGGCCTGGACGGCCTGATCTGCGACAAGCTGCGCCTGAACACGCCACCGGCCAACCTCAAGCGCTGGGACGACCTGGTCTACGAGACCGAGCATCCGCAGACCGAAGTGCATATCGCCATGGTCGGCAAGTACGTCGACCTCTCCGACAGCTACAAGTCGCTCAACGAAGCCCTGCGCCACGCCGGCATGAAAAACCATGCCAAGGTAGTCATCGAATATGTCGACTCCGAAACCATCACGCCGGACAACGTCTCGCGCCTGGCCCGCTTTGACGGCATCCTGGTGCCCGGCGGTTTCGGCATTCGCGGTGTCGAAGGCAAGATCTGCGCGGCCCGCTTCGCCCGTGAGCAAAAGATGCCCTACCTCGGCATCTGCCTGGGCATGCAGGTAGCGACCATCGAATTCGCGCGCCACGTTGCCGGCCTCAAGGATGCCAACAGCACCGAGTTCGACCCCGCCACCCCGCACCCGGTGATCGCGCTGATCACCGAGTGGAAAGACGCCGACGGCACGATCAAGACACGCAATGCCAAATCCGACCTGGGCGGCACCATGCGCCTGGGCGCGCAAAGCTCGGACGTCGCAGCCGGCACGCTGGCCCACAAGATTTATGGTGACGTGGTGACGGAGCGCCATCGCCACCGCTATGAAGCCAACGTCAACTACCTCGACGCCCTGCGTGCGTCGGGCCTGGTCATCTCCGCGCTGACCCAACGCGAGCAACTCACCGAGATCGTCGAGCTGCCGCAGGACGTCCACCCCTGGTTTGTCGGCGTGCAGTTCCACCCCGAGTTCAAGTCCACGCCCTGGGACGGCCACCCGCTGTTCAATGCCTATATCGCGGCCGTACTCAAACAGCGCGCCACGGCAGGCCAGGACCCGAAAGCTGCCGCCAAGCCTCTCAAGGCGGTAGCCTGACCATGAAACTCTGCGGATTTGATATTGGCCTGAACCAACCTTTCTTCCTCATCGCCGGCCCTTGCGTGGTGGAGTCCGAGCAGTTGCAGATGGACACTGCCGGCACGCTGAGGGAAATTACCGCTTCGCTGGGCATTCCCTTCATCTTCAAAAGCAGCTTCGACAAGGCCAATCGCACCAGCGAGACGGCCTTTCGCGGACTGGGCACTGAGAAAGGACTGGAGATTCTGGCCAAGGTCAAAAAAGAAATTGGCGTGCCGGTACTGACCGACATCCACTCCGAAGACCAGATCGCCCAGGTCGCCAAGGTGGTCGATGTGCTGCAAACACCGGCCCTGCTGTGCCGCCAGACCGACTTCATCCACGCCGTCGCGCTGTCCGGTCTGCCGGTCAATATCAAGAAGGGCCAGTTCATGGCCCCGGGCGACATGAAGAACGTCATCACCAAGGCGCGCGCGGCCGTCAAGGCGGCCGGTCTGCCGGAAGACAACTTCATGGCCTGCGAACGCGGCGCCAGCTTTGGCTACAACAACCTGGTCAGCGACATGCGTAGCCTGGCCATCATGCGCGAGACCAACGCGCCGGTCGTGTTTGACGCGACCCACTCGGTGCAGCTGCCCGGCGGCCAGGGCACCAGCAGCGGCGGGGTACGCGAGATGGTGCCGGTGCTGGCGCGTGCCGCGGTGGCCGTCGGCGTCTCTGGCCTGTTCATGGAAACCCACCCGGACCCGGCCAAGGCCTTGTGCGACGGCCCCAACGCCGTGCCGCTCAAGCACATGAAGGCCTTGCTGGAAACGCTGCTCGAACTGGACCGCGTCACCAAGAAAAACGGCTTCCTCGAAAACAGCTTCAGCGCCTGAACCAATACTCAACCACGAACACCAGACAAGCCATGACACCCGCCTACATCATCGTCGACATGAAGATCACCGATCCCGAGCAGTACAAGCAGTACATGGCTGCCGCGCCCGCCACGGTGGCGGCCGCTGGGGGCGAATATCTGGTGCGCGGGGGTAAGTTTGAGACGCTGGAAGGCAACTGGCAACCTGCACGCATCGCCATGCTGCGCTTCCCCAGCTACGAGAAGGCCAAGGCCTTTTACGACGACGAGATGTACCGTGCCGTACGTGCCAAGCGTGCTGGCGCCACCGAGTTTTTCAATATGGTGCTGGTCGAAGGCGTTGCCGCCCCGGTCTGACCCCTCTCTCCACAAAAAAGGAACCTAATGAGCGCAATTGTTGATATCGTCGGCCGCGAAATTCTCGACAGCCGTGGCAACCCTACCGTTGAGTGCGACGTGCTGCTGGAATCCGGCGTCATGGGCCGTGCTGCAGTGCCTTCGGGCGCGTCCACCGGTTCGCGTGAAGCCATCGAGCTGCGCGACGGCGACAAGTCGCGCTACCTCGGCAAGGGCGTGCTCAAGGCCGTCGAACACATCAACACCGAAATCTCCGAAGCCGTGCTGGGCCTGGACGCCAGCGAACAGGCCTTCCTGGACCGCACGCTGATCGACCTGGACGGCACCGACAACAAATCGCGCCTGGGCGCCAACGCCACGCTGGCTGTCAGCATGGCCGTGGCACGCGCGGCGGCTGAAGAAGCCGGCCTGCCCCTGTATCGTTATTTCGGTGGCAGCGGCGCCATGCAGATGCCCGTTCCCATGATGAACGTGGTCAACGGCGGTGCGCACGCCAACAACAACCTGGACCTGCAGGAGCTGATGATCATTCCTGTCGGCGCGCCCAGCTTTCGCGAAGCCGTGCGTTACGGTGCCGAAGTCTTCCATGCCCTCAAGAAAATTCTGCACGACAAGGGCATGAGCGTGGCCGTCGGCGACGAAGGCGGCTTTGCACCCAATGTGGCCAACCACGAATCGGCCATCCAGATGATCCTGGAGGCCATCGACGCCGCTGGTTATGTGGCCGGTGAGCAAATTGCCCTGGGCCTCGATTGCGCAGCGTCGGAGTTCTACAAAGACGGTAAATACGTCCTGGGTGCCGAAGGCCTGAGCCTGGACGCCACCGAATGGACCAACATCCTGGCCACCTGGGTCGACAAATACCCCATCATCAGCATCGAAGACGGCATGGCCGAAGGCGACTGGGACGGCTGGAAGACCCTGACCGAACGCCTGGGTAAAAAAGTGCAACTGGTCGGCGACGACCTGTTTGTCACCAACACCAAGATCCTCAAGGAAGGCATCGACAAGCAGATTGCCAACTCCATCCTGATCAAGATCAACCAGATCGGCACGCTGACCGAGACCTTTGCCGCCATCGAGATGGCCAAACGCGCCGGCTACACCGCCGTCATCAGCCACCGCTCGGGCGAAACCGAAGACTCCACCATCGCCGACATCGCCGTGGGCACCAATGCCGGCCAGATCAAGACGGGCTCGCTCTCGCGTTCGGACCGCATGGCCAAGTACAACCAGCTGCTGCGCATCGAAGAAGACTTGGGCGACATCGCGTCCTACCCAGGCCGCGCGGCCTTTTACAATCTCCGCTAAAGGCCTGCCTGCACGTGGGAACCCGACTCGTCCCCGCCATCCTGATTGCGCTCCTGGCCATATTCCACGCGCAACTCTGGATCGGCCGGGGCAGCATTCCCAGCGTGCGCGACATGCAGCACCGGCTGACCGAACAGCTAGCCAAAAACACCCAGGCACAGGCCGCCAATGACCAGCTTTCAGCAGAAGTCCGGGATCTCAAGGAAGGCCTCGAAATGGTCGAAGAAAAAGCCCGGATCGAGCTCGGAATGGTCAAGCCGAATGAAATCTTCGTGCAGGTGACCAAGTAAGCCCTGGTATCCAGCCTGCGAAAGTGTCCGTGCTGAAAATTGCCGTTACCGGCGCCCCACTTACCGGAAAGAGGCAGCTTGCCGCTGCGCTGGACTGCGCCCTGAAAATCTCGGGGCACGAAGCCACCGTAGCCGTGACCGATGCCGCGTCCCTTCCTGCCGACCTCCCCAGCTTTGGGCTGACGCTGCTCATGGGACTGGAAGAAGCGCAGGCGACCACAACGGCCGATGAACGCCGGCAACATCAACACAGCGCCGACCAGTCGATTCGTGCAGCCCTGTCGCACGCGGGCATTCCCTATCGCGTCATGTACGGAACCGCAGAGCAGCGCCTTGCCCGGGCGCTGGAGGCCGCGCAAAGCCTGCGGCCCCGTGCCCCGACTTTCACCCGAAGCACGCCCGGCGCGACACCAAGCCCCCAAAAAAGCAGGAAGGCCTGGGTGTGGGTCTGCGAAAAGTGCAGCGATCCTGCTTGTGAGCACCGCCTGCTCAGCGACCTGCTGGCGGAGCGCGCTGCAGCAACCGCTTGAGGCATTGCCCTGCCGCAGCGCGGCCCACGAAACTATTGCACGGTGGACGTGGGTGGCTGCTGGTTGGTCTGGCTGGTGAAAAGCTGCGCCGCATCCACCGGGTCAAATTCATACTGTGCGCCGCAAAATTCGCACCCAACCGCGACCTTGCCGCGTTCGGAAATGATGCTTTCGATTTCGTCTGTACCCAGACTGCGCAGCATGTTGCCCACACGGTCGCGCGAACAGCTGCAGGCAAAACTGGGGGTGGCGGGTTCAAACCGGGTGACCTGCTCTTCCCAGAAAAGGCGACGCAGGATCGTGTCGGCATCGAGGGTTAAAAGCTCTTCGCGCTTGAGCGTGCCGGCCAGCATGGCAATACGTTTGTAGTCTTCATTGACGCCGATCTGGTCTTCATTGGCGTCCCGATCAATCTGGCCTTCAAGGTTCCCCTGGCCTTTGACCGGCAGCCGCTGGATCAGCAGGCCGGTAGCCACCTTGCCGTCGGCGGCAAGAATCAGTTTGGTGTCGAGCTGCTCACTTTGCAGCATGTAATGCTCAAGCACTTCCGCCAGGTTCTCAATCTTCTCGCGCTGATCGCCAAAAAGCGGCACCACACCCTGATAAGCCTGCTGTCCCGGCAACTTGTCCTTGGGGTCCAGCGTGATCGCGCAGCGCCCCTGGTTGCTCACGTTGACCAGCTGGCTCAGTGAGCTGCCCGCATCGACCGTACCCGTCACCGTGGCGGTGGCGCGCAAGCTCAGGTCGGGCTGAACCTCGGCCACGGCCAGTTTGACCGGGCCGTCGCCGAAGATTTGGAGAATGAGCGCACCGTTGAACTTGATGTTGCTCTGCATCAGTGCACCTGCGGCGGTCATTTCTCCCAGCAGCTGCATGACCTCGGCCGGGTAGCCGCCGGCCGCCTGTCTGCGCTTGAGGATTTCCTGCCAGGAGTCGGTCAGGCGAACCAGCATGCCGCGCACCGGCAGGCCTTCAAAGATGAATTTATGCAACTCAGACATTAAACAGGCCCCCACGGTCGCTCACTTCGTGTAGCTCCCTGCCCCCCGAGGGGGCCGCTGCGCCTGCGGCCTGGCGAAGCCAGTTCCGCGGCCCCAGCTGGAAGGGGAGCCCTGACGTTAGCGCTCTGCATGTATTGGGTAGTTTGGTCATTCTGGGTGCTCAGGCGATTTTCTTGAGCCCGGCCTTGTAGCGCTGGGCATTGTCTATATAGTGCTTCGCGATCATTTTTAAACCCTCGATCTGCTCGGGGGAAAGCTGCCGCACCGCTTTGGCCGGGCTGCCGATGATCAGGGAGCCATCCGGGAATTCCTTGCCTTCGGTGACCACGGAGCCCGCGCCTACGAGGCAGTTCTTGCCGATCTTTGCGTGATTGAGCACAACCGCCTGAATGCCGATCAGCGAGCCATCGCCGATGGTACAGCCGTGCAGCATGACCTGGTGGCCCACCGTGACATCTTCCCCGAGGGTGAGGGGCACGCCCATGTCGGCATGCAGCACGCTGTTGTCCTGGACATTGGTGCCCCGGCCCACCGTGATGGTTTCAGTGTCGCCCCGGATCACCACGCCAAACCAGACGCTGCAGTCTTCGCCAAGCCGCACATCGCCAATCACCTGGGCGTTGTCAGCCACCCAGGCAGAGGCGGGAACGGTGGGGGTCAGCTTGTCCAATTGGTAAATAGCCATGCGTTCTCACTCAAAATTAAAGCCAAAGGCCACAGGCAGAAAAGAGCGTGGCAGCCGTGCACTGATTGTAAGGAAGCATCCCCCTGCCATCCAGCGCAAGCCGCCGGCAGCCATTCCGGACATCCCCAAGGTATCAACGACAATGGATTCATGACGGACCTACCGGCCCCTGCAGAACTGCGCCAGCAAGCGCTGCAGGCACTGCTCGCCAAAAATCCAGAGCAAAAAGTACACCTGACCCAACAGGTACGGGCGCAAGCAGCTACTATTTTGATAGCATCTGAGCTGCAAATTCCGGCGCTGCCTGGCGTGCCCGGTTGCCCGGAACGGCCCGAGCTGCGGTCCTACCTCGACGTCCCCAAGCGTTCACCTTTCACCCACGAAGGATTGGCGGCTCTGCTCCACGCCGTCACCCATATTGAGTTCAACGCGATCAACCTCGCCCTGGACGCCATCTGGCGTTTTGCCGGCATGCCGCGGGCCTATTACCTTGACTGGCTGCAGGTAGCCGCCGAAGAAGCCCGCCATTTCAGCCTGCTGCGCGCCCATCTAAAGGCCATGGGTTACGACTACGGCGATTTCCCATCGCACACAGGGCTATGGGACATGACCGCCAAAACCGAAGGCGATGTGCTGGCGCGCATGGCGCTGGTGCCGCGCACCCTGGAGGCCCGCGGCCTGGACGCCACCCCGCCCATGCAGGCGAAACTGCGCAAGGTCGGTTCTCCCGAAGCGCTTCGGGCCGTCGACATCCTGGACATCATCCTCGCCGACGAGATCGGCCACGTCGCCATCGGCAACCACTGGTATCGCCACCTGTGCGCCCAGCGGGGGCTGGACCCGGTGGCGACCTATCCGGTGCTGGCCAGGCAGTATGGGGCGCCTCGCCTGAAGGGCCCGCTGAACCTGGACGCCCGCCGGCGGGCTGGTTTTGACGAGGTGGAACTGGCGCTTCTGGTCTAGGAACAGACTCCAGGACGCGGCGAATTCCTACACATACAGTCACGGCAGGGATTTTCGAACAGCGCTAGACTGCAAAACTCTTGAAAAGGAGTTTGCGCATGATCCGGCATCTCGTTCCAGACATCCCTTCGCAAATGCCGGGCTTGCCCGCGGACATCGCCTTGCAGCTGCCGCAGGGCCAGCGTCTCGGAGAGCCTAACGCCCCCGTCAAGCTCGCGTTTTCGCACTGGTCTTCCATCGCCCGCCTCAAGGCCGGCCAGATCGGCGCCTTGGCAGAGGACTACGTCGAAGGCAAACTCCAGCTCGAGGGCGCCATGCGCGACGTGATGCGCGCCGTCACCAAACTGCTCCCCGGCAACCCGGTGCAAAGCGACACCGGCTGGTGGTCCGGCCTGCTGCATCGCGCCAAGTCCCTGGCCGCCCACACCCAAAGCCGGGATGCAGCGCAAATCCAGTTCCACTATGACGTGTCCGACGCCTTCTATGCGCTCTGGCTCGACCCCCGGCGGGTGTATTCATGCGCCTACTACAGCGACAACGCCATGACATTGGCCCAGGCCCAGGAAGCCAAGCTCGACCACATCTGCCGCAAGCTCATGCTCAAGCCCGGCGAACGTTTCCTGGACATAGGTGCCGGCTGGGGCGCGTTGCTGATGTGGGCGGCCGAGCATTACGGCGTCGACGCCACCGGCATCACCCTGTCGAAAAACCAGCACGCGCACGTGCAGCGGCTGATTCAGGAAAAAGGCCTGGAGGGGCGCGTGCGCATGGAGCTGCGCGACTACCGCGACATGCCGGAAGACCAGCCCTTCGACAAGGTATCGTCTGTTGGCATGTTTGAACATGTGGGCCATGCCAACATGACGGGCTACTTCCAGAAGATCATGCGCCTGCTGGCCCCGGGCGGGCTGGTCATGAACCACGGCATCACGGCCGGCGGCCTGGAGAATCGCCAGCTCGGTGCCGGCATGGGCGAATTCATCGAGAAGTACATCTTCCCCGGCGGAGAGCTGATGCATGTCAGCGCCGTACTGGAGCACATGTCACGTGCAGGTCTGGAGATGGTCGACACGGAGAACCTGCGGCCGCACTACGCCCGCACGCTGTGGAACTGGTCGGACGCCCTGGAGGCCAGGCTGGACGATGCGCGCCAGGTACTGGCCACAGACGGCGGAGCCGAACGCGCGGAGAAGACTCTGCGAGCCTACCGCCTATACCTGGCGGGCAGCGCCATGAGCTTTGAACAGGGCTGGATCTCGCTGCACCAGATGCTGGCGGCCAAGCCCTCAGGTGATGTGCACAACACACCGGTCACCGGCGCCCAGTCTAGCTACCCGTTCACTCGGGACTACATGTACACCCCCGTCCAGGCTCACTCTGTGTAGCCTGTTCCCCCCTTGCAGGGGGCGGCGCCTGGGGTCTGGCAAAGCCGAAAAATCGGCACACCCCTATCGGGCTCACTTCGTGTAGCCCTTTTCCCCTTGCAGGGGACGGCGCCTGGGGCCGGCAAAGCCGGACCCTCGGCCCCTGCTGGCGAATATATCCATCGCTCGTCGTACCCACAGAATTCTTCAACCAAGCATGAGCCGCGGAACTGGCTTTGCCAGGCCGCAGGCGGGCGGCCTCCGAGGGGCTGGAGCCCGCGGCTCCAAGCCTGCCTGCGCAGGCTTGGACGGGCGACAGAGGCGAAGCGTCTCGCGAGCCGCGGCCTGCAAGGCCTCGGGAGCCACACGAAGTGAGCGACCGTGGGGGCCACATCTCTAGCCTCTCGGGTGATGTTGCGCATGCAAGGCTTTGAGCCGCTCGCGCGCCACATGGGTGTAAATCGTTGTG
This sequence comes from Polaromonas sp. P1_F4, assembly GCF_056405675.1. Lineage (NCBI taxonomy): Bacteria > Pseudomonadati > Pseudomonadota > Betaproteobacteria > Burkholderiales > Comamonadaceae > Polaromonas > Polaromonas sp. P1_F4. The sequence goes on along the minus strand of NZ_JBFUBP010000004.1, from coordinate 178,485 downwards.
GTGGAAATATCGGCATGCCCCAAAAGCATCTGCACCGCGCGCAGGTCGGCGCCGTGGTTCAGCAAATGCGTGGCAAATGCATGGCGCAAGGTGTGCGGAGACAGCGGCGAGTTGATGCCGGCAAGCCGCGCATATTTTTTCACCAGCATCCAGAACATCACGCGGCTCATGCCCTTGCCGTGGCCGGTGACAAACAGGTCGTCGGTCTGCTGCCCGCCCAGAATCGCCGGCCGGGCGTCCGCCAGGTATTTCACAATCCATTCCCGCGCCACCTGGCCAAAGGGCACCAGCCGTTCCTTGCTGCCTTTGCCCATGACGCGAAGCACCCCTTCGTTCAGTCCCACATGAAATGTCTTGAGGCCCACCAGCTCGCTCACACGCAGGCCACTGGCGTACAACAGTTCCAGCATGGCGCGATCGCGCTGGCCCAGCGGCGTGCCGTCGTCGGGTGCGGCCAGCAATGCTTCAACCTGGGCTTCGCTCATGACTTTGGGCACCCGAAGCGCCTCCTTTGCCGACTGGAGTTTGAGCGTCGGGTCTGCAGCAATCAGGTGCTCGCGTAATGCCCAGCGAAAATAGCGCTTGAACACCGTCAGGCGCCGGTTGGCGGATGTTGCCTTGGTCGCAGCGTGCCGGGCCGAAAAGTAGCGGTTGAGATCGGCCTCCGCCGTCTCGTCAAGTTTTCGCCCTCCCTGCTCCCTGGCAGCCAGCCATCCGGCGTAGAGCGACAAGTCGCGGCGGTAAGCCGCCAGGGTGTTTTTGGACAGCCCGTCTTCCAGCCACAAGGCGTCAATAAACCCATCAATACTGGACTGGCTTTCTGGCTGCATGGGGTGACCATAACAAAAAAGCCGCCGCACATTTGAATGCGCGGCGGCTTACGCGTAGCTTCGCTTCCGGCCGTGCCGGATTCCCAGCCTTATTCGAGCTTGAGCTTGGCCGAATCGACCACTTTTCTATAGACATCAAATTCGGCCTTGATCTGCGCCGTGAACTGCTCGGGCGTATTCGCAATGATCAGGGAACCGGTGTCTTCGATCCGTTTGCGTATCGCCGGATCTTCCAGCGATTTCTTCACCCCGGCGCTGACCTTGTCGACCACGTCCTTTGGCAAGCCTTTCGGGCCGATGATGCCGTAATAGGCCATGCGGTTCACAGGCTCCAGGCCGACTTCCTTGAAAGTGGGTACATCCGGCAGCACAGCCAGGCGCTGGGGCGCGGCCACCACAATGGGGATCAGACGCTTTTGCTGGATGAACGGCAGGGCCGATGGAAGGTTGTCAAAAATCATGGGCACCTGCCCGGCCACGGTGTCGTTCAGGGCCGGACCTGCACCGCGGTAGGGAATGTGCGTCACGAAGGTACCCGACATGCTCTTGAAGAGCTCCATCTGCAGGTGACCGATGCCGCCGGTGCCCGAGGATGAATAGGAATACTTGCCGGGGTTCTTTTTGAGCTCAGCTACAAACTCCTTGTAGTTGCGCGCCGGAAAGCTCGGGTGAACCGCAATGATGTTGGGCGTTGCGGCGATGTTGATGATGGGCGTGAAGTCCGTCAGCGTGTTGTACGGAATTTTGGGGTTGATGGCCGGATTGGCCGCGGTGGTGGACACCGTGGCCACACCCAACGCATAGCCATCGGGAACGGCGCGCGATGTCTCGAGTGCGCCCACCACGCCGCCGCCGCCGGCCCGGTTTTCGACGATCACGCTCTGGCCCAAGGCCTTGCCCAGGGGCTCGGAGATGACGCGGGCGACGATATCAGTGGTGCCGCCGGGCGCGAAGGGCACCACCAGCTTGACCACCTTGTTGGGATAACCCTGTGCCGATGCGGGGCCTGCGGCGGCGCCCAGCGCAAGCGCGGACACCACGGAATAGGCAAACAGATAACGACGTTGCATGTTCAGTCCTTCAATAAAAACAGCAGAAATGGTAATCGCAACATTCATGCCCCGCAGTTGTGGATTACGCATAAGGGCAAACCCGGGGGGATTGCGGTTATTCTCGGCGAGTGAACTACGCGCAGCTTCTTTTTCCCGACTTTTCCCTCATTGTTTGCGGCTACCTCGTCTGCCGCTACACCGCCCTCAACCGCACCGTATGGGAGCAGGTGGAGAGCCTGGTTTATTACTTTTTGTTTCCAGTCCTGCTTTTTCATTCGATCGTCAAAAGCCCGCTGGACCTGGGCGCCGCATCCAGCCTCATCAGCGCCGGCATCCTGCTGGGGATTGCCGGTATTGCGATGGCCTACAGCCTGCCGCACCTGCCTTGGCTGGGCAGGCACATCGACTCGCGTGAGCACGCCGCCAGCGCGCAGGTGGCATTTCGCTTCAACTCCTTCATTGCGCTGGCTCTGGCCGACCGGCTGGCGGGCAGCCAGGGCCTGCAGCTGATCGCCGTGCTGATCGGCGTGTGTGTTCCCCTCTTCAACGTGGCGGCGGTATGGCCCATGGCGCGGCATGCCCAGCGCGGTTTCATGGGCGAGCTGGTGCGCAATCCGCTGATCCTGGCCACGGCCACAGGCCTGGCGGCCAACCTGCTCGGCTTTACCCTGCCTGTCTGGCTCGAACCTACGGTGACGCGCATTGGAGCCGCCTCGCTGGCCCTGGGCCTGATGGCGGCGGGCGCCGGCATGCAGTTCGGCCACCTGTCGCAAGCCAAAACGCTGGCAGTGGCCGTGCTGTCGATACGGCATCTGTTGATGCCGGTCGTGGCCCTGGGCCTGTGCAAAGCCTTCGGGCTGTCGCCCGTACAAAGCACCATCCTGCTGGCGTTTTCCGCCTTGCCGACCGCTTCCAGCGCGTACGTGCTGGCGGCACGCATGGGCTACAACGGGGGTTACGTGGCGGGGCTGGTGACCTTGTCCACCATGCTGGGCGTAGTCAGCCTGCCGTTTGCCCTGGGTGTGCTGCGTTAGGGAGAAGCTGGCTACTTGCTATTGATTTAATAGCTGCTCGCGCACGTCCTTAAAGGGTTGCAGGCCAATTTCATTCAAATTTACTGATCAAGGGCCCAGGCCACGTGTTCCCGCACCAGCTCGCTGGGAGAGGCGGCATGCATTTGCAGGGCCTCGCGCAGGGGCTGTCCCGCCTCAGGATCGATTACACGCAGGGCATTGCCCATGGCCACCGCAATGTTGCGCAGCCAGCGTTCATGGCCAATACGGCGTATCGGGCTGCCTTCGGTGAATCGCAAAAACGCTGCTTCCGTCCAGCTGAACAGCGTGACCAGTTGCTGCCCGGTCAAGCCGCTGCGCTCGTCAAAGTCGGGCAAGGCGCTACGCTGGGCGAACTTGTTCCACGGGCAGACCAGCTGGCAGTCGTCGCAGCCATAAATCCGGTTACCCATCAGCGGACGAAGCTCCAGTGGGATCGGGCCCGCGTGTTCGATGGTGAGGTAAGAGATGCAACGCCGCGCATCAAGTTTGTGGGGTGCGATGATCGCCCGCGTCGGGCACACGTCAATGCAGGCCTGGCAGGTGCCGCAGTGCGGCGTCACCGGCTCGCTGGGCGGCAGGGCAATGTCGACGTAGATTTCCCCCAGGAAGAACATGGAGCCCGCTTCCCGGTTAAGCAGCAAGGTGTGCTTGCCACGCCAGCCCTGGCCGCTGCGGGCTGCCAGCTCGGCCTCCAGCACAGGCGCGGAGTCGGTGAAGGCCCGATGGCCGAGCTGGCCGACGCGGCCGGAGATGCGTTCGCTGAGTTTTTGCAGGCGCGCGCGCATGATCTTGTGATAGTCGCGGCCGCGCGCATACACCGACACAATGCCTTCCGCCGGCCGCTCAAGCCGGCTGAATTCAAGGGCCTGCCATTCGCCCGGGGCGGCAGCCGTCGATGCGGGCAGGTAGTCCATGCGTGCCGTGATGACGCTGACGGTGCCCGGTATCAGTTCGGCCGGCCGGGCCCGTTTGAGCCCGTGCGCTGCCATGTAATGCATGTCACCATGGAAGCCTGCGGCCAGCCAGGCTGATAATCCGGGCTCGGCCGACGATAAATCCACACCGGCCACGCCAATTTGCGAAAATCCAAGCTCGCGCGCCCAAGTTTGAATTTGAGAAACGAATTGATGACTGTTCAAAGAATTGCTGGCGGGCACCCGCTGATTGTAAAAAACATTCCCTGGCCCGACGAAGCGGCCACGGCGGCATTCGCGCAAACACTGGCGGGTCATCCCGCCATTGGCCGCGCGCTCATTGAGCTTCAGGGCGACCTTGGCGCCGGCAAGACCACCTTTGTGCGCCACCTGCTCAAGAGTTTGGGCGTCGAAGGCCGCATCAAAAGTCCCACGTATGCAGTGGTCGAGCCCTACACTTTGCCGAAGATGAATATCTGGCATTTTGACTTCTACCGCTTTAACGATCCGCGCGAGTGGGAAGAGGCGGGGTTACGCGACATCTTTGCCAGCACCGGGCTCAAGCTGGTCGAATGGCCGGAAAAAGCAGGCCCGCATCTGCCGCAACCTGATCTGCGGCTCCGCCTGGAAGTCCTGCCGGACGATACCCGCGCAGTTACCCTGACGGCTCACACGCCCACAGGCGCGGAATTGCTGGCATGAAGCGGCAGCCCGTCACCCGCCGCAGCGCCCTGCAACTGGGCAGCGTAGTACTTCTGCTGGGCGTGCAGCACATCGCGCGCGGGGCGACCATCGTGGCCGTACGTGTCTGGCCGTCCAAAGACTACACGCGGCTCACCATCGAGTCGGACGGCGAGATCAAGGCAAAACAATTTTTCATCGCCGACCCGCCGCGCCTTGCCGTCGACATGGAAGGCATAGACCTGATTCCCGCGCTGCGCGAACTGGTCGCCAAGGTGAAATCCGACGACCCGAATATCTCGGGCATACGCGTGGGGCAAAACGCCCCTGGCGTGGTGCGGCTGGTGATAGATCTCAAGCAGCCCATCCAGCCGCAGGTGTTCACCTTGCCGCCTGTGGCGGCCTACCAGTACCGGCTGGTGTTTGACTTGTACCCGACGCAGGTCGCCGACCCGCTCGAAGCACTGATTGCCGAGAAGCTCGCCGACAGGCAACCGGGCGCCACACCCGCGCCCGCCAACGACCCTATCGCCGACCTGATCGCACGGCAGTCCGGCAAGCAGGCCGATGGGAAGCCGCCCCCGGCAACTGTCGCGGAGAAGGACAAGGACAAGACCCACGGACCAACCACCAGCCCCGCCAGCCCGGGCGGAGCCAAGACCTCGCCCGAAGCAGCCATCATTGCGAAGAACAAGACCGACCGCCTCGTCATCGTCGCGCTGGACCCGGGCCATGGAGGGGAAGATCCCGGCGCCGTCGGCCCCGGCGGCACGCGCGAGAAAGACGTGGTGCTGCAGATCGCGCATCGCCTGCGCGACCGTATCAACCAGCAGCCCAATATGCGCGCCTACCTCACGCGCGATGCCGACTTCTTTGTGCCGCTGCATGTGCGCGTGCAAAAAGCGCGGCGCGTGCAGGCCGACCTCTTTATCAGCATCCATGCCGACGCATTTTTTACGGCGCGTCCACAGGGCGCCAGCGTCTTCGCGCTCAGTGAAAAAGGTGCCTCCAGCAGCGCGGCGCGCTGGATCGCCGATAAAGAAAACTCCGCCGACCTGGTGGGCGGCATCAACGTCAAGGCCAAGGACGCCCAGGTACAGAAAGCCCTGCTCGACATGAGCACCACGGCGCAGATCAACGACAGCCTCAAGCTCGGCAGCGCCATGTTGGGCGAGATCGGCAATGTCGGCAAGCTGCACAAACCGAAGGTCGAGCAAGCCGGATTCGCTGTCCTGAAAGCGCCTGACATTCCCAGTGTGCTGGTGGAGACCGCCTTCATCAGCAACCCCGACGAAGAAGCCAAACTGCGCAGCGACGAATACCAGGTACAGCTGGCCGACGCCTTGATGCGCGGCATCACGCGCTACTTCGCGCGCAACCCGCCGCTGGCACGCAACCGCGCCGTTTAAGCACCGCGTCGGCGCACACGGATGCGCCGAAATTACCACCCGGGACCGCAGCAAGCCGACACGCCGCGGCAGCCTTCTCCTACAACCGCCACCGACCCGCCCCTCCTACAGTGAAGTCACAGGCAAGGTCGGGGCTTCACGATGTGAACACCCGCAGCAAGCCTGAAACTTTGAGCAAAGGCGGACAAGATGAATACGAAATTGATGATGTCAGCGGTAGCAGCGGCGGCACTGATAGGCCTGGGTGGTTGCAGCACCAGCCCGACCAATGCACAGATAGGCACCGGCGTAGGCGCCGTGGCTGGTGGCCTGGTCGGTAATGCCGTATTCGGCAGCACCCTGGGTACCGTGGGCGGCGCAGCGGCGGGTGCCCTGATCGGTAATGAGGTGGGCAAGAAGCGCTGATCTCCTCCGGCGCGCAAAGGCCTGATCGGAAACTCGCCTAACGTGGCTTAGCGGGTTGCCACGGTGCTTAATAAAAAAAAGCGGTTTCTGCACTGATGCAAAAACCGCTTTTTTTGATTTGCCCCCGTAAGAATGAAGTTGTTAAAGCAGACTTTATGAATCCCAAGCTATCTCCTTTAAGTCCCACGCACTTTCGAACCTTGATCTGCTCACAATTTTGTTAGGCACGTTGCTTGAGATATCGCGAGAGTAGTCAGAAACCCAGACATAACGTTCTTGGGACCAAGTCAAGATTAATTCTGCGTGAATCCAATACAACTTGGAAAGTAGAGATTCGAACTCTCCGAGCCAATCTGTATTCAGGCTATAAAAATCTTTATATCCTGCAGCAAAGTGAATATGGCTGCCGTAGTAGGCATGCCCTCTGCTATATGGCACAAAAGAGAAGAGTTCTTTGGTCAACTGACAACCAGACTCTGGCAGCGCCTGCAGCTGCAATTGGTTATGAGTGTCTTGAGCACTACTATCCCTGGAATTGGAGCCCTCAATAAAGCCATAGACTCTTACCGACATATTTTTTTAGCGAACAATTGCTGACATGGCGCGGCAACTATAGCGCGTCAGAAACAGGTTATCCAGTACCGGACTTGGTCCGGGTCGCCAACGTCGGGACGTCTGCTCAAGTGGGACCGCGCACGTGAATGCGCACGCTGCGCGGGTCACTTTACCCGGTAGACTAACTCGCCGCTGCGTCAGCCGACACCTCAAACCGGATAGATAAGCGAGTTGAGGATCATCTCGCTGTCATACACACAAAGACGGCTCCTGAATTTCAGGACGCCGTCTTTTTTGATGAGCTCGTCGATATAACGCCCGACGTTGTAGACCTCGCTCACCCCACCCGGCTTGGTGCGGAATACCGCGTAGTTGGCCTCGGCCTTGACGACATCGCCTTCCTCCGAGAGGATGCGCGCCGGGCTGACGATGTGGCGCATGTAATAAGGTCCGTGATAGATCGTCTGCGTGACGCCATACACCCGATCCTTCATCATGCCCCGGCTTTCCAACGCCATCAGGGCCAGCGGCAGGCCGCGGTCAAAATTCTCGCGGGCCTGCACCTTGTAGCGGCCTTCCTCCACAAAAAATTCCGGCCACGCTTCAAAACGTTTTTCGTCCAGCGCCGCCGCGTAGGCTGCGTTGAGCTGGTCCACCTCCAGTTGCAGCATCAGGCGCTGCAGTCGCTGTTCACTCGCCGTCATAGACCCATGACTTTCTTCCAGTAGGCATACATGCTGCGGATCAGGGTTTCGGTGACCATGTGCTCCGTCATCTCGGTGCCAGTGCCGCCCAGCTCGCACAGTGTTGAGCCGGTGTCGCCAGCCTGTGCAAAGCCGGCCTGGCTGAACTCGATCACTTCACCGTCGTCCGCACTGACAAAACCGGCCGGGCCGAACAGGTTGGCCTGGCGCAGGCGGCGCTGCGTCATTTCGGGTGTGTCGTCGGCAAAGCCGAAGTGCGTCCAGATGAAATCAAACTCACCCTCCCCACGCGGCACGATGTGGCGCGTGCTCAGCGAATTGACCTGCTGCTGGATGATCAGGCTGGGGAACAGCGTGATCATGGTCACGGTCGGCGTGATGTCACTGCCCGGGCTGGATGGGTCGGGCATCTTCCACCAGGGCTCGGGCACCACGTCCAGCAGGCGGTCATCATGCAGGGCCATGTTGGCTTTGAACGAGGTCACGCCTTCGGTCACGGCGTCGTTCTGCCCACCCTCGTTGCGGCGCGAAATCATCACGGCATGGCGGCCCTCGCCGTCCATCACCATGCGGCTTTTCTGGTCGGCACGCCAAAGGCCGAAGGTCACAAACCACGTGTGCAGCAGGCCGGGGTGGTAAGGGTCCTTGATGTTTTCCATCATCAGCTTCCAGTTGCCCGGAATGCGCTGGCGGTTGTAGCCCAGCAGCGTCAGCTTGCGCGCTCCGTCGGGGCCTTTGAAGATGCGGTCCAGCCACGGCGTGATCTGCGGGCCGAGATAGTCTTCCAGCGGTTCGGTGTCGTTGCTGAAAGTGGCAAACACCAGGCCGTGCAGCACTGCAACACGCAACTTGGTCAGCCCATGGTCCTTGAGATCGAACCCTTCGGGCATGCCGCCGTTGACGCAATCACCCTCTTTCACGCCGTCCTTGAAAGGCAGCCCCGCCAGGTCGCCGTTGAGTTTGTAGGTCCACTGGTGATACGGGCAGACAAAGCTGCGCGCATTGCCCTGCGGGTTCTGGCAAAAGCGCACGCCACGGTGGGCACAACGGTTTTCAACAACGCGTATGCCGTGGTCGGTGGCACGGTCCTTGGGCGCAATACGGTCCCGCACCATCAGCACCTGGCGTTCACCGACATGGCTGAGTTTGTAGTCGCCCACATTGGGAATCTCGGCCTCCAGGCCCACATAGCACCAGTGCGCCCCATAAAAGATTTTGTCCAGCTCGCGCTGGTACAGCTGCGCATCGGTGTAGGCCCAGAAGGGCACGCGACTGGAGCCGGGGTCGCTCCAGCGTGACAGAGTATGGGGTGCGTTCATCTGAGTGTCTCCGGGTCCTGCAGCATACCTGTGCACAGGATTTCGGACAGATAATACGCTTACTTACGATCTCCGACTTCTTTCCCTGATCTTTTCAGTAAGGCATCGGTAGCGGCCGTCAGTCAAATACGCAGGTTGCCTTTTCAATCCTGGCCTGCACTTCCGCCCCGGTCGGAGGCACACAGCCACGCTGCATGACACACAAGCTGGCGCTGGCCACAGCATGGGCTAGCAAACTGCGCCCCACATCGTCGGGCAGCGTTAGCAGGGCGCCAGCGCCGCTCACAGCGGTTTTCCGCGCGAGCAAGGCAGCCATGAAGCCGGCGAGGAAACAGTCACCCGCCCCCACGGTATCCACCACCGCCAACGGCCGGGATTCGCGGGCGCGCCACTGCCGGCCATCGCGTGTCAACAGACAGGCTCCGTGCGGCCCCAGGGTCAGAACCAGCAAGTCGGCACCGCTCGTGCCGAGCAGATGCTGCGCCCGCGCAAATACATCAGCGCCAGGTATCTCCAGGCTTTCCAGGTCTTCATCGCTGACCTTGACGACGTCGGCGTGTTGCAGCGCAGCGTGCACATTGCGCCTGTAGGCCAGCAGGTCCGGCATGACCGACGGCCGCAGGTTGGCATCCACTACCACCACGCTGCCCGCCTGATGCTGGGCACGCAGCCATGGCAGGTAGCGGCCCGCATCCTCGGGCGCGAGTGCCAGGGCACCGGTGTATACCATCTCGAGCGCGGGGACGCGTTGACACGACTGGATCAGGCTGTCCGCCGTGACCGCACGGTCCGCCACATCCTGCCGGTAAAAAACGTAGTCGGGATGGCCTGCATCATCCAACCCCACTACGGCCAGTGAGGTGCTTTGTGCCACAGGCTGTGGACAGGCCAGCCGCACACCATCGCCAGCCAACGCTGCAGCCAGCTGGCGGCCAAAGCGATCGCGCGACAAAGGGTTGAGGTACAGGGTGCTGACGCCCTGCCGGGCCAGCGCACGCGTCAGGTTGAAAACAGCGCCACCCGGGCAGGGTTCATAACGTCCGTCCGGTTGAACGATCAGGTCAATCAACGCTTCACCAGCGGTTGCAACTTGCACCAATTTCCCAGGGTTTTCCATGATCTCAGGGTAATCCATAACTAAAACAACTTGATTTAATAACTCAAGCGCCACTATAGTTCACCAACGCCCAGCACTCATGGGTACTTTCCCTCGAACCCCAGTGCCTGGCGGCCTGGAATGTCGATTCAACAAGGAGACAATTTGATGAAAAAGACCACCACTCTCTTGGCACTGTCCAGCCTCGCGCTGGCCGCCACATCAGCCTTTGCAGCGGGCGAACCTGTGATCGGCCTGATTACCAAAACCGAAACCAACCCTTTCTTCGTCAAGATGAAGGAAGGCGCTGAAGCCGAGGCCAAAAAACTCGGCGCCAAGCTGCTGACCGCCGCCGGCAAATCCGACGGCGACACAGCAGGCCAGATCACCGCACTGGAAAACATGGCTGCCGGCGGCGCCAAAACCATTTTGATCACCGCCAGCGGCGATGCCATCGCACCCACTGTCAAAAAACTGCAGGCCAAGGGCGTGCAGGTCATTGCACTGGACAGCCCTTTTGCGGGAGCTGACGCGCTGTTTGCCACCGACAACTACAAGGCCGGTGTGCTGATTGGCCAGTACGCCAAGGCGGCCCTGGCCGGCAAGCCCGCCAAAATCGCCACGCTCGATTTGTTCCCCGGTCACCCCGTGGGCGCACAGCGTCACAACGGTTTCATGAAGGGTTTCGGCCTGGCAGCGGCCGATGCCAAATCCAACGAGTTATCCAAAGACCCCGCCGTGGTCTGCATGGCCGATAGTTTTGGTGACCAGGCCAAAGGCCAGACCGCCATGGAAAACTGCCTGCAAAAAAATCCCGACATCAACGTGGTCTACACCATCAACGAACCCGCGGCCGCCGGCGCATTCAATGCACTGAAAAAGGCCGGCAAGGAAAAAGGCGTGACCATTCTCTCTGTCGATGGCGGCTGCCAGGGCATCAAGGACACGGCAGCCGGCATGATCACCGCAACGTCGCAGCAATACCCCCTGACTATGGCGGCGCTGGGCGTGGCAGCGGGTGTCAGCTACGCAAAGGGCGGCAAAAAGGCTTCGGGTTACACCGACACCGGGGTGACCCTGATCTCGGCCAAAGCCCTCCCGGGTGTAGACAGTAAGGACACCAAAACGGGCCTGGACCTTTGCTGGGGTGCGAAGTAATCGGCCAAACGCTTGCCGCCCGTCATCCCGCACCGGACCTGGTGCAGGATGACAACATCATTTTCCTCATCCTGGGCCCTTACCGATGAACCTGTCTTCGCGCCACATCCCCTGGGGAGCCCTCGGCCCCTGGCTGGCCCTGCTGGCCACCTGCATCTTTTTTACCACCCAGTCCGACCGCTTCCTGACGGGTGAAAACCTGTCCCTGGTGCTGCAGCAGGTGATGGTCGTCGGTGTCCTGGCCATTGGTCAGACCCTGATCATCCTGACGGCTGGCATCGATCTGTCCTGCGGCATGGTGATGGCACTGGGCGGCATGGTGATGACCAAGTTCGCCGTGAATTACGGCATCAACCCCTATCTGGCCATTGCCTGCGGCCTGGCGGTCACGACCGGCTTCGGCCTTCTCAATGGCCTGCTGGTCACCCGTATCAAATTGCCCCCTTTCATCGTGACGCTGGGCACCCTGAACATCGCATTTGCGATCACCCAGATCTACTCCAACGCGCAAATCGTTCCCAACCTCCCGGCGGAATTGACCGCGCTGGGCAACACCTTCGATGTGGGCAGCACCGAAGTCAGCCTGGGAACCGTCACCATGATTGGCCTGTATCTGCTGGCGTGGTTTGTCTTGCGGGACACCGCGCCGGGCCGGCACCTGTATGCCGTGGGCAACAACGCCGAAGCCGCAAGGTTGACCGGCATCCGGGTCGACCGCGTGCTGGTGGCCGTCTATGCACTGGCCGGCCTCTTTTACGGCATCGCCGCGCTCCTGTCGGTGGCGCGTACCGGCGTCGGCGATCCGAATGCCGGGCAAACGGAAAACCTGGATGCCATCACGGCCGTGGTGCTGGGCGGCACCAGCCTGTTTGGCGGGCGCGGCATCATCCTTGGCACACTCGTGGGCGCGGTGATTGTGGGCGTGTTTCGCAACGGTCTCACCCTGATGGGCGTTGCCTCCGTCTACCAGACACTGATTACCGGCATTCTGGTGATCCTGGCGGTCGCGGCCGATCAGATGTCGCGCAAAGGGCCCCGCTGATGAACACCCCCACGCCCCTCCCCACTTCCGCTCCTCTGATCATGCAGGCCAAGGGACTGGTCAAGCGCTATGGCCAGGTCACCGCGCTGGACGGCACCGACTTCGAACTACGCGCCGGCGAAATCCTGGCCGTGATCGGTGACAACGGCGCAGGCAAATCCTCGCTGATCAAGGCGCTGTCGGGCGCTACCGTGCCCGACGAAGGTGAGCTGCTGCTCGACGGCAAGCCGATGCGCTTCAAGTCTCCCATCGATGCGCGCCGTGCCGGGATCGAAACCGTCTACCAGGACCTGGCTGTGGCCCCTGCCATGAGCATTGCGGAGAACCTGTTTCTGGGCCGCGAACTCCTCAAGCCCGGCCCCCTGGGCCGGTGGCTGCGCGTGCTCGACAAGAAGAAGATGCTGGAGCAGGCCATTGCCCGCATGCAGGAGCTCAAGGTCGGGATTCGTTCGATGACACAGGCCGTGGAAACACTTTCGGGCGGCCAGCGCCAGTGCGTGGCCGTGGCTCGCGCTGCCGCGTTTGCGCAGCATGTGGTCATCATGGATGAACCCACGGCTGCCCTGGGCGTGAAAGAGGGCAACATGGTGCTGGAGCTGATTCGCCGGGTGCGCGACAAAGGCCTGCCCGTCATTTTGATCAGCCACAACATGCCGCATGTGTTTGAAATCGCCGACCGCATCCACATCCAGCGCCTGGGCCGTCGTGCGGCAGTCGTGAATCCGAAGACCATCAGCATGAGCGACACCGTGGCCGTGATGACGGGCGCCAAGACGGCCGAAGAACTGCCGGAGTCCGCGCTTGCCTGAAACAGCCCCCACGCTCGGCACTGACGTGTCCTCGCTGCCCCCCGAGGGGGCGCTGCGCCTGCGGCCCGGCGAAGCCGGTTCCGCGGCCCCGGCTGGTGAAGAAGAAGCTTCCACGCTTGTCACACCGCAACGCATGAGGCCCACTCATGCTTAAAGGCATTGACCCTCTGCTCACGCCCGACTTGCTCAAGCTCCTGGCGGAGATGGGTCATGATGACGCGCTGCTGCTGGCCGATGCCAACTTCACGGCCATGAGTGTGGGCGCGGGCAAACCGGTGCTTCGCCTGCCTGGCCACGGCATGGCGCGAACAGTTCGGGCCGTGGCTTCACTGCTGCCTCTGGCTGAAGACGTGGATCATCCGGTGGCTTACATGCAGGTCAGCGGTACCGAGGCTCCCTACCGTTCAGAGCTGCAGCGCGAGGTACTGGCGCTGCTGGCCCCGAACTGGCTGCCGCACCAGCAGGCCGAGGCCGTTGAGCGCTACGCGTTTTATGAACGGGTACGCCAAGCCTATGCGATTGTGGTGACGGGTGAATTGCAGCCTTTTGGCAACTTCATCCTGCGCAAAGGGGTCATCGGCGAAAATCTGCGTCCATGACCGAATCTCCTGTCACTGCGGCCACTCCCGCTACCTCTGCGGAATCCGAAGCAGCCACGCCTGTGTGGCTGCGCCAGCGCGGCTCCAACCACGTGGGCATGCGCCAGTTCAATGAACGCGTGGTGCTGCAGGCCATCCGCCTGCACGGCAGCGTACCGAAAGCCGAACTGGCCCGCCTGACCAACCTGACCGCACAGACCATCGGGCTGATCACTACCCGGCTGGAAGAAGACGACCTGCTGATCCGGCACGATCGCGTGCGCGGGCGCATTGGCCAGCCCTCGGTGCCGCTGGCGCTGAACCCCGACGGCGCCTTCTCCGTGGGGATCAAGATTGGCCGGCGCAGCACCGACTGGCTGCTGGTCGATTTCACCGGGCAGGTCCGCCAACGCCTGTCGCTGGCCTATGCCTTCCCCGATGCCGACACCCTGCTCCCCGTGATCGGCCAGAACCTGCGCACCCTGCGCGAGCAACTCGGTGCACTGGCTCCGCGGCTGGTCGGTGTGGGGGTGGCCGCGCCCTTCCAGCTCGGTGGCTGGCACCGGATGCTGGGGCTGTCAGCGCAGCAGTCGGACCGATGGAACCACATCGACCTCAGCGCCGAAGTGCAGGCCATGACCGAGCTGCCTGTGAGTTTTGCCAAAGACACTTCGGCGGCCTGTGTGGCCGAACTGGTGTCGGGCCGCGGACGCGACCTCAAGAGCTTTCTCTACCTGTTTGTCGACACCTTTGTGGGCGGCGGCCTGGTCATCAACTCACAACTTCACGCCGGCATCCACAACAACGCCGGCGCCGTGGCATCGCTGCCATTGCAGGCGGCCCAGCCACCCGGCGCGCCGCCACAGCTGGTCAGCCAGGCTTCGCTGTGGGAACTGGAGCAGTGTTTCAAGGCACGCGGGCTTGATCCGACTGCAGCCTATGACGAACGCGCCCTGCAGCCGCCGTTCGAGTCCGACACCCAGGCCTGGGTGGCCAGCGCCGCCAATGCACTGGCCCACAGCGTGGTCAGCGCAACGGCCCTGCTGGATATTGATGCCGTGGTGATGGATGGCTCCTTTTGCCGCCCGCTGCTGCAGCGACTGATTGAAGCCACGGGCGCAGCACTCGGCCGCTACAACTGGGAAGGCCTCTGGCCCGCCCAGGTGATCGCCGGCAGCATTGGCTCCGACGCCCGCGCACTGGGCGGCGCCATGCTGCCTCTGCATGCCAACTTCGCACCCGACCGCGACCTGTTTCTCAAGGGTGGGCGCTGATCCGCGCTTCGGGACGGTACATCGCCTCGATTTCGCGCGCATAACGGGCCATCAGATTGTTGCGCTTGAGCTTGAGCGTCGGGGTCATCAGGGTGTTTTCGGGCGTCCACGGCTCCCGCGTAAGGTACACGGCACGCGGCGTCGCATAGCGTGCAAAGTCTTTCGTCTGGATTGCCATGCGCTCCAGCGCAAGCTTGTGGACAGCCGGCAGGTGAAGGCTGGCCGGGTCCTCGGGGTCCAGCGCCAGCGCTGCAGCCACACGCCGCCATTCGGCCGGGTTGACCACTGCCACACAGGCGATGAAGGGGCGGTTTTCACCGACCACAAAGACCTGGTCGAACAGGGAGTCGGCGGCAATCGCCACCTCCAGGTCGCCAGGCGGTACTTTTTCGCCGGTCGACGTCACGATGATTTCCTTCAGGCGTCCCATGATGCGGATACGCCCGCCATCGATCACGGCCTGGTCTCCCGTGCACAGCCAGCCGTCTTCTGTCAGCACGCGGGCCGTGTCTTCGGGGCGTTTCCAGTAGCCCTTCATCACCAGCAGGCCGCGCACCTGCAGCTCCTGGTTGGCGCTGATGCGCACCTCGACACCCGGCAAGGCCCTACCCACCGTGGCCGGGTCGTTGTCGTCCACACCATTGCCCGACACCACGGGCGATGTCTCCGTCATGCCGTACCCCTGCAGCAGCGGCAGGCCCAGCCCGAGGAAACAGCGTGCCACCGCGTGCGACAAGGGCGCACCACCGCTCACGGCCACCCGCACGCGCCCACCAAACTGCGCCCGCAGGGTTCCGGCCACCAGCCGCTCCAGCAGGGGCCAGACCAGGGGATCCAGCCATGCCCACGGACTTTTTTCGCTTTCCGCCAAAAGCAATCCCTGTGCGCGGCAAAACCGCCGCCAGCCGACAGACTGCGCCGCCAGAAACAGGCGTGTTTTAAGCGGCGACTGCGTCAGCGCTTCCTGCAGTTTGGCAAATACGCGTTCGTAAATACGCGGCACCGAAATCAGCACTGTGGGGCGCACGGTTTTCAGGTCCTCGGCCAGCAAGGGCACGGAACGCGCATAAGCCACACAGCTTCCTGCGGCAATGGGCAGGTAATAACCCGCAGTCCGTTCAAACGTGTGCGACAGCGGCAGAAACGACAGGAACACATCGTCCTCCGCCGGTACCACCAGCGACAGGATGGCCCGCACGTTGGACACGATGTTGAGGTGCGTCAGCATCACACCCTTGGGTTTGCCAGTGGTGCCAGAGGTGTAGACGATGGCCGCGAGGTCGTCCTCCTGCGGTGCGGGCAGCAAGCCGGCGTACCCCTCCCCCGCCGCCAGCCAGTCGGCCAGGGGCACAACTGCCACCGCCCCACCCGCCCCGCTCAACGGCGCTTCGGGCGCGGCGACCACCACGCAGCGCAGCGCCGGCAAGGGCGTTCCCACAGCCTCAATGGCCTGCCACTGTGAAAGCGACGACACCATCAGCAGGGAAGCTTCGCAGTCGGCCAGGATGTAGGCAATGCTGCCGGCATTATCAATGGCGTGCAGCGGCACAGGCACCAGCGCCAACGACAGGGCTGCCTGGTCGATGCTCACCGCATTAAGGCCGTTAGGCAACAGGATCGCAACACTTGCACGGGCCGGCAGCTGCGTGGCCGCCAGCGCGCGCCGCCACTGCGCGACCCGCTCGCTGGCCTCAGCCCAGCAGGTGCTGCGCCATTGCCCGGTGACGGCATCAAATTCACGGTAAGCCTCAGCCTCGGGGCTGTGTGCCACGCGAAAGGCCAATAATTCCGGCAGCGTGTGCACTGCGGCAATATCCAGGGGAGTGATGTTCATTCAGGTTTTCCTGCCAGCCAGAAAGGCGGCACTGTCATTTTTTATCACGTGCGCAGTTGCGCGTGACTGCGTTGCATCAAGCCCGCTCAACAACAGGCCTTTTGGGCGGGTGCGTATCAGCGCACCTTCAGGCGCCGGCGTTGCCTGCTTTGCGCCTGGCTTTCCAGGCGCCGAAAATAACAATCAGGCCGGGAATAAAAATCATGGCCCAGATGATTTTGTCGAGATGGGTTTTGACAAACGGAATGTTGCCGAAAAAATACCCTACCGTGATGATGCCGCCGACCCACAGCGCGCCGCCCACAAGGTTGTACAACGTGAACTTGCTGCGTGTCATGTCCGACACGCCTGCGACAAAGGGGGCAAAGGTGCGAAGAAAGGGCATGAAACGCGCCGCGATGATGGTGATGCCGCCATACCGCTCGTAAAACGCGTGGGCCTGGTCAAAAGCCTTTTTGTTGAACCAGCGCGAGTTTTCCCACTGGAACACTTTGGGGCCCAAGGCCCGCCCTATGCTGTAGTTGCACTGGTCGCCCAGTACCGCCGCCACAAACAGCAACGCCACCGCTACCGGAAAACTCATGAGGCCGACGCCGCACATCGCACCCACCACAAACAACAGCGAATCGCCCGGCAAAAAAGGCATGACGACTACGCCAGTCTCCACAAAAATAATCAGGAATAACAGGGCATACACCCATGCGCCGTAGCTGGTGACAAAGGCTTCCAGGTGCTTGTCGACATGAAGAATGAAATCGATGAGAAAGGTGACTAGTTCCATGCCGGCAATTTTGACAGGTATGAAACCAGCAGGCCTGCAGGGCCGGCCAATGCGCTTCATGGCATGCCCCAAACCTTGCAAATCGCCAACAGACTATTACAAGTTGGTGATTGAACCGGTGCGGGAAGGCCTCAGGACGCAGGGGGTTTACGGCATGTCCCTCAACAGCCAAACCCGTAAAATCTGCGCAATGACCCTGCCCGCCCGCCGCCCGATCCGCGAACTCCCCGATGAACTGATCAGCCAGATTGCGGCCGGCGAAGTGGTGGAGCGCCCAGCGTCCGTCGTGCGCGAGCTGGTCGACAACGCACTGGACGCCGGCGCCACGCAGGTGACTGTGCGGCTGCTGGCCGGTGGCGTGCGGCTCATCGTGGTCGAAGACGACGGTTTTGGCATCCCGCGCGAAGAACTTCCCGTCGCCCTGCGGCGCCATGCCACCAGCAAGATTGCGTCGTTGCAGGATCTCGAAGCCGTCGGCACCATGGGTTTTCGGGGCGAGGCGCTGGCGGCGATCAATTCGATCGCAGACATGAGCCTGCTGTCCAGAACCGCCGCGGATGAACACGCATGGCAGCTTGACGGCCGCACCGGCGAACTGAAGCCCGCCGCCCGCAGCCGCGGTACCAGCGTGGAAGTGCGGGAGCTGTTTTACGCCACGCCCGCGCGCCGCAAATTCCTGAAAACCGATGCCACCGAACTGGCCCACTGCATTGAAGCCGTACGCCGCCATGCCCTGGTGCGGCCCGATGTGGGCTTTGCCATCTGGCACGAAGGCAAGCTGGTCGAGCAATGGCGCGCGGCGACAGGCGACAACGCCCACCAGCAGCGCCTGGCCGACGTGCTGGGCAGCGAATTTGTCGAGCAGTCCGTGACCGTCAGCTATGAGAGTTCAGCGCGCCGCGCCGACGGCCTGCCTGCCGTGCGCGTCTGGGGCGTCGCCGGCATTCCGGATGCCGCCCGCTCGCGCGCCGACCAGCAGTTCGCGTATGTCAATGGCCGCTATGTACGCGACAAGGTACTGACCCACGCTGCGCGCAGCGCGTATGAGGACGTGCTGCACGGCCACCGCCAGCCGGTCTATGCGCTGTATGTCGAGATCGACCCGTCCCGCGTGGACGTGAACGTGCACCCGACCAAGATCGAAGTGCGTTTTCGCGACAGCCGCGAGGTGCATCAGGCCGTGCGCCATGCCACCGAGAACGCGCTGGCCATTCCGCGCTCCATGGCAGCTGTCCAGGCCGGCGCGGAAGACGCTGCTGTCACGTCCACCGGATTTCTTGAGCAAAACAAGGCTTTTGCGCAACAGGGATGGGCGCAACCAGCTATCAATTTTGTAGCAAACGGCGGCCACCGGGCCTCCGACTTTGACGCCATGTGGCCGTCATCGCAAGCCGTCGCGCCCAGCCAGCGGGAGCCGGGCGAGGATGCCCTGTACGTCACCATTGCCCCAGCCGGAAATGGCATGGCAAACCCCGGCGTGCCTGAAGGCGCCATCGCCCTGCCCTCCGGCGACTGGCCACTGGGCCGCGCCATCGCCCAGTTGCAGGGCATCTACGTGCTGGCGGAAAACACCCAGGGCCTTGTCATTGTGGACATGCACGCTGCCCACGAGCGCATCGTCTATGAACGCCTGAAAACCCAGATGGACGGTGTCGATGGCGCCGACGGTGCCAGCATCATCAGCCAGCCGCTGCTGATTCCGGCCACCTTTGCCGCCAGCCCCCAGGAAGTGGCCACGGCCGAGGCCAACGCCCAGGCATTGGCAACGCTGGGCCTGGAAATCACGCCTTTTTCGCCCAAGACCCTGGCGGTGCGCGCCGTGCCCACCAGCCTGGCGCAGGGCGATGCGGTGGAGCTGGCCCGCAGCGTGTTGGCCGAGCTGGCCCAGCACGACGCCAGCACCGTCATACAGCGGGCCCGGAACGAGTTGCTGTCGACCATGGCCTGCCACGGCGCCGTGCGCGCCAACCGCAAGCTCACGCTCGACGAAATGAATGCCCTGCTGCGCCAGATGGAAGCCACTGAGCGCTCCGACCAGTGCAACCACGGGCGGCCCACCTGGCGGCAAGTCAGCATCCGGGAGCTTGACACGCTCTTCATGCGCGGACGCTGAACTTTCCGGCGCCCGGCGAATCACTCACTTGCATGAAACGCTGGCACCTCTTTACTTCTTTCCTGATGACGCTGGCGTTGCTGGCGGGCTGCGCCACCCTTGACGAAAAGCAGCGGGCCTGGATCTTTCAGCCCAGCGACCGCACCTGGAGCGGGGGCGCTGCCGCCGCTGTTGGCATGGAAGACGTCTGGATTGACTTCAACGCCGCTGGCGGCAACGGCAGTGGCGTCGACCACCCCGTCCGCCTGCACGGCCTGTGGCTGCCCGCAGACCCGCCTGATGCCGCAGGCAAAACCCCCGTGCTGCTGTACCTGCATGGCGCGCGTTACAACGTCACCGGCTCCGCGCCGCGCATGCGCCGCATGCAGGAGCTCGGCTTCTCGGTCCTGGGGATCGACTACCGCGGTTTTGGCAAAAGCACCTACGAACTGCCGTCGGAAACATCGGCCTACGAGGACGCCCGCGCCGCCTGGGACTGGCTGGCCAAAAAGTACCCCGGCCGTCCCCGTTACATCTTCGGACACTCGCTGGGCGGGCCCATTGCCATCAACTTGGCCACTGAGGTGGCCGATGAAAGCGGCACGATTGTCGAAAGCACATTCACCTCCATCGCCGATGTCGTGAGTACGTCCCAGTGGGGCTGGATGCCGGTGTCGCTGCTCATCACCCAGCGTTTCGAGGCCGTCCGAAAAGTCGGCAAGATCGGCTCCCCCCTGCTGGTGGTACATGGCGGCGAAGACCGCCTGATCCTGCCGGACCTGGGGCGCAAGCTTTATGACGCTGCAGCGCAGCCCAAGCTCTTCTTGCTGGTGCCGGGTGGCTCGCATCACGACACCAACCTGGTCGGCCAGCCCCAGTACCGACAAGCGCTGGCACAGCTGTTCCAGATGGACAGGAGCCTTGCTGACGGTGCGCACAATGAGGCATTGCAGGTGGCCGGTGGCAAGCGCGCCCCAAAACAAGCCGAAATACTACAGAACAAGGAATAATGCCCAAAAACGGGTATTTTTTACTTACCCAACACATGTAGCCGGATGTAACATTCCCCGTACCGCATAGCAGCTGATAACAGCTAAAACAACGAGAGGGGAATGTATGAGCCAAGTCCTGGTTACCCGTAGGCCGTCTGCCTTCACTTTGCTGGCCCCTGTGCTGGCGCTTCTGGCGTCTGCCCCTCTTCATGCCCAGACTGCCGCCGCTGCCGCGGCGCCTGCCGTTGCGAAATTCAATGGCGCAGACACCGCCTGGATGCTCATCTCGACCGTGCTGGTGCTGCTGATGACCATTCCCGGCATCATGCTGTTCTACAGCGGCATGATGCGGGCCAAAAATGCGCTCTCCATCGTGGCGCACACTTTTGCGGCCACCACGGTTGTCACGCTGGTTTGGGCGGGCATTGCCTATTCACTGGCCTTCACGCCCGGCAACCCCTGGATCGGCGACATGAGCCGCGCGCTAAGCGAAGGGCTATTGGGCTCAAAAGTCGGCGCGCATGTTTCGGCGCCTTCCGTGCCGGAATCCGCTTTCTTCCTGTTCCAGCTGGCATTTGCCATCATCACCTTCGCACTGATCATCGGCGCCACCGTGGAGCGCATGCGCCTGAGCGCCACCATTTTCTTTGCGGCCTTCTGGACCATCCTGGTATACGCCCCCGTGGCCCACTGGATCTGGCAGCCCACCGGCTGGCTCGCCAGCATGGGGCACATGGACTTTGCGGGCGGCACGGTAGTGCACATCGCGGCCGGCGTCAGCGGCCTGGTGGCGGCCAAGGTTGTGGGTCCGCGCAAGGGTTTCGGAACCGAACCGATGGTGCCGCACAACCTCTTGATATCCATCATCGGCGCCGGGCTCTTGTGGGCGGGCTGGTTCGGCTTCAATGCCGGTTCGGCCTTTGAAGCCAGTTCGCGCGCCGTGGGCGCCCTGCTGGCCACCCAGGTGGCGGCCTGCGTTGGCGCGTTCATGTGGGGCATTTGCGAATATGTCCAGCGCGGCAAGTTCAGCGTGCTGGGTATGGCAACTGGCGCCATTGCCGGCCTCGTCGCCATCACGCCGGCGTCCGGTTTTGTCGGCGTCATGGGCGCATCGGTGCTGGGCTTTGCGGGCGGCGTCGGCTGCTTCCTGGCCGTGACCCGCTTCAAGCGTGCCACAGGAATTGACGACTCGCTTGACGTATTTGCCCTGCATGGCGTTGGCGGCATCATCGGCACGGTCCTGACCCCGGTCTTTGCGCTCAAGGAAATTGCACCCGTGACCGCCACCGTGTTTACCAACCTCGTGGGAGCCTGCGCCGTTGCAGCTTACGCAGGCGTCGCGACCTGGCTGATTTTGCTGGTGGTCAAGCCCCTTGCAGGCCTTCGCGTCACCGCGGCAGAGGAAGAACTGGGGCTTGACCTTGCCCAGCACGGTGAAATGATTTCAGGTGCTTGAGTTCCCCGCCATCAAGACACGTAAACCATGCTGCTAACCATGACACCGCCTGACGACTCCGATCTCATGGCCTACGCGGTGCGGATGGTCATTCCCATGAAGCGGGAGTTCGGCCGTTCGTTGAACGTCCATCAATTCCTGCATGACCTGCCGTACGCCACTGAAGTAATTCAGGAAGCGCTCAACAGCAAGGACGAGCGCCTGCGCAGCTACGCGGCCTATGCGCAGACCAAGATTTTCGGACCCCGCAGCGGCAGCGAACCGTTGCTGTCAGCGTCCGCAGCATCGCCCGCCGTAGCGGCTGCCGCTCCCGCCGCAAGCGAAACAGAAATCAGCGAAGACCTGCGGGCCAAGGCCATCGCCCGGTACAAGTCGGGCCTGCGCTGAACAGCCTGGCCGCCGCGGCAAAGCCCTGATACCCCAGGCTTGATCAGCCGGCCCTCACCACACGCACGCCGGCACGTCTGGCGCTGCTGATCCACGCTGCCTGCGCGTCGCGGTGAACCACCACCGCTGACACATCGGCCAACGCCATGATGCGGCAGGCCGAGGCCGCGCCAAGTTTTTCGCCCGATGCCAGCAGCACTGTCTCCGAGGCACAGCGGTGCAGCGCCCGCTTGACGGCGGCTTCTTCGGAATCTCCCGTGGTCACGCCCGCCGACGCATGCACGCCGGTCGCCCCCATGAAAAACACATCGGCCCGCAGGCGCGAGAGCTGCTCCATCAGCTCGGCCCCCATGGCCACCATGGAGTGCCGGAAAAGCCGCCCGCCAAGCAGCTGAATCACGATGTGGGGACAACGCGCCAGTTCCATGACAACCGCCGGGCTGTGGGTAAACACCGTCGCATGGAGGTCTTCGCTCAGGTGCCGCGCCATCTGCAACGCTGTGGTGCCGCCGTCGATGATCACCACCTGCCCGGGCTGGACCATGGCCGCCGCCGCCCGGCCGATGGCCTGCTTGTCCAGCGGCGCAATCTGCTCACGCACCGCCACATTGCCGACGG
Source organism: Polaromonas sp. P1_F4 (assembly GCF_056405675.1). Taxonomy (NCBI): domain Bacteria; kingdom Pseudomonadati; phylum Pseudomonadota; class Betaproteobacteria; order Burkholderiales; family Comamonadaceae; genus Polaromonas; species Polaromonas sp. P1_F4. Next base: position 155,444 of record NZ_JBFUBP010000004.1, on the reverse strand, counting down.
CCGGCGAAGCAGGCAAGGCCCCGCCATGGACACGCTGGAGCTTGCCCGCCTGGGCCAGCTCGCGAAGGTCGCGACGGATGGTGTCTTCCGAAATACCCAGTTCCTGGCTGACGGCCTTGGCAACCAGTTGCCCGTCACGGTCAAGGCGCGTCAGCAGCAGGTGTTTACGTTGGCTGGTCAGCATCGGGTTTCGGCTCCGGTCTCTTGTGCGGTCTGGAACTGGACATTGCACGAAATTTCATGATAATGCACGATATTACACGAAATCAGCCAACCCGAATGAGCCCTTCCTTCCTGATTCCACCGCCCGCACCACACGTGCGCGTGCTCGGCGATGAACGCCTGTCCGACAACTGGTATGTGTTGCGCAAACTCACCATCGAGCTGCGCCGCCGCGGCGGCACGTGGCAGCAGCAGACACGCGAGGTCTACGACCGCGGCAACGGCGCAGCGATCCTTCTTGTCAACGCCCGGCGGCAGACCGTGGTGCTGACAAGGCAGTTCCGGTTGCCGGCCTGGGTCAACGGTTGTGCCGACGGCATGCTCATCGAGGCCTGCGCCGGACTGCTCGATGGCGACGACCCCGAGACCTGCATCCGGCGCGAAGCAGCCGAAGAAACCGGGTTCCGCATCCAGGCGCCGCACAAGGTGTTCGAGGCCTACATGAGCCCGGGCTCGGTCACTGAAAAGCTGCACTTCTTCGTGGCATCCTACGAAAGCTCAGACCGCACCGAAGAAGGCGGCGGCATCGCCAATGAAGGCGAAGACATCGAGGTGATCGAGCTGCCGCTGGAAGACGCACTGGCCATGGTGCGCAGCGGCGCCATCGAAGACGCCAAGACCATCATGCTGCTGCAACACGCAAAAATCACCGGCCTGGACCGCCTGCTCCCTCCGTTCCCTTCTTCCGGGTCCTGAGCTCATTCTGGAGACGGCCGCTCCGAGGGGCCACGCCAGCATTTGTCTGATACGCTCAGCTCAATGGATGTTCCTGTTTCGAAGACCGCGGCGCCCGCCATGTCGCCCGGCATGGTCGTGTTGGTGCTGTCGATGCTGCTGGGCATCCAGCCGGTCACGACCGACCTCTACCTGCCCGCCCTGCCCGCGCTGACCGAAGGCTTCGGCGCGCCGATGTCGCAGGCGCAGCTCACGCTCAGCGCCCTGTTGCTGGCCTTCGGCACATCCCAGCTGATCTGGGGCCCGCTGTCGGACCGCTTCGGCCGCCGCCCCATCCTGCTGTGGGGCCTCTCGGCCTACACCCTCGCATCGATCGGCAGCACGCTCGCCCCCTCGATGGCGATGCTGATCACCTGGCGCATCGTGCAGGGCGCCGCCATGGGCGCGGCAGTGATGTGCGCGCGAGCCATTGTGCGCGACCTGTACCAGCCGCTTGAAGGCGCCCGCGCCATGTCCAAGGGCTTGAGCGGGCTGGGTGTTCTGGCCTGCATCAGCGCTCCACTGGGTGGCCTGTTGTCGGAGCTTTTCGGCTGGCGCATGGCCCTGATGGCGCTGGCCGTGTTCGGCGCGGCCACGCTGGCCCTCATCTCACTGCGGTTTGAGGAAACCCTGGCACAGAAAAACCCGCGTGCGCTGCAGCCGGCCACACTGCTACGCACCTGGGTTCATATTCTTCGCAACCCCACGTTCCTGGCGTTTTCGGTGTTGACCGCGGCGTCCTACGGCGGCCTCTTCACCTTTCTGGCCACCTCGTCGTTCGTGTTTATCAAGGTGCTGGGCCTGACCAAAACGCACTACGGACTCATCATGTTTTCGATGTGTTTTTGCTACCTCACCGGCACCTTCATCTGCCGACGGCTGCTGCCACGCTTTGGCGTGCGGCGCTCGGTGGCGGTGGCCGCGTGCCTCACGCTGGCCGGTGGAACTTTGATGGGTGTGCTGGCCTGGGCCGGCATCCAGAACGTCTGGGCCATCATGCTGCCCTACTACCTGTTCATGCTGGGGCACGGCGTGCACCAGCCCTGCGGGCAGAGCGGCGCGGTAGGCCCCTTCCCCCAGGCGGCGGGTGCAGCCTCGGCCCTCAACGGTTTTCTGATGATGGTCGTGGCCTTCGGCATGGGCGGCTGGCTGGGAACCCACATGGACGGCACGGTGCGGCCGCTGACCAACGGCGTCTGGTTCTGGAGCGCACTGATCGCCGCCACGGCCTGGACCGTGATCCAGAAATACGGAGAGCCTGCCCATGAGGCCGCAGCCAGGGCCTGACATGCGCGGCATCGCGCTGGCCGGGCCGACGGCCTCCGGCAAAACCGCCGCCGCCATGGCCATCGCGCAGCGCCACGCGGTGGAAATCATCAGCGTCGACTCCGCACTGGTCTATCGCGGCATGGACATCGGCACCGCCAAGCCCACACCGGCCGAGCTGGCCGCTGTGCCGCATCACCTGATCGACATCCGTGACCCGCTGCACGCCTACAGCGCGGCCGAATTTGTGGCCGACGCCAACCGGCTGATGGAAGACATTCGCGCGCGCGGCAAGCTGCCACTGCTGGTAGGCGGCACCATGCTGTACTTCAAGGCGCTGTTCGACGGACTGGACGACATGCCCAGGGCCGACCCCGCCACGCGCGCCCTGATTGCCGAAGAGGCCGCCGCGAACGGCTGGCCGGCGCTGCATGCCGCGCTCGCCCTGGTGGACCCGGTCACGGCCGCCCGGCTCGCACCGAACGATTCGCAGCGCATCTCGCGTGCACTGGAGGTTTTCCGCGTGTCAGGCCAGCCGCTGTCATTCTTTCACCAGCAAAACGCTACAAAAAACATAGCTGCTGGCGCACAGCCATCAATGGCTGCAGCCCTTATTTCCCTTGAACCGCAAGACCGGAGCTGGCTCCACGAGCGCATTGCCCAACGCTTCGACGCCATGCTGGCCGGCGGGTTGATGGACGAAGTGAAAGCCTTGCGCGCACGCGGCGACCTCACGCCCGACCTGCCTTCGATGCGCTGCGTCGGCTACCGCCAGGCGTGGGAAGCACTTGACGGTAACTACCCGCTGGCCGAGCTGCGCGACAAAGGCATTTTTGCCACACGCCAGCTGGCCAAGCGCCAGATCACCTGGCTGCGCTCCATGCCGCAGCGCCAGGTCGTGGCCTGCGATGCGGCCGATGCGTTGCAGCAGGTGCTTGCGCTGGTTGACGCTTCTGTGGGGCAGATAACGTGAGCCTTCACCTCAGGGACCTCGCCAAACGCTACGGCACAACTGCCGTGTTCAGCCATGTCACGCTGGATGTTGAGCCCGGCGAATTCGTCGCCATCATCGGCGAATCAGGCGTCGGCAAATCAACGCTGCTCAACTGCATGGCCGGGCTTGATACCTGGGACGAAGGCTCGGTACTGCTGAACGGCCAGGACCTGGGTGCCATGACCGATGACCAGCGTGCGCTGCTGCGGCGGCGCCATGTGGGTTTTGTGTTTCAGGCCTTTCATGTGTTGCCGCACCTGGATGTCGCGCAAAACGTGGCCCTGCCATTGCTGCTGCTCGGCGAGCCGAATGATGCGCGCGTGCAGTCACTGCTGGATGCGGTCGGCCTGGCCGGCATGGGCGGGCGTTTGCCCCAGCAGCTCAGCGGCGGCCAGCTGCAGCGCGTGGCGATTGCGCGCGCCCTGGTGCACCGGCCCAGCCTGCTGCTGGCCGACGAGCCCACCGGCAACCTGGACCCAACGACGGCCGCAAAAGTAATGGATGCGCTGATCGCCCAGACCCGCGAACACGGCGCCTCGCTGGTGCTGGTTACCCATTCGGAAGCGGCCGCCGCGCGTGCAGATCGCCGGCTGCACCTGAGCGCCGACGGCATTCTTCCCTGAGCTGCACGCTGCGCGTCAAGGCTGGGCCAGCAGCTCCGCGTAACGCTTCAAGTCAACGTTTCCGCCGCTGATGATGACGCCCACCTTTTCACCAGGGGCCGCAGGACTGGCCTGCAGCGCGGCGCACGCCCCGGCAAACGCCAGGCAGCCGGTCGGCTCCACCACCATCTTCATGCGCTCGGCAAAAAAGCGCATGGACTCGACCAGCTGCGCATCGCTTACCGTGAGGATGTCGTCCACATCGCGCCGGATGATGCCGAAGGTGTATTCGCCCAGGTACTGGGTCTGCGCGCCGTCGGCAATGGTTTTGGGCGTTTCAATGTGCACGATGCGGCCGGCGCGCAGCGACTGCTGGCCATCGTTGCCGGCTTCAGGCTCTACGCCATAGACCTTGCACTGCGGCGACAGCGCGCGCGCCGAGAGTGCCGAGCCACTGGTAAGCCCACCGCCGCCCAGGCATATGTAGAGACGGTCCAGCGGACCGGTTTCGTCGATCAACTCTTTCGCTGCCGTACCCTGGCCGGCAATCACGTCGGGGTGGTCATAAGGCGGGATCAGGGTCATGCCGCGTTCGGTGGCGAGCCGTTTCGTCAGCGCCTCGCGGTCTTCGGTGAAACGGTCGTACAGCACCACTTCTGCGCCATAACCCCGCGTGGCGGCCAGCTTGGCGGCGGGTGCGTCCTTGGGCATCACGATGACCACGGGCATGCCGAGCAGGCGCGCAGAAAGCGCCATCGCCTGCGCATGGTTGCCCGACGAAAACGCGATCGCACCAGCCTTGCGCTGCACCGCGTCGAACTTCGACAGCGCATTGAACGCGCCGCGAAACTTGAAAGCACCCATGCGCTGGAAGTTTTCACACTTGAAGAAGAACCGGGCGCCCCAGCGCGCATCGGCGGTGCTGGACTGCAGCACGGGTGTGCGGTGCGCATGGCCTTCAAGCCGCGCGGCAGCGGCGGTGACGTCGTCGTAGGTAGGGAGTTGCATGGTGAATACGCTTTCATTCCGGGTGGAAAAATCAGGAATATCCGGGTTCATCCGGAAGACCGATAGATTAGATGACGAGGCGCTTTCCCGACAGAGCCAGAAAGCCCGATTCTGTACCGATACAGATGGCGGGCTTTTTCATTCGCCGGGGCCTGACTCCGCCGCAGCGCTGAAAGGCACAATGGGCGCATGCGCGCCCTGCTCTCAAGCTTCTCCTGGCGGGAACTGCAACACCACCCCTGGCGCAACGCCGCCGCCGTAGTGGCCGTGATGCTGGGCGTGGCCCTGGCGTTTTCAGTACAGCTCATCAATGCGTCGGCACTCAGTGAGTTTTCGCAGGCGGTACGCGCGGTCAATGGCCAACCCGACCTGGAGCTGCGTGCCGTGCAGGGCAGCTTTGACGAGGCGGTGTACGCGCGCGTGGCCAACCATCCGCAAGTCGCACTGGCCAGCCCGGTGCTTGAAATCAGCACGTATGCGCTGGACGACACCTCCCCCACCGGCCGCCTGCCGCTGCGCATCATCGGCATCGACGCGCTGGCGGTGGCCGCCATCGCGCCGTCGCTGATGCCGGTGCCGTCTTCCGACGCGGGACGCTTCGCCCTGTTTGCGCCCGGCAAGGTGTTTTTGAACGCCGCCGCCCGGCAGGCCTTGAGTGCACCGGAGCTGCGCCTGCAAAGCGGCCTGGAACTGCGCAGGGTGGCTGTGGCCGGCAGTGTCGGCGCCGGTGGCGGGCCTCTGGCCGTGATGGACATTGCCGCCGCGCAGGAGCTCTTCGGCAAGGCCGGGCAACTCTCGCGCATTGACCTCAGGCTCAGCGCCGGCGCCGATGCGCGCCGTGTGATCGAGTCGCTGCAGCTGCCGTCCAACATCACCGCCACAGCGCCAGGGGACGCGGCCGAACGCGTCAGCAACCTGTCGCGCGCCTACCGCGTCAACCTGACGGTGCTGGCATTGGTGGCCTTGTTCACGGGCGCCTTCCTGGTGTTTTCGGTGCTCTCGCTGAGCGTGGCCAAACGCGCGCAGCAATTCGCGCTGCTGGGCGTGCTGGGCCTGACCGGACGTGAACGCCTGCAGCTGGTGCTGGCCGAGTCGCTGCTGCTGGGCGTGGCCGGCAGCGTGCTGGGCATCGCGCTGGGCTCCGGCCTGGCTGCGCTGGCGCTGCGGCTGCTGGGCGGGGACCTGGGGGGCGGCTACTTTTCCGGCGTCGCACCCACCTTGCAATGGAACGGCTGGGCCGCACTCACTTACGGTGCGCTGGGAATTGCTGCCGCCGGGGTGGGAGGATGGTGGCCGGCTCGTGCGGCGCAAAAACTGCCGCCAGCGCAAACCCTCAAGGGCCTCGGCGCTGCGGCAGGCACCGGCGGCGGCCACTGGTTCAGTATCATTTTGATAGCTGCTGGCGCTCTGCTGGCGCTGGTTCCGCCGCTATTTGACATTCCACTGGCAGCGTACGTGTCGGTGGGCTTGCTGCTGGTTGGCGGCATCACCGCCTTGCCCTGGCTGATTTCGCTGATCTACAACCGGCTCAGCCCCTGGGTGGCTCACCGGCTGCTGCCGCTGCTGGCTGTGGAGCGCGCGCGCCGCGTGCGCGAAAGCGCCGCGGTGGCCGTGAGCGGCGTGGTGGCATCGCTCAGCCTGGCCGTGGCGCTCACGGTGATGGTGACCAGCTTTCGCGAGTCGGTGACGCACTGGCTGGACGTGGTGCTGCCGGCAGACCTGTATGTGCGCACGGCGCTGGGAACCTCCGCCAGCGACACGGCGTACTTCTCGCCGGAGTTTGTTGATGCGCTGGGCCGCCTGACCGGCGTGGCGCGGGTGGGCAGCCTGCGCACCACGCAGCTGCTGCTGGATACCGCCAGGCCCAGTGTCACGCTGATCGCCCGCCCGCTGGACAACCCGGCCACCACGCTGCCGCTGGTGGGCCAAGCGCTGCCGGTGCCGCCCGGGCACATTGGCATCTATGTGAGCGAGCCGATGGTTGACCTGTACGGGGCACGCCCAGGCACCGTCTTTCGCCCACTTTCACAAGCTTTTATGGCTCTGGCCCAATCAGGACGAGCGCGAGCAGCTCCTGATTTGATAGCAAGCAAGGTGGAATCCGAGACGCCCGTGTTTTATGTGGCGGGCGTCTGGCGCGACTACGCACGCCAGTTCGGCGCCATCGCCATGGCCCATACGGACTTCGAACGCCTGACCGGCGACCGGCGCACCAACGACCTCGCGCTGTGGCTGAAGGAAGGCGCCAGCGACAGCCAGGTGCAGCAGGCCGTGCGCGGCCTGGCCGAACAACAGTCCGGCGCTGGCGCGCTGCTGGAGCTGGCCTCCGTCAGCCAGCTGCGCGCCACGTCGCTCCGGATTTTTGACCGCAGTTTTGCCGTCACCTACTGGCTGCAGGGCGTAGCGATCGCCATCGGCCTCTTCGGCGTGGCCGCCAGCTTCAGCGCCCAGGTGCTGGCACGCCGCAAGGAGTTTGGCCTGCTGGCGCACCTCGGGCTGACACGCCGGCAAATCCTGGCCGTGGTGGCCGGCGAAGGCGCGGCCTGGACGGTGATAGGCGCGCTTGCGGGGCTGGCCCTGGGACTCGCGGTGTCGACCGTGCTGGTGTACGTGGTGAACCCGCAAAGCTTTCACTGGACCATGGACCTGATGGTGCCCTGGCTGCGCCTGGCCCTGCTGTGCGCCGCGGTGGTGGTGGCCGGCACCGTCACGGCCTGGCTGGCGGGCCGCGCGGCCGCAGGCCGGGACGCCGTGCTGGCGGTGAAAGAAGACTGGTAAGCCTTCCTTGCCCCTTTGCGGCATTGCCGCGAAAAGTGCGCCGCGGGCAAGGGCAGCGCCGTGCACCGTCCTACAGGCGTGGAGGCCGGTTTCCGACGCTATCCGGCCGCTCCCGGCATCACACTGTGACTCATGCGGTGGCGGTCAAGTGCGCAGGTGTTTTGCCAGCCCTTGTCTCCCACGCCCTTTTCTCTTTCACATGCCTGCGGAGAACGCGATGACCACCAACACCAGCCCCCAGACCGGCACCAACGCGAACCCGACGGGCAAGTTCGCACGGCATGCTTCCTCCCGGCCGTCCCGCGGCTTGCAGCTCACCCGCAATGACGACGGCAGCGTAACCCTGGCACTCAACCAGCCCCTGAGGCTGCAGGCGGAAGAGCTCGAAGAACTCGTCGCCAGCCTTGCCGGCGTGCGCGCCGACATGGACCCGCCCTACCCGCTGGACTGCCCGCCATTGAGTGCGCTGGAGCCCAGCTACAGCCCACGGCACTGGGTTGCCTGCGACCCGTTGACCGGAAAAATTCTGCTGTTCCTGCGGCACCATCTTTTTGGATGGCTGGGCATTGTGCAAACGCCGGAGACCGCGCTCGACATGCTGAAGTCGGTGGCCGTCGAGATGAAAAACCTGGAGCTCTCCGAGCGCGATCCGCGGCGCGAACTGCACTGAGCATTGCTGCCCACCACGCCATGGCCGCTTCGCCGCGCGAGCCTCGTCTCATCGTGTTTATCGTGCTGTACATCTTGATACGAGGCGCTCCGCGGGTTGGCCAATGAATTCAGGACCTGCGCGCTGCACGGTGCAGCACCTGCCGCCTTCCCATCTTTAGCTTTCTCCAATGCACGCGGCCACGCCGAAAGGCGTTTTCGTTTGCTTACTCATGGTCACGTTTTTGACGCGCGATTGTCATCACAGCGCCGGGATGAACTCCTACCATGGAGGCATTCACCAGAGAGGGCTTGCATCATGAGACCTGCTAAAGCACCGCCGCACGACTACCGCATTGAAAACGTCGATCCGGCCGAGGGCAGCCTGCTGCCGTCGAGCTCGAATCACCTTTTTGCAGACTACTCGCTGGCCGTGGCTGTCGCCGTGAAAAGCGTGGCCGACCCCACGCGACAGGAAGTGCGCGTCGTGCACGTTCCCAGCGGGGAAGTCGTCTTCCGGACTTCAGCGTTTTGACGTCGATGTCCGCCGCATCAGGCCAGCCTGATGCTGTTTGCAAAGTGGTCATACACCACGGAAATTCTCCGCAGGTGGCGCGACTCCGCGTGCGCCAGCAGCCACAGGTCTGACTCGCAGTCGGCCAAGGTGTCCGTCAGCGGCACCAGCCCGGGCTCTCCCGCCAGCATGAAGCGCGGCACAATGCCCACCCCCAACCCCGCCTTGATCGCATCCATTACCGCCACAATGCCGTCCGCATAATGCCGCGGCGTGACCTTGGGCAACTGCTTGCGCCGCCACAGCACCGAGGGGTGCTCCGGAAGCGATTCGTCAGGCGCTATCCAGTCGAGTTTCGCCAACGCATCGAGCAAGGGGATTTTTTTGGACGACACCATCTTCGCTTGCGCTTTGGATCCGCACAGCACAAAGCGCACGGTGCCAAGCTTGCGGCCCACCAGGTGGTCGGGTGGCTTGCGCGTTGCACGCAGCGCCAGGTCCGCATCGCGCCGGCTCAGGCTCACGAGTTCATTGCCGGTGCGCATGTCCAGCTGCAGCAGCGGATGCTGCGCCAGTAGCGGCTTGAGCGAAGGCAGCACCAGCCCGCGTAATACCGCGTCAGTCGTGGTCAGGCGCACCAGGCCTGAAACGCCTTCATGCGGCCGCTGCATGCTGGCGCGCACCGCTTCAAGCTCGGCCTCCACGCGCTCCGCATGCGGCACCAGGCCCAGCATGGGCTCTGTCGGCAGGTAGCCCAGGCGCGACCTTTCGAACAGCCGCTGGCCCAGGTTTTTTTCGATGCGCTGCACCGAGCGGAACACTGTGGACGCATCCGCGCCCAGCCGCCGCGCGGCCTCGGCCAGCGTCATGCCGCGCACCATGGCCAGCAAAATTTCCAGGTCAGAGGCCGTCAGCGCGTATTGCGTTTTTGCAATTGATGTTTTCATGACTGCCAATTTACATTGTATTTTTGCAATCGTAAAGTGGCGGCTCCTTCAACACTACGCCCTTTGCCGGGCTTTACATCATGACCATCGAAACCCCTGAAAACTCCAGCGCCAGCCACGGCGCCACCCTGCTGCGCCTGGCCCTTGGCACCATGTGGGTCACCCACGCGCTGCTCAAAATCTTCGTCTTCACTCTGCCCGGTACGGCGCAGTTTTTTGAATCGGTCGGCCTGCCTGGCTTCATGGCTTACGTCGTCGTGGCGGTCGAACTGGCCGGCGGTGCGGCGCTGCTGCTGGGCTTTTATGGGCGCCAAGCATCACTGCTGCTCGCGCCGGTGCTGCTGGTGGTCGTCTGGGTGCACTGGCCCAACGGCTGGGTGTTTACCAGCCCCAAGGGCGGCTGGGAATACCCGCTGTTCCTGTTGGTCGCCTCACTCGCCCAATGGCTGCTGGGCGACGGCGCCTGGGCCGCACGCCGCAGCCGCCTGCTGGTGCTTCGCTGACCTGTACTGAAAGACATCACCATGAAGCTCACCCTCATCAGCCACACACTGTGCCCCTACGTTCAGCGCGCAGCCATCGTGCTGGCCGAAAAAGGCGTCGCCTTCGAGCGCATCAACGTCGACCTCGCCAACAAGCCCGACTCGTTCAAGGCCGTCTCGCCGCTGGGCAAGACGCCGGTGCTGCAAGTTGACGACGACGCGATTTTTGAATCGGCCGTGATCTGCGAATACCTGGACGACACCTTGCTGCCGCGAATGCATCCGTCGGATGCCCTCAAGCGCGCACAGCACCGCGCCTGGATGGAGTTCGGCTCTGCCCTGCTCAATGCCATTGGCGCGTTCTACAACGCTGCTGACGCGGCGGCTCTCGAGCGGCACCGCGAAGACATTGGGCGCCGATTTTCCCAGCTCGAGGCCGTGCTGCCGGATCAGGGCCCTTATTTCGCCGGTGCATCTTTCTGCATGGTCGATGCCGTGTTCGGGCCCGTGTTCCGTTACTTCGATGTGCTGGACGACGTGGGCGAAACAGGGTTCTTTGAACAGTTGCCAAAGGTGCAGGCCTGGCGAGCCGCTCTCGCTGCGCGTCCCTCAGTCCAGCAAGCGGTGGGCAGTGGCTATACCCGCGAGCTTCATCGCTTCTTCCTGGCCCGCGGCTCCGAACTCTCGCGCAGCATTGCTGAGCGTGAAAGTAGCCTGATGCTATAAAGCGGATGGCTGCTTTTGGACAGAAGCTGACATTGCACTACCCCATCATATGAACTCAGCAAATAGCGAAGACACACATTGGCTTGCAGCCCTCTCCGACATCGATCGAACTCGATTTCTGGCAAAGCTTATCCATGGGCTGACGGTTGGACAAAGGGTGCTTTTTCACGACGACAATCTCGAAGGGGCTCGGCAACTGAACGAAGCCAATCATCAGGTTTCTGGATTTCTTGTCGATGCCCTCGACGGTCGAACGCAGCGAATGCTCGACTCGTCTCTGTTTAAGCCGACTGATGAACAAGCCGGACTGCAATACGCCCAGGCATGGACCTACGCAAAAGGCCGCTTTGGTGGCTGACGACTAAAACGAACACCTGATTTCTTCCGGTCACCTAGCCGAAGACTTGTCAGTGAAAACCGCCAATTGCGCATCAAAAGCACGCTGGTAAGCAGGCCGCACTTCGGCGCGGGCCACATAGGCCAGGAGATTCGGGTATTTCTCCAACAGCCCCGATACACCCGCCCTGCGCAGCACCGTCACCATCAGCAGGTCACCAGCACTGAACGCCCCGTCAAGCCAGTCGGCATTGCCCAACCGGGCGGAAAGCTCGCCCAGCCGCGCATGAACGCTGTCCTCGAGGGCGGGCAGGCGATCCGCATACCAGGGCTTGTCACGCTCGAAGAGCACCGCCATTGATCGGTCAATGATGGGCGGCTCTACCGTGTTGAGCGCGGCAAACATCCAGGTGATGGCGCGTGCGCGGGCATTCGCATCGTCTGGCAGCAGGCCTTTATGGCGCTCTGCAATATGGAACACGATGGCCCCTGACTCGAACAGCGCAAGATCACCCTCTTCATAGGTCGGAATCTGCCCGAAAGGATGAAGCGCACGGTGGGCGGGTTCCTTCATCGTCGCGAACGAAACAAGACGAACATCATAAGGCTGGCCCACTTCTTCAAGCGCCCAGCGAACGCGCATGTCACGCGCCAGCCCACGGCCGCGGTCGGGTGAGCGTTCAAAGGCTGTGATGACGGGGGTTGTCGAAAGGGTCATGGTGGTTTCTCCTTTTGCTGAGATGCCTGGTTGAGTGTTTTGTTGATGCCGGACATGCGATTGACCGGTCACCTACCTCACGACGTTCGGGATAGAGCCCAATCGACATCCCTGCGCTACTTTTTTTGTGACTTCTGAAAAAAATGGGGAAATTGGGCGCCGTCAGCAGCGTAACCGTCGTCGCAGTCGCGCCTCTGCTCAGGCCTGACGAAAACTCGCCAGTGTCTTAAGCAGGTTATGGGTGGCGCCGTCGAGCGCATCCAGCGGCCTGTGGACCATGGCCGTGTGGCGCGTCAATGCAGGCTTGAGCGGCACCAGCTGCACGTCATGCCGCACATTGGATTCCTCCAGTGACTGCTCCCTCGGCAGCACCGCGGCGCCGTAACCGGCGGCCACCAGGCTCTTGATGGCCTCGGAATAATTCAGTTCGATGCGTGCGCGCGGCGTGAAACCCGCGTCGGCAAACCAGGCCATGGTCATGCGGTACATATGGGTCGGGGTTTCGTTGAAGATCAGCGGGCGGGTGGCCAGCCATGCGGGCGTGGCATGTTTGGGCGCCTTCCAGCGCTTGGGTACAAACGCCATCATCGGGTCGCTACGCCAGTGGGTGATAACCATGCCGCGCTGCGCAGGTGGCGGTGTGGCGACCAGGCCGACATCGAGCGTGCCGTCAAGCAAGCGCTGCAGCGTGTCGGCGGAACCAAGAATACTGACCTCGACATCGATGTCGGGGTGGGCTTGTTCCATGGCCTTGAGCACTTGCGGCAAAAAGTACACCAGCACGCCGGTGGTGGTGCCCAGCCGGACCCGGCCGGTGCGGCCCTCGACGTGGCGCTTCACCGCATCGACCGCATCGTCGGCATCGCGCAGCAGGCGGCGGGCCCGCTCAACCAGCACGGCGCCTGCCGGTGTGGGCTCCACACGCCGGCCGCCGCGCACCACCAGCGGCGTGCCCAAACGGCTTTCAAGCTCGCTCACATGCAGGCTCACGGTGGGCTGCGCCAGGTGCAGGCCCTGCGCCGCGGCAGAAAAGGTGCCCAGGTCTGTGATGGCCACCAGCGTTCTTAATTGGTCCAGGTTCAATTCGCGCATGGAAGTGTCTCTATCAGTAATTCTGATAATTTCGATCAGAAAATTCAACTTCCACAATATCATGATTTTCAGCACCATAGGGCACTTCCCACCAGGAGTGCGCGAAATGCTGACGAAGACAATGAGAATTTTTCCGGGAGCCCTGCCCGGCTTTCCAGTCACAAAGCTGGGCCAAAGGTTTCTGGCCGCCCTGCGCAAAAACGCGCAGAGGCGACGGAACCTGAATGAGCTGCGACTGATGAACGACCACCAGCTCAATGACCTCGGCATTGGCCGCGGTGAAATCCCCGGCCTGATGAATGACCCGGGGCCCCGCCGCTGGGAATGGCGCTGAAACCCCCGCGCCGGGCCGGCAAGCCGGTAAAAGACGTTTTACGCCAACAGGTCTTGCTGCGAGAATCGGGCAATGACTTCCCTACAGACCTCCAGCAGTTCCTGGCTCAGCGCCGCCATCGCCCGCATTGAAGCCGACTACCTGCGCAGTGCCGACACCCACCTGATCCCGCTGCCGCTGCCGGAGTTCGCTGCGCGCGGCATTGATTTTTACCTCAAGGACGAATCCACCCATCCCACCGGCAGCCTCAAGCACCGGCTGGCACGCTCATTGTTCTTGTATGCGTTGTGCAACGGGTTGATCCACGAGAACTCCACTGTCGTTGAAGCATCCAGTGGCTCGACCGCAGTCAGCGAAGCCTACTTCGCGCGGCTGTTGGGTTTGCCCTTTGTTGCGGTGATGCCGCGCAGCACCTCGCCCGAGAAGGTGGCGCAGATCGAGTTCTATGGCGGGCGCTGCCACTGGGTGGAAAGCGCGGTGCAGGTATACGACGAAGCGCGCAAAGTGGCACTTGAAACCGGCGGCCACTACATGGACCAGTTCACCTATGCCGAGCGCGCCACCGACTGGCGCGGCAACAACAACATCGCCGAAAGCATGTTCAGCCAGATGGCCCGCGAGCGGCACCCGGTGCCGCGCTGGATTGTGGTGGGCGCCGGCACGGGAGGCACCAGCGCCACCATCGGGCGTTATGTGCGCTACCAGCGCCACGGCAGCCAGCTGTGCGTGGCTGACCCGGTAGGTTCGGTTTTCAGCGCCTATCACCGCACCGGCGATGCCGGTCTCACCGGTGCAGGCTCGCGCATTGAAGGCATTGGCCGCCCGCGCGTGGAAGCCAGCTTTATCCGCACGGTGATAGATCGCATGGTGGAAGTGGCCGATGTGGACTCGCTGGCCGCCATGCAGGCCTTGTCGCAGCTGCTGGGCCGCAGGGTCGGGCCTTCGACCGGCACCAACCTGGTGGGCATGCTTATGCTGGCGCATGAGATGCTGGTGCGCAGCGAACAGGGTTCCATCCTGTCGCTGCTGTGCGACTCCGGCGAGCGTTACCTGCCCACGTACTACAACGCCAGCTGGGTCGCTGAAAAAATGGGCGACTGCACGGCAGCGAACGAGCAGATCAACCGCTTGATGCGGCCGGTGCCGGCCTGAAGAACCCCGGAGCCTGCATGCGCCCGCCCCTGCCCGCCGGTTTGCCGAGACGCCAGCTGTTGCTGGGAGGCGCGGCCGGCCTCTCGGGCCTGGCAGGCCTTGCAAGCCCGGGTGAAGCCCACGCCTTGCCCGCCAAAACACTGGTGTTCCCGCGCGACCGCGGCGCGCACCCCGGCTTTCGCACCGAGTGGTGGTACATCACCGGCCAGGCTACGGCCGGCGCCGCGGGTGGTACAGCGGAGAGTCGCCTCTTCGGCTTTCAGCTGACCTTTTTCCGTTCACGCGTGGACGATACGCAGGGCATGTCGTCAAAATTCGCCGCAAGGCAGCTGGTTTTTGCGCATGCCGCCATCACCGATGTGCAGGGCAACAAGCTCTGGCACGACCAGCGCATCGCACGGGAAGGTTTTGGCATTGCCACCGCCAGCGAGCAGGACATGGCCGTCAAGTTGCGCGACTGGTCCCTGAAAGCCGAAGGCGCAAGGTACACCGCAGAACTCCCGGCCAGCGACTTTGCGCTCAAGCTGCAGTTTGAAGAAACACAGGGTGTGCTGCTGCAAGGCAACAAGGGCTTGTCGCGCAAAGGGCCTGACGAAAAACAGGCCAGTTACTACTACAGCCAGCCGCAGCTTGCTGCGCGCGGCAGCCTGAAAGTCAAAGGAAAAAACTTTGCCGTTACCGGAACAGCCTGGCTGGACCACGAGTGGAGCGAAGAGATCCTGCATTCAGACGCCACGGGCTGGGACTGGATAGGCATGAACCTGCTGGACGGCAGCGCCCTCACCGCTTTCAGGCTGCGGGGCAAAGACGGCAACACGCTGTGGGATGGCGGCTCGCTCCGCTCAACCAAAGGAGGGCTGTACACCTTCAGCCGCGGCGAGGTGATTTTTAAACCCGTACGCCACTGGAAAAGCCCGCTGACGCAAGCGACTTATCCGGTCGAGTGGATCGTCCGCACGCCCGCCGACTTTTATACGGTCAGGGCCGTCATCGACAACCAGGAGCTGGACAGCCGCCAGTCGACGGGTGCGATTTACTGGGAAGGCTTGAGCGAACTGATTGACAGCAACGGCAAGCGCGTGGGGATGGGGTACCTGGAGATGACGGGGTATGCGCAGCGCCTGAAGATGTAGCGCCCCAGACCGGCGCCGGCCGCAGTTGCGGCGCAGCGCCCAAAGGGATCAATAGTCGGCGCGGATCAGGCGCTGGGCGCGCGGGCTCATGTTGCGGCGGATATTTGCCGTCAACCATGGGTAGGGCTGACCAGGCACAGGGGCCACAGATGGCGCGCCCGGCAGGAGGAATTGCGCAGCATTCATCACCTTGCGCAGCAAAGAAGACAACGAAGAAGAAGCCTGCAACGAACGGCCGCCGACAGAGGCGTTGGCGGAAGCGGGCTCAGTGAAAAATGCGGTGCGTGTCATGGAAGGTCCTTTCGAAGTGACGTGAGCGGCAACGATTGCCAAAACAGAGGTCATGACGAGAATATAGGGTTTACGAGTATAAAAGTAAAACGACTTATATTGCGTTTGAGTGCAGAAAAATTGCATTTAGAGCACGACCTCTAAGGCCGGAAAAATGGGAGACACGCCATGGATATCAACCTCGCCCGCACCTTCCTAGAAATCGTGTCTTGCCACAGCTTTGTCCAGGCCGCAGAACGGCTGCATGTCACCCAGACCGCGGTCAGCGCCCGCGTGAAGACCCTGGAGGACCTGCTGGGACGCACGCTTTTCGTCAGGAACAAGGCCGGCGCGTCGCTCACGCCCGCAGGCGAGCAGTTTGTACGGCACGCCATGACGCTGGTACAAGTCTGGGAGCGCGCCCGCCACCAGATGGCCGTGCCACCCGGTCGCCGCGCGCTGGTGACCGTTGGCTGTGAAATCAGCCTCTGGCAACCGCTGATGCTCGACTGGCTGTTCTGGATGCGAAAAAACGCACCCGATCTGGCGCTTCGCACCGAGGTGGGCGTTGCAGAAGACCTGCTGGAACGCGTGGCCCACGGAACACTGGACATCGTCATTGCCTATGCACCGCGGCAGCGCCCCGGCCTCAGGATCGAACTGCTGATCGAAGAAAAACTGGTGCTGGTCACCACCTCGCCCAGGCTCGAGATGCCGCAGCCCGCCGACTACGTCTACGTGGACTGGGGGCGCGAATTCTCGGCACAGCACAGCCTGGCGTTCCCGGAGCTTTCCAGTGTCGGGGTCTCCTCCAGCCTGGGGCCGTTAGGGTTGGAGTACCTGCTTGCGGTGGGCGGTGCCGGCTATTTCCGGCAAAACGTGGTGCGCAACCACATCAAGGAAGGCCGCCTGTTCCGCGTGCCGGGCAAGCCGGAGTTTTTGTACCCCGCTTATGCCGTCTACGCAGCCAACGCAGACATGAAAGTACTGGAACCCGCCCTGGCAGGCTTAAGGCAAGCCGCGGCGGGAAGCCAGGGCGGCAAGGTGCGCACTGCCAAGCCGGCAAAGGCTCCCGGCAAAGGCAAACAACCCTCATCGTGAATCTCACAGCCCCAAGTCCCTCATCTTCATCACTTCATCCATCACTTCAATCAGGATGGCCCAATGCGCTGGATAGCCCTATTTGACGACACACCTGCCATGCTGGCGATCCGGCAGGAGCGTGAACCCCTTCACCTTGCCTATCTTCGGCAACACCAGGACGAAATCCTCATTGCAGGCGGTTTGCGTGAAGCGCCCGGCGACAGCTTTGTAGGGGGCCTCTGGGTCATGGAAGTTGCGTCCAGGGCGCGTGCCGCGGAGCTGGTCGAAAGTGACCCCTACTACGTACCGGCTCATCGCAGCTACCGGTTGCTGACCTGGGGCAAGGCACTGGCCGAGAGACAGGTGATTTTGTAAGCAGAACCCACGAATCGTTGCACCGGTTTCACCGTCAACGACAGAAGGGAATCAGGAGCCAGGGGTGTTAAGCGGCAGTCAGCGCGGGAAAGGGTTGCGTGACTACACTCAACCCATGCTGGCAAGACCTCTGCCAGCGCTTGACACATGCAACCGGAACTGAAATGGACTTTTTTCTCCTGGTGACCTTTGTCGCCATCGGCACCTACCTCCTGAAAGCCCGGGAAGAACGCCAACGCATAGCGCTGCTGGGCAGCCATCTGGGCAATTACCAGATTGAAAAACTCATGGAAACCCTGGCCGACGGTTACCTGCGGGCACTCGGCGAAAAAGAACCCGAGCGGCGCGAGCAGGTCTGGCAACAACTGGCCAACTCCGAAGCGCAACTGGCTGTGCAGTTCAGTAAATTTGCGACAGAGTTTGCCAGGGTGCCTGAACCCGACGCGCGCGTGAGCCGGCTGCCCATCAGTTTTCCATTTGCCACCCTGATCCTGCCGGCCATGAGCTTCGACATGCGCATTGCCCTGGCGATTCACGCCGCCGGCATTGCGCGCGTGGCCCAAAATGCGGCCGGGCTTAGCCCCAAGGCCAAGGCCTTCACGATGTCAGCCGAACTCTTCCTGATGCAGCACACCTGCCACTGGTTTTGCAAATCAAAGGCCATCGCCTCGGCTCGCGTTCTGGTGCGCCACAAGACGCCGCATGCGCAGCTGGTGGATTCCGTGTCGCCGGAGACGCGTGAGGCTTATAGCGTGCTGATCAGTGGCGGTAGATAGTTAAACGGGTAGCTCCTGCTTCCCGACTCATGCTCGCGCTACTGATGTGTGAAACACTTCCACGCCTTTATGGAAAAAACGACGGTGACATCCACAGGTGTTACCAGGGCGCATTTGCCGACGGAAAAAACACTATTCATCAAGGAAATCACCTCGGTAAAAGCTCCAGGCCGTTCCGTCGTGAAGATAGAAGTACCCATCGGCGCAAAAGTCTTTACCGGGAAAAAATTCGCGATACGCCTTGGGCACGAGCCGTGACAGCTGCGCGTCCGTGAGTTCGTCGAACTGCTCGGGCGTAATCGGTTGGCCGACTCTGAGTTTGGGAGATTCCATGGGTGAACCGGGTAGTTGGAGGCGTATGGATGATGAGTGTCATTGTGCGGTGAAATCCTGCCCTTGGCTCTGGCGCAGAAGGTGCGGAAACCTCGGAAGCAGAAAATCGACCCAAAGATTCAGGGAGTAACCGGGCCGCCGCTTCCAGCCGTTCGCCGTAAACCATGGACTGAGCGCGCGCCTCAGCGCAGCGTGTACGACCTTACTGGGCGCATAAATGGTCATCATGACGCCTGACGTTTGAGATGAGAGGGCCAGGTGGCTTCAGGAGAGCCATTGAATGGCCAGCATCACAAAGAGCAATAACCAGACCGCTGAGCTCAACACAGCTGTAAGCCAGTTTGTCCATTTAATGCTCCCCGGGTACATGCGGCCCAGAACAACGGGGCTTGACGCTGCATCGTAGAGCGACCAGCCACCTATGGCGGTAAAAACGGCCACGCCCCACAGGCTTCCTTTTGATGCCGAATTGAAAGAAACCGCCGCAATGGTTGTGGCCAGGGCGAACCAGACAACGCTGATCCAGAGGAATCCTCTGGCCATGTCACCTTTTTCCGCCGGCGCCATCGAAGGCTCGACTTTCTCTACAGCTGCGAGCAATTCCGGCAAGGGTTGCCTGGAACGCAGCGACGCTAGAAGCAATACCGCCTGGACGCCAGACCACGCGAGAAAAATGAAAAGGGCTTGAGTTGTTGATGGCATATGCGAAGAACTTAAGGCTTGCGTGCCCACCCGAAGTAAGGCTTGGGCCTGTGATGCGAGAAGACCGAGGTCATTAGAGAAAAAACTTGAAGCGCGTTAAAGCTCATCTTCTTCCCATACCGCAGGGTCATCGGCCCATTCCAGCAGTAACCCGGCCCTCGATGCAAGCATGGGGGCGAGCTCTTCCATGTTCTCTCCCGTACCAATGACCAACGTTGGGTGCCGCTCTCCACGCGCCATGCATCGAGCCGCGTCCTGCCAGAGCGAAGCGATGGCATGTACCGCCTCCCGTGGAGTTCCAGCCTTGCTTGAGGAAACATAGTCGTTCGGCATATCGCCAGAGATAGCCCACCAGCCCACCGAACCAGGGCTCTCAAGGCTTTCGACGGTCCAAACTGAGACATAGGGGGCAAGGTGCCACGCAGGCTCAACACCGATCCGGCCATGCACCAAGCCTTCTCGCTGCAAGTATTCGGATACTTCAGCACGGCGCTCTGCACACCACTGAGCTTCAACTTCGGGGTTGTCGTAATCGGGCATTGTTAAGGCCTAACATTTGGGCTGAGTGGACTGTAGCAGCAGGCCGCGCGGAACCGGAACTAACAGCACGGTGTCACGTGGCCTGCTGTTGCGGTCCGCTCAGATGATGGGTTACTCCCGGCGAGATACCCTAAGGTTGCAGGAACGCTTGCTCCCAGCTGGAACCAATGCGGGAATAGGCCGTCCGTGCATGCAGGCGGCTCTCTTTGAACTCCAGAAATTCAATGTGCTCGACCCGGAGCCTGAATCCGCCCCAGTTCGCGGGGCGAGGGATTGGCTTGCCGTCGTACGCAGCTACGGCGCGTCCGTATTGATCCGAAAGCGACTCGAGGCTTGCAAGCGGACGGCTCTGCTGAAATGTCGCTGTGGCAATTTGGGCATCCCGCAGACGGCCCGCCCAATGTACTTCGGCCTCCTGTTCCGGTATTACCGTACAAACGCCTTTGATGCGTACTTGCGTGGCGATATGCTCCCACCACAGCGTGATGCCGGTCTTGGGGTTGCGAGCGATGTCCAAGGCCTTGCCAGAGTCCAAATGCGTGCAAAAGACGAAACCCGTCTCTTCCGCTTCCTTCAAATCGACAAATCGCGAACTGGGGTATCCATCCGCATCGATGGTGGAAACACAAACAGCGTTCCTGTGCCAGGACGACCCGCGGCTCCTGGCGTCGAGCCATACAGTTTTGAAGCGCTCAACGGGACTGTGCATATTTTCTCTTGATGTCTAAGGTTTGAGATGAGCGGCTCGACCCGGCATGCCGGGGTGCGCCCTCTTGATGGAAGGGTCAGGCATTGATGCGGCCACCTTGGCACTCACTGTACGGGCATCCATCGCTCAGCGGTCCATTTGAGTACGGTGGTTGGCGAAAGAGGATTGGATGATTTTGCAGCGGTGTCTTTGGAGAGCGCCCGAAGTGCATCTATTGCTGACGGAGTGGATTCCGATATGTACAAGACCATATCCGTTGTTGGAAGAGCTATAACAAGGAGACCTTGCTGAGCATTTGCAAGAGGTGCCCACTGAGAAAGAATGGCGACGCGGCCGACCTCATACACGCCACCTGGAATAGCTCCAATCTGCCCGCTTCCGACGGGCTTCGCGCTGTCAGCGAGAGGTTTCAGTGTGGCCTGCAGATTCTCACCACCAAGTTCAAATAGCTGATTCTGTGACATGTTGAGCTTTCTCAGGTCGCGATCATCAAGCGGTCTCACCGCGCGCGGCGTATCGAGCACGGCTACCGATACCAGCCCTTCAACGAGTGGTTTCGCCTGAAGCGTCGGGCCATCACTACCCAAAGATTCCTGCGCTCGCTTGATATATTCGCTTGACCGGACAACGAGACGCACTGAGCTTTTATCTACCGGCGCATTCTGTTGTTTTAGCACTTGCGCCACGCCCTTGGCATACCGGTCGATTTCGGATACGCAACCAGAATTATTAGAGCGGCAAAAACCGAAAACCCTCTCTAGATTGGCCTGCAAGGCGCCAACCGACAATGTAAGTGGCCCCTTTATTGAGACAGGCGTGTCGCCAACCTCGCGCCGTACTGCTTGTGCGGCAAATTCAGTAAATGTCTGGTCCTCCATTGGTATGGCTTGGGCTGCGGCTTCAACTGAGAAGAAGGCCAACAAACTTGCCGATACTGCACATGCTTTGTTCAAAACTAGCTCCCTTGCAAATTGGTGACGCTGAAAGACGCCGAAAGTTCGACGTGAGCTGTCAGGCTGCAGAGCGAAGGCAATATGCCATCAAGAAAATCGAACGATTGGTCACGGCTCGGCTCTTCCCGTAGCATCGGCGCCTGACTTCACAAACAGGCCGGCAGCGCCGCTGGCCGTCATGAACGCAAAGATTGGCCAGAGTACTCCCTGGCCTACAGATTCAGAAACGATAAGCGCGAGGCCGGCGGCACTTACGCCCAGGCCAATGCATAAAACGAAGCCGTATCGCCGCTTTCTGAAGACACCGATGGAGGCGATGAGGCAGCCCACTCCGAACGCGACGATGGCAGATAGCATTCCAAAGAACATGGGTGAGTTGGGCTCGGCCTGGATGATGGCCGCGCTCCCTACAAGGACCAGCAGTACTCCAGAGAGTGCCAGGAGTGCGGCGAATAGCTTTGCTAGCATGAGGTAGGGAAGAAGGAGCCTAACGTGAAGATGACCGGACCACCAAGACTCGGGGCGAAGCCGCCTCCTGCTGTTGTGGATCCGTGTCGATTGACATGTTATGCATAAGTCACCATAAGTCACTTCTTCGCTCGTTTCGGCCTTAGCGCCCAACCCGCCGCAATCAGGATGAGGCCAAATGCCAGCAAACCCCACACGAGCATACTTGACTCCCTGGTGGGAACGACACGCATGTAGCGCGGAGTCGAAGCGCCAGACCAGAGAACTTGAAGCCAAAGAAAAAAGTCAACTGGCAGCAGGTCGCCAACCCCCAAAAGCAGCAGTAAAGCAATGACTACGACAGAGTAGCCAACGCACCGAAGCCAGGTCGAAGCTCTCATGCCATTTCGGTTCGCATGCCTACGCTGCGAATTGATGCTGGACAACGTTGGAGCTGACCGGACGGCAATACTCGCGGCGAATCGGCCTTCTGCAGTTGTGGGTCCGCATCGAGCGACATGTTGGATTTCGCCGTCACTGCCCTGCCTCCTGACTGAAATGCGGACGAACCAATATAGAAATAACTTGAGCGATAGTCCAAGCCGCCGCATATGCAACGCACGTCAACAGAAACACTGGACTCAACTCAAAGGACATCAACAATGCGCCGGCTGTAGCGGCGGCGAGTGCACCCACTGTCACCGAACCAATGCATCGAACGAACAGCAATCGGCCACTGATTGACTTGGCCGAGCCCGGCAAGAGAACAAGTGTGGGCCCCAAGCATGCCGCCAGTGCCACCCACAAAAATTCGTATTGAAGCGTGAATACGACCCCGATGATTGCCACAGAAGGCACGATACCCGCGGCGATGAGAATCGAGCTCCGAAGTCCAAGCTTTGTCTTTTGAGTCTTCGATATGTCGAAACCGGCAACACGAGCAGTGACTTTCGTTAAGAGGAACATGAAAACACCAAACAGGACGCCACCAATCAAAAATAGGCCCGTTACCAGAAGAAGCGTAAGGACTGGATTCGAACCGCCTCGAAAATCATAAAGAAAGAAGACCAACATGGCCAAGCCCCATGCGAGTCCAAGCAAGGTGAATCGCCAGATAGTCATGTGAGGCCTAACGCTCGAGCAAAGACACGCGCGGAGGCGAGACGGCTTGCCGTAGCGCGTCGGCGCTTGAGCAAGGGGTTAGGCCGCATACGGCGACGTGGCCTACGGCTTGCCGGGGCAACCATCATGTAGCGCTATTTCTTGATACTCGACCGCGTGTTCTTGGGGAAGCGGAACTATCTTCTTGACCTCAAGTAGGCGTGCGTCTTCCAGGCTGAATAGGAACAAGACGCCAGGCTCTTCTGGAAGGCCGGGAGGCAAGGGCGACGTCTTGAACAGAACCTGGATGTAGTCGGGCAGGAATTGCTTGTCGTGATACCAGGACCCAGCCAGGGCAACTCCTTTCCGCGAACTGGCAGGGACAAGTTCGAGCAAGCAGCCTTTTACGACAGTGCTCTTTCCGACGGAAGTTAGTGTCAGCTTCGTGAGCCTTCCTGCTCTGCCCTTCGAGAACTCGATCTGAACGCGCGTTGCTGCGTACCGGGGAGGCAGTTCGGGGATTGCTCCTCCCGAAGACAGCGAAAGTCGTCTGTCTTGATGGGCCGATGCACCAGACGCTGCGATACAAAGGATGAGGGTGATGGTAAAGCGTTTCATGCGGCTTAACGTTTGACATGAGAGGCGGCCGACAGCAGGCGAAGCCCAATGTTGAACGCCCTCCCGATGAAAGGGTTAGGCGTCACGCGGTGCTCCACTACCTCGCCACTGGAGCCTGGAAGACTGACCACTTTCCGTCCTTGAAAAGATACAGCGCAGAAGAAACGCGAAGACGTTCGCTGCTGGAGTGCAAATACTCAACTCCCTTTCGCATTCCCTCGACGGCCTTTTGATCCGACAAGGGTGAGTAGAGTAAACCACCACGCTTCGCAACGAGGGCAACAACACCTTCAGGATGTTGTTTGAGCAGACCCAGCCAAAACTCCCGGTCGAGGAAATAGCTGCTGTCGAGATCGGGCGACGTTCCTTTGACCTGCATGAGATCGTTCCAGGGAGTCGCCTTGGGCTCTCCATACACACGCTTGATGTTGCTGACCGCAAGCTCGAGCGCTGCCTCCGGCGTGAGCCTCAAGCGCTCCAGGTCTTTCGGAGAGGCGTTCGGCATTGACGTGGGTGTATCGAAGACAAAACGAACGTGCATGTCTCCGATGTACGAGTACCATCCCGTTTCGATTTCGATTTCCTTGCCGTCCGCAAGCTTGACCTTGGTTTTGCCCATTGGCACCAGCGATTCGTCCTGCCTGTTCGAACCAACAGACTCCCGTAACACCACCATGAGGTTCGAGGAGCTGTTGTCGAACGACTGAGCCGGTTGTGCGAAAGCGACGGAAGATGCGGCAAAGGAGATGAGAAGTGACAGGAGTTTTCGAATCATGACTGGGTACGCAAAGTTAGATAGTGACGCCGAATGTAATGTATGCCGCAAACCCTGCGGTATAGCCTGGGCTTGCAATCTGATCCGGACATCAAATCATTCTTTTGGGTACATCACTCTGTAGACTGTGACACCTTCCCGCCAATAAGACGGTCCCTGGTGAACCCTGATGTTCAACGCTGGTGAAGCGCCTATCGTTTCCCCGTCTTTAATCACCGGTCCACTGCTGACGAGATACTGGGCCATGTTCATGAGCAGGGAGAAAACTTCCAGGCCATTTCGGTTCACGTCCTTGGCTTCGATTTCCCGCAGGTCAAACTTCTCCATTCCTTGTGTGGACAGCGAGAACCCCTTCTCCAGATCGGTTGAGATACGAAAGTTAGTCCAGAGCCAAACGGGCGGCCCCGCCCGACTGGCCTGCGCGCTCTGTTTCAGGAACGCTTCTCGGGACTGCAAGCTGGCGCCCCAATAGCTTGCGATGGCATTCTGGTCCATCAGCGTTGCCACCACGTCGGTCTGCAAGAGATAAGCGTCCAGCTGATCGAGATTCGTGTCCAGAATACTGACGTAGACGTGGGCTTTGTGCCGGGCAGTCTCTTCGCAGGCCCTCTTCCAGTACCAGGCGCCTTGGCACAAGTCGTCAATCTGGCCTTTTGGCAGGGGCGCATCGATCAGCCCAATCATCACGGTGCCACCCCGCGATCGAAGAAGAATGAC
This sequence comes from Polaromonas sp. P1_F4, assembly GCF_056405675.1. NCBI lineage: Bacteria > Pseudomonadati > Pseudomonadota > Betaproteobacteria > Burkholderiales > Comamonadaceae > Polaromonas > Polaromonas sp. P1_F4. Next base: position 130,379 of record NZ_JBFUBP010000004.1, on the reverse strand, counting down.
CTTTTGGCCGTCTGTTTCCATGTCATCAATCTTGACCCTTCCCTTGAGCCGCACCTCGAGCTGTGCACGGAAGGCCGCTGCATCGGGAAGCCTTGATTCAGCAAGAAGTACAAACGAGCTAGCTCTGACCTTGCTGGGCTCTGCAGCCGTGGCAAGTGTTGAGATGAGGACAAACGCAAGCAGGGCTAGAAGTGAACGCATGGTGTTGTGTGTGATGCTTTCCGCGTATTAAGCCAGTAGTCCGCGTCAGACAGCAAGAGTGGAATTGCCGTCACGTGCACGGCTGAACGCTTTGGAAGGGCCGTGCTGACCGGTCTTCCGATCAGCCCCCCCCGATAGAAGGGTTCGGTGCCCCTTCTAAAGCACTCAAGGTACACCGTGCGGATTGTATTTGCCGGCGACAAGAAAGTAGAGCGCTATGGGCAAGCAGGCAATCCCGATAACCACTCCGATGACACCAAACAAAGAGGTAACCAGGCTCATGGCGATCAGGCCAAGGCCTACGGTGAAGATTGCGACTGCCAGGACAACCCTGATCAACAGCGGCATAGGCCGCCAGTGGGATTCTTCGGCTTCATCCTGAGCTTCGGTTGACGGGCGCAGAAGGACTGAGCTGACGTATCCGGCAACAACGGCACCGACTGCCATCTTGACGAATGGCCACAAGGAGATGCCAGCTCTCAGATCGGTCTTGACGGTGGCGACGACATAGATCAACCAGAAGGCCCAGCACGCACCGACGAGCAGAAGTTTTTGCATGGCTAGTGACACCTAACGTTTGAGACAACCGGCACTGCCCAGCTTGCCGGAGCAACTTCGGTTTATGAAAGAGTCAGGACGTGACAAAGCCACTGCGCTTTTGGTTAGCTCGCGGCCACCTTACGGCCGAACCAGAAGCCAAGAACACCCAACGCTACTGCGATCCAACCAATGGTGTAGCCGCCGCTGTTGCCCTCGACAAGCTTGGCCTTGAACGCAGCTGTATCCCGGTACGCGATTACCTGGCGGCTTGGGGTGCTCAGACTGAACACCGACTTTTCATCCTTCGGATCGAACTTGGCTGTCACGGTTTCGCCGCCCAGCCCGTCCAGCGCGCGCTCAGAATTCGGCTCGCCCACGCGCACAGTCTCGATGCCTGCGGAGGTTTGTATGTCCAGCTCCGCATAGCGGCTCGCCAGTACACCCTTTTTGGTCTTGCGCTCAACAACACGGGCGCTCAGGGCTTTGCCGGTAGCAGTGCTCAATTCGGCCTCGGAAGGGACCTTGTGGCGCGAGGGGCGCTTGCGGTCCTCCGCATACTCGGCACCGAGCCATACCAGGCCCCCAATGAACAACACAAGTGAAATCTTTGTCAGGCTCAAAACCAATTCCCCCCAAATATCAGAAGTACATCAGTGACGAACGCACGGGGTCCTTACCCAGTGCTCGTCGCTTGTCTCGCAAGAATGCAAGGATTCCCATCCCAGGCGGGCCWCCGGTCGTGAGACCTGCGGCTTCATCAGTTCACCTGGGGAGGTAATTCACGGCGATTATCACCATGAGAATCGACCTCGCCAAGAACGCTTTGGAATCTATGGCGTAGATGCGACAGACAAGCACGGGCGCGCATGTGTCCGGTCATCAAATGGGCCCCCTTCCCGCTCGAAATGCTATTGATTTAATAGCTTCTTGCGCCCGTCCAGATTGGTCTGCAGCCAGTTTCCACGCATAAAAAGAGGTCAAAACCGCTCTTTGGAGGCCACTACAGGGTCTTTTGCGAGGTATGGCAGCGCCGAAATCAATTGTTTTTGGGCATTTTCATATGCGAAACAGGCCCCAAGACCAATGCAGATGAGCGCAAGCAGCTACTGATTTGATAGCAAAGACGACGAACAAGGCGCAGTCTTTGTTCCAGCTCATACAGAAGCCGGCCTCGACGTACGCAGCTGCAGCGTCGGCGCGGACAACCCTGCCCTGCCTGCGGCGTGGGGAACTCCGGGAAGCAACGACGGGTCAGGGACCACGCTCATTGCTCACTTGCGGCCGTACTCTCGCGACAGCGCCAGGGCAACCCGGCCAATGAGCTCGATTGGAAGCTCCTCCTTCAGCGGGAAAGACAAGTTACCCTTTTCGCCACGGTATGGCGCGAGTTCCTGCATGAGGCGTGCATCTTGCGTGACGGGCGGATAGACACCAATGTGTTTCTTGAATGCAGCGAAGTAAAAGAACACCCGTCCGCGCTTGAACGCGGGCATGTTGTAGCGTATGCAGCGCGAGGCGCCAGGCACCAAGGCCTCCACTTTTTCCTGAATAGATTGGAGCTGAAGGCGCGACTCAGCGGGCACGCTCGCGAAGTACTCTTCATGTGATGCGAAAGCCATGGCGTAATTTGTGTTGCCTAACGCTTGAGATGTGAGGCGTGACCCGGCTTGCCGGGACGCGTTCTCTCAATTAAAAGGCTGGGCACCACGGCAAGTCAAGTGCGTTAGCTGCCAGCGCGCTCAGGCCTTGCGTCAGTGACAAGCCGCAAGAATGACATGAGAGCTTCTTCCGCCAGTGTTCCGTGTTGCTTTCCGTCGTAGTCAACATCCAGCAGGCTCGCAGGTCGATACTTGCCAGAGAGGTAGGCGTGAATACGTTGAACGCGTTGGGTGTTTTCGGGCGTCCCAGGCTTCAGGTTATCGGGGGCTATGTGCATTGCCACGAGCGACAGAAACTCCTCGTCAGTGAGTTCCGAAAAGCTCTTGCCGAAATATGCCTGTGCGGCGGCCGCATAGCCATGAACAGGCTGGCCGTTCCTGCTGCCCAGGTAGCAGATATTCAGGAACAGTTGCATTTGATCGTTCTTGGAAACCAGCGAATCCAGAGCGTACTGTGCAATCAGCGTCTGGCGAACTTTGGCGATACCTTGCTTGAACCCGCCTGGGAAGTAAATGAGCTTGACCAAACCTTGCGTGATGGTCGTCATTCCTGCGCCGGGAGTTTCAAGATCAACGCCGTGATGCCGGGTGAACGCCGGGTCTTCGACTGCCAACAACATGGCTTGCCTGTCCTTCGACAAGTCTGTGGGTTTCAGCCGGGCCCCAAAGCGCTTCCAGGTTTCGGAAACCAGAGACGGTGTTGCAACCCTGGCAACCCTCACTTCGTTGGCGTAATAGCCGGCCGCAACCACCAGGGCAAGTGCACCTGTACCTGAGAGCCATAAGGCCGCGCGAATGATTGCTTGACCGATCTTCATGTTGTGGCTGATGCTGGAGAGTGATGTGCGAGGGAAGTTGGTGACGCCTAACGCAAAGATGACCAGACTACCGACACAAGCGGCGAAGCCGCCTCCTGCTGTCGTGGATGCGTGTCGATTGACATGTTAGACGGCATCTCCCGTGTCCTTGCCGCCTTCAGACGGCGCGCTCCGCAATTCGGTTGAGCCTCGGCCATTTCGGCCAATATCGAACGGCAACAATGTCCCTGGCACGAAAGCTATAGCGCGTCGTCTGCTTCCCCGCTTGAATCTGAGGCGCACCGGACGTCGAAGTGGCTGTGAATTCATAAGACACGACGTACACCACGCCTCCATCGTCATTCTTCTCTACTGAACGTACCACTGCACCTTTCGTGCTGCGGCCCCAGCGCTCGAGCACATACGACGCGGCAGCGCGAAGGCACAACGACCCGATCACCGCGAGCCCAATTGCGATGCCTCCGAGGAACTGCCATGTGCTATCGAAACCCATGCTGATGCCTTCTAGCGTTTGACATGAAAGGCGGGTCAAAGGACGCACGAAGCGACCTCTGGAGGGTCCGCCCGGCGGAAGAGTCATGTGTCATTTCGGCGGCCCCTCCTCTTGAGCAATGACCTTTTCGACGAGAGGAAGAGCCAGCATTCGCGCCCTGTGATCGAGGATTCGGGGAAGGCGGGAGAGGTCCACCCCGTCACCCTCCAGCCAGCGGGCGAGGGTCAGAAGATACAGATCTGACACAGAGAGCTCTTCTCCCAGAACCCACGGTCCACGTAAATACTCGCCTTCAATAAGCGAGAAGGCGTCGCCCACGGATTGAGGAACCTTCCTTCGCATCGCGTCCCACGCTTCAGGTTCGTCTGCCCATCTGTGACCGCGCATTCGATGGGCGTGGGCGACATGAACCGTGGAGCACAAATAGCTGTTGAAAGCGTTCATCTCCGCAAGTCGAAACGTGTCATCAAGCGGAGCCAGATGCGCGTCCGGGTACGTCTGGGCGATGAACATGAGCATGGCCGGTGTTTCCGTCAGGACCCCGCGTGCAGTCACGAGCGCTGGAACCCGGCCCTTCGGATTGACCTTCAGATAGTCAGCCGCCCGTTGTTCGTTCTTCGAGAAGTCGATCCGGACCAGTTCGTACTCTGCATTTACATGAGCCAGTGCCAGATGCGTTGCCAGCGCACAAGTATTGGGGGTGTAGTAAAGCGTGAGCATGTGACCTCTCAATTTTGAATTGACGATGCAAGGAACTACTTCAAGTGAGGCCTATCGTTGAATTTAAGCGGCCCGCCGCAGTCGGGTCTGCTTGAAGGAAGGATCAGACATCATTTCGCACGCCCTGAAAAGAAGAAGCGGATGACCAACATGGCCAGTCCCGCAAGCAACATATAGCGACCAACGCCCTTCTGGGCATCAGAGGAGTCGTCCTGGTTGATGTCTTGAAGCGTGCTGGGTGCTTCAGGTAGATAACGGACCGTCATGGTGGATGGGACAGAGTTGCTGCGCAAGGCACGGCCAAGCTCCGCAGCAACGCCGACTTCAGTCCGAATTTCGCGACCATCCTCCGTCGTGAAGCGAACATGCGCTGTGTACAGGCTGTCAGCATGGGTATTCTTCTTTTCCTTCCACTCCAGCTTGGTTACCTCGGCCTTTGTCGTCTTGCCGTGATCGCGCAATGCCGAAAACTTGGTGGCGTTCTTGTGACCGGCATACATGAGAAAGACGCCAAACACAACAACACAGACAGCGACCATTGGGCTAAAAAGGATTCGAAACATAGGTGGCTCCTTAGGCCTGACGTAAAAATGATCGGACCACCAACAAATGGGACGGAGCCACGTCCTGCTGTTGTGGCTCCGCGCCGGTTGATATGTTATGCGGCGTGGCGTGTCGCGACTTCATATGCGACCCAAACCAGGAATGTAGCGAGGACGACGCCGAAAAACAAGATGCCGGCTTGCCGTGGTATGTCCGCTTGATTGAAGGGTTAGACGCCATTGTTAAACGACTCGACTGCTGTCCGATACGCTGCCAGTGGCTCCGAAGCACCTGCGATAGCGCGGCCTATGACGATGTGCGTGGCGCCTGCCCTGGCTGCCGCGGCAGGACTGGAGATGCGCACCTGGTCTGTGGCCGCCAGGGAAAGCTGAATGCCGGGGCAGACGATGAGTACCCCGGCAGGCAAGGAACCACGCAAGTAGGCGGCCTCTTCGGCGGAAGCCACGATACCATGGCAGCCTGACTTGCAAGCCAGCGAAGCGAGGCGGAAAACCTGGTCTTTGACTGATGGTGCGAGGCCGATCTCTGGGAGCTCGGCGTCAGAAAGGCTTGTGACGACCGTAAGGCCAAGAACTTTTAGATGGGGGTATGACTCGGCAGCCCTGGCAGCCGCTCGCAGAACAGCCGAACCCGCTGACGCATGGACCGTGACCATTGAAACCCCAAGCTTGCCAGCGGCCTTGACTGCATTGGCTACGGAGTTCGGTATCTCATGAAGTTTGAGATCAAGGAAGACCTGTTTGCCTGCTGACACCAGCTCTCGAACTACCTGCGGTCCAGCCTCTGTGAGCAGCTGAAGGCCGACCTTGTAGTGATCGGCTTCGGGGCCGAGCCGATTGACCAATGCCAACGCCTCAGCCGAGGATTCGAAGTCGAGCGCGACGATGACTGGTGATGGCATATGTGAAATGGAGTCTAACGGTGGAGGCCAGACGCGGCCGCAGATCGTCGCCACTGGGTCGATTTGTTAGCTGTCTTGCTCTTCATCGGGATCGCACCTTGAAGTTTTCGTCAATGTGGACGACCGAATCAGACGAGCCACGGTTCGAACAGTCAAAGCCTTGCAATCTGAGTATCGGAAAGCTGTTGAGGCGAACGTTGACGTCCTTGTGTCTCTTGCCCGCGTGGCGTGAATGAATGGCAGTTTTCGTCAAGTAATTGTTGCTGACCCTGTAGTAAGACCCATCGTTATAGTTCTCGTCAAGAGTCTCTTCGCCGACGAATTCAAGGTCTTTGAGACTCGCGTTGTATCGAAACTGCATGGTGTAACTCGACGCGCGAGCGGCATCCGCATACTCGACCGCCTGAACAAACACAGAATTCTTTTTTATATCGATGTTATAGAACTTGCTCACGCGACAAAACTCGTCAGACACGGAAAGGACTCCATAGCTTCCATCCGGATTTCCCTTGAGAATGAAAAGGCGCTCCTCGCGCTGTGGATTTCCACCTCTCTGCCCAGTGGCCACCAAAGCCAGATCAGCGATTCCGTCACCGTCCAGATCGCCTTCGGCGCTTGTCCAAATGAAATCCAGATGCGGAAAATCGGCCGAGATTACGGAAATGGCCTTCCGTCCCGTTGGCGTGTATTCAGCAGATACAGGCAGGGCTGAGGTGCAGAGAAGAGCAAAGATCAGCAGGAGCTTGGTGGCGACCATGAGTGGTACCTAACGTTTGTCTTGATGGAAGGGTTAGGCCGCATTCTCAGCGAAGCTCCTTGCGAACCACCAACTTGAGTCCCGACCAGACTTCCGTGACGGCGCAGACCTTGATATCTACGAAGCCGAGTGGCAGCGCCAACTCGCGGATAGTGTCTTCTGTGATGGTGGTCGGAACCTTGGCTGCCTTCTTCGGCCAGGAGACCCACAGCGCTGCGTCGGGTTTCAGCTTCTTGCGCAAGACACTCAGAGTCTTTGCCAGTTCTTCTCGCTGCGTGACAAAGGCGTGAGCGATATCTACCTTTGAATCGGGCTGGCTCACAAACTGCACGGCTGGTGGAAGTGGGGCCAACAGACTTTCGTACTCCTCAGGTGCTGCGATGAGCAGCACTCGATGCGCCTCTTTGATGCCGAGTTTCCTGGAAAGCGGCGTTCCAGAGTATCCAGCGGTGTTTGAGGTTGCCATGCGTCTTAACGTTGGACATGAGAGGCGGCACAAGGGTGAAGCCCCTGTGCCGTTCTCTCGATGGAAGGGCTAGTCGCCTGTTTCATCTGCGAGGCTTGGCTTTTTGCCCTTGCGGCGTGTTGGCTCCTGGCCCACAAAGTATGCAAGTACCATGAGTCCCAGACCGAGCAAGATGAAGAATGGAGGTCCAAGGAACAATAACAACACGGCGCCAACCAGGACAAGAAGGGAGAAGCCTGGCGCGTTTTCGGCGCGTGTGGCCTGAACGGCACCCTGCGTTCCGCCTAAAACCGCAACCCACATTGCCCAAGCCGCCACAAATGAGAGCAGCCCTGCCAGGAGCAGAACCCTACGCCATGCCTTGGATGCACTCGGCGCGCCAAACGCTACGGCGGCACCGAGCATCCAGGCGCCAACAGGCGCCGCAGCACCTGGCAGGAGTGATCCGAATGACACCCAACCGAGCAGAGCAACGAGGGCTCCGCCTAAGAGTGCAGGGCCCAGGCGACCGGCAATGGTGAAACTAGGCATGCTTTTTTGGGATGTCATCTGTGCTGGGGGGCTAGGGAGTTTGCTGCGGCCTAACGTAGAAGTGATCGGCAGACCATATGCGCGCGACAGCGTGCCTCGAGGACGTCCGTGTCGACTGCCATGTTATGCATTGCCCGTCCCTTTGGTTAGCTGCTTGCTCCGAATATGAAAGGCCCCGCCAAGTGCCATGAGCAGAAGACTTCCTTCCGCAAACACGGGGCCGATCGCCACGAGGATTCCGAGCCACCGGGCCGCCCCGATCACCAAGAGCGTGATCCCCAGAATCCGTAGCCTCTCGCCACGTTCGATGCCTCGGTCAGCCAACGCGAGCCAAAGGGATACAAGGGCAAATGGCACGGACAGCATCACCCCCGCGACTATAAATGCTGCGGCGTACTGAGCTGGGTGTCCAGCGGACGGCGAACCCGCCAACACCGTAATCGCCGTGGCAGCTAACACCGCCATGAAGCCGAACGCAACACTCAAGATTGTTTGCATTTGCCTACCGTCGGAGGTGACCGGCACGCACCGGCAGCGCGCCGCGAGGTGCACGATCGCCCGCGCGCCTCGCGGCGCGCTGCCGGTGCGTGTCCGTGTCGAACGACCTGTTAGACCGCATCGCTCGGAGGTTTCCGCGGCCTTAACAATGGCAGGAATCCGGTCACCCAGAAGGTGAGCCCAACAGAAGCCAGGAAGGTCGGCAATGCGAGATTGCTATGCATGAACGCCCACCCACTTAGGATTCCAGCCTCCTCGCAGGCCCAAGCCACGAGCAGGGAAATGAACGGGCCGGCGAAAACAGCGACCCCAAGGCGGGCCACAAAGCGCGCGATCCGCGCCAACACTGCTCGTTCTTGCTCGATGTCCATGTGCGGTCTAACGTTGAAGTTGACCGGCACGCAGCGGCGTTGCGCCGTGAGTCGTACGCTCACCAGCACGCCTCGCGGCGCAATGCCGTTGCGCGTCCGTGTCGAACGACCTGTTAGACCGCAGGGGACGCTCGCCTAGAAGCATTCGCATTTCTCCCGGTAGGCGCCTTTCGCAGACATAGGGTAACCCTTGTCTGGTACGACTCTCGAAGACCTCGGCGAACATTGGGCGCGACATTCCTCCCGTGCGTCCCGCGGCGGCGGCAGAACGCTCCCGAGAAAGAAGCTGCCGCCCGTCAGGAAGCCGAGTACGGCCAGCAGTATGAGTGGCCTAGGAACACGAGCCAGGATCTGACGGAGGCGGGATCTGACTTCCATGCGGTCTAACGTAATGTATGCCGCAAAACCTGCGGTATAACTTGGCGCTTGCAATCTAATCTGGACATCAAAACCTCCTGTAAGCCGCTTGCATGCTGGACTTCAAGGCAATATACTGTAAATTCATACAGGTATAAAAATTCCGTGAAACCCCGCAATCCTCCACTGCAGTCTGCCCGCTTGCTGGATCAGGTCCGGGAGCGGGTTCGGTATTTGCACTATAGCCTTGGCACCGAGAAAACTTACCTGTATTGGGTTCGATTTTTGTCAGCCGGCATGGCCGCAACGGCCACATGACGCATCCGCGCGACAGGGGGCACGCGCATCCTTGCTGCTCCTCCGCCTAGCGCCGACGTGCAGGCATCAAGAGCTCAAGGTCTTGAATGGCGGCGGTGGCTTTCGACCTGGCCCAAACTACTGGAATGAGGTTGAACAGTGGAAGCAGAAAAACGAGATAGAAGAAGAGTTGAACGCCCGCAGCAATTTTCATGGTTCCAAGTAGCCGGGTTCGCTGCACAAATTCGGTGTTTTCCAGATCGCCTTCCCATAGCGATAGCTGGCGACAAACGATTATGAACCCGACGATCGCCAGGGCGGACGCCGTGAGGCTCAAAAACCAAAACGTCTTTTCCGGCATTTGCCTGTTGCCCAGGATGTTCAGGTGAAGCAGTAAATCGGCTTGTCTGAGCGCGATCTCGATCAGAAACGGGAGCTGAAGCACTATTGCCGCAGTGAGGAGTTTGCGTGCCAACTGCAAGGTACTTTTGTGCCTGTGAATTTCGCGAAGTGCTGTCATGCTTGTTTGATGATGAGAGATGCGCCGCTGATGAGGCTTAACGTTCGGGCTTCCCGGCGCACAGCAAGCGCCGCGTAGCAGCACCCTGCTGCTGCGTGTCCGAGCCGGGCGAAATGTCAGACATGCCTGGTTACCTGGTTTGCTTTAGATGAATACACTCCGGCTGGCCTCGGACTTTGGCCCAGTACTCAAGCCTGGCATCATCATCAATGTCGATAATGCCGCCGTACATCGTGTCGCCACCTTTCCTCTTGGGGCCAGAGATCCAGTAACGCGCTCCCGTCTCTTCCTCGATGCAGTTGTATTTGTAGCCGGACTTCGTTTTCAGAAAACGCTTCCCCGCGTACGTGTACGAGCGCGTCGAGCGCGACATCTCCACCCAGCCAATGCGGCCGGAACCGCTCAAACCACCTGATTTGTTCTCGATGTACATGATGCGCTTCATGCTCCGGCTCTCTACTCTTAATGTCTCACGTTTGACTTAAGCGGACCGCCGCAGGCAGGTTCGCTTGAAGGAAGGATTCGGCACCACTCAGGTCGGCCAGGCCAAGTTGAATTGGAACTTGGTAGTCCGCGGCAATGAGGCTGGCTCGAAAGGACTTTCGAGGATGGATCGTGAGCTTGTGATCAACGATGGCAATGCGATCGACCAAGCTTGGCGCATCATCGTAGAACTTCACCTCCGCAACTCTAACCATCTTCGAGCGCTGCGTTCTCAGATTTGTGACTTCAACGAATACTTCGGCGGGTTGTGGATGCACGGGAACCGTTTGCTCGACGCGTACACGGTATTGCTTCGTCGCTTTGACCTTAAGGCACACTCTGAGCGCCTCGCCTTCTGACTCGACTGAGTGTCGAAGCACTTCAAGCGCTGGCGCCTCGGTTGGCGCAAGCATGCGCAGTGCTGAAAACGTTGCCTCGGTAACTACAGCCAGTTTTCTTTCGTCCGGCAGGGAGTTGAACGCTGGATCCATTCCGCAGAGCACGAATCGATGCCAATGCTCCGTGGCGTATTCGGTCATCCTGACTGCCCCATCGGGCAGAGATGGTGTAAAGCACAGGTAGAGATGATCAGCGTGGCCGATGGACATTCCAAGTTCTTCGCACTTCATCCCGACGCGCTGGCCAAGAGCTACACATGCGCGTGGGAAACCATAGAGCTTCGATGCGTAGTTCGGCATGGGATGCTCGAACTGAGGGGGATCGATGCTCTCGAAGTACCGAATGTCGCGCAGAGGCTTGGGTGTTTTGGGTGGTGAGCGCATATTGACACCTAACGTTGGAGAGGACCAGCGACCAGAGAACAGGAGCGCCGTAAGCGCGGACGCCCTTGGGCGTCCGTGTGGACCAGCATGTTAGAGCATGCACCTAGAAGCACGTGCCCGCCCATGAACATCCGATGAAGATGGCTGTGAGTAGCACCGGCATAGCCATGGCCAATACGTAAGCCACGGCGATTGCAATTCGGACCCTGAGCGAGCACGGCATGTATTTGATCAGGCCGAACGCGCCGACAAACGGAAGCAGTAACAGTACGGCCAAGAGTATCCATTCGGCAACTGTGCCATGCAACGAGCGAAACCGGGGAAGGAGCAGCACGCATACGCCGAGCGCCATGGGGCCGAATAAGACGGCTAGCGTCAGAAATTTCCAGGATGCAGCTATCGTCGGCCTCATGGACACACTCACATTTGACTTATGCGCCCGCCGAGGGCAAGTCCGCCTGAAGGAGGGTTAGGTCTCACAGCCACCTTCGCACCCTCTGTGTGTACGACGTGTACTCGTTACCAAACATGCGCCGCAGTACCCTTTCTTCGGGTTGGATCTGGAAGCGAGTGACATAGAGAACGAAGAGCGCAGAGCCGGCCAGGAGCGCAGGTGCAGACAAGTAGAAGCTCCATGCCACCAGAAGCAAGGCGAGTGCGACGTACATTGGATTGCGAGTGATCCGATAGACGCCAGACGTGACGAGTGACGATGCGTTCTCCGGCTTCAAAGGATTGACCGTGGTCCTGGCTCGCCGAAACGCGAGGGTGCCAGCGATGCTGAAGTAGCCACCAATGACCGCGACGACGCCGGCTGCGACGATGCGAGTGGCGGGCGACAGTTCAAGCGTCGGCGCAACATTTCTAGCAATCCACATGGTGACCGCAATGATTAGCGCCACTAGCGGCGGTGGGATCTTGAGTTCTAGGGCGCGCATAGCTTGGACTCTGAGGCCTAACGTTTGACATGAGAGGCGGCGCCCGGCTTGCCGGGCCACGTCCTCTCGATGGAAGGGCTAGGCGTCACTGTCGTCAGTGTCTGGTGACTTACCTTGATGAGAAAGCTTGAGCCCGCCTTTCCCGTCCGGTAGCCACACTGCCCCGGTTTCTGAGCTCGCATCAAAAAACCCAAGTTGATGCTTGGCTGCAAGGCTAAAGACCTGCTCATATGCGGCTTCTGCCTTGGACCAGGCGAACGCGGCGTAGATTGCTTCCTTCCCGACGCTATAGTCGGTGACAGCCGAATCATCCTCTGGAAACTCTTCCGAAGAGAAGGGGCCGTTCATTGCCGGGTACGACTTGATCATCTCAAGGAACCAAGCCTGAAGCTCTGGTGTGGAGACCTTTGGATCGTCGTAGCTGTGATCCTCAGACCATTCGGATGTCTCTTCCCACCAGGAAAGAAATGCCTCGCGTTCATTCGGCGCCTTAGCGGGTGCAAAGACAAGCAAGTCATAGCTCATTCAGGGTCTCCAGGTGTAAGCAGTTCGGCTATGCGCCTTGTGACGCCTAACGTTAGATAACCGGCGCACAACACTTCGCGGCGACGCCGCCTCCTGCTGTTGTGGGTCCGTGTCGATTGATAGGTCAGGCTTCACCTGGTACTCTTCCAAGAAGATCGACGATTGAGTTCCAATAGCTTGAGTTGGGCATTGAGTCCATCATCTGAAAGCCAAGATTAATGGGGCGCCAAACTGCTCCGCCTATCAGGCGAACAGCCAGGAACGGATAGTCGAAGAAGTCCTCTTCATTTGGGGGTTGATCTGGCTTAAACCACTCGCCGTGCCTGGCCCTAAGCAAAACCTCACCAGCAAACGAACCGAAGGCATAGATGGACTTTGCTACCTGTTCCATCCTGGCACCGCCGGTTTTCCATTCTTCCAGAACGGAGTCGACTCGGCGCAGTGTGGATGGGGCAAAGGAGGAAATGTCGACGGCGTAGATCTTTTGCGTCATCCGAATGGCATCGCTGGCATATCCATCTATTGTTTCGATGGATGGCTGAAAGTGCAATGGAATCAATGCTTCCCCCGAGGATTGTGTGAAATCTAACGTGTATGTGAGCGGTCGCCACAGGCGATCCACTCAACGGGCGTGTCAGGAATCATCCTTTTCGAATGCTTCATTTGTGAGTTCCTCGTCAAGTAGCTCGTGCATCCAAGAGCCACCACCAGAGTAGACCAACTCCGCGTAGTCTGGCTTCTTACCTGTGCCTTTCGTAAAAGCCAGTACGGGGTGCACATATTCCGCGCCAGTATTCATCACCCTCGACCCATCGACGATGCATGCCAAATGGAACGCCAGGTTTTCAGTCAACTCCCGCAGCTTCTTCTCCTTCTTCACTCCAGCTTCGACGAAGCCATCGCGGACCGTTATCAGGATCTCCAGCAGCATGCGTCGTTGGTGCGCCTCAAAGGCTGAAGAATCATTCACAAGGGTGCTCATTGATGACTCCTAACGTGAAGATAATCGGCGCCCACCCAAGGTGGCCGCGAAGCAGCAGGACGCCTTTGGGCGTCCGCGTTGACTGACCTGTCAGGTTTCAATGCCACAATTTCACCGACTCCATACGAATAGTGCGATCCCCATCAGAGATACCAACAGGACGAACAAGAGCACAAGATATGAAGGGTAACCTAGCCAGCCGAAGTAGCGCAATTCCCGGCTTTGAAAGATCGTGTTGCATCCAGGGCAGCGAACTCCGAATAGGACTACCCCAGGTACCTCGCCCGCGCTCGTTGGAAGTAGCATTCCGAAAAGGCGAGCCACGGTAATCTTCAATCGATGAGCGCGCCCCATGAAGGACTTCCCGCACTCTGGACACACATCATGCTTCTCCATGAAACCCTAACGTAAAAATGAACGGACCACCAACACTTGCGGCGCCGCCGCCTCCTGCTGTTGTGGCTCCGTGTCGATTGACCAGTTAGATGTGCACGCAGGAGCCAACTTGCTCATTGAGTACCTCCTGGCATTGGATCAGAACCATCACCCGGCGGAGGCGCTTTGCGTCTGCGAGGCTCCGCGTCGGCCAAGTGCACAAGCAAAACGCAGACTACTCCAAGGACAGGCAATAGCCACACGATCAGGCATTGAAAGGTCTTCTGAGTCGTAGTCAGTGCCGGCGAAAGCACAACCCATGCAGCGAGGGCAAGGTTCGCCACGACCAGAACGACGACGCATATGGCGAGTGTGTTCATCATCTAACGTCGGAAATGACCGGCGGCGCATAGGCGGGGGAGCCCGCCGCGACGACGTCCGTGTCGATTGACTTGTTAGGACTCAACGCCCCCTCCCCAAATGAGGTTCACGGGGGATTGCGACAGAGCGCCTGCGCAGTGCTCGCATGACTGTCACGAACCGAAAACCAGAATACACACCAATGATCCCCAGAGCGCTGAGGAAGAACTTTCCCATTTGGACATTCTCACGTTCAGCCTCCAAGCGTGTACTTGGTGAAACCAGTTCCTTTCCATTTATCCACAGGCCGTAGGTCTTTCGCGAGCCGTCCGCTTGCGGCGAAAACGAATGACGTTCTGGAATCCACACTCGTATCACAGGTCGCTGTCCCCACTCAACCGGCACGGAGGAGACTGCATCAGTCCAGAATCGGCCGGGGTAGCCGTCAACCTCAAAGGAAACCACTGAGTTGCCTCGACGTGGAGGCGGCAGTTGGACGATTGCATGCGCGGCTCCGCGAACCTCGACCAACGACGTTCCCGACATGCTCGGATAAGTCGCATACGTGCTGAAGCCGAACAACACGGAAGTGACCAAAAAGCAAGTCATCAGACCGAAGCCAACAAGTTGCATCACGCGCATGTTGAGTCCTCACGTTGGCGCTGTCCAGCACGCAGCAAGCGCCACGAAGCGGCAACCTGCTGCTGCGTGTCCGCGACGAGCAACCAGTTAGCCGCCAGTAGGCCGCCGGGCGTATGTGATACAAATGCCATCTACTACAACCTTAGATTTTGGTGTTGCGCCAGACCTGCAACTCGTTATGCGAATGCGCGTAGTTGTCCCCGAACACAGCGAAATGCTTGCCATCTGGTGATACAACAGGTAGCGACGTGTCCGGCAGGATGGTGACACGCCCAACCCCTTCGTCGATGAGGAAGATCTTGTGGTTCTCCCAGCTATGACTGCTTACGATGAACCAGCCGAGCGCTGCCACGTAACCTTCAAAGAGAGGCTGATCTTCCCCATCACACGGGATTCCGCGAAACGCCTTGATCCTTCCGCCCTTCAGCTTGATCGCAAGTGTCATCTCTGTACGTGATGCCGCGAGCGTCACTCTTTCACTGAAGGGTTCAATCTTCTTTCTTTGATCCGCGAAAGCTTTCGAATGGTATTCACCAAGGTAGCCATCGCCGATGTCATACCCGCAGAGGCAGGTTAGTTGACTGTCCATTATTCAGGCAAAATTCTACTCTGTAGTACCGCATCTGAATGCCGTTCATTCGGTAGCTCCATTCGCTCGCAACTTTGCCGAGTACACGATACGACTTGGCAATGAATAGAAACTGATGCGCTGCCAGTGCAAGGGCACTGAATAGCGCCGTCATTGCTACGAAAGTAAGGATCGCGACCGCGACGGATGCCACCATTTGCGCCCTCTAACGTTTGAGGTAAGCGGCAGAACCCGGTACCACGGGGGGCTGTCCGCTTGACCGAATGGTTAGACCGCATTCTGGCCGAGTATGCGTCGGACTTCTGCGAGAACAAGGCCGCGCCAGCCAGGAAATGGCGCGAGTGCAAGTCCCGGACCGGGAATCAGCGTTTGCCAAATGGCCACAGCTGGTGAATGGCATCCCATGGTCCTTGAGCGAAGCGAAAATGCGGCGCCTCCCCCTTTTTTAGTATGTCCTCCGCTGTAATCAAGTGATTGACCCGATCGATGACCTCCTGCGCTTCGATCGACACACTGTGCAAATTGATTTTCTCGGTACGCAGCTGGGCGCGCAGGCGCTCCAGCGCCTTGCGGAACGCTGGAAGCTGATGCAATTGATCGCGAGTCACGATGGTGCTGGTTATGACCAACAGCTGAAGCACACCTCTCTTGTTCATCAACGGACGCACCCGCGTCTCGCTATCAACAGAAGCCGCCACCTTTGTCACAGCAGCATCTATGAGCTTCATCACGGACTCGAACGGATCGGCCGGAGGCGCCGGAGGAACTACTGGTCTATCGTCATATAGACGGACCGGGCGAGCTGCAGTCGAGGATTTGATAAAGACATCAATGTCGCCCGGCAGGATCATGAAGCGAAACGCCACCGCTGCCTTGCCGAACTCGTCCTCAAGCTGTTGCCATCCGGCGGGGGGCAATGCGAGGAAGGCTAAGGTCAGCCCGATGGAGTCGACGCAACAACGAAGCTCCCCAACATGCGGTTGCCTCGACTGGGTGTGCCAGATCAGGTCGTCTTCATGATTGAGCATGTCATCCCAGCTGCAGCTTGCGGGGGGCCTAGCCAGCATGCGTCGGGCCAGTTTCAATTGATTGTCTGGTGTCATGTCGAACCGGATGCTGAGTTTGTATTTTTGGTTTGAAGCAGTGCTACGGAATTCCAAACAACGGTCATTGAAACAGCACTACTTCACGCTCTAACGTAGAAATGACCGGCCCGCCAACACGAGCGGCGAAGCCGCAGCCTGCTGTGGTGGGTCCGCGTCGATTGACATGTTAAGGCTCACCGGCCGAGCGCCAGCTCCCAAGGTTTTCATGTCTCGAACCTCAGACACGTGGCGATCTTCGAGGAGCGGCTGCGGGCTGTGCGGCCTGAGTCGACAGATAGTGAGCTGTTCCAAGCTAGGGCTTCCGATCTTTGGCACGTTCAATACTCCCCGTGACCAGGTTGTCCGTTCGTACCGACACCAGGGAGCCCACTGGGAACCAACTGGCAGGAACCGAAACTGCCTCAGGCAAGCAATCTGCGCCGATCCCGGCGAAGTAAATCGAGTGCTCGGATCCGACGGATAGAGTTCCAACGGTAGCTTGTGAAACTCGAACGCGCAGTGCGTGCACCTTCGTCGCTGGCCACCCTGGTAGTCGCGGAGGAGCCTCTACCTCGGCCATCCCAAGCACCACTGCATTGAACTCGTGCCGTCGAACCGGGACTGGGGAATTGACTGGCTTGCCCGCCATGTCGAGCACAAGTGGCGGGGGCGCCGGACTACATGCAATTGCCGGCACATAGCAGATCACAAGGGCAAGTGCCGCAGTGCAGGCAAAGAAATGCATGTGAGCTTTAACGTCGGCCGTGAGTGAACCGCGACGGCGCACTCAGCCTTGAAGAATGGCGACCACGTTGGCCGCCGTTGTGGGTCCATTCGACGAACCTGTTAAGCCTCGCCGTCCAACCGATCACACTGTTCAATTTGCACTCCTCGGCTTGTTCGCGTCGTCTTCATTCCAAAGACTGTACACGCGACCATGCCCATATTCACTCTCCAGCCGTTCCGTCGCATCGTCGAGACTTCTAGCCACTACGGTGACACGAAAGACAGCGGCAAGCGGGCCTGAATGCGAGATTAGCGCTTCGTACGGTCGTAGTTTCAGGTGCGCGTCCATCGCGTGACTTCTCTTGAGGTTTAACGTCGGCGCTGTACGGCACGCAGCACGCGCCGCAAAGCGGCATTCTGACGCTGCTTGTCCGCGACGAGCACCCTGTTAGATTGAATTTCTTTTCCTGAGCTTGTGAAGTGCATAGCCAGTGAATCCTTGATGTATGAAACCGAATAGTGCCATGAGAGGTATCCACGCGGCAAAGTATTGGGGCATAGCCAGTAGCAGCATCAGGCAAGCCAACAGGCCCGCTCCAAACGTTAAGTCGCGCCAAGCAAACCATCGCGCAAATGCTTCAATGCCTTCAGGCGGGCGCGAAATCCATTGATGTGTAAGTTCAACGCGGCCTTTGACTCCCATCTGATAGGCGCGCCAGAGAAGAAATGACGCCATACCAACAGGCAGGACCAGAAATACTAAAACCGTGAGCGCGTACATTTGAAAATCTAACGTTTGACATGAGGGGCGGCCACAAGCAGGCCAAGCCTGATTGTGGACGTCCCCTCGATGGAAGGGTTAGGCCTCGGCGACTGCCGCAATGGAGACCTTCAGACCAGGGATGCGTGCAGGAAGCTTGGCGCCCTGGCGAGCTGGCGGATTCGAAGGAAACCACCTGAGCCATTCCTCATTCATTCCCGGGAAGTCGTCTTCGTCCGCTAGCACGACTGTGACACTGACAAGCTTGTCTAGCGAACTACCCGCTTCCTCAAGAATGGCCTGTATGTTGGTCAGGCACTGCCGAGTTTGCTCCTGAATGGTTGCGCCTTTGATCGCGCCCGTACCCGGATCGGCCGGGGCTGTGCCAGAGACGAACACCAGGCCGGCTGCTTTGACGGCTTGACTGTAGGCCGGCGGCGGCTTGGCCGCCTTTGGCGTAAAGACGATTTGACGAGCCACTTTGCCTCCTGAGCGTTGATGGGTGGGCTGTATTCCGAGGCCTAACGTGAAGATGACCGGACCACATCACCTTACGGCAAAGCCCCCTTGTGATGTCGTGGGTCCGTGTCGATTGACATGTTAACCATCGATTGCTCCCGGAGCGAACCAACCGACTGAGTGCTCGGAAATCCCAAAAAAAATCTAGTGCGTCGAGGATGTCACGGCGCTTGCAGACTCCGTTTTCAAAGAGAACCAATAGCTCCACGCCGCCCGCAGGACTTTGCTCGAACTCTTCGAACCCGACTTGGCGCCCGCTATCGGACCGCGCACCGAAACACTTCGCAGGGCCGAGACCGTCCTCGATGTAGGACTCCAACCGTGCGCCGACTACCGCGGCTAGGCCCTCTATAGAGCAGGCGCCCTTGTCGATATGCGCGCCGTGGCGGTAGTCGCCCTTCGCCCAGGCATCTGGAGGAACGAACGTGAACCTTGCAGCCATTGAGGGTTAACGTAATGTATGCCGCAAAACCTGCGGTATAACCCGGCGCTTGCAATCTAATCTGGACATTAAAACCTCCCGTAATGCGCTTGCACGCTGGGTTTCAAGGAAGTATTCTGTAGATTCAAAGAGTGATAAAAATTCCGTGAAGCCCCGCAATCCGCCCTTGCAGTCTGCCCGCTTGCTGGACCAGGTCCGGGAGCTGATTCGGTATTTGCACTATAGCCTTGGCACCGTAAAAACTTACCTGTGTTGGGTCCTTTTTTTGTCCGCCGGCATGGCCGCAATGTCCGCATGATGCATCCACGCGACATGGAAGCCTCGCTACGCCTGTGGCTGGAGTCCTCCCAGAGTCCACAATCCCTCCGGGCAATGACACTGACCCGCGGAATCATCAAGTACAGAGAATCCAAGCGCAAGGGCCTCCGCCAGCATGACAGGAAGGAACGTTTGACGCCCCTCCGGAGTGATATTCAGTATGTACAGCGCAGAGTTATCAGGCACCTCCTCTAGCGGTTTGGCAAGTGTCCTCTCCAGGAGCTCAGCTGGCAGGGATTTCGTTAGTTTCTGGCTCAGAGCCTCGAACTTTTCATGCGCGGCCCGGTACCGGAAGCCGTACAGGCGGCTCTGGCGTTGGGCGTCATGAACGTCCTTGAAGTTTGGGTGCTCGAAGATGTAGAACGGCTGAAAATCTTGCGACATCAAGTACTTTCTTTGAGGTTAAAACATGAGACTTCCACTGCGCGCGAAATAAAGGACATTTGAACGGAGTTGTAAAGAACATCGGGCTTACGAGTTGGGGCCAAGGGCACGAATCTTCTTTGTGTGCGCGTTGATCCAGATAACCCCGTCAAGACTTAAACCGTGGTGAATGACACGGATTTCCCAAATCCACTCTCCTCGCGTCGCGAAGTCCTTGATGTCTCTTCCGATACGAAACAAGCCGGTAGCGCCAACGCCTTCTTCAGCGAGAAGCCCGTGATTCTTAACCCAGTATTGCAGGGCCATATCTTCCGCGATCAAACGCGATGGAACGAAGCTCGCAAGAAGCGTCTCGAAGGACTCAACTCGCATCTCCTTCGCAAGCTCGAAGGTCGATAGATAGTTTCCATCCCATGACTTGAGCGCCGGTTCTGCGCCTTGAGCCATGGCGCAGATGCCAAAAAAGAGTGCTGTGAGCGTCTTTTTCATGGCTAGGGTCATTCAGTTGGTGGAAATTCGGGATATCGAGGCAGTTGGTCGGCAACGTGCAACCACGGAAGGCGCTTGGATTCCCAATAGTGAAACGTAGGTGCCACCTGGCTTGGATCGTCAAAACTGCAGATCGTGACGTCAATCAGCCCGGGAATGTAATCCGCGGCAAAGCTGATTTGCGTGCCGCAACGTGCACAGAATCCGCGGCGCGAACCCGGCGATGACTCATAAACCGTTGGCAACTGTCTCGTGAAATCGACTTGCGCTTCTTGAAACATTGCCCACGCGACCGCGGGCGCCGCATTGGCACGCCGACACATCGAGCAATGGCAGAGTGCGGCCATCACCGGAGAGCCTGAGACCCGATATCGAACCGAACCACATTGGCAGCCACCTTCGAGTGATAGTTTGTCCATGGTGCTCCTTCTGGCGACTAACGTTTGACATGAGGAATGACCCTTTTAGGCATCCCCTCGATGGAAGGGTTAGACCTCATGTTGGAGTAACGCTCAAAGTTTGCTCGGAAAGCGGTGGTACATAAAGAACTGCGAGTCTTGGCTCCAGCCTTGTGCTTCATAAAGTGCCTGACCGGACTTGTTTGTTCTTGCGACATTCAGTGTGACTCGGACGGCGCCAAGTGACCAGGCATAGGTTTCAACAGCGGCCAATAGTTCGGAGGCTACGCCCTTCCGCCGGCCGAATTCGTGCACGAAGAGGTCGTTCAGCACGAAGACGCGTTCCAGCGAGACCGATGAATAGCTCGGATACAGCTGTGCAAAACCTAAAGACACATTTTCGTCTTGTGCGATAAAGATGACAGACTCGCCGTGATTGAACCGCGCCTGAAGAAACTGTTGCGCAGCAGCCAAGTCACTCTTTTCTCCTTGAAACTCGCGATACTCGTTGAAGAGCTTCGCGAGTTCTGCGAGATCAGACAAGACGGCCTGGCGGACGGTGATGCGGCTCATGCGATGTGACTTTGAGGTCTAACGTTCGAGGTAACCGGCGCCCACCCAAGGCCGCGAAACGGCCGGACGCCTCTGGGCGTCCGCGTTGACTGACCAGCTAGACCGCACGCTCCACCTCCTGTTGAATTCTATTGATCATACTAGCCAGGTCGGGCTGGTCACCATACATATCAAGCTCGCGTGTGGCGATTAGTCCCATGCTGAATGGCCCGGGAGCAGGCTCCGTCTCCTCCCCACGAGAGAACGATAGGCACCACTTCAACTGCCGAAGAATGGTCTCTGCCACAGCCCAACCCTGCGCGGCCATTGGTTCAATTTGGGCGATGGCTTGCTCGATGTGCTGCGTGAGCTGCGGGTTCATGCGGTCTAACGTTGGACATGAGCGGCGCCGGGAAGCGTGGGTAGCACGCTGGAAGATATCCGATCGATCGAAGGGGTGGGTGGCTTTGTGCGCCGCGTTGGCGGCAGGCCGCGATCGCTAACCTCGTCAGCCAGCAAGCCAAACAGCGCCATGCATACCAAGAGCGCCAAAGCCCACGGCAGATTGCTACGTATCCCTCCCGCAGTTTCTCCAAAGAAATGAAACCAATCGTTCCTTTGCTTTGAGGGAAGAAGCACCAAACAAATCGGAAGAGCAACACCCGCGAGAACGATGAGCCCGGTGGCCCAGAACCAATCGCGAAAGTAACTGAAGAAGGCTTTTGAATTCTCACCGTGCGCATATGCCATGTACGGATTACTGTTCTTTCTTTTAATGAGCACCTCACCATCAATGAACGTTTCCCAGCCAAGGTAAAAAAAAGTAGCTGCCAAAAGCGACCAATAGGGCAGACGCAATGAGGAGCCGTACGATCCCGCCGCTTCGGCTTGAAATGACTGATCGTGCCATAGCAGCCACCTAACGTCGGAAATGACCGGCGGCGCATAGGCGGGCGAAGCCCGCCGCGTCGACGTCCGTGTCGATTGACCTGTTAGGCCTCATGTGCGCAGCCTGCCAGGAAGGCGGAAAACTCAGCGCCGAGAGTGGCGGCTGTGGCCTTAGGAATAGCAATTGCCTGGACTCCGGTGAGAAACAGGTAGTGGTTTCGGTCGTCTTCCGAACAGTCGATGATCGCCGTCCGACGGACAACTGACCTGGCGGACGCTGACTCCAAGACTAGCGAGCCGTCCTGAAGGTCCACCGATTGCTTCTCGGTGAATGCGCTGTTCGCGGCGGAAACATACTTTTGGTAGAGCCACTGCCCCGCTAGCGGCCGAACACAGGCAAACAGGAAGCCGACAACTGCGAAGAACAGAATTACTCCGTAGCCTCGTGCGACATCAGGCGTTCTCTCCCACTGCTTAAAGAAGGTGAACGCTGCGAGAGCAATGAACATCCATGCAAGCACCTGCGCAAAGAAGGCCAAATTCATCCGTCCGTGATTCCGCTCAAAGCGGGCTACCACGGCGCGCTCCAGCAGCTTGAAGTCGGTAGCGTCGAGGGAAAAGCTTACTGGCATGTGTGCTGAGGCCTAACGTAGAGATGACCGGACCACCAACATGAGCGGCGGAGCCGCCCTCTGCTGTTGTGGGTCCGCGTCGATTGACATGTTAAGCCTCACCACGCACCTCTAATACTTCAGCGTTGGCCACCAGTTTCGGGCCCTCTTGGATGCGCCACCGGCGGCCCACATGCAGGAACTCAGTAAGTCCAAGGCCGTTCAGAAACAGGACCTCCAGGGTGCGAGTTTCTCCGGGACTCACAACTTCACCCTCGGGAATTTGGAGTTGTCCGATATAGAACCACCGGTCATCCGGTCCACCAAAATTGTGATTCGGTCGATACGGCCCCCTGCAAGGCCCACGGCGGCCGCCTTCCTCGGTCGCGAGAAAGGAAACTCGCGCCAGCACCCGGCGTGGCGCGCCCTCTTCAAGCTGATCGACGAACGAGAACGGCTCCATATCAGGTTTAACGTTTGACTTGAGCGGCGGCTGGAAGCAAGCGAAGCTTGCTGGAAGACGTCCGCTCGATGGAAGGGTTAGGCACCGGTGTATTCACTGCTGCGCCTTGCCTTGCTGCATACGAGCACGTACTTGCTCGCGCATGCGTTCGTTGAGTTGTTGAAACTCTCGAATGAGCTTGTCGCATGGCTCTTTCGTGGCCTGGCAAAGAGCGGCCATTTCAACGTAGACCTCTCCGTTTGGCCGCTGCTGGATGATGCGGCGCACGACGGCCGGATGCGCATAGTGACCTTCTGGAGTGAACGACCACACGGCAAATGCCGGGTTGGGCTCGTTGATGATGACCCAGCCGTCGGGTTTGGTGATGTTGATGCTGACACCAGGCTTCGCCTTGAGGGACTCAAGCGCCTGGGAAACGCTCGCATATCCGAGAGCTTGCGCTGCGCCCCGCGACTCCTCAAGCGGTACTTCGGACTGCGCCAGGCAGATTGCGCAGCTCGTGGCTAGAAGGAGTGTTGCGACGTAGTGTTTCATATGAGGTGCCTAACGTTGAAGCTGACCGGAACGAAACACATGCGGCGACGCCGGAACTTGAAGTTGCGTTTCCGTGTCGAGCGCCCTGTTAGAAGGCATTTGGTCAGTCACCACGATAACGCTCCCAGAACAAGACAAGGCCGATTAAAACAAGCACGCCAAGAGCGGAAAGAACCCAGCCCAAGATACTTCCACATCCGAAGGTGAACTCATTGGCGATGCACGTGACTTTGTCGCCATCGTTCAGCCACCGGTAGAGAGCCGTGCCAGCTGCAATGCAGACGGACAAAGCCATCACAAGCAGCACAGCTAGAGAAAGCGATTTCCTCACGTCTTACCTTCTAACGTTGAAGCTGACCGGAATACGCCACTCGCGGCGAAGCCGCCGCCTGCAGGCGTGTTTCCGAGTCGAGCGACATGTTAAGGCGCATTCCAGGCAAGCTGCACATCCTGCGCGATTCTATCGAGCTGCCCCGCCTCCAACTCGAGCGCAGCACGAACATCCCAATTGAAATCCGTATGAGGTTTGCGTAGGACGAATTCCAAACGGACGTGACCGAGAGAGTCTGAGGTTGCTTTCAATTCGAGCTCGTTTTCAAGGGTGCTCCACAGCTTTTCGCCCTTCCAGCCTTTCCAATCAGTGGCGATAGATTGAAAAAACGCCCCGAGGTCATTGGCCATGTATGTAGACGCCCTAGCTTCAGCTCGTATGTCGTATGCCTTTACCTCGACAAGGAAAGATTCAGAAATATGAGACGCATCCTCGCTCACAAAATTTGAAATCGTGAGACTCAGACCATCGCGGGCGGAAACGATGCAGGCTTCTCGGGGCATTTTTTTGCGCCTTAACGTGGAAGTGAGCGGCGCCCAAGGAACTCGGAGCGCCGCAGGCTCGGACGCCCTTGGGTGTCCGTCTCGACTGCCTTGTTAGACCGCAAAGCGCGGAAATGGGAAAACGCTATAGGCCCCACACAGCCTCCGCAAGGTGTTTCACCCATTCAGTGAATGAGCGACGTGGGGACTTGCCGGACCGCAACCGCTCCGAGAAAAGCCAGGTGGCAAAAGTAGCGATGCTTAGGCAACCGATGACGCTAAGGAGAACAAGCACAACGTTCATTCTTGCGGTCTAACGTAACGATGACCGGACCACCACCATCCGCGGCGGAGCCGCCTTCTGTAGGTGTGGGTCCGTGTCGATCGACATGTTAAGCAGCAAGACGCGTTGCGTCTAACTCGACCAAATAGGAGAAGCGAAGAACTTTTCCATTGCGAAATTCCAAACAAGCCCCCACATCGCCAGCATCGTTGGCAAGATAGCTCAGCGAGTCAAGTGTCTGGCCAACAACCGTACTCATTCCAGACAAATCGTTTAGCAGCAACCCGGAGAGGAGGTCTGAATTTTCCGCCATGGCCGGAGCAACTGATACCCGCCAGAAGATCGTTCCAGCCTCGAAGTAAAGCCGGTACCACTGATCCTTAAATTTCAAATACGCGACGTTTACCTGATCAATGATCTGTCCGTCCGCATAGGAATGTTGAAGGAAAAAGCCAGTGCAAGCCTGGCCCGAAATGCCCGGTTCTTCGCCGTTCAGGACGTGGCGCGCAGAAGAACTGTCCATTGCTGTTTAACGTTGAAGGCCAGGCGCGGCCGCAGGCCGTCGCCTCTGGGCCGACCAGTTAGATGGCTTGTTGCTCAACGCTCACCTCCCTTTTTTCTCAGAAATTCCAAACCTGCGTAGACAAGCCCACCGCCCAGAAACAGGCAGAACGCTGCAGCTGCGAGGCGCCTGAAGTCACTCTCACCAGCGAGCAAAGTGACTGGCCCGTGCTTAGATGGATTCACAGTCTGGCCCGATTCGACAAAGATAGCCAGGCAAAAGAGCAGGAAGCAAACTCCAACAAAGATGCAACCCGCTCCAAGTACGGCGTCACTTGCACCCTTGCTTAGTACCCCAATGGCTTGCAGTCCATAAATCACTACGGGAAAAAAAAGCAGCGCAAGGAAGGCGACGAATTCCATTGCCATCTAACGTAATGTATGCCGCAAAACCTGCGGTATAACCTGGCGCTTGCAATCTAATCTGGACATTAAAACCTCCTGTAAGCCGCTTGCATGCTGGGATTCAAAGAAATATACTGTAATTTCATACAGGTATAAAAATTCTGTGAAACCCCGCAATCCTCCACTGCAGTCTGCCCGCTTGCTGGATCAGGTCCGGGAGCGGGTTCGGTATTTGCACTATAGCCTTAGCACCGAGAAAACTTACCTGTATTGGGTCCGTTTTTTTGTCCGATGGCATGGCCGCAACGGCCACATGACGCACCCGCGCGACATGGGAGCACGCGAGCTGGAGGCGTTCCTCACGATGCTGGCCAATGAGCGCAAAGTTTCAAGCGCCACCCACAACCAGGCTTTGAGCGCGCTGCTGTTTTTGTACCGTGAAGTACTGGAGGCAGACTTGCCTTGGCTCACGGAGCTCAATCGCCCCAATCGGGTTCGCCGAATTCCTTCCGTACTGACGAAGGAAGAAATCGCCAGTCTCCTGGCCGTGATGGACGGCGAAACTTCCCTGCTCGCACGCCTGCTTTATGGCACCGGCATGCGGCTGATGGAAGGAATGCGCTTGCGGGTCAAGGATGTGGACTTTGACCGCCACGTCATCATCGTGCGCGAAGCCAAGGGCAACAAGGACCGTGTGGTGATGCTGCCGCGCTCGCTCGCACCGGCTCTTCGGCTGCAGATGCTGACTGCCCGCGCAACATGGGAAATGGACCGGCAGGCTCAGCGCAGCGGCGTGCAGGTGCCCGACGCCCTTGAACTCAAATACCCGCGGCTTGGTCAGACCTGGGGATGGTTCTGGATGTTTCCGGCACCCAAACCCTCTATTGACCCACGCACCGGCGTAGAGCGACGCCATCATCTTTTTGAAGAACGCTTGCAACGCAGCCTCAAAAAAGCTGTCGCGCTGGCTGGCATCGTCAAGCCCGTATCCGTTCATACCCTGCGACACAGCTTCGCGACCCATTTGCTGCAGTCCGGCACCGACATCCGCACCGTACAGGAACTGCTGGGCCACAGCGACGTGAGCACCACGATGATTTATACGCATGTGCTGAAGGTTGCCGCCGGCGGTACAGCCAGCCCGCTGGATGCTCTGCTCGCCTGAAGCGCTATTGATTTGATAGCTGCTCGCGCACATTCGGATTGGGCTGCAGCCCGTTTTGATACCTAAAAAAAGGCCAAAACCGCTTTGGAGGCGGTTGCAGCGCCTTGGCGAGGCATGGCAGCGTCAAATCCCTTATTTTTGAGCATTTTGGGGCTGCTTTTAGATACGAAATATGCCCGTAGACCAATGCAGACGAGCGAAAGCAGCTATTGATTTGATAGCACAACAAAACGGCGCACAAGGCGCCGTCTTCGTTTCAGCCCCGACCAGAGGCTTCAGTGCGCCCCGGCCGCGGCGTCCGCACTCCCCGCCCCCGCCTTGGTATGCCGCGTCAGGAACACCAGTGGAATCAGCAGCAGGAAGATCAGCGAGGAGGCATAAAACACGTCGTTGGCGGCCAGCATGTAGGCCTGCTGGTCGACCAGGCGGTTGATGGTGCCCAGCGCCTGGTCAGGCGTGAGGCCGGCGCCGGCCAGGCCTGTGAGGGCGCTGTTGGTGGCGGTGCTGCCCTGGTTCACGTATTCGCTGATCTGCGCGTGGTGCATGGCGGCGCGGTCTTGCCAGATGGTGGTGGCAATCGAGGTGCCGAAGGAGCCGGCCGTGATGCGCACGAAGTTCGACAGGCCGGATGCCGCGGGGATCTTGTCGGGCGAGATGCCCGACAGCGTGATGGTGACCAGCGGGATGAAAAAGAAGGCCATGGCCACACCCTGGATGATGGTCGGGATCATGATGGTGCGGAAGTCGGCCTGGGTGTTGAAGTTGGACCGCATCCACAGCACCAGCGCAAACACCATGAAGGCAAACGCGGCGAAGCGGCGCGGGTCCACCTTGGCGATGTTCTTGCCGACCACGGGCGACAGCAGCAACGCGAAGGCGCCGACAGGCGCCAGCACCATGCCGGCCTGCGTGGCGGTGTAGCCCATGTACTGCTGCAGCCACAGCGGCAGCAGCACCACGTTGCCGAAGAAGAGGCCGTAGCCCACCGACAGCGCCAGCGCGCCGGCCCAGAAGTTGCGTTTTTTGAACAGCGTGAGGTCGACCACCGGATGCTCTTCCGTCAGCTCCCAGATCACAAAGGCGATCAGGCCGACCAGCGCGATGATGCCCAGCGCAATGACTTCACCAGAGTGAAACCAGTCGAGCTCCTGGCCCTTGTCGAGCATGATCTGCAGCGCGCCGACCCAGATGACCAGCAGCGCCAGCCCCACCGAGTCGATGGGCAGCTTTCGGGTGACGCTTTCGCGCTTCCTGAAGATGCTCCAGGTGATGAAGGCAGCGCCGAAGCCGACGGGGATGTTGATGTAAAAAATCCAGGGCCATGAAATGTTGTCGGTGATCCATCCCCCTAAGAGCGGCCCCATGACGGGCGCGATCAGCGTTGTCATGGACCACAGCGCCATGGCCAGCCCCGCCAGCGCTTTCGGGTAGCTCGACAGCAGCAGCGCCTGCGACAGCGGGATCATGGGGCCGGCCACCAGGCCCTGCAGCACGCGCAGAAAGATCAGCGTGGTCATGTTGGGCGCCAGGCCGCACAGCCATGAGGTGATGACAAACAGGATGACGCTGGTGGTGAAAAGCCGCACCTGGCCGAAGCGCTGCGACAGCCAGCCGGTGAGCGGCACGGCAATCGCGTTGGCCACGCCAAAGCTGGTGATGACCCAGGTGCCCTGGTTGGGGCTCACGCCCAGGTCGCCGGCAATCGCGGGCAGCGACACGTTGGCGATGGACGTGTCGAGCACGTTCATGAAAGTCGCAGCCGACAGGGCCAGCGTGCCCCACAGGCGGGCAGAGCCCGTCAGCGGTGGCGGCTGGACATAGGCGGAGGCGGGAGCAGGTGCGGAAGCCATGAAAGCCTTGCGAATAAGGGGCTGGTGGAAACCGCTACGGGAGATCGCTGCGGTTGCGCGGGCTGGAAGTGCGGGTTGTGTGTGAGGCTGTGACTTACGGCGCCACGCGGTTGCCAGCCAGCGACAGCGTGTGGCTGAACGCGAGGCGCTGCGCATCGGTGCCGGCCTGGGCGGGCGAAACAGCGCCGCCCTGCGGCAAGGCTGGCCTGACTGCGACGGCGGGCTTGGCCAGCTTCACGGATTTGCCGGTGTTGGCGGCAATGACGCGCTGCACATCCTTGTCGGCGGCATCGTCAGGTGTGCCGTAAGTCTGGCTGTGTGCCAGGGCGGCGTCGCGTGGCGCATCGGCCAGCGTCTTGCCGTCCTTGCTGCTCACGTCCACTTCGGCGTCCATCGACAAGCCCACGCGCAGCGGGTTGTCGGCCAGCTGCTTGGCGTCCAGCGCGATGCGCACCGGAACGCGCTGCACCACCTTGATCCAGTTGCCGGTGGCGTTTTGTGCGGGCAGCAGCGAGAAAGCCGCACCGGTGCCGACACCCAGGCCGGCCACCTTGCCTTTGTATTCCACCTTCTTGCCATACAGGTCAGCTACCAATGTCACGGGCTGGCCAATGCGGATGTTGCGCAGCTGGACTTCCTTGAAGTTGGCGTCGACCCAGACCTGGTTGAGCGGGATGATGGACATCATCGGTGCGCCGGCGGCCACGCGCTGGCCGAGTTGCACCGTGCGCTTGGCCACATAGCCGTCCACGGGTGCCAGCAGCGCGGCGCGCTGTGTGGCCAGGTAGGCCTCACGCACCCGGGCGGCGGCAACCTGCACGCTGGGGTGCTGCTCGACGCTGGTGCCTTCGGTCAGGGCCTGGTTGCTGGTGAGCTGCTCACGTGCGGCGACCACACCGGCCTGCGCCGCAGTCAGCGCACTTTTGGCGGTGGCCAACTGCGTCTGCGCGTGGTTGAGTTCTTCCTTGGACACTGCGCCGTTGCCGGTGAGCGACTGGCGGCGGTTCAGGTCGTCGCTGGCGCGGGCGATGTCGCTTTGCGCCTTGACCACATCGGCATCACGCAGCGCGATCTGCGCCGCCAAGGTGCCGTTGTTGGCGTAGAGCGTGCGCACCTGGCGCACGGCCTGGGCCAGTGCGGCTTCGGCCTGCTCCAGCGCAACTTTGGCATCGGCCGGATCAAGCTGCACCAGCGTCTGGCCGGCTTTCACAAAGTCGGTGTCGTCGGCCATGATGGCCATCACGGTGCCGCCGATTTGCGGCGTGATCTGGATCACGTTGCCCTGCACATAGGCGTTGTCGGTGGACTCGTAATGGCTGGCCACCAGGTATTCATAGGCTGACCAACCCAGCCCTGCAACGACCACCACGGCTGCAAGCGCCGTCAGCGCCTTTTTGCGTTGGGGGTTTCCTGCGGGCGGCTGTGCCGGCGCGTCGGAAGCTGGGGAGTTGGTAGAAGTTGTGTCGCTCATGATGGTGTCAGGTGTTGGTTGATTCGGGGACGTTGCGTGACGTTGGGCCGGCGCTTAATGCGCTGCGGGCAATTTTTCAGAATTAAAACCGGCTGTAGCCCAATCAGGACGAGCGCCAGCAGCTATTGTTTTTGTAGCAC
This sequence comes from Polaromonas sp. P1_F4, assembly GCF_056405675.1. Taxonomy (NCBI): domain Bacteria; kingdom Pseudomonadati; phylum Pseudomonadota; class Betaproteobacteria; order Burkholderiales; family Comamonadaceae; genus Polaromonas; species Polaromonas sp. P1_F4. The sequence goes on along the minus strand of NZ_JBFUBP010000004.1, from coordinate 100,214 downwards.
CCTGCGCTTGCGGCGCCTGTGCCGAGGGATTGCCGTAGCCGCCGCCCAGGGCGCGTATCAACGCGACCTGTGTGTCAAGCGCGCGGGCGGAGAGGTCTACCGCCAGGCGACGCTGGGCCAGCACGCTGGTTTCGGCCGTCAGCACATTGAGGTAGGTACCCAGTCCGGCCTTGTAGCGCTGCACGGCGATGTCATAGGCGCCTTCCGCGGCTTCCTGCGCGGCGCGCTGTTCGGTTTGCTGGCGCGTGATGGCTTGCGATGACGCCACCTGGTCGGCCACATCGCGCACCGCGTCTATCACGGCAGCGTTGTAGCTTTCGACAGCGGCGTCCAGGTCGGCAGTCTTGCCGCGCAGGTTGGCGCGCAGGCGGCCGGCGTCAAAAATCGGCAGGCGCAGGGCCGGCCCGACGCCCCACTGCTGGCTGCCGGAGTCAAGCAAACGGCCCAGGCCGATGCTGGAAAAACCGGCAAAAGCGACCAGGTTGACGTTGGGATAGAACTGGGTTTTGGCGTTGACCACGTCTTTGGACGAAGCTTCAACACGCCAGCGTGCGGCGGCGATGTCGGCGCGCCGGCCCAGCAGGTCGGCGGGAATGGCCGTGGCGGTTGCTACGTTTTTAATAGCTGCTTGCGCCGGAAGGGAAAGGGCTGCGGTGTCATTTGGCTTGCCAATGAGGGCATCCAGCGCATTGCGCGTGAGGGCCATCTGCTCTTGCAGGGTTTCGAGCTGCAGGCGCGCTTCGGGCAGGCCGCCTTCGCTCTGGCGCAGCTCCAGGCGGGTGTCCAGGCCGGCGTCGACGCGGTCGCGCACCAGCTTGAGGGTTTCTTCACGCTGGGCGAGTGTTCGGCGGGCCACAGCCACCTGCTCATTCAGGCGAACCAGCTGAAAGTAGGTGCGGGTCACATTGCTGGCCAGCAGCAAGCGTGCGGCCTGCGCGTCTGCTTCAGCCGCGCTGGCGGTGCCCAGCGCGGCGTCCAGTGCGGCGCGGTTCTTGCCGAAAAAATCAAGCTCCCAGCTCACCGCGAGCTGCGCGGTACCGCTGTTGCGGATGGAGCCTGCCAGTGGTGCGGGCACTGCGCCATTGGCGGTGTATTGCTGGCGCGTCAGGTCCAGCTGCCCGGTGACTTGCGGCAGCGTGGCGGCATCGGCAACCTCGGTGACGGCCAGTGCGCGCGCCAGACGGGCCTGCGCGAGCTTCAAGGTCGGGCTGGTTTGCAGGGCCTGGTCGACCAGGCCGTTGAGCTGCACATCGCCAAACTCGCGCCACCATTCGGCAGCCATGGGCGCCTGGGCCGGCGTTTGGCCGGCGGTGTCGGCAGCGAGGCCCAGCGAAGGCGCGTCACGCAGGCTGGAATGCGTTGCGATGCCCGACATGTCGGCACAGCCGGTGAGGCCGGTTGCCATCAAACCCACGGCCACCACGCTGGCGGCGGCCACCAAGGCCATGCGAAAAGAGGCGCGCCAGAGCGGCAGGCGCGGCTCAGCGTGTTCGGACTGGTTCACCGAAACGCAAGCCGAGACAGAAGCGGATGCGCTGCAGAGGGTGTTGCTGTTATTTGTCATCTTTTTCATTCGCTGCTTGAAGGGCTTGAAGGGTCTGCGCTGTTTCAAGGATGCGGCGCAGGTAGCCTTTGAGGTTTTGCCACTCCTCGACCGTGAAGCCGGCCAGGTGGGCGTTTTGCACACGGCTGAGCACCGCGGGGATTTCTTTTGCGGCTTCGCGGCCTTCGGGTGTCAGTTCGATATTGACCACGCGCCTGTCTTCGCTGGAGCGGATGCGGCGGCAAAAGCCCTTGGCTTCGAGCCGGTCGAGCAGGCGGGTCATGGAGCCGGCGTCGAGCTGGCAGACACGGGCGAGTTCTGCCACCGTGGAGGCCTTGCCGAGGTAAATCTTGAGCATTGGCACCCACTGAGCATTCGTCAGGCCCTGGGGCTCCAGTTCGCGCGTGACCTGCTGGGAGACGCTGTTGAGAATCTGGCGCATCAGCGCACCGGTGCTCTGTCCGGCGTCGTAATCCGTCGCGCAATAGAACTCGGCCGGCAACCCACACAAGGGAGTTGAAGGAACTGGGGCAGCTGGCGGACGACTGGATTCGGATTTCATGGACACGAATAATACATGCCTAGACAAACATTGTCAAGGCTGTCTTTGTACAGACATCTTTTATGGCTAAACTCCCCGCATGGCTACCTCCTCCCTTTCCAATGCGCCCAAAGGCGCGCCCCGCTCCCTTTCCGGCCTCGTTCCCTTCCTGCGTCCGTACCGGGGGCGGATTGTTCTGGCGATGTTTTTCCTGGTGATGGCGGCCGTTGCCACGCTGGTGTTTCCGCTGGCCCTGCGCAGCCTGATCGACGGCGGGCTCAGCGCGGCGGACAAGGGCCAGCAGCTGATGGCGCTGCGCACCCATTTCTTTGAGCTGTTTGGTGTGGCGGCGGCCCTGGGCCTTTTTTCGGCAGGCCGCTTCTATATGGTGAGCTGGCTGGGCGAGCGTGTGACGGCAGACCTGCGCAATGCTGTCTACGCACATGTGGTGCGGCAAAGCCCCGAGTTTTTTGAAACCACGCAAACCGGGGAAGTGCTCTCGCGCCTGACAGGGGACACGACACTGGTGCAGACGGTGGTGGGCTCCTCGCTCAGCATGGGCCTGCGCAATGCAGTCATGGGCGTGGGCGCGCTGGGCATGCTGGTCTATACCAACCCTTACCTCATGGTGCAGGTACTGGTGGTGCTGGTGCTGATCGTGGCGCCCTCGGTCTGGTTTGGCCGGCGTGTGCGCAAGCTGTCGCGCGCCAGCCAGGACCGCGTGGCAGACTCCAGCGCGATAGCGGCCGAAGTGCTTAACGCCATTCCGGTGGTGCAAAGCTACACCGCTGAAGGCCGCGAAGCCGCGCGCTTTGATGCGTCAACGACCAATGCCTTCAATACCGCGATTCGCCGCACCAGGGCGCGCTCGGTGCTGGTGGCCTTCATCATCATCGCTACGTCGGCGGCGCTGCTGTGGGGCCTGTACCAGGGCACGCAGGCGGTAATGCGTGGGGACATCACGGCGGGCCACCTGGGCCAGACAGTTGTTTACGTGATCATCCTGGCCAGCGCGGCGGCCGTGCTGGGCGAGGTCTATGGCGACCTGCTGCGGGCTGCGGGCGCCACCGAACGGCTGATGGAGCTGCTGACGTCGCGTTCACCCGTGGCATCACCGGCCAACCCGGTTCCCGCACAAGTCACGCGGGCCGGCAGCGCGGTCAAATTTGATGCCGTGACATTTCACTACCCGTCGCGGCCTGCGCAGGCCGCGCTGACAAACTTTTCCCTGAGCGTGTCGCCCGGTGAAACGGTGGCCATCGTGGGACCCAGCGGTGCGGGCAAGAGCACGGTGTTCCAGCTGCTGCTGCGGTTTTACGACCCGGCCTCGGGCCGCATCGAACTGGATGGCGTGCGCACAGCCGACATGGCGCTGCACGATTTGCGGCAGCGCATCGGCATCGTGCCGCAGGACGCCGTCATCTTCTCGACCAGCGCGCTGGAGAACATCCGCTACGGCAAACCTGAAGCCACTGATGAAGAGACCCGTGCAGCGGCCAGGGCGGCCTTCGCGCATGAGTTCATCACAGCCCTTCCCGAAGGCTACGACACCTTCCTGGGGGAGCGCGGTGTGCGGCTTTCCGGCGGCCAGCGCCAGCGCATTGCGATTGCCCGGGCGATGCTGAAAAACGCCCCGCTGCTGCTGCTGGATGAAGCGACCAGCGCGCTCGATGCCGAAAGCGAGCGCATGGTTCAGGCAGCCCTGGAGTCCGCCATGAAGGACCGGACGACACTGGTAATTGCGCACCGGTTGGCCACTGTGCAGCAGGCTGACCGCATCCTGGTGCTGGACCATGGGCAGCTGGTGGAGCAAGGCACGCATGCCGAGCTGGTAAACCGCGGCGGCGTTTATGCGCGGCTGGCGGCGCTGCAATTCACGGTGTGACGGCCTTGGCATGTGCGGGCTTCCCGGCCTTCGCCGCTGCTCCAGCTGCCATCAAAATCAGTGATATGCATTATTTGCATAGATTTTACTCAACAATGCCTTGGACTATTTAGACCGGGGCTCTTAAGCTCCGTGGATTGATTCTTCCCGCAGACTTTCCCGCAAGAAATCCCACAAGGAGCTTTTTCAATGTCACACGCAGCCTCTTCCGTTCCCACCCCCGCCGGGTCTCACCCGCTTCCGTCTTACCTGCAGGCGGACAACCTGGGCCCCTGGGGCAACTACCTGCAGCAGGTAGACCGCGTCATTCCGCACCTGGGCAGCCTGGCGCGCTGGGCTGAAACCCTCAAGCGGCCCAAGCGTGTGCTGATCGTGGACGTGCCGATTCACATGGACGACGGCACCGTGGCGCACTTTGAAGGCTACCGTGTGCAGCACAACGTTTCGCGCGGCCCAGGCAAGGGCGGCGTGCGTTTCCACCAGGACGTCACGCTGTCTGAAGTGATGGCGCTGTCGGCCTGGATGTCGGTCAAGAACGCGGCGGTGAACGTGCCTTACGGCGGCGCCAAAGGCGGCATCCGCGTCGACCCGAAGAAGCTTTCGCGTGGCGAGCTGGAGCGCATGACGCGCCGCTACACCAGCGAAATCGGCATCATCATCGGCCCCAACAAGGACATCCCGGCGCCGGACGTCAACACCAACGACCAGATCATGGCGTGGATGATGGACACCTACTCGATGAACACCGGCTCCACATCAACCGGCGTTGTCACGGGCAAGCCCGTCGACCTGGGCGGCTCGCTGGGACGGCGTGAAGCCACGGGGCGCGGCGTGTTCACCGTGGGCACCGAAGCGGCCAAGCACATCGGCCTCGATATCAGTACGGCGCGAGTCGCCGTGCAGGGCTTTGGCAATGTGGGCGGCGTGGCGGGCAAACTGTTTGCCGAAACCGGTGCACGCGTGGTCGCGGTGCAAGACCACGGTGGCACGATTTACCGTGAAGCCGGCCTCGATGTGCCGGCGCTGCTGCGTCATGTGGAAGCCAACGGCAGCGTGGCCGGATTCACCGAAGCCGAAGTCATTGCCAACGACGCGTTCTGGGACGTGGAGTGCGACATCCTGATCCCGGCCGCACTTGAGCAGCAGATCACGGCGGCCAATGCCGGCCGCATCAAGGCGCGCATGATCATTGAAGGCGCGAACGGCCCGACCACGCCCGCCGCCGACGACATCCTGCATGACCGCAACGTGCTGGTGCTGCCGGACGTGATCGCCAACGCCGGTGGCGTGACCGTCAGCTACTTTGAATGGGTGCAGGATTTTTCCAGCTTCTTCTGGGACGAAGAAGAAATCAACAAGCGCCTGGTGAAAATCATGAAAGACGCCTTTGCCGGTGTTTGGGCCGTGGCGCAAGACCAGAAGGTCAGCCTGCGTACCGCCACCTTCATCGTGGCCTGCAAGCGGATCCTGCACACACGCGAGCTGCGCGGCCTGTACCCCTGAGTTGCTGAGGCAGCGCGAAACCCTTCGCGCTGGAGACCAAACTCAGTGAACGGTCTTTTCAAGCAGGGGTCGCAGAACCGGCTTTGCCGGGCTGCAGGCGCAGCGCCCCCTCGGGGGGGCAGCGCATTACACGAAGTGAAAAGCGTGGGGGCTCTATTGCTCCGCAGAACCGGCTTTGCCGGGCTGCAGGCGCAGCGCCCCCTCGGGGGCAGGGAGTTACGCGAAGCGAACGACCGTGGGGGTCATTACTGCAACGTTTCCTTGATCCCAGGCAGCGAAGGCAAAGGCATGACGTCTATGCCTTCTTCGATCAGTTCCACGGCTTCGCGCGCACTGGCCTGGCCACGAATGCTGCGCGCCTCCAGTTCGCCATAGTGCATGCGGCGGGCCTGCTCTGCGAACTGGCCGCCGACATCTTCGGTATGCGCCATCACGTGACGCAAGGCCTTCAAGAACGCTGCCTGCTCTGCATGATTCTTTGCGGCCGGTATACCTGCCATGGCGGTGGCCTCGCCTTCGGTGCCCCGAACCGGGTTCGGAATCGTAACTGATGAAGACGCAGCAGCCCGGCTGCCAGCGCTCACGATGTCATGGCCGCCCAGGTTGAGGCGTGGTGCACTGGGAAGTTTCTGGATGCTTTTGTCGGCACACATCGGGCATTCGATCAGGCCGCGCGACAGCTGGGCCTGGAAGTCGTCCTCGGACGCAAACCAGCCTTCAAATGAATGCTGGTGCGCACATTGGAGATTCAGGACTTTCATGGCCGGATTATCGCCGGGGGATCAGGGGGTTGCAGCTTGCCAGTCCAAAGCCCACGCACCGGACAGCACGTTTTGCAACCACAGCGCGCCTGTCAACGTTTTTGCATCCGTGACCTCGCCGCTGGCGCACCAGGCAAGAAGCTCAGGGAGTGTTGCCGTAAAGACGTCCAGAAACTCCCCGGCATCCAGCTTGCGCTGGCCGAGGGCCAGCCCACGCGCGAACCAGATGTCAATAAATTCGGTGGAATAGGAAATCACCGGATGCAGCACACCCGCCCTCGCCCACTCACGCGCGGTGTAACCGGTTTCCTCCAGCAGTTCACGCTGCGCGCAGGCCAGCGAGCCTTCGCCTGGATCGAGCTTGCCCGCAGGAAACTCCACCATCACGGCACGCATGGGGTAGCGATACTGGCGTTCCAGCACCAGACGCCCGTCGTCCAGTTGGGCCACGATCATCACTGCACCGGAGTGAATGACGTATTCGCGCGTTGCCTGCTTGCCGTCGGGCAGCCTGACGGTATCACGCAAGGCATGCAGGAAATTCCCTTTCAGGATCTCGACCGAGTCGATGCAGGTCTCGACGAGGTGCGCGTCGGCAATTGCACCGGCTTGATCAGGATCGGAAGACGCGCTCATGGGCGGTGCTTGAACAGGTAGCGCCAGGTAAATCCGGGAAACGCAAAGGTGATGAAGAGCGTGCCGGTGATGGCATAAAACTCCCAGCCTTGCGGTGCAATCTGGCCGCTCCGCTGCTCAAGGTATAAACCCAGACCGCCGACAACCAGGTACCAGACCACCAGCTCTGCGGCCCTGATTGCCAGGTTTTTCGGCAACTTGAGCGCGTAGACCGCGAACAGGCGATTGCTGATGAAAGGCAGGTTGGCTGCCAGCAAGGCCAGCAGCACGACCAGCCAGACTGAAGCAGTTTGGGTCATGGCAGGGGTCAGCTACCCAGTGATTTGACGATGCTGCTGATGGACTGCGCGCACAAGGTCATCAAACCGCCAGGCATGATGCCCAGGATCAAGATGAGCGCACCATTGATGGCCAGCACTGCCTTGGCATCTGCCGGCGCAGAAACCGGCTGGGCGTTATGGGCCAAGGGTGCATCAAAGTACATGACCTTGACCACACGCAAGTAATAGAAGGAGCCTACCAGCGACATGATCACCGCAAAAATGGCCAGCACGATGTAGCTGGTTTGTTGCGACGAAATCAGCGCCTGCAGGACGGACAGCTTGGCATAAAAACCCACCAGCGGCGGCAGGCCGGCCAGCGAGAACATGCTGATGGCCATCACACCGGCGTACAACGGGCTACGCTGGTTCAGGCCGGCCAGATCGACGATCTCTTCGGACTCGTGCCCGGCGCGTGCCAGCAGCATGATGATGCCGAAAGCACCCAGGGTGGTGAGCACATAAGTCAGTGCATAGAACATCGCTGCGCTGTAGGCCGATTCGGTGTTGAGCTGGTTGCCGTTGACCACGCCGGCTAGCAAGCCGAGCAGCAGGAAACCCATTTGCGAGATGGTGGAGAACGCCAGCATGCGTTTGAGGTTGGACTGCGCAATTGCGGCCAGATTACCCACCAGCAGCGAGCCGATCGCCATCAATCCCAGCATCTGCTGCCAGTCAATTGCCAGCGGCAACAGGCCTTCGACCAGCAGGCGGATACAGATCGCAAAGGCCGCGAGCTGCGGCGCTCCACCGATCAGGAGGGTCACGGCTGTAGGCGCACCCTGGTAGACGTCAGGCAGCCACATATGGAAAGGCACAGCGCCCAGTTTGAAGGCCAGGCCAGCCACGATGAAGACCAAGCCGAAAATCAGTACCTGATGCTTGACCTGGCGGCTGGCAATCGCGTTGAACACTTCGTTGAGGTCCAGGGAGCCGGTCGCGCCGTACAGCATCGAAAGACCATACAGCAGGAAACCCGAAGCCAGCGCGCCCAGCACGAAGTACTTCATGGCGGCTTCGGTGGCAGTGGCGTTGTCGCGACGCAGGGCCACCAGCGCATAGCTGGACAGCGTCAGCAATTCCAGGCCCATGTAGATCACCAGAAAGTTGTGGCCCGAGATCATGACGAACATGCCCAGCAGCGCGAACAGGCTCAGGGTGAAGAACTCACCGCCGCGCAGCATGTCGCGATCTGCCGCGTAAGGGCGACCGTAGACCAGCGTAATCATCACGGTGACACAGGCAAAGCACTTGAGCCAGCCGCCCATGGGGTCGCTGACAACCATGTTGCCGAAACCATAGAAGGTCTGGCCTCCAGATGCGTAGGCAGCCTCCATGGCCGCCACGACGGCCAGGGTCAACAGCGTGAGCACGTAGGTCAGCGTACGCTGCGGCGTCTTGACGCCCAGGTCCACCAGCGCAATCACGCAGGCCATGGTCAGGAGGACGATTTCCGGATAAACCGTGATCCAGGAGAGTTTGTCAATCATCTGAATTCTTTGTAGTTGCGTCGGTTCATCTTCAGTTCAGTTTGGAGGCTGCGACATGCTTGAGCAGGTCCGCCACTGAAGTATTCATCACATCGGTAAACGGCTTGGGATAGATGCCCATGTACAGCACAGCGATAGCCAACAACGCCAGCATCAGGAATTCGCGGCTGTTGATGTCGACGAGTGCCTTGACGTCGTCATTGGCCACGGGGCCCAGGTAAACGCGCTTGTACATCCACAGGGTGTAGGCTGCGCCAAATATGAGTGCCGTCGCTGCCGCGCCGCCTATCCAGAAGTTGTATTTGACCGCACCCAGAATCACCATCCACTCGCCGACGAAACCGGCTGTGGCCGGAAGGCCGCAGTTGGCCATGGCAAACAGCAGCGCAAAGGCCGCAAACTTGGGCATGGTGTTCACCACGCCGCCGTAGCTGGCGATCTCGCGCGAATGGACGCGGTCGTACAGTACACCAATGCACAGGAACATCGCGCCCGACACAAAACCGTGGGCAATCATTTGCACGATGCCGCCGGAAACCCCCAGGTCATTGAAGATGAAAAAACCCAGGGTGACAAAGCCCATATGGGCCACTGACGAATAAGCCACCAGCTTTTTCATGTCCTGCTGCACCAGTGCAACCAAACCAACATAGATGACAGCAATCAAGGACAGGGCAATCATCAGCCAGGACCATTCATGCGCGGCATCCGGGGCTATTGGCATCGAGAAGCGCAGAAAACCGTAAGCGCCCAGCTTCAGCATGATGGCAGCCAGCACGGCCGAGCCACCGGTGGGGGCTTCAACGTGCACATCGGGCAGCCAGGTGTGGACCGGCCACATCGGCACCTTGACGGCGAAGGCCGCGAAGAAGGCGAAGAACAGCAATGTCTGCACCGTGCTGCCCAGTGGCAGTTTGTGCCAGGTCAGGATGTCGAAACTGCCACCCGACTTGTTGTACAGGAAGATCAGTGCCACCAGCATCAGCAGGGAACCGAGCAGTGTGTACAGGAAAAATTTGAACGCCGCGTAGATCTTGTTGGGGCCGCCCCAGATGCCGATGATCAGGTACATCGGGATCAGCGTGGCTTCAAAGAACACGTAAAACAGAATGCCGTCCAGTGCCGCAAACACGCCGATCATGAGCCCGCTCAGGATCAGGAAAGAAGCCATGTACTGGTTGACGCGCGTGGTGATGGCTTCCCAGCTGGCGATGATGACGACCACATTGATGAAAGCCGTCAGCAGCACAAACCACAGCGAAATGCCGTCAACACCCACGTGGTAGTTGACATTAAACCGCTGGATCCAGCTGCCTTTTTCGACAAACTGCATGGCCGACGTGTCCAGCTGAAAACCGCTGTACAAAGGCAGCGTCACCAGGAAACTGACGACCGCGCCTATCAGCGCGACCCAGCGAACGCTGCGTGCCTGCTCGTCACGGCCCAGCGCCAGCAGAACCACACCGAAAACAATCGGCGTCCAGATCGCAAGACTCAACAAACCCATTCTTGTTCTTCCTTGATTTTGTTGAACTGATCAGCGATTGAGCCAGACGAAATACGTCATCAACACAAACACGCCAATGATCATGCCGAAGGCATAGTGGTAGATATAGCCGGACTGCAGCCGGCGCACTATGCCGGAAACCCAGCCGACCAGCTTCCATGAACCGTTGACCAGCGCGCCATCGATCAACTTCTGGTCGCCGCCCTTCCAGAGTGCGGTACCAAGTGCGCGCGTGCCCCGGGCCAATACGTTCTCATTGAACCAGTCAAGGTAGTACTTGTTCTCGAGCAACGTGAAGACTGGCATGCACATGCGCTTGATCGCGGCCGGCAGGGCCGGGTTGATCATGTACATGTACCAGGCCAGCACTGAGCCCGACAGGGCCAGCCAGAACGGCGCAGCCGTGAGGCCGTGCAAGGCCATCTGGGCCGGGCCATGGAACAGCTGCTTGAGTTCTTCCATGGCTGGGTGTTTTTCGAGATTCACCACGATGGCGCCCTTGAAAAACTCGCCGTATAACATGGGCTCAATTGTCATAAAACCGATGACGACGGACGGAATCGCCAGCAGAATCAACGGCACCGTCACGACCCAGGGGGATTCGTGCGGCTCGTGGTGCTCGTCATGGTGGCCGTGGTCGTCGTGGCCATGGTGGTGCGCATCGGGGTTCTGGTCATAACGTTCCTTGCCGTGGAACACCAGGAAATACAAGCGGAACGAATAGAAAGCCGTCACGAAGACGCCCGCCAGCACCGCGAAGTAGGCAAAGCCGGCACCGGCCAGGTGGCTTTCGTGCACGGCTTCGATGATGCTGTCCTTGGAGTAGAACCCCGCGAACAAAGGCGTGCCTATGAGGGCCAGTGTGCCCAGCAGTGAGGTGATCCAGGTGATAGGCATGTACTTGCGCACGCCGCCCATCCAGCGGATGTCCTGGTTGTGCTGCATGCCGATGATGACCGAGCCGGCGGCCAGGAACAGCAGCGCCTTGAAGAAGGCGTGCGTCATCAGATGGAACACCGCGACGGAATAAGCCGAGGCGCCCAATGCCACCGTCATGTAACCCAGTTGCGAGAGCGTGGAATACGCGACCACACGTTTGATGTCGTTCTGGATAATGCCGAGAAAGCCCATGAACAGCGCCGTAATGGCACCTATCACCATGATGAAGCTGAGCGCGGTATCGCTGAGCTCAAACAGCGGTGACATGCGCGCCACCATGAAGATGCCGGCCGTCACCATGGTTGCCGCATGAATCAGCGCGGAGATCGGGGTTGGGCCTTCCATGGAATCTGGCAACCAGACGTGCAAAGGGAATTGCGCCGACTTGCCCATGGCGCCAATGAAGAGGCAGATGCAGATCACGGTCACCAGCATCCAGCCGGTGCCCGGGAAGCTCAGCTTGGAAAGCTCGCCGGCCTTGGCAAAGGCCTCGCCGTAGTTCAGCGTGCCGGCATAGGCAGCGATCAGGCCAATGCCGAGGATGAAACCGAAGTCGCCCACGCGGTTGACGAGGAAGGCCTTCATGTTCGCGAAGATGGCGGTCGGCTTGTTGAACCAGAAGCCGATCAGCAGGTAAGACACCAGGCCCACGGCTTCCCAGCCGAAGAACAGCTGCAGCATGTTGTTGCTCATCACCAGCATCAGCATGGAGAAGGTGAACAGCGAGATGTAGGCAAAAAAGCGGTTGTAGCCCTCATCTTCTTCCATGTAACCGATGGTGTAAATGTGCACCATGAGCGACACAAAGGTCACCACGCACATCATCATGGCTGTGAGGCCGTCGACCAGGAAGCCAATTTCCATTTTCAGGCCGCCGACGTTCATCCAGGTGTAGAGCGTTTCATTGAAACGCGCGCCGTCGATGGCCACGCTCTTGAGCGTCATTGCCGAAATGATGAAGGCCACCAGCACGCCGAGGATGGTCAGGCTGTGCGAGAGGCGACGGCCTATCCAGTTGCCGCCGAAAGAGGTGCCGAGGATACCGGCCGCCAGGGCGCCGGCCAAGGGTGCCAACGGAACGGCCAGCAGAGTTGAAGCGTTGAGGGTTGATGCCATATTAGTTTTTTTCCGCCAAGCAAGTTACGCAGGCAAACAAGGAAGCCATGCCAGGGCCGCCACGGAACCGGCTTTGCCGGGCCGTCAGCGGCGCCCCCTTGAGGGGGAGGCGGCCGGAGGCCGCTTCGGGGGGGAGCGTCATCATTAGCCCTGGAGCGTATTGAGTTCGTCTACGTTGATGCTGGACTTGTTGCGGAACAGCAGCACCAGGATGGCCAGGCCGATGGCCGATTCAGCCGCCGCGACGGTCAGAATGAAAAACACGAACACCTGTCCGGCCATGTCGTTCAGGTAATAAGAGAAGGCCACAAAATTCATGTTGACGGCCAGCAGCATCAGCTCGATGGCCATGAGCAGCACGATCAGGTTTTTGCGGTTCAGGAAGATGCCGATGACCGACAGCGCGAACAGCATCGCGCCCAGCGAAAGAAAATGTCCCAGGGTGAGCGTCATGCCTTCTTCTCCTCGGCGGCAGCAGGTGCCGCGGCGACAACCGGTGCGGCCACAACAGATTTCATTTTGACCAGGCTCACACGATCTGCACGCTTGACCCGGATCTGCTCTGAAGGGTTCTGGTATTTGGAGTCCTTGCGTGCACGCAAGGTCAGTGCGATGGCGGCAATGATGGCTACCAGCAGAATCACCGCGGCGACTTCCAGCGGATAGAGGTATTCGGAGTACAGCAGTTTGCCGAGCTCCTTGGTATTGGAGACCTGCGCGCCTATCTGGCCCGCGGCGGTCGCGGCCTTGGGTGGCTCACGAAAACCACCCATCAGCACGTAAGACATTTCCAGCGCGATGATGGCGCCCACGGAACCGGCCAGCGGGAAGTGCTTCCAGAAACCTTTGCGCACACTGTCAATATTGATGTCCAGCATCATCACGACAAACAGGAACAGCACCATCACGGCGCCCACATAGACCAGCACCAGCGTGATGGCCAGGAACTCAGCCTTCAGCAGGATCCAGACGGCGGATGCCTGGAAGAATGCCAGCACGAGGTATAGCGCCGCATGCACGGGGTTGCGCGCGGTAATCACCTTGAATGCTGCAAACAGCAGCACTGCGGCAAAAACATAAAAAAGACCTGTTTTAGCGTCCATGTTGTTGTGGATTCTTTCTTGAGCCAGCGGCTTGGGATTCAGCGGTACTTTGCGTCTGCCGCGCGGTTGGCGGCAATTTCGGATTCATACCGATCGCCCACGGCCAGCAGCATCTCTTTGGTGAAATACAGGTCGCCGCGCTTTTCGCCGTGGTATTCAAAGATGTGGGTCTCAACAATGGAATCGACCGGGCAGCTTTCTTCGCAGAAACCGCAGAAGATGCATTTGGTCAGGTCGATGTCGTAGCGCGAGGTGCGGCGGCTGCCGTCTTCACGCACGTCGGATTCGATGGTGATGGCCATCGCCGGGCACACCGCTTCGCAGAGCTTGCAGGCAATGCAGCGCTCTTCGCCGTTCTCATAGCGGCGCAACGCGTGCAGGCCGCGAAAACGCGGGCTCAGCGGGGTCTTTTCCTCAGGGAACTGAACCGTGATCTTGCGGCTGAACATGTACTTGCCGGTCAGGGCCATGCCCTTGAACAGCTCGGTGAGCATGAAGCTCGACGCAAAGTCTTTGATGGAGGCTACGGTGGACATATCAATTTCCTGCGGAAGTGGAGCTTGCCGGCGATGCGTTGATGCAAGCAGGGGCCGCGGGACTGGCTTTGCCAGACCGCAGGCGCAGCGGCCCCCTCGGGGGGCAGAGAGCTACACGAAGTGAGCGAACGTGGGGGCTCATAGTCACTTCCAGATGTTGTACGGCGTCTGCATCCAGGCCCCGACGACCACCAGCCAGACCAGGGTCACGGGGATAAAAATCTTCCAACCCAAACGCATGATCTGGTCATAACGAAAGCGCGGGAAGGTGGCGCGCACCCACAGGAACATGGTGACCACCACAAAAGTCTTGGCGCCGAGCCAGATCCAGCCGGGGATGAAACTCAGGGCTTCGACAGGTGGCAACCAACCGCCCAGGAACAGCAATACGGCCAGAATGGCAACAAGCCACATGTTCGCGTATTCGGCGAGGAAGAACATCGCGAAAGCCATGCCCGAGTACTCGACCATATGGCCGGCCACGATTTCGGACTCGCCTTCGACGACATCGAAGGGATGGCGGTTGGTTTCGGCCAGGCCGGAGATGAAGTACACGACAAAAATCGGCAGCAGCGGCAGCCAGTTCCAGGACAGGAAAGTCCATCCGTTGCTTGCCAGCATGCCCTTGCCCTGGCTCATCACGATGTCGGTCATGTTCAGGCTGCCGGACACCATGAGCACCACCACCAGACAGAAGCCCATGGCGATTTCATAGCTGACCATTTGCGCCGAAGCGCGCATGGCGCCGAGGAATGCGTACTTGGAGTTCGAAGCCCAGCCCGCGATGATCACGCCATAGACCTCCAGCGAGGTGATGGCCATCAGGAACAGCAGGCCGGCGTTGATGTTGGCCAGCGCGATCTCGGGTCCGAAGGGAATCACGGCCCAGGCGGCCAGGGCCGGCATGATCGTCATGATGGGACCGAGCACGAACAGGCCCTTGCTGGCCGCCGTGGGAATGATGATTTCCTTGGTCAGCAACTTGAGCGCATCGGCAATCGGCTGCAGCAGGCCAAAAGGCCCGACGCGGTTGGGCCCAAGGCGGATCTGGGTGAAGCCGATGGCCTTGCGCTCCCACAAGGTCAGGTAAGCCACGAGGCCCATCAGCGGCAGCAGCACGCAGACGATCTTGATGAGGGTCCACAACACAGGCCATACCGTGGCCGGCCAGATGCCGCCCATCAAACCCTGGCCAAACGCGAAGATTCCATCAATCATGCCGTCACTCCTTCGAGCTTGGCGGCGGCCTGGCGGGCATCCGCCGTCAGCTGCAGCGATGTGGCGCGCCTGACCAGCCCGTCGAGCTGGTAAATGCTGGCCACCGCAGGCACCTGGACGATAGCAGCCGACAGGTCGATAGCGGCCTGGGTGCTGTTGCCGAGCTTGTCCGCGGGAAGCTGCGTCGCATCGGCATCCGCGACCTGCTTGAGCACGTCCTGCGACGATTCGAAATCAAAGCCGGGCAAGCCCAGCACGTTGGCGAGCACGCGCAGCACCTTCCAGGCCGGACGGGCATCGCCCAGCGGCTTGACGACGGCGTGAAAGCTTTGCACGCGGCCCTCGGCGTTCACAAAGGTGCCGGGCGTTTCGGTGAAAGGCGCAATCGGCAGCAGCACATCGCTGAAGCCCATGTTGGCCTTGAAAGGGCTCAGCGTCACGACCATCTGTGCGGCGTTGAGCGAGGACTTGGTGCTGGCGCCGGCAGCCGAGTCAAACTCGGGTTCGTTGTTGAGCAGGATCACGGCCTTGAGCTGGCCACCCAGCATCTGACCGGCATTCAGGCCCTTGCCCGCAGGCAAGGCGCCGGCCAGTTGGGCACCCACGGTATTGGCAGCTTCCGTGAGGTAGCCCACGGTGGCGCCGGTTTGCGCAGCGATCCAGTTGGCAAGCACCAGCAGGCTGGAGGCCTTGGCGTGGTGCGCCGCGGCGTTGCCCAGCAAAATGGCTTTGCGTTCGCCACCCAGCAAGGACTTGGCGACGGCCTTGGCGGCGTCGGTGGCCTGGCCGGCGGCGGGCGCTGCGACACCCTTGCCAGCGGCAATCGCGGCGGCCACATCGGCCAGAGCCTGGGCCCAGGCTTCAGGCGCTGCCAGCAATGTGTTGGCGACGGGCATGGCCCATGCGTCGGCGCTCGCCAGTTCGGTAGCGGAATTAATGACGCTGAGTGCCCCACCCTTGCGAACCGCCTGACGTATGCGCTGCGCGAACAGTGGATGGTCCTTGCGCAGGTTGGAACCGACCACGAGCACGCGCTGCAGTTGCGACAGTGAAGCGATGGAGGTGCCCAGCCAGCGGATGGCCGACGGCGCGGTGAATTCAGCGTTGCGCAGGCGGTAATCGATGTTCTCGCTGCCGAGACCACGCATCAACGAGGCGGCGAGGTAGAGCTCTTCGAGCGTGCTGTGCGGGCTGGCCAGAGTGCCAATGCTGTTGGCACCGTAGTCGGCCTTGATTTGTTTGAGGCCGTTGGCCACGTACTCGAGCGCGGTCTGCCAGTCGACAGCCTTCCATTCGCCGCCCTGCTTGAGCATGGGGCTGGTCAGGCGTTCGTCGCCGTTGAGGGCTTCATACGAGAAGCGGTCGCGGTCGGCGATCCAGCATTCGTTGACGTCTTCATTCTCGAGCGGCACGACGCGCATGACCTTGTTGCTCTTGACCTGGACAATCAGGTTGGCACCGGTCGAGTCGTGCGGGCTGACCGACTTGCGGCGCGACAGTTCCCAGGTGCGGGCGCTGTAACGGAAAGGCTTGCTGGTCAGCGCGCCGACCGGGCAGATGTCTATCATGTTGCCGGACAGCTCGGAGTCCACCGACATACCGACGAAGGTTTCGATTTCGGCGTGCTCGCCGCGATGCGACATGCCGAGTTCCATCACGCCGGCCACTTCCTGACCGAAACGCACGCAGCGCGTGCAATGGATGCAGCGGCTCATCTCCTGCATGGAAATCAGCGGGCCCACGTCCTTGTGGAAGACGACGCGCTTTTCTTCCTCGTAGCGCGATTCGCTGCCGCCGTAACCGACGGCCAGGTCCTGCAGCTGGCATTCGCCGCCCTGATCGCAGATCGGGCAGTCCAGCGGGTGGTTGATCAGCAGGAACTCCATCACACCCTTCTGGGCCTTGATGGCTTTGTCGTTCTTGGTGCGCACGATCATGCCTTGCGTGACGGGCGTAGCGCAGGCCGGCATGGGCTTGGGCGCCTTCTCCACGTCGACCAGGCACATGCGGCAGTTGGCGGCAATGCTGAGTTTCTTGTGATAGCAGAAGTGCGGAATGTAGGTGCCGGCTTTTTCAGCAGCATGCATCACCGTGCTGCCTTCAAGCACTTCCACCTTCTGGCCGTCGAGTTCTATTTCAACCATATTTTTTTCTTTCCGGGACTCAGGCTTGCGCGACGGCCGAAGCCTGGGATGCAGGCGGCTGATGGGCTGGCGTCTTGATCATGGCTTCAAACTCATGGCGGAAGTGTTTGATCATGGCGCGCACCGGCATGGCCGCGGCATCGCCCAGCGCGCAGATGGTGCGGCCCTGGATGTTGTCGGCCACCGAGTTCAACAAGTCCATGTCGGTTTGCTTGCCGTGGCCGTTGTGGATTCGGTCCACGACACGCCAGAGCCAGCCCGTGCCTTCGCGGCAAGGCGTGCATTGCCCGCAGGATTCGTGCATATAGAAGTAAGACAGGCGCTTGAGCGACTCGACCATGCAACGGCTGTCGTCCATGACGATCACCGCGCCCGAACCCAGCATGGAGCCGGCCTTGGCGATGGAGTCGTAGTCCATGGTGCATTCCATCATGATGGAGGCTGGCAGCACGGGCGCCGACGATCCACCGGGAATCACGGCCTTGAGCGTGCGGCCCTTGCGCACGCCGCCGGCGAGTTCCAGCAACTTGGAGAACGGCGTGCCCATGGGCACTTCATAGTTACCCGGCAACTCGACGTCACCCGACACCGAATAAATCTTGGTGCCGCCGTTGTTAGGCTTGCCGCATTCGAGGTAGGCCTGACCGCCGTTGCGGATGATCCAGGGCACGGCCGCGAAGGTCTCGGTGTTGTTGATGGTGGTGGGCTTGCCGTAGAGGCCGAAGCTGGCCGGAAACGGCGGCTTGAAGCGCGGCTGGCCTTTTTTGCCTTCGAGCGATTCGAGCAGCGCGGTTTCTTCGCCGCAGATGTAGGCGCCGAAGCCGTGCGAGGCATGGAGCTGGAAGCTGAAACCGCTGCCGAAGATGTTGTTGCCCAGCAGGCCGGCGGCGCGCGCTTCTTCCAGCGCTTCTTCAAAACGCTGGTAGGTCGCGAAGATTTCGCCGTGGATGTAGTTGTAGCCCACGCTGATGCCCATGGCGTAGGCGGCGATCGCCATGCCCTCGATCACGCTGTGCGGGTTGTACTGCATGATGTCGCGGTCTTTGCAGGTGCCCGGCTCGCCCTCGTCCGAATTGCAGACCAGGTATTTCTGTCCCGGAAACTGGCGCGGCATGAAGCTCCACTTGAGTCCGGTCGGGAAACCCGCGCCACCGCGGCCGCGCAAGCTGCCGGCCTTGACTTCAGCGATGACCTGGTCGGGCGTCATGCCCTCGCCGCCGTCCTGCTTGAGGATCTTGCGCAGGGCCTGGTAGCCGCCACGCGCTTCGTAGTCCTTGAGCCGCCAGTTGCTGCCGTCTAGATCGGCGAGGATTTGCGGGTTGATGTGCCGGCCATGGAAGCAGGTCTGAACGCCAGTGGCCGAGAACTGGGACAGCACGCTCTGCGCGGCTGCGCTGTTGGGTGTCAGGGGTGCGAGCGTCATGGTTGCTTTGCCTCGGCGGATTGAAGACCCTCGATGAGTTGGTCCAGCTTCTCGTTGCTCATGAAGCTGCACATGGTGAGGTCGTTGACGAGCATCACCGGGGAGTCCGCGCAGGCGCCCAGGCATTCGGACTGCTGCAGCGTGAAAAGGCCGTCGGCGCTGGTTTCGCCCATGGCGATGCCGAGCTTGTGCTCCAGGTGCTTGAGCGCCTTGGCGCCATCGCGCAACTGGCATGGCAGGTTGGTACAGACATTGAGCTTGTACTTGCCAACGGGGCGCTGGTTGTACATGTTGTAGAAAGTGGTGACTTCATGCACGGCGATCGGCGCCATGCCGAGGTATTCGGCCACGACTTTTTCGCTCTCGGCGCTCACGTAGCCGTGCTCTTCCTGCAGGATGGTCAGACAGGCCATAACGGCCGACTGCTTCTGGTCCGCGGGGTATTTGGCGACTTCGCGGTCGAAGCGCTCTCTGGTTTGTTCAGAAATCATGGGGATTACCGGTCAATTTCACCGAACACAATATCCATGGTGCCGATCACGGCGACGGCGTCGGCGATCATGTGGCCGCGCGACATTTCGTCCATGGCCGCGAGGTGCGGGAAACCCGGCGGACGGATTTTCAGGCGATAAGGCTTGTTGGCGCCGTCGCTGACGATATAGATACCGAACTCGCCCTTGGGGTGCTCGACCGCCGCATAGGCTTCGCCTTCGGGCACGTGGAAACCTTCGGTGAAGAGCTTGAAGTGGTGAATCAGCTCTTCCATGTTGGTCTTCATGGATTCGCGGTCGGGCGCGGCAACCTTGTGGTTGCTGGTGATCACGGGACCGGGGTTCACGCGTAGCCAGTCAATGCACTGCTTGATGATGCGGTTGGACTGACGCATCTCTTCGATGCGGACCAGGTAACGGTCATAGCAGTCGCCGGTCTTGCCGACCGGGATGTCGAAGTCCATCTTGTCGTAGACGTCGTAGGGCTGCTGCTTACGCAGGTCCCAGGCAAAACCCGAGCCCCGCAGCATGGGGCCGGTGAAGCCGAGGTTGAGAGCGCGCTCCGGCGAGACGACGCCCACGCCGACCGTGCGCTGCTTCCAGATGCGGTTGTCGGTCAGCAGGGTTTCGTACTCATCGACGTAACCCGGGAATTTGTTGCTGAAGTCCTCGATGAAGTCAAGCAGCGAACCCTGGCGGTTTTCATTGAGCGCCGCGATGGCCTTGGCGTTCTTGACCTTGCTGACGCGGTACTGCGGCATGCTGTCGGGCAGATCACGGTAGACGCCGCCCGGGCGGAAGTAGGCCGCATGCATGCGCGCGCCGGACACGGCCTCGTACATGTCGAACAGCGCCTCGCGTTCGCGGAAACAGTAAATCAGGATGTTCATTGCGCCGCAGTCGAAACCGTGTGCGCCCAGCCACAGCAGGTGGTTGAGCAGACGCGTGATTTCGGCGTACATCACGCGGATGTACTGAGCGCGCACCGGCACGTCGACGCCGAGCAGCTTCTCAATGGCCAGGCAGTAGGCGTGCTCGTTGGACATCATCGAGACATAGTCCAGCCTGTCCATGTAGGGCAGCGACTGGATGTAGGTCTTGCTTTCGGCGAGCTTTTCGGTCGCGCGGTGCAGCAAGCCGATATGCGGGTCGGCGCGCTGGATGACTTCGCCGTCAAGCTCGAGCACCAGGCGCAACACACCGTGCGCAGCGGGATGCTGTGGCCCAAAGTTGAGCGTGTAGTTTTTGATTTCAGCCATGTGGGGTATCAAACTCTGTAAAACCGGTGCCCTGCCGCCGCGCCGGGCCGCCCCAAGCAAGGCAAACCCCCTCGGGGGGCAGCGAAGCACACGAAGTGGCAAGCGTGGGGGCTACTCATTGCAAGCCGCCGTAGTTGTCTTCGCGAATCACACGGGGAGTGATCTCGCGCGGCTCGATGGTGACCGGCTGATAAATCACGCGCTTTTGTTCGGGGTCGTAGCGCATCTCCACATGGCCCGACGTGGGGAAGTCCTTGCGGAAAGGGTGGCCAATGAAACCGTAGTCGGTCAGGATGCGGCGCAGGTCGTTGTGGCCTTCGAAGATGATGCCGTAGAGGTCGAAGGCTTCGCGCTCGAACCAGTTGGCCGAGTTCCAGATGCCGTTGAGCGAATCCACCACAGGAAAGTCGTCGTCGGGGCAAAACACCTTGAGGCGAACGCGCTGGTTAAGGCTGACGGACAGCAGATGCGACGCCACGCAATAGCGCAAACCGTCGTATTGGCCGTCCTTGTATTCGGAATAGTCGACACCGCACAGATCAATGAGCTGCTCGAATCGGCAACCGGGCGCATCGCGCAGCAGGATTGCGGCCGCAAGATAATCAGCAGCGGCGACCGTGAGAGTGATTTCACCCAGAGCAGTCTTCAGGCTTTTGACCTTGTCGCCGAGCACGGCGTGAATCGTTTCGGCGAGTTGCTCCATGGAAACAGGAGAAGAGGACATGTCTTATGCCCTCGCAATCGTGTTGGTGCGACGAATTTTCTGCTGTAACTGGATGATGCCGTACATCAGAGCTTCGGCCGTGGGCGGGCAGCCGGGCACATAGACGTCCACCGGCACGATACGGTCGCAGCCTCGAACCACGGAGTAGCTGTAGTGGTAATAGCCGCCGCCATTGGCGCACGAGCCCATGGACAACACCCAGCGCGGCTCGGACATCTGGTCGTACACCTTGCGCAAGGCCGGGCCCATCTTGTTGCACAGCGTGCCGGCCACGATCATCAGGTCGGACTGGCGCGGGCTGGGACGAAACAACATGCCGAAACGGTCCAGATCGTACCGCGCCGCGCCCGCATGCATCATTTCGACGGCGCAGCAGGCCAGGCCGAACGTCATGGGCCAGAGCGAACCCGTCTTGGCCCAGTTCACCACCGAGTCGTAACTCGTGGTCATGAAGCCTTCGTTGAAAACACCTTCAAGTGACATACCCGTACCTTTGTGGCGTGACCCGCCTAGAGAACCCTCGGGATTCTTAGCTTCTTATTCCCAGTCCAGCGCACCCTTTTTCCACTCGTAGACAAAGCCCACGACCAGAATGCCCAGGAAAATCATGACGGACCAGAAACCGACGGGGCCGATTTCCTTGAGCGCCACGGCCCAGGGAAAAAGAAACGCGATTTCGAGGTCAAAAAGAATGAAGAGGATGGCGACCAGGTAGTAGCGCACATCGAATTTCATGCGGGCATCTTCGAAAGCTTCGAAGCCGCATTCGTAAGGGGAATTTTTTTCGCTGTCGGGACGCACAGGGCCCAACAAACGCCCCAGGACCTGAGGCACCACACCGACACCCACACCCACCAGAATAAACAAAAGAACAGGAAGGTATTGATCGAGGTTCATCGTGGATTCAACTTCTGAAAAGCCACTTGCGCGGTTTACTTCAGCTTGCCGTTTGAGCCGACAGCAGTGCCGGAGCATTGCTGCCGATGCATGTCAATCTGGTGCGGACGGCGAGACTCGAACTCGCACACCTTTCGGCACTACCCCCTCAAGATAGCGTGTCTACCAATTTCACCACGTCCGCGGTATTTAACTGCCTGGATGGCATGAGGAACCTTGCGGTTTTGGCTTTCCAGACAGTCTTAGAGTTTACCCCGAAATATTGCTGCACCCGACTGCGGGCAACAGCAAAATCTCGTTATTTCGTCGGGATTTGCGCAGCACCGGATGCGGCAGGCGCGGGTGGGACAGGAACTGCCGTGCCGGTGCCCGCAGGTGCAGAGGTTCCCGGAATCTGGGCCGCACCGGAAGCTGCAGCTGCCGGCGCCGGAGCGGTCACGGCGGCCCCTTCCAGAACGCTGGAGCTGGTGCGTGCCGGGGCATTGCCAAAGTAAGCAAGCAGCAAGGTGCAGGCAAAAAACAACGCGGCGAGAACGCCGGTAGTGCGTGACAGGAAATTGGCACTGCCGCTGGCGCCAAAAAGACTGCCCGAACCGCCGCTGCCAAATGCCGCGCCCATGTCTGCGCCCTTGCCGTGTTGCACCAGGATCAGGCCAATCATGCCGAGTGCCGAGAGCATTTGCACGGCGAGGACAATGGTTAATACAACGTTCATATCTACTCCTAAATTAATAGCGTTCTGCGCTCGTCAGTTGCGGGCTGCAGCAATAATTGTCAAAAAATCGGGGGCTTTGAGCGAGGCACCGCCAATCAGGCCGCCGTCGATATCGGGCTGGGCCAGCAGCGTTGCCGCGTTGGCCGCATTCATGCTGCCGCCATACAGGATTTTCACGCGGGCAAACTGGTCGGTTGCCGCCTTCAATTGGCTGCGCAGCACCAGGTGCACAGCCTGCGCCTCTTGCGGGGTCGCTGTCTTGCCGGTACCAATCGCCCATACCGGTTCGTAGGCCACCACGATTTCGCTGATGCAGTGGCCATTGGCGTGGATGACCGCCGCGAGCTGCCGCTTCACGACTTCCTCGGTATGGCCTGCATCACGTTCGGCCAGCGTTTCGCCAACACAAACGATGGGGATAACACCGCAGGCCAGTGCAGATTTTGCCTTGTCGGCGACCATCGCATCAGTCTCGCCGTGATACTGGCGGCGCTCCGAGTGACCAACAATGGCGAAACGGCAACCAAATTCCTTGAGCATGGCGGCACTGACTTCACCCGTATAGGCGCCACTGGCATGAGCGGACACATCCTGCGCGCCCAGTTCAATGGCAGACAGGCCGGGTTTTGCAGCTCGCAATAGCTGAACCTGCGCCAGGTAAGGCGCGGGAACACAAACCGCCACCTCGCATGTCGGAGGACTGGCCAGCCCGCTCGCCAGGGCATCCAGCAAGGCCGCGTTGGCCTCCATGCCGCCGTTCATCTTCCAGTTACCAGCAATAAGCTTCTTCATGGTGTCGGTGACCAGGTTAAAACGATTTTGCCGACATGCTGGTTGGACTCCATCAATGCATGCGCCTTGGCCGCATCAGCCGCCGCAAACGTGCTGTGAATCACCGGCTTGACAGCACCGCTCGCAAGCAGTGGCCACACCTTATTCTTCAATGCATTCGCAATGGCGCTCTTGAATTCAACAGATCGCGCACGCAGGGTTGAACCGGTGACGGTCAATCGCTTGCGCAATACCAATCCCGCATTGATCTCGGACTTGACCCCGCCCTGTATCGCAATGATGACCAATCGGCCGTCGTCTGCAAGGCACTCGACCTCGCGCGCCACGTAGCCGCCGGCCACCATGTCGAGAATGACGTTGACGCCACGTCCACCCGTCAGCTTCTTCGCCTCTTCTGCAAAGTCGCTGGTTTTGTAGTTGATGGCATGGTCCGCGCCCAAGGCAACACAGGCAGCGCATTTTTCGTCGCTGCCGGCCGTCACCAGCACCGTGACTCCCAGGGCCTTGGCGATCTGGATGGCCGTGACGCCGATGCCGCTGGAGCCGCCCTGGATCAGCAAGGTTTCGCCCGGCTGCAGGTAAGCGCGCTCAAACACATTGCTCCAGACGGTGAAAAACGTCTCGGGCAGAGATGCCGCCTCGATGTCGCTCAGCCCTGAAGGCACCGGCAGGCACTGCCCAACCGGCGCAACACACAATTCGGCATAGCCGCCACCCGCAACCAGCGCGCAGACACGGCCACCGATTTTGAGGCCGGCTGCGGCCATGGCAACGGCATCGCCGGACACGATCACACCCGCGACTTCAAGCCCGGGGATATCGGACGCCCCGGGCGGTACCGGGTAGTGACCCATTCGCTGAAGAACATCAGGGCGGTTGACGCCACTGGCGCTCACGCGGATCACTACCTCGCCAGAACCTTCGATGGGCGCCGGGCGATCAGCCAGACGCAACACCTCAGGCTTGCCGTAGGAGGTAATTTCAACAACTTTCATGGCGTATCAAGGTCATTTGAGCCGCCAGCCCTCTGTACAAGAGCGCAGGCAGCTACAAAATCAATAGCAGATATTGATCAGCCCCGGTCCTGGTCCTGGGCCGGGCGGTCCAGCAGGGCCTTCATCGACAGCTTGACGCGGCCTTTTTCGTCGGTTTCCAGAACCTTGACCTTGACGATCTGGCCTTCGCTCAGGTAGTCGGTGACCTTCTCGACGCGCTCGTGGGCAATCTGGCTGATGTGCAACAGGCCGTCCTTGCCGGGCAACAGGTTGATCAGTGCGCCGAAATCCAGAATCTTGGTGACCGGGCCTTCATACACCTTGCCGATTTCGACTTCAGCGGTGATCTCGGCGATGCGGCGCTTGGCTTCATCAGCCTTGGCGCTGTCGTTCGAGGCGATGGTGATGGTGCCGTCTTCCTCGATGTTGATCTGCGTGCCGGTTTCTTCGGTCAGCGCGCGGATGACGGCGCCGCCCTTCCCGATCACGTCGCGGATCTTCTCGGGGTTGATCTTCATGACATAGAGGCGCGGGGCGAAGTCGGACACTTCAGCCTTGGCTTCGCCCATGGCTTCCTGCATCTTGCCCAGGATGTGCATGCGGGCTTCCTTGGCCTGGGCCAGCGCGACCTGCATGATTTCCTTGGTGATGCCCTGGATCTTGATGTCCATCTGCAGTGCGGTGATACCGAAGGTGGTGCCCGCAACCTTGAAGTCCATGTCACCCAGATGATCTTCGTCACCCAGGATGTCGGTCAGCACGGCAAAGCGGTTGTCTTCCTTGATCAGGCCCATGGCGATACCGGCCACATGGGCTTTCATCGGCACCCCGGCGTCCATCAGCGACAGGCAGCCGCCGCAAACCGAAGCCATCGACGAGGAGCCATTGGACTCGGTGATCTCTGACACCACACGCATGGTGTACGGAAATTCTTCTTTTGTGGGCAGCACGGCGATCAGCGCGCGCTTCGCAAGCCGCCCATGACCAATCTCGCGGCGTTTTGGCGAACCAACACGGCCGGTTTCACCGGTGGCGAACGGAGGCATGTTGTAGTGCAGCATGAAGCGGTCTTCGTAGTCGCCCGACAGCGCATCGATGCGCTGCGCGTCGCGCTCGGTACCCAGCGTGGTAACGACCAGAGCCTGGGTTTCGCCGCGCGTGAAGAGGGCAGAACCGTGGGTGCGTGGCAGCACGCTGTTGCGGATTTCAATCGCGCGCACGGTGCGCGTGTCGCGGCCGTCGATACGGGGCTCGCCGGCCAGGATCTGGCTGCGGACGATCTTGGCTTCGATGTCGAACAGCATGCCTTCAACGGCCACACCGTCGAATTCAACGCCGTCAGCCTTCAGTGCGGCCATCACGTCGGAGGTCACCACGCGACAGGCTTGCGTACGGGCTTGCTTGGCGCGGATCTGGTAAGCGGCTTGCAGCTTGGCGCCGGCGAGTTCGTTGACCTTGGCGATCAGCGGCTCGTTCTTGGCGGGGGCTTTCCAGTCCCAGACCGGCTTGCCGGCGTCGCGCACGAGTTCGTGGATCGCGTTAATGGCGATGTTGCCCTGCTCATGGCCGAACACCACGGCGCCGAGCATGATTTCTTCGGACAGTTGCTGGGCTTCGGACTCGACCATCAGCACAGCGGCTTCAGTGCCGGCCACGACGAGGTCCATCTTCGAATCCTTGAGCTGGGTCTTGCCGGGGTTCAGAACGTACTGGCCATCGATGTAGGCCACGCGTGCGGCGCCGATGGGGCCGTTGAACGGGATGCCGGAGATCGACAGGGCGGCGCTGGAGGCGATCAGTGCGGGGATGTCGCCTTCGACTTCCGGGTTCAGCGACAGCACATGGATCACGACCTGCACTTCGTTGAAGAAGCCTTCGGGGAACAGCGGGCGGATCGGGCGGTCGATCAGGCGGGAAGTCAGCGTTTCGAATTCGCTGGGGCGGCCTTCGCGCTTGAAGAAGCTGCCGGGAATGCGGCCGGCGGCGTAGGTTTTCTCAAGGTAGTCAACGGTCAGGGGGAAGAAATCCTGGCCGGGCTTGGCATCGGTCTTGGCGACGACGGTGGCCAGCACCACGGTGCCGTCCATGTCAACGATGACTGCGCCGCTGGACTGGCGTGCGACTTCGCCGGTTTCCATCGTGACCTTGTGCTGGCCCCATTGGAAAGACTTGGTGACTTTGTTGAAAATGCTCATGTTCTTATCTCCACTAAATTCACGCACTTGAGGCAGTGCGGGAGGCCCGGAGCGGCGGCTGGCTGAACACGATGCCATTCCACAAAATGCCTGGATCAGGGGTCTGACCAGGGCTTTTCTTGTGGAATGACACAGCGCGTGCTCGTTTTGCCTTGCTCCGAAGTAAAAAGCGCCTGAGCTAGTGAACTAACTCAGGCGCTTTCAAATCGTTTTTACCGATTACTTGCGCAAGCCAAGCTTGGCGATCAGCGCGGTGTAACGTTCGGCATCTTTGGACTTCAGGTAGTCCAGCAGCTTGCGGCGGCGGCTCACCATGCGCAGCAGACCGCGGCGGCCATGGTGATCCTTGGCGTTGGCCTTGAAATGGGGGGTCAGTTCGTTGATGCGGCCGGTCAGTAGCGCCACTTGAACTTCAGGGCTGCCGGTGTCGCCGGCGGCACGTGCGTTGGCCTGAACGATTTCGGCCTTGATTGATTTTGCAATCATGTTTTCTCTTTCTTGCACCGAGGTGCGCTTGCGAGCGAAGCAGCGTTCCCGACATGGGAGTGAATAAACCGCTTTCGTCGTGTTCCGGCATGAAAAAGGCCCAAAAAGAGCCTCAAACTGCGCAGAGCCTTGGATTATAGCCCAAGCCAATGCCTGAGGCGGCCAACCCCCTGCCCCAGCCTGTCCACGTCCTGGCTGGCGAAGCACCAGCGCAGCCAGCCCTGGGCCTCTGGACCTGGATTGACCATGAATGCATTGCCGGGTGCCAGGCCCAAGCCCCCCTCCACCACCAGGCGCTTGGCGGTCTCCAGAGAGTCCCCGAAGCGCGCCTGGTCTTCCAGGCGGAAAAAGGCGTACATGCCGCCCTTGGCCGGTGCCAACTGCACGCCCGGCACGGCCTGTAGCAGCGGCACCAAGGTGTCGCGGCAGGTTTTCAGATGGGCAACCACCCGGGGCGTGATATCGGCCGTCCGCTCGATGGCCACCAGACCGGCCCGTTGCACGAACACCGGGGCACAGGAGGTATTGAACTCCACCAGCTTGCCCATGTGTGGCGTCATGGCAGCCGGCATCACCAGCCAGCCCAGGCGCCACCCAGTCATCAAAAAGCTCTTGGAAAAGCTGTGAACGACCACCAGCCGATCCTCGGGCGCGGCGATATCCAGAAAACTGGGGGCGCAACCATTAGGGGTGGGCTCGTAATAAAGCCGTTCATAGACCTCGTCCGCCAGAATCCAGGTGCCCGTCTTGCGGCAATGCGCCAGGATGACCTCCTGTTCGGCGCGTGACAGCGTCCAGCCAGTGGGATTGTTGGGCGCGTTGACGATGAGTAGTTTGGTTTTCGGCGTGATGGCGGCCAGCAGTTCGGCCACGTCAAGCCGCCATTCGCCTGCCACCGGCTTGAGGCTGACGCATTTGACCTGCGCGCCCATGATGGCCGGCTGGGCCGTCAGGTTGGGCCAGACAGGCGTCACGGCCACGACTTCGTCGCCGGCATCCACCAGCGCCTGCACCGCCAGCATCAGCGCGTTGACGCCGCCTGAGGTCACCGCAATGCGTTCGGCCGTGATCGGCGCGGCCCCCACACAGCGCAGGCCCGTCGCGTAATTGGCAATAGCCTCCCGCAGCTGTGGCAAGCCCAGGTTTTGCGCATAAAAAGTCTCGCCCTGCTGCAACGACGCAGCCGCCGCATCGCGGATAAAGGCGGGCGTGACCTCATCGCTCTCGCCAAACCAGAACTTGAGGACGTCATCGCGACCCATGCCCGCGTTGGCCACCTGGCGGATCATCGATTCTTCAAGATCTAAAACAGTTTTTCTCATGGATAGTCCGTCCGCCTGTGCCGGCTTCAATCAATTGTTCAATCAGCCCATTTGAACTCAGGGCCGGACCATCTTGCAGCTGTTGGGCTGCTCGGCCTTTTCGGGCGAAATAGTCTTGATGACGCGAAAGCCGTAGCCCGAGCCCTCGACATCAAATTTCACACCCGACGAGCCCTGCTTGCCCATCAGTGCCACAAGCAGCGGCTGCTGGAACTGGTGGTCGGCCGAGCGCATCGCGCCTTTGTGGCCCACGAAGGTGACCGAACTACGCTCCAGCTGCGCCGCCACCGCGCCGGCGTCAGCACTGCCCGCTTTGTCAAGGCTTTGGGCCAGCGCCTCAACCATGAGCTGCATGCGCATGTGCACATAGTCGTCCTGCGGCTTGGGAAAGCGCTGGCGAAAGGATTGGTAGAAGGCTTCGGACTGCGCGCCCGCCTCATTCGGGAACCAGTCGGCCACCGCGATCACCTTGCCTACGCCGGCATCGCCCAGCGCGCCCGGCACGCCCAGTGCGTTGCCGTAGAAGGTGTAGAACTTGCCCTCGTAACCGACTTCCCTTGCCGCCTTGATCAGCAGTGTCAGGTCGTTACCCCAGTTGCCCGTGAGCACTGCCTGCGCTCCGCTGGCCTTGATCTTCGCGGCATAGGGAATGAAGTCCTTGACGCGGCCCAGCGCGTGCAACTCGTCGCCCACGATCTGCACGTCGGGTCGCTGCGCGCCCAGTTGTTTGCGTGCCTCGCGCAACACGGCCTGCCCGAAACTGTAATCCTGGCCTATCAGGTAAATGCTTTTGAGCGCCTTGTCGTCCCGGAGCACATCCATGAGCGCGGCCATGCGCATGTCCGCGTGCGCATCAAAGCGGAAATGCCAGTAGCTGCACTTTTCATTTGTCAGGATCGGGTCGACCGCCGAGTAATTGAGGAACAGCACACGCTTGTTCGGCTCACGTTCGTTGTGCTTGTTGATGGCATCGATCAGCACAGCCGCAATCGCGGATGAATTGCCCTGTGCAATGATGGTCACGCCGTCGTCGATCGCCGAGCGCAATGCCGCCAGCGCCTCTTCGTTCTGGCCCTTGTTGTCATAGCGCTCAACCACCAGGTTGCGCGGCCCGCCCGCCAGCTTCACGCCGCCACGCGCATTGACGCGCTCAGTAGCCCAGACGAGGTTTCGGAACACCGCCTCGCCGGTATTGGCGAACGCGCCTGAAAGGCTTTCGATCAGCGCAATACGAACAGGTGCCGGCACAGGCGGCTGGCTTGCGGTCTGCGCGAACGCCGCCGCCGAGGCGCAAAGACATAAGGCCATGAGGAAGCGTTTCAAGTGTTTCTGCATAAAAAAATAGACCCTGGTCTTTTGCCTGATTTGGCTTGAATAAACCGCTTGCACACCTAACTGGGGTGCATGCGGCAATCACGGTGAGCGCCGCGCAGTGTAAGGGGAAAACACCCCTTGTTCATCCATCAAGGAATAGCCATGTTTTACTCTCTCGCCAACCGCCCTGCCCGCGCCTTTCATCGCCACTACGCGCCCGTCGTGAGCAACGGTGCCCTGGAAAAATTCCTCAATGACACCTTCTCTTCGCTGTCTGACACCGGCGCCGCCAAGGCAGCCAACGTGGAAGACCTTGAGAAAGCCTACTCTTTGCAACTTGACGTTCCCGGCGTGGCCCGCGAACAGCTGGACATCAGCATCGAAGGCGACGTGGTTCGTGTTGCAAGCAAGGAAGGCGCAGCCCGCCAGGTCAAAGCTGCATGGCGCTTCCCCCTGGAAATCGATACCGCCACCAGCACCGCCAAGCTCGAGAACGGCGTGCTGACCCTGACACTGGGAAAGAAAATTCCGGTCAGCAACGTGACCACTCTCGATATCCAGTAACCGAATCGTCCAGGCTTCAAGCGGCACGGCTCAGGCTGGTGCCGCCTGAAATTCAGAAAGATTCCAGCGCGGCTTCACATCAAACGTGTAGCCGCGCTGAAGCGTTTCAAGCCCCGCCTGCAGCCGCATTCCGGCCGCCAGGGCAATCATGGCGCCGTTGTCGGTGCACAAGTGCAGTTCGGGGTAATGCACCCGAATACCGCGTTGTTTGCATACGGCGTTGAGCTGGCTGCGCAGTAAGGCATTTGCCCCCACACCGCCGGCCACTACCAAACGCTTCAGTCCGGTTTGCACCATGGCAGCCAGTGACTTTTTCACCAGCACTTCAACGATGGCCGCCTGCGTAGAGGCCGCCAGGTCAGCCTTGCGGCTGTCCAGCTCAGCACCCAGTTTTTTGGCCTGCGTCAGCACCGCGGTTTTGAGCCCGGCAAAGGAAAAATCCAGATCGCCGCTGTGCAGCAAGGGCCGTGGCAGCTTGAAGGCTGCGCCGTCACCGCCCTCAGCCAGCTTCGACAGATGAGGCCCTCCAGGATAAGGCAGGCCCATCAGCTTGGCCGACTTGTCAAAGGCCTCGCCGGCCGCGTCGTCAATGGTTTCCCCCAGCAATTCGTAGCTGCCCACACGATCCACCCGCATCAGCTGCGTGTGGCCGCCCGACACCAGCAGCGCCACAAAGGGAAACTCGGGCGGGTCGGCACTTAAAAAAGGCGAGAGCAGATGCCCCTCCAGGTGGTGCACACCCATGGCCGGTTTGCCCAGTGCAGCCGCCAGCGAGCAAGCCACCCCCGCCCCCACCAGCAGTGCCCCCGCAAGCCCGGGGCCCCGCGTATAGGCCACCACATCTACCTGTGCAAGGTTGCTGCCCGCCTCCGCCATCACCTGGTGGGTCAACGGCAAAACGCGCCGGATATGGTCCCGGCTGGCCAGTTCCGGCACCACACCGCCATAAGCCTGGTGCATGTCAATCTGGCTGAACAGCGCGTGTGACAGCAAACGCGGCACCCCGCTGCCGCTGGCATCCACCAGCGCCACGCCGGTTTCATCGCAACTCGATTCGATTCCAAGAACTCTCATCTTTGAAGTGTAAGGTTTGGAGAGAACTCCCCATACCAGCAGGGCCGCGGAGTCGGCAGGGGCACGGTTCTTGCACAAGTTCCCCCATGACACCGTCCCAATCCCTGCGCCTTGTCATCATCGCCCCGGACCTGCTGGAGTCCGTGTCCGATGACGCCCATGCACGGGAGCTGGCCGAGCGCTCGCGCCAGCTGCGCATCGGCCTGCTGGAAAACGGTTACAACATCGTCGCGGTGCTCCCCGCCGATACCTTCCTGGATGAGCGCCTGGCGCAACTGCAACCCGACATGATCATCGTGGACGCCGAAAGCGAGGCCCGCGATTCGCTGGAGCATGTGGTGATGGCGACGCGGGACGCCCGGCGGCCCATCGTGCTGTTCACCAACGACAACGACACCAGCCACGTGAAGGATGCCGTCGCCGCCGGCGTGTCGGCCTATGTGGTGGCCGGCCTTTCCCCGGATCGAATCCGCCCCATCCTGGATGTGGCCATGGCGCGCTTTGAACACGAGCAGGGCCTGCGCAAGGAACTGGCACACGCCAAAACAGAGCTGCATGACCGAAAAGTCATAGACCGGGCCAAGGGCATGCTGATGCAGCGCCAGGGCCTGACCGAACAGGCTGCCTTCGAAAAGCTGCGCAAGGCAGCGATGGACAAGGGACTGCGGCTGGGCGAAGTCGCCCAGCGCATGCTCGACGCCCTGGATTTGCTGGGATGAATCCCGGGCCTGACGTCAGGTAACCCCCAATTGGTGCGCCGCACAAATACGGTGCAAACATCAAACCACCGCCTCGCACCGCCTTTCCCCGCAGCCACTGGTGCAGGCAGTGCATCCGGGGCACTTTCCCTTCTCAAAGCGACTCTCTTTCACAGCACTCAGCATCGCTGGCACAGCTTTTGCAATGCCCTAGGCATTGGTCAAAGATGGCCAACCGGCACAGCACTTCAATGGCGAAGTGTGTGGTGCCCCAAGGAACAAAGGCGTTCGCACCCTGCATCACGTTCAACGTGTTGCCCGGGTCGAGCGCCTTTTTTGTTTTTGTCTTTTGTTTTTAACTCTCAGGAGCCGCTGACATGACTGAACTGCTGAAATCTTCGCTGACACGCCGCACAGTACTGCAGGCCGCAGCCGTGGGCGCCGTGGGCATCAACCCCGCCCTGCGCGCTGCCGTCTATGCCCAGGGCTCAGACGCACCAGAGAAGAAGGAAGTGAAGATCGGCTTCATTCCACTGACCGACTGCGCCTCCGTGGTCATGGCCTCGGTGCTGGGCATTGACCAGAAATACGGCGTCAAGATCATCCCGACCAAGGAAGCCAGCTGGGCCGGTGTGCGCGACAAGCTGGTCAACGGCGAACTGGACTTCGCCCACGTGCTCTACGGCCTGGTCTACGGCGTCCACATGGGTACCGCCGGCCCCAAGAAAGACATGGCCGTGCTGATGACCCTGAACAACAACGGCCAGGCCATCACACTGTCCAAAAAGCTCGCCGACAAAGGCGCGGTCGACGGCGCGGGCCTGGCCAAGCTCATGGCGACCGACAAGCGCGAATACACCTTCGCCCAGACCTTCCCCACCGGCACCCACGCCATGTGGCTCTACTACTGGCTGGCTGCCAACGGCATCAATCCGATGAAGGATGCCAAAGTCATCACCGTGCCGCCGCCGCAGATGGTGGCCAACATGCGCGTGGGCAACATGGACGGCTTCTGCGTGGGCGAGCCTTGGGGCCACCGCGCCATCATCGACGGCATCGGCGTGACCGCCGTGACCACCCAGGACGTCTGGAAGGACCACCCAGAAAAAGTACTAGGCACCACCGCCGACTTCGTCAAGAAATACCCCAACACCGCGCGTGCCGTGACCGCCGCCATCATCGAAGCCGGCAAGTGGATTGACGCCAGCCTCTCCAACAAAAACAAGATGGCCGAGACCGTGGCCGACAAGAGCTACGTCAACACCAGCGTGGACGCCATCAACCAGCGCATCCTGGGCCGCTACCAGAACGGCATGGGCAAGACCTGGGACGACCCGAACTACATGAAGTTCTACAACGACGGTGCGGTGAGCTTCCCTTACCTGTCCGACGGCATGTGGTTCCTCACACAGCACAAGCGCTGGGGCCTGATCAAGGATCACCCCGACTACCTGGGCATTGCCAAGCAAATCAACCACATCGACGTCTACAAGCAGGCAGCCACGGCGGCCAAGGCCAGCGTTCCCAAAGACATCATGCGCAGCAGCAAACTGATGGACGGCACCGTGTGGGACGGCAAGGACCCGAAAAAATACGCCGACAGTTTCAAGGTTCACGCCTGAACACCCACGCGATATCCACGCTACACCCCACCCAACCTTCCTACGTAAAGAGGTGACGCCATGGTCAGTGCCGTATTTCACAACCCGCTGGAGGCGGCAACCCCGGCAAGCCGCAGCAACGAAAGGCCCAGAGATGCTGCCGCTATCAATTCGATAGCTGGTGGCGCTCATCCAACGGGCACTACAGCCCAAAACAGCATGAACGCTCCAACAAAACCCACCCCCATCACCAAGCCATCCGGCGATGCCTCCTGGCTCTGGCTCAGCGTCCTGCCCCCCCTCCTGGGCCTGGGTTTGCTGGTGCTGATCTGGGAACTGGTTTTCATGGGCACGGCCGGCAGCATTCCCTCGCCCAAAGACACCTTTGTGCAGGCGGTGCAGATCTTCAGTGATCCGTTCTACAGCAAGGGGCCCAACGACCAGGGCGTGGGCTGGAACGTGCTGTCTTCGCTCAAGCGCGTGGCCATGGGCTTCGGCATGGCGGCTGTCGTCGGCATACCGGTCGGCTTCATGATCGGGCGCTTCAACTTTCTGAGCCGCATGTTCAACCCGCTGATCAGCCTGCTGCGCCCGGTCTCGCCGCTGGCCTGGTTGCCGATTGGTCTGCTGGTCTTCAAGGGCGCCAACCCCGCAGCCATCTGGACCATCTTCATCTGCTCCATCTGGCCGATGATCATCAACACGGCAGTCGGCGTGCAGCGCGTGCCCCAGGACTACATGAACGTGGCGCGTGTGCTCAACCTCAGCGAGTGGAAGATCGTCACCAAGATCCTCTTTCCCGCCGTGCTGCCTTACATGCTGACCGGCGTGCGCCTTGCCGTGGGCACCGCCTGGCTCGTCATCGTCGCGGCCGAGATGCTGACCGGCGGCGTCGGCATCGGCTTCTGGGTCTGGGACGAGTGGAACAACCTCAACGTCAAGAACATCATCATCGCGATCTTCGTGATCGGCATCGTCGGGCTGGTGCTGGAGTTCGCCCTCATCAAGCTGGCCACGGCTTTTACCTTCGAAGAAGTGAAAAATTAAGGAATCGCCATGACCTCTTTCACCACCAAATACATCGAAATCCAGGGCGTCGAGCAAACCTTCAAGACCAAAAAGGGGCCGTTCTGCGCACTGCAGAACATCAACCTCACGGTCGCCAAAGGCGAGTTCGTCACACTGATCGGCCATTCAGGCTGCGGCAAATCCACGCTGCTCAATCTGATTGCTGGCCTGACCACGCCGACAGAGGGCAGCCTGCTGTGCGCCAACCGCGAGATTGCCGGACCCGGCCCCGAGCGCGCTGTCGTATTCCAGAACCATTCGCTGCTGCCCTGGCTCACCTGCTTTGAAAATGTCTACCTCGCTGTCGAGCGCGTGTTCTCAGCCACCGAAAGCAAGGCGCAACTCAAGGCCCGCACCGACGCCGCACTGGCCATGGTCGGACTGACGCCGGCTGCGCAAAAACGTCCCGGCGAGATTTCGGGCGGCATGAAGCAACGCGTCGGCATTGCACGCGCGCTGTCGATGGAACCCAAGGTGTTGCTGCTGGACGAGCCTTTCGGTGCCCTTGACGCCCTGACCCGCGCCAAGCTGCAGGACGAACTGCTGCAAATCGTCGCCACCACGCAAAGCACGGTGGTCATGGTGACCCATGACGTCGACGAAGCCGTGCTGCTGAGCGACCGCATTGTGATGATGACCAACGGTCCCGCCGCCACGATCGGCGAAGTGCTGCCGGTGGAACTGCCCCGCCCGCGTTCCCGCGTGGCGCTGGCCGAAGACATCCGCTACCTGGGTTACCGCAAAGCCGTGATCGATTTCCTTTACACCCGCCAGGGTCACGTCGAAAAAGCAGCCTGAGTAAAGACTCGCCCCCGAAGCGCCTTTGGCGCCTCCCCCTCGAGGGGGCGCCACCAGCAGCCCGGCAAAGCCGGTTCTGCGGTGGCCCGCGACTAAACAACCAAGCAGGAGGTTTCCAATGTCTGCAGTTTTGCCAATCCCCGGCGCCGACAGAATCGCCCATGGCGCACCGGCCCGCACACGGCCTGCGCGCTCTAGCAGCCTCGCCTCGCTCGGGAAGTACCGCGAAATCATCATCGCGGTCGCGCTTTTCCTGCTGTTTGACTTGGGGGTGCTGGTCCTGAACTTCTACACCTCGTTCAAGATCGACCAGGACACCGTGGCCATCAACCTTTCCGGCCGCCAGCGCTATGTTTCGCAGCGTGTCGCACGGACCCTGCTCGAACTCGACGCCATGCGGGTGGCGGGCACGCCTTACAAGCCCGAGACACTGGCCGAGCTGCGTTCAGGCGCAAAGATCTTCCAGGCCTCCCATGTCGCATTCCGCGAAGGCGGCACCATTCCCGGCGGCGACGGCAAACCGGTGTACCTGGAGCCCGTGGTGTCCAGCCGGGGCCGCGAGCTGGAGGACAAGGTGGATGCGCTGTGGAAGCCCTACTTCGAGCTGCTCCAGCCCCTACTTGCCGGCGACGGCTTCACGCAGACGGAACTGGCCGCCGCACTGGCCTACAGCCAGGCCAACAACATCAAACTGCTGGGCGTTGCCAACGACTTCGTCACGGAAACGCAGCAGATCGGCGCCTCGCGCGCCAGCGTGCTGCGCATGGTGCAAACCGTCGGCATCGTGCTGGCACTGCTGAATTTCGCCTTCATTCTGTTCAAGTTCCTGCGCCGCCTGAAAACTTCAGACGCCGCGATTGAAGCTGCCACCGAAGAAAACCGGGAAATTCTCGCCAGCGTGCGCGAAGGCCTGTTCCTGCTGACCCCCCAGCACCAGCTCGGCTCCCAGTTGTCCCGCTCGACCCACGCGCTGTTCGGCAAAACACTCGCGCCCGGGCAAAACTTTTTCTACCAGCTGTCCACCCTGGTTTCCGACAAGGCATTGACCGATGCGCGGGACTATGTCGAGTTGCTGTTCTCTCCACACGTCAAGGAGCAGCTGATCCAGGGCATCAACCCGCTGTCGGAGGTGGAACTCACCGTCAGGAACCGGCTGGGCCAGGACACCAAGCGCTATCTTTCTTTCCATTTCAACCGGGTGCAGGACGGCGCCACGGTGCGGCACCTGCTGGTCACCGTACAGGACATCACGCAAAAGGTCGAGTTGCAGGCCCGGTTGACCGGCGAACGCCAGCGCTCGCAAAAAGAGCTGTCCATGATGCTCAAGGCTTTCGAGACGGAGCCGGCCATGATGCGCGCCTTTGTAGAGCGAGCCGAAGCGTCCCTGCTGGAAGTCAACGACCTGCTGCGAAGCACTTCATCGGCCGCCTCGGAAGTCCAGGTGCTCAAAGCTGTGGACGGCGCCTACCGCCGCATCCACGCCTTCAAGGGCGACGCAGCATCGCTCGGACTGGAAATCCTGGCCACACTGGCCCATCAGTTCGAAAGCGAGTTGCAAAAGCTCAAGGACAACGGCGCCGCCACCGGCGACGCTCTGCTGGCCCTGCCTTTGCCGCTCGAGGACCTGCTGGCCAAGGTCGGCGCCTTCAAGGCGCTGGGCCAGAAGCGCTCAGGCGGTGACACGGCGCCCGCCCCGGACGGTTCCGCATCGCAAGGACTGAACGCCGTGCTGACCCAGCTGGCGAACGAGGTCGGCACCGACTGCGGCAAACGCGTGGATGCCGAGGTGCGTATGGGCAGTGCCCAGGACATGCCGGCCGACAAGATGAATCTGCTGCGCGAAATCGCCATCCAGCTGCTGCGTAACGCCGTGGTGCACGGCGTGGAAGCTCCCTCCGTACGGCGCGCTGCGGGCAAGGCGGAGGCCGGGCGGATCGCCGTCAACCTCACCCGGAACGAAGACGGCCAGTGGCAGCTCAGCGTGCGCGATGACGGCGCGGGCCTGAATGCGGCCGACGTTCGCCGCCGTCTGCTTGAATTGGGCTGGTACACGCCTGAGCAGCTGCAAAGCTTTAGTGAGCAGCAGATCGTTGCGCATATTTTCAAGCCGGGCTTTTCCACGGCCGGTGCCACCTCCCGCCACGCAGGCCGCGGCGTGGGCCTGGATCTGGTGCAATCCAACGTTCAGAGTCTCGGCGCGCGCCTGCTGCTCTCCAGCACGCCCGGCCAGCACACCGAATTCAAGGTTTCTTTTTCCTGAATTTTCCTGAAGCAATCCAGCAATGGCCATCACAAACCCCACACAGGAGCTTCTCCATGCGACTGCTGATTGTTGACGACTCCAACATGATCCGGACCCGGATTTCGAGAGTGGTGCAAAACGGCGGCATCAAGGGCGTGGTGCTCGCAGGCCTGGCCAAAAACGGCCTTGAAGCCGTGCGGCTGGCCCGGGCAACCCGCCCCGAGGTCGTCACCATGGACCTGACCATGCCCGAGATGGACGGCATTGAATGCATCACCGCATTGCTGAAGTTCGACCCATCCATCAAGATACTGGTGGTCAGCGCCCTCAGCGACAAATCAACCGCCATCCAGGCGCTCAAGCTGGGCGCCCGCGGATTTGTTGCCAAACCCTTTACCGACGAAGAGCTGCAGATTGCATTGCTCGACGTTGCAGACGTGCGCTAAGGACACTGCGATGGCCACACTGAACGAAAACGACCTCAAGCTTTTTGTCGACTCCATCCGGCATTACCTCAAGATCACGACCCGGCAGGAGCCGCAGATCACCTCGGCTTATCTCGGCACGGGAGATATCGAAGCCTTTGAATTCAATGGCATCGTGACCTTTTCCGGAAGCCACAACGGACATGTGGTGGTGTCCATGCCGGGGAAACTGGTGCGCGAGATTTTGCTGCTCCAGCATGAAACCGACCTGAGCGATGGCAACCTGCTTGATGCAGTGGGTGAAATCGCCAATACGCTGGCAGGCAATGCGCGCAAGGCTTTGGGGTCCGAGCTGCAGATTTCAGTGCCGATCAAGCTACAGGGCGCGCAAGGCATGAAAGCCCGGGTACGCAAACGTCCCTACGTGATCACCTTGCGCTGGAACCACTACGCGGCGATGGTCTGCGTCGACATGGACCGCAAAAACTAGCCCGCGACCTCGGTCGGCTTGGTTGATTCGCACGGCTGCGCGCACGCAATGCGTGCGCCGCACCAAAAGAAACCGCAACTCAGGCCCAAATTGCGCTGCAAGGGTGCATTTTTAGCGCCCCAAGTTGGCATGCTTTTCGCACTGTTTCTGTGAATCAACCATCTTCACAGAAAGAGCTTGCACCATGGCGGGGTTTCGTAATTTTCTCAAGGCTGGCCACGCGCCCACACTAGGTGCAGCGTTTTTCTACTTCGCGTTTTCGTGCTGCATCTGGGTCATGAACGGCGCCATGGCGCCTTTCATTTCGGAAACCTACAAGCTCTCGCCCACAGAAAAAGGCGTGATGCTGTCGGTTCCCATCTTCGCCGGTGCGCTGATGCGCTTTCCGCTGGGCGTGCTGGCCCAGTACATTGGCCGCAAAAATGCCACGCTGGTGGAAATGGGCCTGATCATGGTGGCGCTGCTGTTCGGCTATTTCGTGGTCGACTCCTACAGCAGCCTGCTGGCCATGGGCGTGCTGCTGGGCATTGCCGGCGCCAGTTTCGGCGTAGCGCTCAGCCTGGGTTCGGGCTCCTTCCCTCCCCGCTACAAGGGCTTGGCCATGGGTCTGGTCGGTGCGGGCAACGTGGGCACCGCTGTCTCCGTGCTTGTCGCGCCGGCGCTGGCGCAGCGCTTCGGCTGGCAGTCGGTCTACGGCATTGCCGCCGTAGCCATGCTGCTGCCGATGATCGCG
The DNA here is from genome assembly GCF_056405675.1 of Polaromonas sp. P1_F4. Taxonomy (NCBI): domain Bacteria; kingdom Pseudomonadati; phylum Pseudomonadota; class Betaproteobacteria; order Burkholderiales; family Comamonadaceae; genus Polaromonas; species Polaromonas sp. P1_F4. The sequence continues at coordinate 60,666 of NZ_JBFUBP010000004.1, read as the reverse complement.
ATGATTCTTTTTGCCAAAGAACCCGACGATGTGGACAGCCACGCCACCCTGCGCGAACACGTGGCCTGCCTGTTTGAAAAAGACGGCTGGGCCTTCAGCCTGATCTACGCCGTGAGTTTTGGCGGTTTCATCGGGCTGGCGACGTTTTTGCCTTCCTACTACTACGACCAGTTCGGCGTCAGCAAGGTGCAGGCCGGGCAGCTGTCGATGCTGGCAGCTTTCATGGGCGCGGCGCTGCGCATCTTCGGCGGCTGGATCTCGGACCGCTGGGGCGGCGTGAATACCTTGAGCGTCGTGCTGCTCACCATCGCCGTCACACTCGTGGCATGCGGGCTGGCCAGCAAATCCCTGGTGGCCACCACCTTGCTGGTGATGCTGTGCTTTGCCGCATTGGGTGCAGGCAATGGCGCCCTTTTCCAGCTGGTACCGCTGCGCTGGCCCCTGGCCACCGCGGTGGCCGGCTCCATGATCGGGGAAATCGGCGCATTGGGCGGCGGCCTGGTGCCCAATGCCATGGGTATCTCCAAGCAATATGCGGGCACTTACATGTGGGGGTTCTTCTTTTTTGCGGCGCTGTCGCTGGGCATGCTGGTGATGCTGAGGGTGATGCAAATTCGGTGGACACGGACCTGGGCGGAGAAAGGTGGACGGGCGCGGACTGCTTGAGGATGCGCCTTTAGCTGAAGCCGCTGGCCGGGGGTTGCCCGGCCAGCTACCCTCAGCAAAGTGCGCGCTATCAATTCAATAGCTACTCGCGCCCGTCCCCATTGCCCCAGAAACCGATTCAATACTCAATCACCTTACCTGGGCAAAAACAGCAGCCAGTAAATCAGCAACACATTGACCAGCACACTCACCCCCAGCAGCAATTTCCACAACACCACGGGATCCCGATGGATCAGGGGCGTCGCCTGCGGTGCCGTCAGCGGCCGCGAGGCGCCCCGCTCCAGCGCCAGCAACAATTCTTCGGCGGTTTCAAAACGCCTGCGCTTGTCGCGCGCCACGGCCTTGAGCACGATGTGGTCCAGCCAGATCGGCACTTCGGGGTTGATGCGGCTGGGTGCCACCGGGTCGCGGTAATACCGGCCGGCCTGGTAGGGCAGCACTTCACCGTAAGGAAGCCGGGCTGTTAACAACTGGTACAGCGTCACACCCAGCGCGAACAAATCGCTTTGCGCATCGGGCAACTCCTCCGGCCCATCTGCGCTGCTTGCGCTGAAGCCCCACTGCTCGGGGTTGATGAAGCTGGGCGTACCGGCGTGCAGCTTTCGCATGGCCTCCGGTTCACGTCCGCTCAATGCCACGCCGAGATCCAGCAGCCGCAGCACGCCATCTTCGCCCTGATGGAGGTTGGCCGGCTTGATGTCGCGATGAATGACGCACTGCCGGTGCAGCCGGCCCAAGGCCCGCGCGGCCTGGGTGGCCACGCCCAGCACCTGCTCCACGCTGAACTTGTGGCGGCGGTCAAGCTGCTGCTGAAGTGTCTCGCCGCTGTGCCAGTCATACAGCAGGTAAAACGCACTGCGCTCTTGCCCGCCCGGCAGGCGCTCATGAAGGTTGACCAGATGCTCCGCCGCCCGGCCCGACTGCATGCGCATGGCCAGCCAGGCCTCGTGGGCCAGCATGGCACGCTCTTCTTCGTCATGCGACCTCGAAGGGTGCAGCGTCTTGAGGGCATACAGCACCCGTGTAGCGGGATCGCGCACCTGATACAGCACATTGATGCCGTTGTCGGCCACCGGCGCCGTCACGCTCAGGCCGTCCATCACATCGCCCACCTTCAAACGCGGCGGGATGGGCAGGGTCTGCGCAATGCGGTTGACGTCCTGCAGTGTTGCGTCGAGCAAACCGCGCACCCGCACCACCACGGCCGTCACGTTGTCGTTGCTGCCTGCCGCCAGGGCCGCCTCGACCAGGTTCTGGCTTGCAAGCTGGGCACCTCCAGCCTCCTCAAGATCGGCAAAGCCCTGCAGCCGCGCGTCACGCACCACGCCGTGCACGCCATCCGTCAGCAACACAAAAACGTCACCGACCTGCAGGTCACCCTGCATGTAGTCCACCACCACATGGTCCTCGGCCCCCACCGAACGCAGCAACTGGTGCCGAAAGTCCGGGTGATTGACTGCATGGTCGTGCGTGAGCTGCTGGGTTTTGCCGCCGCGCAGCAAATAGGCCCGCGAATCGCCGACATGCGCCAGCGTGTACGACTGCCCGCGCATTACCAGCGCCGTGAGGGTGGTCAGGCCCATGGCCGGACTGCGGCGCTGGTTGATACCCGCCAGCCAGGCGTTTTGCGCCCCGATGATGCGGTCCAGGGCCACGGTGGTGTCCCACGTTTCGGGCGTGCCGTAGTAGTCACGGACCAGGCTGGTCACGGTGGTCTGCGCCGCCTCCCGGCCCATGCCGCCTGTGCTCACGCCATCAGCAATCGCCACGATGGAACCCATACCCTCCTGCCCCGCCTCGGGCAGCATCGCAGCGCAAAAGTCTTCGTTGGTGTTCTTGCGGCCCGCAAGTGTTGCGAAGCCAATGTCCAGATCAAATGCCATGCACCAAGATAAGCAAGTTTAATGCCCGAATTTGGTGCATCGCAACAATGCACGACTGGCGTGCAGGCCCTAGCCCACCAGCATTTGCATGCTGTGTTCGTACTGGGCCGACAGCTGCTCAAAGACGTCGAGGAGGTCTTCGCTGGCCGTCGCCAGGCTCTCCAGGCGACGGGGGTCTTTGTCCATGGAAACCGCGCCCTCGCGCATGTGCTGCCAGCTGATGGCCGCCCGGTCCAGCGACAGGCGGATGTCCTTGCTGGTCAGTGGAATGTCGTTCAGGTACTGCAAGGCCTGCTCGAATGCCGCCTGGGACTCGGCCATGCCGGCCTCGCTGCGGGCCAGCGTTGCCTTGCCACCCGTGGCCCTGAGCAGGGCATATTTGGCAAAACGCTGGCTCAGCATGCGCTGACGGCCGGCCAGATTCAACATCTGCAAGGGAGGCATTGCGCCGGCGCTCTCCAGGCTGCTGGTCATGCGCTCGGCGTCCTGCAAAAGCAGGTCTGCCAGTTCATCCAGGTGAGCCATGCTGCCAGCAGCGGGCGTGTCCTGCAGGGCAATCTTGAGCCGCCCCCAGGTAATGGATACCTGCCCCAGCAGGTCTCCAAAGGTGGGCTGCGAAAGGCTTTTCCCCAGCGAAACCAGGTTGGCGTCGATGCGCAGCACCGACTCTTTCAGCAGCTCTTTGGCCCGGGCGGCCTGCACCCCCGCCAGCTGCAACAGGGCAAGCTTGACCAGCCGCTGCGACAACATGCGCAACTGGCCGGAACGGTTGACATCCTCAGCGAAGCGCGCCGAATGGATGATGTGCTCCGACACCTGCCCCAGCCGCTGGTTGGTATGCATGGAAGCGGTCCGCAAAATATGGAAAGCGTCGTCGTCCGACATCTGCCGGGCCCGCATCAAAATACCTTTGGCCCGGTCCACCGCCTTGCGCTCTTCAAGCCGGCTGGCAGCCTCCTGCACCTGGGCACGCAGGGCCTGCTCGCGGGTAAAACGCGCCTTGGCGAGGTGAATGAGGGGCCGCAGGCGCTGCGCACCATAACCGTTGACCACATAGGCATGAACACCCACCTCGGTGGCCCGTGTGATCTTTCCCGCGTCTGTGTCGCTGGTGAAAACAATGACGGGACACGGCGCCGTGTCAGCCAGCAGTTGCAAGGCCTTGAAAAGCTCATCACCCGGAAGCGGGTCATGGCAAATCACCACATCGGGGGCCTGCCGGAGCACTTCCTGCACCAGTTTGCTGCGCTCACCCACAGGCCCCAGCACCTGGATGCCAGCGGCCTCCAGGTCTGAAACCAGGGGATGTGCGCCACCGGGGCCGTTCAGATTTACCAATGCGGAGGTCATACAAATCAAGGGGTTAAGCGGGGAACAGCGACATGGTTCGCAAGTCGCAGGCCATGCCACCGCCACGCCGGTGCCGGGAAAGCTGCGAATCCCAATGATATGGCACAAGTCTTGCGTCATTTGCAGCGGGCGTAACGACGCGCCCAACCTTAGCGAATGCACTGCGGGTTCTGCGCACAACGACGTGCGTAATGGTGTGCCTCATACCGGGTTGACAGCCCGGATCCCTGTTTTTCCGGGAGAGAGCATCATGATTTCCACTCAATTTTTGACAAATCAGACAGATCCGCTGGTGTTGGCGAACTACCGCTGCGTTGCTGCGCCTCATCCTGGCGCCGAGGCCATTTACGCCGCTCTGCCCGCCCGTTGCCCATCTGCTGCCGCGTTCGCCGTGGCATGACGCTTGCACATTGGACCTTGAACATGACATCGAATCAATCTGGAGTAGCCCCATGAAAAAATCAAAACTGGTGATGGTCGGCAATGGCATGGCCGGCGTTCGCACCCTTGAGGAGCTGCTCAAGGTCGCCCCCGACCTCTACGACATCACGGTCTTCGGCGCCGAGCCCCATCCCAACTACAACCGCATCCTGCTCAGCCCCGTGCTGGCCGGTGAGCAGACGCTCGACGAAATCGTGCTGAACAGCTGGGACTGGTACAAGGACAACCACATCACGCTGCATGCCGGCAAAAAAGTGGTTGAAGTGGACCGCATCAAGCGCGTGGTCCGCGCCGAAGACGGCACCGAAGAGGAATACGACCGCCTGCTGATGTGCACCGGCTCCAACCCCTTCATCCTGCCCGTGCCCGGCAAAGACCTCAAGGGCGTGATTGCCTACCGCGACATCGCCGACACCAACGAGATGATCGCCACAGCCCAGAAGTACAAAAAAGCGGTGGTCATCGGCGGCGGGCTGCTGGGCCTGGAAGCGGCCAACGGCCTGATGCTGCGCGGCATGGAAGTCACCGTGGTGCACGTCATGCCCTGGCTGATGGAGCGCCAGCTTGACGACGTGGCGGGCAAGCTGCTGCAAAAATCCCTGGAAGACCGCGGCCTCAAGTTCATGATCGGCGCGCAGACGCAGGAACTGGTGGGTGGTGAAGACGGCCGCGTGACCTCGATCAAATTCAAGGATGGCACGGAAGTGGCCACTGACCTCGTGGTCATGGCAGTCGGCATCCGGCCGAACACACAGCTCGCGGAATCCATGCGCCTGCACTGCAACAAGGGCATCGTGGTCAACGACACCATGCAGACCGTCACCGATGCGCGCATCTACTCGGTCGGCGAATGCGCAGCCCACCGCGGCATTGCCTATGGCCTGGTGGCTCCGCTGTTCGAACAGGCCAAGGTTGCGGCCAACCACCTGGCGCAGTTCGGCATAGGCCGTTATTCCGGTTCGCTCACGTCCACCAAACTGAAAGTCACCGGCATCGACCTTTTCAGCGCCGGCGAATTCATGGGTGGTAGCGGCGCTGAAGAAATCGTGATGAGCGACCCCTTCGGCGGCGTCTACAAAAAACTCGTCATCAAGGACGACAAACTCATCGGCGCCTGCCTTTACGGCGACACCGTGGACGGCAGCTACTACTTCAAGCTGCTGCGTGATGGCCGCAGTGTGGCCGACATCCGCGACAAGCTGATTTTCGGAGAGTCCAACCTCGGCGACGCCGGCCACGAAGGCCAGAACAAGGCCGCACTGATGGCCGACGACGCCGAAGTCTGCGGCTGCAACGGCGTCAACAAGGGCACGATCTGCAAGGCCATCAAGGAAAAAGGCCTTTTCACGCTTGACGAAGTGCGCAAGCACACCAAGGCCAGCGCCTCGTGCGGCTCCTGCACCGGGCTGGTGGAGCAGATCCTGATGTTCACCGCGGGCGGCGACTACTCGGCCACGCCCAAGCTCAAGGCCATGTGCGCCTGCACCGACCACGGCCACCAGGCGGTGCGTGACGCCATCCGCGCCAACAAGCTGCTGAGCATCTCGGACACCTTCAAGTTCATGGACTGGAAGACGCCCAACGGCTGCGCCACCTGCCGCCCTGCCGTCAACTACTACCTGATCAGCACCTGGCCCAAGCAGGCCAAGGACGACCCGCAAAGCCGCTTCATCAACGAACGCAGCCACGCCAACATCCAGAAAGACGGTACCTACAGCGTCATCCCGCGCATGTGGGGCGGCGAAACCACGGCCAGCGAGTTGCGCCGCATTGCGGATGCAGTCGACAAATACAAGATCCCGACCGTCAAGGTGACAGGCGGTCAGCGAATCGACTTGCTGGGCGTGAAAAAGGAAGACCTGCAAAACGTCTGGAAAGACATCGGCATGCCTTCGGGCCACGCCTACGCCAAGGCCCTGCGCACGGTGAAAACCTGCGTGGGCAGCGAATGGTGCCGCATGGGCACGCAGGACAGCACGCAAATGGGCAAGGACCTGGAGCGCGCCATGTGGCGCATGTATGCACCGCACAAGGTCAAGTTTGCCGTGAGCGGTTGCCCGCGCAACTGCGCCGAGTCCGGCATCAAGGACGTCGGCATCATCGGCGTCGATTCGGGCTGGGAGATGTACATCGCCGGCAACGGCGGCATCAAGACGGAAGTGGCCCACTTCTTCACCAAGCTCAAGACCGCGGCCGAGGTGCTCGAATACACCGGCGCCTTCTGCGAGCTCTACCGCCAGGAAGGCTGGTACCTCGAGCGCACGGTGCATTACGTCAATCGTGTCGGCCTGGACTATGTGAAGAAAAAAATCCTGGAAGACCACGAAGGCCGCAAAGCCCTGTGGGAGCAGTTGCAGTTTGCGCTGGACGGCGAGCCGGACCCCTGGTTTGACCTGAAAGAAGCGTCGGTGGACGCCCGTCAGTTCGAAAAACTCACGCCCGCCTGACCGGCTGCCCGTCTTAAGCCCGAATTGAGAGATCACTATGTCTGAATGGAAAAAAATCTGCCTGGTCACCGACATCCCGGTGCTCGGCTCGCGACGTGTCTCACGCGCCAAAGGTATTGATGTGGCCGTGTTCCGCAATGACCAGGACCAGGTGTTTGCGCTGCTGGACCGCTGCCCGCACAAGGGCGGCCCGCTGTCGCAGGGCATCGTGTTCGGCACCAGCGTGGCCTGTCCCCTGCACAACTGGACCATAGGCCTGGCGGACGGCTGCGCCAAGCAGCCCGACGAAGGCTGCACGCCCAAATTCACCTGCAAGGTAGAAACAGGCCAGGTCTTCCTGGACGCTGTCGAGCTGGACACGCTGGCGCTGGATTTGCAGCCCCCTCGCGCCGGCCCGGGTGCAACCAGTGGCGCATTGGGCGACGAAAGCTTCAGCGTGCAGGCGCCTCACACGGCATAAGCCGCATCACCGGAATAAACGCGAAGGCTCCCTGAACATTCATGACTGATACCCGATCAACTTGCCCGTATTGCGGTGTCGGCTGCGATCTAACAGCTCATGCTGTTGATCGCTTTGCGATGCACGACAAAGGCCGCAGCCTTGGCTTCGTCCATCATGGCTGAGACCCGGTCAACCTGCCCCTATTGCGGTGTCGGCTGCGGCGTCATCATTGAATCGCAGGGCGACGAAATCACCGGGGTACGCGGTGACCCGGAACACCCGGCCAATTTCGGGCGGCTGTGCACCAAGGGCTCGACGCTGGCGCTCACCGCGACGGCATCCGTTACGCGACAGACGCGCTTGCTGCAGCCGATGCGGCGCGAACATCGGCATGAAGCGCCCAAGCCGGTGTCCTGGGACAATGCGCTCGGCTTTGCCAGCGAAAGCTTTGCGCAGATCATCCGCGAGCATGGGCCCGATGCAGTCGGTTTTTACATTTCAGGCCAATTGCTGACGGAAGACTATTACGTCTTCAACAAGCTGGCCAAGGGCCTGATCGGCACCAACAACGTCGACACCAACTCGCGCCTGTGCATGAGCAGCGCAGTGGCGGGCTACAAGCAGACGCTTGGCGCCGACGCGCCGCCGGCGTGCTACGACGACGTGAACCACGCCCAGTGCATTTTCATTGTCGGCAGCAACACGGCCTACGCGCACCCCATCCTGTTTCGCCGCATTGAAGACGCCAAGGCAGCCAACCCGGCGATGAAGATCATTTTTTGCGACCCGCGCCGCACCGACACGGCCGAGATCGCCGACCTCTACCTGGGCATACAGCCGGGCACCGATGTGTCGCTCTTCAACGGCATGCTGCACATCATGCTGTGGGAAGGCTGGACGGACGCCGCTTACATTGCGGCGCACACCACGGGCTTTGACGCGCTCAAGGCCACGGTGCGCGACTACACGCCCGACCTGGTGGCCGAAACCTGCGGCATCAAAAAAGAAGACCTGCTGGCCGCGGCCAAACTCTTCGCCACCTCGGCCACCACGCTGAGCCTGTACTGCCAGGGCCTGAACCAGTCCAGCAGCGGCACCGCCAAGAATGCCGCACTCATCAACCTCCACCTGGCCACAGGCCAGATCGGCAAACCGGGCGCCGGCCCCTTTTCATTGACGGGGCAGCCCAATGCCATGGGCGGACGCGAAGTGGGCGGCCTGGCCAACCTGCTGAGCGCGCACCGCGACCTGGCCAACCCCGATCACCGCGCCGAAGTCGCTGCGCTGTGGGGCGTGCCATCAGTGCCAGAGACACCGGGCAAGACAGCTGTTGAAATGTTCCAGGCTGCGGCCGATGGCGAGATCAAGGCATTGTGGATTGCCTGCACCAACCCGGCCCAGTCCATGCCCGACCAGGCCACCGTACGCCGCGCCATGGAGCGCGCCGAGCTGGTGATCGTGCAGGAGGCTTTTTCCACCACGTCTAGCTGCGACTACGCCGACCTGCTGCTGCCGGCCACGACCTGGGGTGAAAAGATCGGCACGGTGACCAACAGCGAGCGCCGCATCAGCCGCGTGCGGCCGGCCGTGGCTGCGCCAGGCCAGACACGCCACGACTGGTCCATCGCGGTGGACTTTGCACTGCGGCTTGAAAAGCTGCTGCCCAGCCGCGCGGCAGCCGGCGCCACCCTCTTCCCCTATTCGCTGGCCGAGGAAGCATCAGGCGCGGAAACCATCTGGAACGAGCACCGCGAATCCACCCGCGGCCGCGACCTCGACATCACCGGCTTGAGTTACGCACTGCTCGACGCCGCACCGCAACAGTGGCCCTTCAAGACGGGCGACACGGCGGGCAAAGTGCGGCTGTATGAAGACGGCGTGTTCCCCACCGCCGACGGCAAGGCCCGCTTTGTCAACACGGTCTACAAGCCGGTAGCCGAGCCGCGCGAATCGCGTTATCCGTTTTCGCTTACCACCGGCCGGCTGCGCGACCAGTGGCACGGCATGAGCCGCACCGGCACGCTGGGGCGCTTGTTCGGCCACGTGGCCGAGCCCTCGATTCAAATGAACGTGCAGGACATGGCGCGGCGCCTGCTGAAAGACGGCGATCTGGTGCATGTCACGTCCAAGCGTGGCTCCATCGTGGTGCCGCTGCAGTCTTCACCTGAAGTGGCAGTAAGCCAGGCTTTCATGGCCATGCACTGGGGCGAAGAGTATTTAAGCGGTCAGTCGACCGGCGGCACGCCGCTGGCAGGCGTCAATGCGCTGACCACGTCGGCTTATTGCCCGAGCTCCAAACAGCCCGAGCTCAAGCACGCAGCGGTGAAGATCCTGAAAGCCGAAATGCCGTGGACGCTGCTAGCGATGGCCTGGTTGCCCGAGGGCGATGCGCTGGCGGCGCGTGAGCAGCTCAAGCCGCTGATGGCGCAATTTCCCTTCACCAGCTGCGTGCCGTTTTCCAACAACACACCGCTGGCCGACCGCAGCCTCGAACGCACCGGCGTGCTGTTTCGCGCGGCCAGCCATGAGGCGCCGCCTGACGAAACACTGGCCGCGCTGGAACGCATTCTCGGGTTGGATGCGGCCGATGTGCTGCGCTACGCCGACCGCAAAAAAGGCCAGCGCCGCACCATGCGACTGATGCGCAGCGAAGGCGACGTCCACCTCGCCGGCTTTGTACTGGCGGGCGACACCAGCGCCCAGGCCTGGATCAAAACCTTGCTGCAGGACGAGCTGGCCGCGCAATCGTATGGACGCCTGTTGCTGCTGCCCGGCGCCAAGCCACCGGTGGCGGTGCAGTCGCGCGGCAAGCCGGTGTGCACCTGCTTTAACGTCAGCGACATGGCCATCGACGAGCACTTGTCGCTGTTAGTGGCCGGTGGTGGCGGCGCCGGCCATCTGGGCACTGATGAAGAGCGCCTGGCCTCGCTGCAATCCACGCTGAAGTGCGGCACCAATTGCGGCTCCTGTGTGCCCGAACTCAAACGCCGGGTGCGGTCATCGCGCAACGACGCGCCGCCTTCAGCACCCCGTACCGTGATCCCTATCCGGCAAGTGGCTTAAGCTCATAACAAGAAGTTATCTGCATTGGCGGACAATCACGCTTATGGGCATTAGCCAATACATCAAGGAAATCGGTCGCGGCAAGGATGGCGCCCGCGCTTTGTCACGCGAGCAGGCTACGGACCTGATGGGTCAGGTGCTCGACGGCACCGTGACTGATCTGGAAATCGGCGGCTTTTGCCTGGCCATGCGCATCAAGGGTGAAACGCCCGAAGAGATGGCGGGTTTCCTCGATGCGCTGCACCAGCGCCTCAATCATCTGCCCGCCGGCGACAGCCCCACGGTGGTGCTGCCCAGCTACAACGGCGCCCGCAAGCTGCCGGTGCTCACGCCGCTGCTGGCGCTGTTGCTGGCGCGTGAAGGCGTTCCGGTGCTTATCCACGGCACACCCACCGAATCGAGCCGGGTTTTTGCATCAGAAGTGCTCCTGGCCCTTGACATACGAGCGCAAGCTGCTATTAATAAGATAGCAAACGGCGAAGTGGCCTTTGCACCGACCGAGCTGCTGCTGCCTGCGTTAAAGCGCCTCCTGGACGTGCGCCGCGCCGTAGGCCTGCGCAACCCGGCGCACAGCCTGGTCAAGATCATGACGCCCTGCCTGGGCAAGAGCCTGGTGGTGAGCAGCTACACGCACCCGGAATACGCTGTGTCGATGGCGCAGACCTTTGAGCTGACGGGCGCCAATGCATTGCTGCTGCGTGGCACCGAAGGCGAAGTGGTGGCCGACGCGCGCCGCATGCCGCAGATGGACGCCTTTATCGGCGGGCAGCGCTCACTCCTGCAAGAAACCCAGGCCGGCACGCTCGCCTCCATCCCCGACTTTCCCAAAACAGTGGACGCCGCCACCACAGCGGACTACATTCGCGCCGTGCTGGCAGGCGGCGTGCCTGTGCCGCCTTCGATTGCACGGCAAGTGGAACATATCTTGCAGTTGCTCCCTCAAATCAAGCTGCCTCACATTACGACATCATGAACAACGGAAAAGTCACTTTGGTAGGCGCCGGCCCCGGCGACCCGGAACTGCTGACCCTCAAGGCCCTGAAAGCCATCCAGCGCGCCACCGTGCTGCTGGTGGACGACCTCGTCAGCGACGAAATCGTGGCGTTTGCGCGGCCCGAAGCCCGCGTCGTGTACGTGGGCAAGCGCGGCGGCTGCAAGTCCACACCCCAGGCCTTTATTGAAAAGCTCATGCTGATGGCCGCGCGCGAAGGCGAAGAGGTCGTGCGGCTCAAGGGCGGCGACCCATTCATCTTTGGCCGCGGCGGCGAAGAGGTCGAGCACCTGCGCGCAGCGGGCATTGAGGTGGAAATCATCAACGGCATCACCGCCGGCCTGGCCGCCGTCACTTCGCTGGGCGTGCCGCTCACGCACCGCGAGCATGCGCATGGCGTGGTGTTTGTCACCGGGCATGCCAAACCCGGCGACACCGGCACCGACTGGAAGGCCCTGGCCGCCACCGCGCACAGCGCACGCCTCACACTGGTGATTTATATGGGTGTCAGCGGCGCGGAGCGCATCCAGGACGAACTTCTCTCCGGCTTGCCAGCCTCGACACCGGTCGCCGTGGTGCAGAACGCCTCATTGCCGGGCCAGCGCCACATCACCGCCACGCTGGGCACGCTCGCGCAGGCGCTTGGTCAGGCCGGCATGGCCAGCCCGGCCGTGATCGTCGTGGGCGACGTGATCAGCGGCGTCGCACTGGCCGCCAGCCACCCGCACGCGGTACGCGCAGCCTGAGTTCCTGCCGCCTGGCCGCAGCCCCGCCTCTGCCGGCACGGTGCGCGGCTACACTCCCCGAAGTCAAAACAACAGCAGGGGGAATGGGCGATGCTTGAAAAACTCAATGAACTGACGGAAAGCCACGGCGAGCTGCGCCGCGGCAAGGGCCTCATGAGCGGAGTGATCGCCCTCAGCCTGGGTGTGCTGTGCTTCCTGGGCGTGTTGGCCTTTCACTTCCCCGAATACCTCACCACACCGGAATTGCGCAAAAGCTACAACGTCGACGTGATCCGCATCGTGATGTTCACCTCGCTGGTGATTGCCGGCGGCATCTCGCTGGTCAACATCATCTTCAACCGCTCGCGCTGGCTGGCCGGCGCCGCCTTTTTGCTGGTGGTGGCCACCGCGCTGCTGGGCGGGCACAAGGTGCCGGTGAACGACTTCGCCGACAACACGCCTTACATCGGCCTGGACTGGTTCATCCTCGACCTGCTGGGCTCCTCGCTGATCTTCATCTTCATTGAAAAGCTGTTTGCGCTGCGCAAGGAGCAGCCGGTGTTTCGCGCCGAATGGCAAACCGACTTTCACCACTTCATCGTCAACCACATGATCGTGGGCTTTGTGCTGCTGGCGACCAACCTGCTGGTGCACAAGTTCTTCGGCTGGGCCGCCAACGACGGCATACGCGGCTGGGTGCAGGGCCTGCCCTTCTGGGGTGGCGTGTTGCTGATCGTTCTTGTGGCCGACCTGGTGCAGTACTGGACCCACCGCGCCTACCACGAGGTGCCGGTGCTGTGGCGCCTGCACGCAGTGCATCACAGCGCCAAAAGCATGGACTGGCTCGCCGGCTCGCGCCAGCACATACTGGAGCTCTTGATCACCCGCACGCTCATCCTGGCACCCATCTACGTGCTGGGTTTTTCCAAGGAAGTGATCGACGCCTACATCGTCATCGTCGGCTTCCAGGCGGTCTTCAACCATGCCAACGTGAGCGTGCGCCTCGGCCCGCTGCGCTACGTCATCGTCACGCCCAACTTCCACCACTGGCACCATAGCCAGGACCAGGAAGCACTGGATCGCAATTACTCGGCCCACTATGCCTTCATCGACTACCTCTTCGGCACAGCCGTGAAAAGCACCCGGCTCTGGCCGGAGCGCTACGGCGTGCTGGGCGACTACGTGCCGAATGGCTTTTTGAAGCAGCTGAAGTTTCCTTTCACCTGGAAAGGTTGAAGCGCTCGATGATTTGCTATGGTTTTTATAGCTGCTTGCGCCCGTTCACATTGACCCAGAGGCTGATTTGACACATCAATTCGATGTGGTTGTGATTGGCGCGGGTGCTGCCGGCCTGTTTTGCGCGGCCCAGGCGGGCCAGCGCGGCTTGAAAGTGCTGCTGGTCGATCACAGCGAAAAGGTCGCCGAGAAGATCCGGATCTCGGGCGGTGGCCGCTGCAACTTCACCAACCGCGACGCCACGCCCGCCAACTTCCTGAGCGAGAACCCGCACTTTTGCCGCTCGGCCCTGTCGCGCTACACCCCGCAGGACTTCATCGAACTGCTGCAGCGCCATGGCATCCCGTTTCATGAGAAGCACAAGGGCCAGCTGTTTTGCGACCGCTCGGCCGAAGACATCATCAATATGCTGCTGGTCGAGTGCGATGCCGGGCACGTGACGCGCTGGCAACCCTGCGCCATAAAAAGCATCAAATACGGCTCCAGCCCAGACGGAACAGGCGCCAGCAGCTATCAAATTGAGAGCGATCGCGGGCCGGTCGAAGCGCCGCAAGTGGTCATCGCCACCGGCGGCCTGTCGATCCCGAAGATTGGCGCCACCGATTTCGGCTACCGCATCGCCAAGCAGTTCGGGCTGCGCCTGGTCGAGCCCCGCGCGGCACTGGTACCCCTCACCTTTGACGGCGAAGCCTGGGCGCCCTATGCCCAGCTGGCAGGCCTGGCGCTGCCGGTGCTCATCGAGACCAGCCCCGCCGACGCGACGCCCAAGCAACGCAAAAAGGCCGTGGTTTTTTCGGAAGACCTGCTCTTCACCCACCGCGGCCTGAGCGGCCCGGCAGTCCTGCAAATCTCCAGCTTCTGGCGCGAAGGCCAGCCCATCCGCATCAACCTGGCACCCGGCGTGGACCTTCCGGCCCTGCTGCTGCGCGCCAAGGCCACCTCCAAAAAACTGATCGCCAACGAACTCGCCACCCTGGTGCCCAGCCGCCTGGCCGACGCGTGGGTCAGCCAGGACCCTGCGCTGCAGCGCCCCATCAGCGAAGCCACCGACAAGGCCTTGCTGGCCCTTGCGCAACGCCTGGCCGACTGGGAACTCACCCCCAACGGCTCCGAAGGCTACAAAAAGGCCGAAGTCACCGTTGGCGGCGTAGACACCCGCGATTTATCCTCCCAGACCCTGGAATCGAAGCAGCCAGGCCTCTATTTCATCGGCGAAGTCGTCGACGTGACCGGCTGGCTTGGCGGTTACAACTTCCAGTGGGCCTGGGCCAGCGCCCACGCCTGCGCGGGGGCGCTGGCCGCCCGCGCGGTAGCCGAATAGGACCAAAAAGGCCACAAAACACAGCCCCAGCCCCAGGGTTTCATGCAAGCCAGGGCCGCGGAACCGGCTTCGCCGGGCCGCAGGCGCAGCGCCCCCTCGGGGGGCAGCGCAGTACACGAAGTGACAAGCGTGGGGGTGGTATATAATCCAAGGCTTTGCTAGCAAACCCGCGCCTGGCCTGATCCTGATCAGATCAATTAAGGCGCACCTTTTGGATCAACTGAACAATGACCACCATCCGTGTAAAAGACAATGAGCCCTTCGACGTGGCTCTGCGCCGTTTCAAGCGCACCATTGAAAAACTCGGCCTGCTGACCGACCTGCGCGCCCGCGAGTTTTACGAAAAACCAACGGCAGAGCGCAAGCGCAAGAAGGCAGCCGCCGTCAAGCGCAACTACAAGCGTATCCGCTCGATGCAATTGCCGAAAAAGCTGTACTAATCTTTAGTACCGCCTCACGGCAACAAAAAGCCCGCACGAGGACGCTCTGCGGGCTTTTGTGTTTTTGGCGCAATGCGCCACCCCCACCCTATTCGCTTCAGGAGCATCACCAATGTCAGCACTCAAAGACCAGATCACCGAAGACATGAAGACCGCCATGCGCGCCAAGGACAGCGAGCGCCTGGGCACCATCCGCCTGCTGCTGGCCGCCCTCAAGCAAAAAGAGGTCGATGAGCGCGTGGTGCTGGACGACGCAGCCGTGGTCGCCATCGTCGATAAGCTGATCAAGCAGCGCAAGGACTCGCTCGAAGCTTTCCAGAAGGCTGAGCGCAAGGACCTGGCCGACAAGGAAGCAGCCGAGCTGGTCGTGCTGCAGGCCTACCTGCCCGCGCGCCTGAGCGCCGACGAAGTCGCCGCCGCCGTGAAAGCCATCGTCGCCGAACTGGGCGCCACCGGCCCCGGCGACATGGGCAAGGTCATGGGCGCAGTGAAAGCCAAACTCGCCGGCAAAGCCGACATGGGCCAGGTCTCGGCAGCGGTGAAGGCCGCGCTGGCGGGCTAAACAGAGCAGCCGGCGGTTACACCCCTCTTAGGCCAGTCCGAGCCGCGGAACCGGCTTCGCCGGGCCGCAGGCGGGGCGCCCCCTCGGGGGGCAGCGCATTACACGAAGTGAAAAGCGTGGGGGCCCTAACTCCCGGCGACCTTCATCCGGTTGACGAGAATCGAGCCCACGGTTTTGGCGCCGTAGTTGTAGGCGTCCGCACCCACCGCCTCAATGCCCATCAGCATGTCCTTGAGGTTGCCCGCAATCGTGATTTCCTCGACCGGAAAGGCGATGCGGCCATTCTCGACCCAGAAACCCGAAGCGCCGCGTGAGTAGTCGCCCGTCACATAGTTCACGCCCTGCCCCATCAGTTCGGTCACAAAAAGGCCGCGGCCCAGCTTGCGCAGCATGGCGTCCAGGTCGTCGCCCTTGCGGGTGTTGCGGCTGGTCATGATCAGGTTGTGTGAGCCACCTGCGTTGCCGGTGGTGCGCATGCCCAGCTTGCGGGCCGAATAGGTGCTCAGGAAGTAGCCCTCGACGCGGCCCGCCTCCACCACCTGGCGCGCCTTGGTCTTCACGCCCTCTTCGTCAAAAGGTGCGCTGCCTTTGCCCTTGCGCAGGTGCGGATCTTCGGCGATGTCGATGTGTTTGGGAAAAGCCGGCTTGCCCAGGCTGTCGGCCAGGAAGGTGCTTTTGCGGTACAGCGCACCGCCGCTCACGGCCTGCACAAAGCCGCCCAGCAGGCCCGCAGCCAGCGGCGACTCAAACAGCACCGGGCATTGCGTGGTCGGGATTTTGCGGCTCTTGAGCCGTGCCAGTGCACGCTCGGCGGCATAGCGGCCTACCGCTTCGGGGGCCGCCAATTCACCGGCGTCACGCATGGAGCTGTACCAGGCATCTCGCTGCATCTGGTCGCCCTTGCCGGCAATCGGCGCCACCGAAATGCTGTGGCGCGAACTGGCGTAACCGCCGCGAAAGCCCTTGGTATGCGCACTGAAAAAATGGCTTTGCTGCGCCGACACACCGGCGCCTTCGCTGTTGGTGATCAGGCGGCTGGTACTCAGGGCGGCGGCTTCGCACTGCAGGGCGAGCTGGGCGGCTTCTTCCGAATTGATGGACCAGGGGTGAAAGAGGTCGAGCGCCGGATGCACGCGCGCGATGTCGCGGTCATCGGGCAGGCCGGAGGTTTCGTCTTCCGCCGTGAACCGCGCGATGTCGTAAGCCGCTTTCACGGTCTGCTCGATCGCCGCTTTGGAGAAGTCGCTGGTGGCGGCATTGCCGCGCTTTTTGCCAATGTAGACGGTGATGCCCAACGACTTGTCGCGGTTGCGCTCGACGTTTTCAAGCTCGCCCTTGCGCACGCTGACTGAGAGCCCGCAGCCTTCGGAGGCTTCCGCGGCGGCATCGGTGGCCCCCAGTTTTTTGGCATGGCCAAGGGCGCTGTCGACGAGTTCCTCGAAAAAATCACGGTGGTAGCTGAAACCGGATTCGGGCTGGCCTGACTGGCTCTTGGGGCCCGGGACGGGGCGGGAAGCACTGCGTGTTGCGCCGCTGGCGCGAGAGGAAGCTTTTTGGGTCATATGGGTAGCTATGATACTGACTGCTATGAACAACAAGACTCCCAAGGCCATCAAGGGCTACTGGTCCAACGGCCGCTTCGTCAAACCCGAGGAAATCGCGCTTGAAGAAGTCGGCCCGCCCAGCAAAACCCAGCTCAAGGCCGAGGCCGACGAAAAACAGGCGCTCGGTGAAGCGCTGCTGACGCTGCGCGCCGATTTGATGGCGCGCCTGGACCTGCCCGACAAGCTGCGCGACGCAATTGCCGACGCAAAAAAGATCACGAACTTCGAGGGCAGGCGCCGCCAGATGCAGTTCATCGGCAAGCTGATGCGCCCGCTGGACCCTGACCCCATCCGCGAAGCGATCAACGAGCAGCTCAACGGATCGGCCGACCTGACGCTGGCCCTGCACCTGGCCGAGCAATGGCGCGACAAGCTGATCGCCGACGACGCCGCGCTGGGTGCCTGGCTCGAAGAACACCCCGGCACCGACTCCCAGCAACTGCGCGCGCTGGTCCGCCAGGCCCGCAAGGATGCCAAGCCCGAAAAACCCGGCGAAGCACCGCGCCACGGCAAGTCCTACCGCGAGATTTTCCAGCTGGTCAGGCAAGGCATGGCTCGAGGTCCTGAAGATGGCGAGGAGCCAGAAGCGTGAGCAGCGCCTTTGACGCGGTGAAGATTGGTATTGTCTCGGTCAGCGACCGCGCATCCGCCGGCGTCTATGTCGACAAAGGCCTGCCGGCACTCAAGGACTGGCTCACCCGCGCCCTGCGCAACCCCATCACCTTTGAAGAGCGCCTGATCCCCGACGAGCAGGCGGGTATCAGCGCCGCATTGATTGAGTTGGTCGACACCGGCTGCTCGCTCGTGCTGACGACCGGCGGCACTGGCCCCGCGCTGCGCGACGTGACGCCCGAAGCCACGCTGGCTGTTGCCCACAAGGAAATGCCGGGTTTTGGCGAGCAGATGCGGCAGATCAGCCTGAAGTTTGTGCCCACAGCCATTTTGTCGCGCCAGTGCGCCGTCATACGCGACAAATGCCTGATCATGAACCTGCCGGGCCAGCCCAAATCGATTGCGGAAACCCTCGAAGGATTGAAAAACGCCGACGGTTCCCAGTCTGTGGCGGGCATCTTCGCGGCCGTGCCTTATTGCATCGACCTGATCGGCGGCCCTTACCTGGAAACCGATGAAGCGGTGTGCCGGGCGTTCAGGCCCAAAAGCGCGGTGCGCCCGCCGCGCTGAACCTTGCCGCCCGCCGGTTTGGGCCTGGCCTCTTTCTCACGTAGTATTCGGGCTTTACAACACGAGGAGCTGAGATGGACGACCTGATTGAAACGCCGAGCAAGGAATCGAAAAACACCGCCGTGCTGATCTGGATCGGAACCCTGTTTCTGGGTTTCATTCCGGGGCTGATTGTCTACCTGGTGAAAAAGGACGACGCCTATATCCTGGACCAGTCCAAGGAAGCGCTGAACTGGTCGATCACCGCGACCATCGGCTATGTGGCGGCAATGATCCTGACCTTTGTGCTGATCGGCTTTCTGGTGTTCGCGGCGCTGGGCATCTGCCACCTGGTGTTCTGTGTCATGGGCGCGCTGGGCGCCTCCAACGGCAAGGCCTTCCGTGTGCCTTTCGCGCTTCGCCTGATCAACTGAAGCCCACCGGCGAAAACAAAAAAGGAAGGGCTCGCCCTTCCTTTTTTTTGCCCGTCTTATTCGCCTGCCTGTCTCACCGCCTTATTTACCGACCAGCTGATTGAGCTTGTCGGCTTCAAAGGTTTCCGTAAGCGCGGCGTCCTGCGGCACGCAATCCTTGCTCATGGCCGTCTGCGGTCCGGAGAGTTTCTCAATCGCTTGCCACAGCAGGGCGATCTGGTGCTCCTGGCCGGCGGCGCTGTCGATCAGCCCGCGCATGGCTTGCGACAGCGGGTCATCCTCCTGCGTGATGCCATAAGCCGAAAACTGGGTAATGGTGACGTCGGCGCTTTCCCCGGTCTTGGAGGGAATGATGCGCGCCGGGATGCCCACCGCCGTGGCGCCTGCCGGAACCGGCTTGATCACCACTGCGTTGCTGCCAATCTTGGCGCCGTCACCCACCAGGAAACCGCCAAGCACCTTGGCTCCCGCACTCACCACCACATCGCGGCCCAGTGTCGGGTGGCGTTTGGTGCCTTTGTACAGCGAGGTACCGCCCAGGGTCACGCCCTGGTAGATCGTGCAACCATCACCGATTTCCGCGGTTTCGCCAATGACGACGCCCATGGCATGGTCGAAAAACACACGTTCACCAATTTTGGCGCCAGGGTGTATTTCAATGCCTGTTACCCAGCGCGAAAAATGCGAAATGAAACGGCCCAGCCACTTGAAACCGTGGTTCCAGCACCAATGCGCCCGGCGGTGCAACACCTGCGCATGCACGCCGGGGTAGCAGGTCAGTGCTTCCCAGGCCGTACGGGCGGCAGGATCGCGGTCGAGAATGCACTGGATGTCTGAGCGGAGTCGGGAAAACATAGGCGAAGTCTACTGAGGCTGTGAACTGCTTGCTGGGACCACGCTTTTGCCCCTGGCTTCAGAGGCCTTCTGCAGCATGGCTTTGGCCACGCCGCGCAGGATGTGGATTTCCTCGGGGCTGAGCTGCGCGCGGTTGAACAGCTGGTTCAGGCGCGGCATCAGTTTTTTGGGCGAGGCCGGATCCAGAAAGCCGATGCCGGTCAAGGCCTCTTCCCAGTGCCTGAGCATGCCCGCCACTGCGGCCGCGTCGGCCAGCGTGGGTTCGGCCGTGGCCGGCTGCACGCTGAAGCCGCCCAGCGCCTGTCGCCAGTCGTAGGCGATCAGCTGCACGGCGGCGCCCAGATTGAGCGAGCCGAACTTCGGGTCGGTCGGAATACTCAGCGCCACATGGCAGCGGTAAACGTCCTCGTTCTGCATGCCAAAACGCTCGGAACCAAATAGAAAAGCAACCGAATCGGGTCTTTGGGCAATGGTGACGGGCGCGAGCAGCTCCTCTTTTGATAGCAGACCTGCCCGACCCAGCAGCTGCGCAAAGTGCTGGCGCGGCGCCCGCGTGGGCGGGCCAAAGTCGCGTGGCGTCATGGCGGTGGCGCACAGGTGCGCCATGCCGTCCACGGCTTCGTCCAGGGTGGCCACGATACGGGCGTTTTTGAGCACGTCGAGCGCGCCGCTGGCCCGCTGGATGGTTTCTTCGCGGTTGAGCACATTGGCCCAGCGCGGCGCCACCAGCACCAGGTCGTCAAAGCCCATGGTTTTCATGGCACGGGCCGTGGCCCCCACATTGCCCGCATGGCTGGTATTGATCAGGATGAATCGCGTGTGCATGGAGCTGGATTGTCCTATGCCGGCGGCTTCAGGACGCGGAGCAATGCCTCCACCTTCGGCGACTTCGCCCCTTTGCGCCAGATCAGGTCCGTCTGGGCGCAATCGCTGCCCGGCGGCAATGCGTGGATGCTGAGCCGGCCCCGCTCCGGAAAGGTTGCCAGCACGCTGCGCGGCACCAGCGAAATGCCCATGCCCACCACCACGCAGCCCAGCATGGCATGGTAGGACGTGATTTCAATCGTCTGCACCGGCATGCTGTTTTTCAGCAAGTACCAGGCTTCCAGCCGCGCGCGATGCGGGCAGCCCTTTTCAAAAGCCACCATGGCACGCGGCGGCTCGCTGTGGGTCGCCGTGACAGGCGGATGCCCGGCGCTCGCAACAATGACCAGTTCCTCGGTGTAAATCGCCTCCCGTTCAAAGGGACCCTCCGCAATAGCCCCAGTGACCAGCGCCGCGTCCATCTCCCCCGCCAGCACAGCTGCGGCCAGTTGCTGCGGGTTGCCGGTTTTAAGCGCGAGCCTGATTTCCGGATAGAGACGCACAAAATCGCTCAGAGGGGCCGGCAACCGCACAGCCGAAGTGCTTTCCATGGCACCGAGCACAAATGCGCCGCGCGGCTGCCCTCCCTGCACAGCATCGCGTGCTTCCTCAGCCAGGCTGATCAGGCGTCCGGCATAGTCCAGCAACACCTGCCCAGCTGGCGACAGGTGCAGCCGCTTGCCCTCACGGATAAAAAGCGGCACGCCGAGCTTTTCTTCCAGCTGACGGATACGCGTCGTGATGTTGGATTGCACGCGGTGCAAGCGCTCGGCGGCACGTGTCACACCGCCCGCCTCCACCACGGCACGAAAAATAACCAGGTCGCTCAGCTCCATGATCTCTTATGAAGATATTAATTATCTTTATTATTCATTTTTCAGATGAATTGTCACGCGTATCGTCCAGCCTTCATTACTTCACACCACCCAAGGAACAAAGAATGGCAAAGGCTTATTGGATCGTGCGCGTCTCGGTACGCAATATCGAGGAATATCCTCGTTACCTCACGGCGGCGCGGCCGGCCTTCGAGAAGTTCGGCGCACGCTTTCTGGTGCGCGGCGGCACGTACCAATGCATGGAGGGCAACTCACGCGAGCGCAACGTCGTCGTGGAGTTCGCCGACATGGCGACCGCCCAGGCCTGTTATGCCAGCCCCGAATACCAGGCAGCCCGGGCAATCCGGCAGCAACACGCTGACACGGATTTCCTGATCGCGGAAGGCGCCTAGAACAGATTCCCGGGCGATTGGGACGCGATATCGACCCTGGTAAGGAGTTAAGAAAGGACGGTTCGCGTTTATGGGAAAATACCGGCATTGCCCGCCGCCCGCATCGCCGGCGCCGGTTCGTTCCGCTCTTCCCTACAAGTTATGTCCAGCAATCTCCACCCCATGCTCAACGTGGCCATCAAGGCTGCGCGCGCTGCAGGCGCCATCATCAACCGTGCGGCGCTTGACGTCGAATCGGTTCGCATATCGGTCAAGCAGACCAACGACTTTGTCACCGAGATCGACCAGGCCGCTGAAGCCGCGATCATCGAAACGCTGCTGACCGCCTACCCCGGCCACGGCATCCTCGCCGAAGAATCCGGTAGCGAGCACGGCGCCAAAGACTCCGACTTCGTGTGGATCATCGACCCGCTGGACGGCACCACCAACTTCATCCACGGCTTTCCTGTTTATTGCGTCAGCATCGCGCTGGCTGTCAAGGGCAAGGTTGAGCAAGCCGTGGTGTATGACCCCACCCGCAACGACATATTTTGCGCCACCAAAGGCCGCGGCGCCTACATGAACGACCGCCGCATCCGTGTAGCCAAGCGCACCCGGCTGCAGGAATGCCTGATCTCGACGGGCTTCCCTTACCGTCCCGGCGACAAGCTCAAAAGCTATCTCAACATGCTCGGTGAAGTCATGAGCCAGTGCGCCGGCGTGCGCCGCCCGGGCGCTGCGGCGCTGGACCTGGCCTACGTGGCAGCGGGCTTCAGCGACGGCTTTTTTGAAACCGGCCTCAAGCCCTGGGATGTGGCGGCCGGCTCACTGCTGGTCACCGAGGCCGGCGGCCTGATCGGCAACTTCACCGGCGAGGCTGACTTCATCGACCACGGCGAATGCGTGGCCGGCAATCCGCGCATTTACGGGCAGATGGTGGCCACTTTGGGCAAATACAGCAAATTTGCCGGCGCCGGCGACAAAGCCACGGTACGGCAGGCCCTGCAGGAAGACACTGTGAGCACCGAGACCGCCGACGCCACCGCCCAGCCCGCAGACAAACCAAAGCTGACCGCCAAAAAGATCAAGGCCCCCGCGGCACGCCCCGACACCACACCGGACGCACCCTTCTAGCACCAGCCGTTGTAGGCAAAGGCCGCGATGAAGGCTTGAGCCGTATGGCCTCAGCTAAAATTTCCGCACTGCGCTGGGAGTCGCATGCATGCAGCGGCCCCGACCGAACTGTTTTCGCACCCGGTAATAACTAGTAATAAAACTATGCCTGAATCCACCGTAAAAACCTCTTCCACATCGGCTGATGCAGCCTTGCTGCGCGAGGTCGCGGAACTGGTGGTGAGCGCCCTCAACCTTGAGGTGAGCGCCGACGATGTACAACCGGACGAACCGCTCTACGGCGACGGCTTGGGGCTGGATTCCATCGACATCCTGGAAATTGCGCTGGTTGTCTCCAAGCACTATGGCCTGCAGCTCAGGGCGGACCACGAAGACAACCACGCCATCTTTCATTCGCTGCGAAGCCTGGGCGACCATATTGCCGCCTGGCGAACCCAGTGACAGCTGTGCTGGCGACACGGTTTACCCAAGCCTGTCGCTGGGGCGGCATCGCGGCTCTGGGAATCGGCTACGCCGTGCTTTCCCATCTGGCCGCGGCATCGACGGCGCCGGGCTTGCTTGAGGCGCTGGTCGCCGTGCTTCCGCTGCTGGTGCTGGCCGTTGTCCTGGCCTGGCGTTCACCGCAGCGCCCTGTCATGCTGGCCCTTTGTGGTGTGGCCTGCCTCGGGTTTTATCTGTTCAGGGAATGGCTGATCACCCATTACAACTGGGTTTTCCTGCTGCAGCATGCGGGCACGTATGCCCTGCTGTGCGGAACTTTCGGCCGGACACTCGTGCAAGGGCGCACACCGATGATTGCGCAATTTGCCCGCATCGTGCATGGCGAGCTTTCGCCTGCGCTTGTTTCGTACACGCGGTCGGCCACCTTGGCGTGGGCCTTGTATTTCGGAATCATTGCAGGCTTTTCATTGCTGCTGTTCTGGCTGGCACCCATTGCCGTCTGGTCCACCTTTGCCAACCTCCTGGGTATTCCCCTGCTCGCACTGATGTTTGCGGCGGAATATGCAGTCCGCTGCTACGCATTGCCGGCAGCAGATCGTGCCGGTCCGCTGGAAGCGATTCGTGCCTACCGGCAGGCTTCCGCAGAAAGCCGCGCACGCCGGCCATGACGACGTTTCCGCTCATCTCGCACACCCGGGCTGAAGACGTTGTGGCTTGCAGCCATGGCCAGGCCGTTACCGTTGAACATTTTCTGGCCGATGTCAGGCAGCTTGCAGCGGCCCTGCCCACAGGCAAGCATGTTCTCAATGTCTGCGCCGACCGCTACCGGTTTGCCGTGGGTATGGCGGCCGCCCTGCTGGCAGACAAGGTCAGCCTGCTGCCACCCACGCTGACGCCGGAAATGGTGAAACAGGTCCGCAGCTTTGCACCCGACGTGTTCTGCCTCGCGGACCAACCGCAGTCCCTGGCCTTGCCGTTACTGGGCTGGACGGATGCGATGACGCCACGTCCGCCGGGCACCGCAACTGGCATGCAGTGCGATATTCCACAAATTCCCGCATCGCGCATTGCCACCATCATGTTCACCTCCGGCTCGACCGGTACGCCGGTGGCGCATCGCAAGAGCTGGGGCGGGCTGGTTCGCAGCGCGCGGGCTGAAGCCGCCCGGCTCGGCTTGCTGGATGGCCGCAAGCACAGCATCGTGGCAACGGTGCCGCCGCAGCACATGTTCGGCTTCGAGTCCACCGTGTTGCTGCCGCTGCAAAGTGGTGCCATTCTGGTTGCCGCCCATCCGTTTTATCCGGCCGATATCTGCACCGCACTGGCGCAAGCGGGGCGCCCCCGCATGCTGGTGACCACGCCCGTGCATTTGAAAGCGCTGCTGGCTTCAGGCATGGACATTCCGCAGGTTGACCTGGTGCTTTCCGCCACGGCTCCCTTGCCACCCCAGCTGGCATTGGCCACCGAAGCCCGCTTGCAAGTCCCGCTGCTGGAAATCTACGGCTCCACCGAAACGGGACAAATCGCCACACGGCGCATGACCGAGGCTGTGGCGTGGACACTTTTTCCAGAAGTCACGCTGAGCATCAGGCAAGGACAGACCTGGGCCTCAGGCGGTCACGTCGACCAACCCACCCCGCTGGCCGATGAACTGGAATCGGTGTCGGACACACAATTCCTTTTGCATGGCCGGACTGCCGACCTGATCAATATCGCGGGCAAGCGAAGCTCGCTGGGCTACCTGAACCATCAGCTCCACGCCATACCGGGCGTGATGGACGGCGCCTTCTTCATGCCGGACGAGGGTTCCGGCGACACCGTGGTCCGGTTGATGGCTTTCGTTGTGGCACCGGGCCTGACGGCGCCGGCCCTTCTGGCGGCGCTGAGGGAGCGGGTTGACGCCATATTCATCCCGCGGCCCCTCGTGCTGCTCGACAGCCTGCCACGCAACAGCACCGGGAAATTGCCGCGCGATACGCTGGTTACCCTGGCGCGCAACCATCTTCAAAAGAAATCTCCCGTTCCGGGCGAAACCCGGTTTTCCATCGCCCCTGACCATCCGGCGCTTGCCGGGCATTTCCCCGGTACACCCATTGTTCCCGGTGTGGTGTTGCTCGACGCCGCCATACACGCGGTACAACACGCACGTACCGGCCATGCCACGGAGGTCTGCCAGATCAGCTCGGCGAAATTCCTCAGCACGGTGGGGCCCGGTGAGACGCTGACCATCTCCTGCAGCACCACCGCCACCGGCAGCACGCGCTTTGACATTTCCAGCGGCGACCGAAAAGTGGCCACCGGAACCTTGCTGTTATCGCCGCAGCCATGAACACGCCACGCGGAGCCAATGCGACATCAGGCGCCGAATGGCAGCAGCTCCCGGAACGCAGCAACGGCTTCATGCTGCGTGTCATGACCTGGATATCGCTGAACCTGGGCCGCAGCACCAGCCGCATCGTCCTTTACGGGATTGCAGCCTATTTCCTCGTTTTCGCGCCGGCGGCGCGCCGGACGTCACGAAACTATTTGCGGCGCGTGTTCGACCTGCCGTCGCCCGCTGCGGTCGGCTGGCGTCATCTGTTCCGGCATTTCCTGAGTTTTGCTTCTGCCATTCACGACCGTGTTTACCTGCTGAACGACCGCTTCGAGCTGTTTGATATCCAGGTGCACAACCAGCAACTGATCGACAAGGTGGTGGCTGACGGAAGAGGCGTGTTCCTCATCGGTGCCCATCTGGGCAGTTTTGAAGTACTGCGGGCCATCGGGCGCCAGCAACCGGGCCTGCGCATTGCCATGGTGATGTACGAGGAAAATGCGCGAAAAATTAACGCGGCGATGGGCGCCATCAATCCCAAAGCGCAACTGGACGTCGTGGCATTGGGACATATCGATTCCATGATCAGGGTGCACGAACTGCTGGATGAGGGTGCCGTCGTTGGCATGCTGGGTGACCGGTCACTGGGTAAGGACGACACCTATTCCATCGAGTTCCTCGGAGACGCCGCCGAGCTGCCGCTGGGTCCTTTTCGCATGGCCGCCATCCTGAAACGCCCCGTGTTGTTCATGACGGGGCTGTACCGCGGCGGCAATCGTTATGACATTCATTTCGAACCTCTGGCGGATTTCTCGACGCTGCCTTCGCGCGGCCGCACAGCGGCGGTGCAATCTGCCATGACGCGCTATGCTGCACTGATGGCGCAATACTGCCGCAGCGCGCCTTACAACTGGTTCAATTTTTTTGATTTCTGGCGGCGCGCGCCGCGGCAGTCCGGCCAGCCTGAACAAAACACCTGAGCATATGACACACCTTATTCAGCAAACGTCCACCCCCGCCTCGTCGCACATCACGCAACAGCCGTCACGGCCCGTCTTCGCGCTGGCCGCAGTTGTGATGGGTCTGGTGTTGGCCGCGTTGAGCCCGGCAGCGCTGGCCGCCTGGGACCTTCAGCAACTGATGGATTCGCTGGCGCAAACCAAGTCGGGCCGCGCCACCTTTGTCGAAAAAAAGAGCATTGCGCTGCTCGACAAACCGGTGGAATCGTCCGGCGAACTGCTCTATACCGCACCCGACCGGCTGGAAAAGCGGACGCTCAAACCGAAGCCTGAATCCATGGTGGTGAACGGCGGAGAACTGGTGATTGAACGTGGGAAGCAAAAATACCAGCTGCGGCTGCAGGCGTACCCCGAGCTGGCCGCGTTCATTGACAGCATTCGCGGCACCCTGGCGGGCGACCGCAACGCCCTGGAGCGTAACTACCGGCTCAGCCTTGAAGGCACGGCCGAACGCTGGACCCTGCAATTGCAGCCCGTCGATCCCAAAATGCAGGCGGTGATCCAACGCATCCGCATTACGGGTGTGCGTGACCAGTTGCGCAACATCGACATCGCCCAGGCCGATGGCGACAGCTCCACCATGACCATCGAGCAAGTGGCAGCCCCGTGATGAACGGCGCACGCGGCCGCATGGCAGCCATTGCGGTATGGCTGGCATTCCTGATCGGTTGCGGCATTGTCATCAGCCGCACACAGTTCACGACCGACCTGTCGGCGTTTTTGCCGCGTACTCCCACACCCGAGCAACAACTGCTGATGGACCAGCTGACCGAGGGCCTGGCCTCTCGGCTTGTCCTGGTAGGCATAGAAGGCTCCGATGCCCCTCAGCGTGCAGCGCTTTCCAAAAAGATGGCGCAGCAGTTGCGCACCGACTCCGCTTTCGCCAGCGTGGCGAATGGCGAACCCGTCAATAGCGAGCGGGACCGCAATTTCCTGCTCAACCATCGTTATCTGCTGAGCCCTTCAGTGACGCCGGAACGATTCAGCGCGGATGGGTTGCACACGGCCCTCACTGACAGCATCGAATTGCTCGCTTCGCCCGCAGGCCTGATGGTCAAGGCCCTGCTGCCCCGCGACCCTACCGGCGAAATGGTGCAGTTGCTGGGCCAGCTCAACGGCGGAAGCCAGCCGCAACAGGCCCATGGCGCCTGGACTTCACGTGATGGCAAGCGCGCGCTGATGCTGCTGCAGACCCATGCAGCAGGCTCTGACACCGATGCCCAGCAACGCGCGATGGCCGCGATTCGCCAGGCCTTCGATGTGGCGGGCGGTTCCTCAGCTGGTGCCAGCTTCGTCATGACGGGCCCTGGCGTATTTTCGGTCACGTCCCGCGAAACCATTCAAAGCCAGGTGAGCCACCTCTCGCTGATCAGCGTGGCGCTGATCGCGACGCTGTTACTGCTGGTTTACCGTTCCGTCGGCGCCCTTTTGCTCGGATTTCTGCCCGTGCTGAGCGGCGCGCTGGCGGGGATTGCCGCGGTCAGCCTGGGCTTTGGGTCGGTGCACGGTATCACGCTGGGCTTCGGCACAGCGCTGATCGGGGAAGCCGTGGACTATTCCATTTATCTTTTCGTGCAGTCCGAGGATGCGGGCGCCGACCAGGCGCATTGGGTCAAGCGCTTCTGGCCGACCGTCCGGCTCGGCGTTCTGACCTCCATTGCCGGTTTTGCCTCTCTTTTGTTCTCGGGCTTTCCGGGTCTGGCTCAACTCGGCCTGTATTCGATTGCCGGCCTGGTCGTGGCCGCCGCAGTGACCCGCTATGTGCTGCCGCATCTGCTGCCGCGCCATTTCCGCATCCATGATGTGTCGGCCATCGGGCGGGCGCTGGAGGGGCTGGTGCAACATGCGGCCTTGTTGCGATGGCCTGCCGCGGCCCTGCTGATAGCCGCCTGTGCCGTCCTTGTGGGAAATCACGCAAGCCTCTTCAACGACAAGATTTCCTCGCTCAGCCCGGTCTCGCAAGCCGATGTAGCGCTGGATGAAAGCCTGCGTGCCGATATGGGGGCGCCTGACGTGCGCTATGTGGTGGTGGTCTCCGGTACCAGCCAGGAGTCGGTGCTCCAGACTGCTGAACAGGTTTCAACCCTGCTCCAGGCACAGGTCGAGCGCGGCGAGATTGCCGGGTTTGAGAGCCCCAGCCGCTACCTCCCCAGCGTGGCCACGCAACGCGCCCGCCAGGCCAGCCTGCCCGCCGCTGAGGTGTTGCAGGCCCGCATGACCCAGGCCACGCAAGGCCTGCCAGTGCGCCCCGGGGTGTTTTCACCTTTCCTGGCAGAGGTCGCCGCCGCCCGCAGCCAGCCCCTGCTGCAGCCAGCCGACCTTGAAAAAACCTCGATGGCCATGGCCTTGGCCGCATTGCTGATTGGTAAAGACGGCCGCTGGAGCGCCCTGCTACCTTTGACTGCGTCCCAGGGACGAAACATCGACGCCGACAACATTCGTGCCGCGCTGGCCACCAAGCCCTTGCCTGGCGTACTTTTTGTCGACATGAAAACCGAGTCTGACCGTTTGTATTCCAGCTACCTGCACGAAGCCATCGTGCTGTCACTGGGCGGGCTGGCAGTCCTCGTGGCCCTGTTGCTGGTGGTTTTCCGCTCCCCTTCCCGGGTGCTGCGGATCATTGCGCCGCTGGCGGCCGCGGTCGTCACAGTCACGGCCGGGCTGGCCCTGCTGGGCCAGCAACTGATCATCCTGCACCTGGTGGGCCTGTTGCTGGTCGTGGCCGTGGGCTCCAACTACGCGCTGTTTTTTGACCGGCCCGATCCCCATGCCCCGATAGCGCCCAGAACCCTGGCGTCCATGCTGCTGGCTAATCTGACCACCGTCGCAGGGTTTGGCCTGCTCGCATTTTCCAAAGTATCCATCCTCCAAGCCATGGGCGTTACCGTTGCCCCGGGGGTCATCCTGGCGCTGGTTTATGCCGCAATTTTTGCCAGGAAGCCCCATGCCTGACCTCCGGTGGAAGCCCAGCATCCTGGTACGTGCGAGCATCACGCTGCATGCGGCGGCACTTGCGGCCATCCTTGTTGATTCCGGCTGGTGGCGCTGGGCGCTTGCCGCCGTGGTCCTCAACCACCTGTTGCTCACCGTCGTGGGTATGTGGCCCCGCAGCCAGTGGCTTGGCCCCAACTGGACCCGCCTGCCCCAGGCCTCCGTCGCCAGGCGGGAAATCGCCCTGACCATCGATGACGGCCCCGACCCCGCCGTGACACCCAAAGTCCTGGACCTGCTCGACCGGTATGCGGCCCGCGCGACCTTTTTTTGCGTCGGTGACAAAGCCGCCCGCCATCCCGAGTTGTGCCGCGAGCTGGTGCGGCGCGGACATGCCGTTGAAAACCACAGCCAGCACCACCGCCACTACTTTGCCCTGACGGGCCCGCGCAGCATGTTTCGCGAGTTGCAGGCGGCGCAAAACACACTGAGCGGCCTGACAGGCCGGCGGCCTCTCTTCTTTCGCGCTCCCGCCGGCCTGCGCAACCCCTTTCTTGATCCGGTACTGGCCCGGCTCGGCCTGAAGCTTGCCAGCTGGTCCGTGCGCGGTTTCGACACCCGCGTCGCCAATGCCGAGCGTGTAAAACGCAAACTCACAGCCGGGCTGCAAGCCGGCGCCATCCTGCTGTTGCATGACGGCAATGCAGCACGCACACCGCAAGGTGTTCCGGTCATCCTGGATGTCCTGCCCGCCTTGCTGGAGTCCATTGCGGCCGCCAACCTGCGCACCGTGACCCTGCAGCAGGCCCTCGCATGAATCCTACGCAGAAAACCCGGCAGAGCCCGTGGTCACAAATAGGGCGGGTTATCTTTCAGCACATCTATCTGAAAGCCATTGGCACGATGCTTTTCATCGGCGTGTTTTTCGGCGCCTACTTTTACCTGCTCAAGCACCCGGCCTTTCCGATCGCGGTGATGCCTCTCACCTGGCCCGACCGCTTCATCGCTTTTGAACCGCTGGCCTTGCCGGTTTACCTCTCGCTATGGGTTTATGTCTCGCTGCCGCCCATCTTCTTTGGCGACCGGCGCGAACTCCTGCGCTATGGCGGCGCCATTGCGCTGACCTGCCTGGCGGGTCTGCTGGTTTTTTATTTCTGGCCCACGGCCGCACCCGCCCCAGACATTGACTGGCCGAAATACCCTCAGATGCTTTTCCTGAAAAACATGGACGCGGCAGGCAACGCCTGCCCTTCGCTTCATGTGGCAACAGCCATTTTTTCAGGCATCTGGCTGCACCACCTGTTGCGCCGATTCTCCGTCCCCGCATGGTTGCTGGCGGTGAACGCCCTCTGGTGTTTCGGCATTGCCTATTCCACACTGGCCACAAGGCAGCATGTCGCGGTGGACGTTGCCGGAGGCCTGCTCCTGGGGGGGGTGGCAGCCTGGTTGTCCCTGCATCTTCACAAACAGCGCACCGCAGGCAAGTAACAGCTGGTGTCCGGCATCGCAACGGCGCCGGATTTGCCACCTGATTTGCTAAAGTGTCTTTTTCTTCAGATTGGTTTTTTCTCTGTATCCACTTTGGCTTTCCCACTTCACCGCAACCAGCAGCATGGGTCGCGGTCTTGCACAAACTCTCGACGCGTTGCGTACGCGGCGGAGCGGGCTCGCCCCATGCACTTTTGACACGGTCGACCTGCCGACCTTTGCAGGCGAGGTCACGGGCACCGACAGCGTGCAGCTTCCTGCGCAATGGGCCCGCTTCGACTGCCGGAACAACCGGCTCGCCCTGCTGGGGCTTCAGCAGGACGGCTTTACTGAAGCGGCGGCAGCCGCCAGCAAAAAATACGGCGCGCACCGCGTGGGAGTCTTCATCGGCACCAGTACATCGGGCATTTTGCAAACCGAACTCGCCTATCGCCGGCGCGACCCCGAGACCGGTGCCCTGCCCCCCGATTTCATTTACGGCACAACACACAATACATTTTCTGTCGCTGATTTCACGCGTCAGTACCTTGGGCTGACCGGCCCGGCCGCCGTCGTCTCGTCAGCCTGCTCTTCCAGTGCCAAGGTGTTTGCCTCCGCGCGAAGGATGATGCGGGCGGGTCTGATCGATGCTGCCGTGGTCGGCGGGGTCGATTCGCTGTGTCTCACAACCTTGTATGGCTTTAACTCGCTGGGCCTGATTTCCCCCCAGGCTTGCAGGCCATTCGACGCCGCACGCAATGGCATCACCATTGGCGAAGCGGCCGCTTTCGCCCTGCTGGAGCCCACGCCGGCACAACCCGCCCCAGGTGACGTGCTGCTCCTGGGCGTCGGCGAATCCAGCGACGCCCACCACATGTCTTCCCCCCATCCCGACGGCCTGGGCGCACGGCTGGCAATGCAGCAGGCACTGGACATGGCCGGCCTCACCACGGCCGGGATCGATTACATCAACCTGCACGGTACCGCCACACAAAGCAACGATGCCGCGGAAGCCAAGGCAGTGTCCGGGCTATTCGGCCCAGGCACCCCCTGCAGCTCCACCAAGGGCGCCACCGGCCACACGCTGGGCGCCGCAGGCGGGCTTGAAGCCGTGATCTGCGCGCTTGCATTGCAGCACGGCCTGCTGCCCGGCGGCATCAACACCCATGAGCGCGACCCGGCCCTGCCTGTCAACTACCTCCTGGACAACCAGGAGGCCGCCCCCCGGCATGTGCTCAGCAACTCCTTTGGCTTCGGCGGCACCAATTGCAGCCTGATTTTTGGCCGTGCCGGTTAAGGTCCCGACATGACACAAGCACAATCCCCATCCGCAACAGCGCTGACGGTCTTTGTCGAAGGTATCGGGCTACTGGGCCCCGGACTGGCGGGGTGGGCGCAAGGGCGCGAACATCTCAAAGGCAGCACCGCTTATCAAGCCACGCGCTGCGTTCTTCCGCCACCCATGGCTTTACCGCAGGCCGAACGCCGCCGGGCCGGCGCGGTGGTCAAGGTGTCGCTGGCTGTGAGCGAGGAAGCCGTTGCAGCTTCGGGCCTGCAAGCTGCCATGCTGGCATCCGTGTTTTCATCTTCCAGCGGCGACGCCGTCAATTGCCACGAAATTTGCAATGCACTGGCCTCCAGCGACAGGCTGATCTCCCCGACGCGCTTTCACAATTCAGTGCACAACGCCGCCTCCGGCTACTGGAGCATTTCAAGCGGCTCGATGGTTTCGTCTTCAGTGCTTTGCGCGCGCGATGCAAGTTTTTCGGCAGGCCTGCTCGAGGCCATGACCCAGGTAGCGGTGGACCAGGTACCCGTGCTGCTGGTCGCTTATGACACCGATTACCCGGAGCCGCTGTACAGCACACGCCCCATTCCCGACACCTTTGGCCTGGGACTGGTGCTGACACCCTACCGCAGTGAACACAGCCAGGCGCAGTGGACGCTGGAACCAGACAACTGCCTGACGGCCTTGCCTGCCGACCGGCTCGATGACGCCGCGCTCGAACAGCTGCGCACAGACATTCCTGCGGCACGCTGCCTGCCGCTGCTGCTCAGCATCGCGCGGCAGCAAAGCGGCCGGATCGTGCTGGACTACCTTGACGGCCGGCAGCTGGCCCTGCAGGTGGCACCGTGACGCTTGCAGGCCTGATGCCCACCAAGGCCTGCAACGCGCCTTTGAGTCTTGAGCACGACGAGATCGCGCGCCGCATTCCCCATCAAGGCAGCATGTGCCTGCTTGAACGCGTCACGGCGTGGGACAACAGCCAGATTGCCTGCGAAGCCACCAGCCACCGCGCTGCCGGCAATCCTCTGCGTGCCTACGGAAGGCTGGGCGCCGCATGCGGGATTGAATATGCGGCGCAAGCCATGGCCGTGCATGGCGCACTGATCTCGGAAGCCGTGGCCGGTACCCAGGAAAACCACCCGCAGGCCGGCGATGCCGCCCCCTTCGGCTACCTGGTCAGCGTTCGCGGCGTCACCCTGCATGTCGAAAGACTCGACGACGTCGACCTCGCGCTCACCATTCATGCCGAGCGCACGAGCGGCGACGCCGGCAGTATTCTTTATGGGTTTACGGTCCACGCGGGCCCTGCATTGCTTCTGTCAGGCCGCGCCGTGGTGATGCTCGGCGCACCATCCAAGGGGACTGCATGAACGCCTCCGTACTCAAACGCGCGCTGGTCACCGGTGGCAGTGGCGCCATTGGCTCGGCCATTTGCCGGCAACTGGCTGCCGATGGATTTCACGTCATCGTGCATGCCAACCGCGGCCTTGATGCCGCCTTAGCGCTGGTGGCCTCCATCCAGGCGTCAGGCGGTCATGCGGAGGCTGTGGCGTTTGATGTCACTGATGCCGCCGCAACCGCCATTGCCCTGGAAACCCTGCTGCTGCAGGGGCCGGTCCAGGTGATCGTGAACAACGCCGGCATCCATGACGACGCGGTCTTTCCGGGCATGCAGCTGCGGCAATGGCAACAGGTCATTGACGTCTCGCTGAATGGTTTTTTTCATGTCACCCAGCCCTTGATGATGCCGATGATCCGTACGCGCTGGGGGCGTATCATCAACATCACGTCGGTCGCCGCAGTGGCAGGCAACCGCGGACAGGTGAATTATTCGGCTGCCAAAGGCGCATTGCATTCGGCCACAAAATCCCTTGCACTGGAGGTGGCCAGCCGCGGCATCACGGTCAATGCGGTCGCGCCCGGCATCATCGCAACGCCGATGAGCCAGGACAGTTTTGATGCCACTGCCATCGCGCAGCTGGTACCCATGAAACGAGCCGGCCGACCCGAAGAAGTCGCCGACCTCGTGAGTTTTCTGACTTCAGAGCGCGCAGCTTACATCAGCGGCCAGGTTATTTCCATCAACGGCGGCATGATTTAAAAAGGCACTCCATGACCATTCCTGAAAACACTCCCACGGTGCATGCACCCCATGTCCCGCTGACCGAGTATTACCAGACAGAGCAGGACCGGCAAACCTATCTGCGCAGGATTTTTGACAGCACGGCGCCGGACTACGACCGCATCGAGGCGATCCTGGCCTGGGGCAGCGGTTCACGCTATCGACGCGACGCACTGATTCGCGGCGGCCTGAAAACCGGCATGAAAGTGCTCGATGTGGGCGTGGGAACCGGGCTGGTTGCCGCGCAAGCCTGCCTCTTGACTGGAGACCCCACGCTGGTGACCGGCCTTGATCCCAGCCCCGGCATGATGGCCGCCAGCAAGCTGCCAAAAACCATGGTGCTGGTGGAAGGCCGGGCCGAGTCCCTGCCGTTTCCGGACAACCATTTCGACTTTCTAAGCATGGGCTATGCCCTGCGCCACATCAGCGACCTGGGTGTGGCATTTGCAGAATTTGAACGCGTGTTGAAGCCCGGTGGACGGCTCTGCGTGCTAGAAATCACCCAAGCAAAAAGCCCCTGGGGCCGCTGGTTGCTCAAGACCTACATGCGCGGCGTCATACCGCTGCTGACGCGCTTCGTTTCGCGGCAAAAGGAAACCGCGTCCATCTGGCGCTACTACTGGGACAGCATAGAAGCCTGCGTGCCGCCCGAACAGGTGCTGGCCACGCTGCGCGCGGCGGGTCTGGCGGATGTCAGGCAACACCTGGAAGCCGGCGTATTTTCAGAATACCAGGCAGTCAAGTCGCTGCCCGGCTCCGCGGCGCTGGCCTCAACTCATCACGATCGCTGAAACAGGCGCCGGGCCAGCAACACCGGCAAGCGCAGCACAAACCCGATGAAAAGCCGGGAATGCATCCAGGTGAGCAAGAGGTTGTCGCGCAAGTAGTTGAAGTGCGACACACCCCCTTCGTCGGGCCGAAAATACTTCACGGTGGCCGGCAGGTTGACTGGTTTCACGCCGCGCCAGCACATGCGCACCACCGCTTCCGGGTCAAAATCAAACCGGCGCATCCAGCGTTGCCCGGCCATCACATCACGCAGCGGCGCGATCGGGTAAACACGAAAGCCGAACAGGGAGTCCCCGATGCCGGCCCAGAGGGTTTCCAGGTCGGCCCATCCATTGGACACCTTGCGTCCATTGACCCGCAGGCGCGGGGCATCCGCGGCGAACACCGGCACGCCGAGCACCATAACAGCGGGTTGGGCCAGCGACGCGACCATGAACTCCGGAATCAGGTGGGCGGGGTGCTGCCCATCGGAGTCCATGGTCAGCACATGCGTGAACCCCTGGGCCGCAGCCAGCTCAATGCCGTGCAGCACCGCGGCACCCTTGCCCACATTGCGCGGCAACACCACGACACGCAAGCGCGCATCGTCTGCGGCCATTGCCAGCAGGCGGTCGGTGCTGCCGTCCGTGCTGCCGTCGACGACCACCCAGACCGGCGCCCACTGAGCAAGTGCACTGCGAACTGTTTCGTCAACTTTGACACCGGGGTTGTAACTGGGAATCAGGACGAGATGCGTCCTGGACATGTCGCGAAGGGAATCATTCATCGAGAGATTTAACTTGAACGGAAAACTGCGTGCAGCTTCACGCCGGCGGCGCTGAAGCAGTCAGGGAGGACGAGCGGGTACGCCCCAGCTCGGTCTGGAAGTATTGCTCCAGCTCTGCGGTGAAGTGCGCCGTGTCGCTTACCGGCTCAAAGCATTTGCCGAGGCGAACACGGTAAGTGACCGGCATTTTCGGCGTCCATAGCAGGGACCAGCCCTTGCCCAGAAACCTCGAATCGGTTTCGATAAAAACGGTCTGTACCGACACACCCGCGTATTTGGAAATCAGGCTGGTCGTTCCCTGCATGCGCCCCACAGGAAACCGCCGCGTGCGGGTGCCTTCCGGGAAAAGCAGCAAACTGCTGCCCTGGCGCAAGTCGGCGACGGCCAGCTGCACCATGGTGCGCAGCGGCGTATTGCGGATGTAGCCTACCAGCCGCGCACCGGCCCCAAAAAAAACGCTGTTGACGATGTCCGCCTTCATGATGCAGGTGGCGTCAGGCAAGCGCGACAGGATCATGATGGCGTCCAACAGGGAAGGATGATTGGGCGCGATGATCACCGCCGGGCCCGCCTGCAGCGCATCCAGCGCCGTCAGGTCGAACCGGCAGGCCCCCATCAACACCAGCAGGCGCAGGTAAGACCGGAACGTGGCCGCAACCAGCCTGCGCCCCCATCGTTTGCTCAATACCCTCGGCAACAATGGCCGCATAAGCACCGCCAGCAACGAGACCGCCAGGCTGACGCCGACAAGCACCAGATAACCCACACAAAGACGGGCGGTTTCATGCACCGCCCTGCGGCCCTTATTGGCCAGGGACGGCTCGGCAAGCACGGTATCAGTCGGCTCCGCCCCGCTTGCGCTGTTGAAAGGCGAGATACTCGGCTCGGTCATTGCTTGCCTTTCGGTTGAGGTCGTGGGCCCTGGCGCAGACCGTATCCGGCTTGCTTTTTTGAATGGATGAATGCAAGTGAGTCTACCTCCTCACAAATACCGTTCTTTGGCAAATTGCCGGATTTCAGCGTAGGGCTTCATCCCGACTGAAGGCCGCACTCCAGGTTTTTCAGGCAGAAGCCGACCCTGACGGTAAGTGCCTGATAGTAAAGGACAATCAGGAGCCGGAAACATCGAGGAACGGCCCCTGAGATAGGCGCCAGGTGAGACGAAAATGCAAAAAGAAGGAAGCGCGCACGCGCTAGGTCATTGATGCAAAAAGAAACAATTCGCGGCAAAAACCCAACAGGCGGGGCGCCGGAAGACACACCCATGATGACGCAATACAAGCGCATCAAGGCGGAGTACCCCGACACCCTGGTTTTTTACCGCATGGGGGATTTCTATGAAGTCTTTTTTGCCGACGCGGAAAAGGCCTCCCGCCTGCTCGACATCACGCTGACGCGGCGCGGCCAGTCCGCGGGCGAGCCGGTCGTCATGGCGGGTGTGCCCTTTCATTCCCTGGAAGGCTACCTGGCCAAACTTATCAAGCTCGGCGAGTCGGTGGCCATCTGCGAGCAGGTCGGCGACGTCGCCACCAGCAAGGGCCCCGTGGAGCGCAAAGTGGTGCGCGTGGTCACGCCCGGCACACTGACCGACACCGAGCTGCTGAGCGACAAAACCGAATCCATCCTGCTGGCCGTGCACCAGGGCGCACGCAACACCTGCGGCCTGGCCTGGCTCAGCGTGACGCAGGGCGAAATCCACCTGGCGCACTGCGCCAATGACGAACTCGAAGCCTGGCTGGCGCGCGTGGCGCCCAGCGAACTGCTTTACAACGTCGACGCGACGCCGGCCTTTGAGCAGCGCCTCAAAGCCCAGCGCTGCGCCGTCAGCGCCCGCCCGGCATGGCAGTTTGATTCCGCCCTGGGCGCGCGCCGCCTGCTGGACCAGCTCAAAGTCGCCTCGCTCGCATCCTGGAACGCCGAAGCGCTGAATGAGGCGCACGCCGCCGCTTCGGCGCTGCTGGGCTACGCCGAACACACACAGGGCCGGGCGCTGTCGCATGTGCAGGGCCTGCAGGTGGTGCGTTCGGGCGAGCTGATCGAGCTGCCGCAAACCACGCGCCGCAACCTGGAACTCACGCAGACCTTGCGCGGCGAAGAATCGCCCACGCTGTTTTCATTACTGGACACCTGCACCACCGGCATGGGCAGCCGCGCACTGAAAAGCTGGCTGCTCACCCCGCGCCGCGATCGCGCACAGGCCGCCGACAGGCTGGATGCCATTACCCACCTGCGCAGCGGCTCACAGCAAACCCTGCGCGCCAAACTCAAGGGCTGCAGCGATGTGGAACGCATTACGGCCCGCATCGCGCTGCGCCAGGTGCGCCCGCGCGAGCTCGTGGCCCTGAAAGACACGCTACAAAAAACAGAGCTGGTGGCGCCCGCCGGTATTGGGCTACCAGCACTTTTAATCAAAATCTTTGAGGACCTGCAGCCGCCGGAAGGCTGCCGCGAGCTGCTGGGCCGCTATGTGCTGGACGAGCCTGCCGCACTGATACGCGACGGCGGCGTCATCAACCACGGCTGCGATGCCGACCTGGACGAATTGCGCGCCATCCAGACCAACTGCGACGACTTTTTGCTGGACCTGGAAGGCCGTGAGAAAGCCCGCACCGGCATCGCCAACCTGCGTGTGCAGTTCAACAAGGTGCACGGCTTCTACATTGAAGTCACACAAGGCCAACTCGACAAGGTGCCCGACGACTACCGCCGCCGCCAGACACTGAAAAATGCCGAGCGCTACATCACGCCCGAGCTCAAAGCCTTTGAAGACAAGGCCCTGTCGGCGCAGGAGCGCGCACTGGCGCGCGAGAAGTGGCTGTATGAACAGCTGCTCGACCAGTTGCAGGACTTCATTCCCGCGCTGAGCCGCCTGGCGCGCGCTCTCGCCTCACTCGACGCGCTGTGCGCGCTGGCCGAACGCTCGCTCACCCTCAACTGGGCCGCGCCCGTGTTCGTACGCGAGCCCTGCATCGACATCAGCCAGGGCCGCCACCCTGTCGTCGAAGCGCGCTTGGCCGAAACCGGCGGCGGCGCCTTCATCGCCAACGATTCCGTCATGAGCGGCAAGCACCGCATGCAGGTCATCACCGGCCCCAACATGGGCGGTAAATCGACCTATATGCGCCAGGTGGCGCTGATCGTGCTGCTGGCCAGCGTGGGCTCTTACGTGCCGGCGGCCAGCTGCCGGCTCGGGCCCATAGATGCTATCCACACCCGCATAGGCGCAGCCGACGATGTGGCCAACGCGCAATCGACCTTCATGCTTGAAATGACCGAGGCCGCGCAAATCCTGCATGCCGCCACGCCGCATTCACTGGTACTGATGGACGAAATCGGCCGCGGCACCTCGACCTTCGACGGCCTGGCGCTGGCCGGCGGCATCGCGGCCTACCTGCACAACAAGACCCAGGCCTTCACGCTGTTTGCCACGCATTACTTTGAGCTCACCGAATTCCCGGCGCAGCACCACGGTGCGATCAACGTGCACGTGAGCGCGGTCGAGTCCGGCGCCGACATCGTGTTTTTGCACCACATCGAGCCCGGCCCCGCCAGCAAAAGCTACGGGATTGCCGTGGCCAAGCTGGCCGGCGTGCCCGCCGCCGTCGTCAACCACGCCCGCTATGCACTCACCGCGCTGGAGGCCCATCAGACTGAAGCGCGCGCCCAGGTCGACCTGTTTGCCGCCCCGCCCGAAGCCGCCGCGCCCGAGCAAAGTGCCGTGGACAAGGCATTGGGTACCATAGACCCTGACGCACTGAGTCCGCGCGAAGCGCTGGACGCTCTGTACCGCCTGAAAAAGATCTCCGCCTCACCGTGACCCAGCGCAACCCGACCGCCCCCACACTTCCAAGCCACCAAAGCCACCTCATGACTTACTGCGTCGCCGCCAAACTCAACGCCGGGCTGGTGTTCCTGTCAGACTCCCGCACCAACGCGGGCCTGGACCACATCAGCACCTTCCGCAAAATGATCGTCTATGAAAAGCCGGGCGACCGTTTCATGGTGCTGCTGTCGGCCGGCAATCTGTCGATTTCCCAGTCGATCCGCGAGATCCTGCAGGTCGAGCAGCTCAAGGACCCCGACGGCGGCGAAGCCATCACGATCTGGAATGCCAAAAGCATGTTCGACGCTGCGCGCGTGCTGGGCTCGGCGATCCGCCGCGTCTACGACCGCGACGCCGAGGCGCTGAAAAACGCCGACGTCGACTTCAACGTCTCGCTGGTCTTTGGCGGGCAGATCCGCGGCGAGAACATGCGCCTCTTCCAGATGTATTCGGCCGGCAACTTCATCGAAGCGACCGACGAGACACCTTACTTCCAGGTCGGCGAATCCAAATACGGCAAACCCGTGCTGGACCGCGTACTCACCCCGGCCACGCCGCTGGCCGAAGCCGCCAAGTGTGTGCTGGTGTCCATGGACTCGACGATGAAGTCGAATCTCTCGGTTGGCCTGCCGCTGGACCTGGTGGTCTATGAGGCCGACACCTACCGGAGCGACAAGATCGTCTGCATCGACAACGACAACCCCTACTACCGCATGATGCACAGCAGCTGGGGCCAGAAGCTGCGCGAGGTGTTCGACAGCATCGAAGACCCGGTGTGGGACGACGCGCACACCGACATCCCGTTGAAGATGCCGGCCACGCGCCATGAGCCGTTGAAGAAGATCAGCACGCCTGACGAAAAACTGATTTAAGCCGTGCCCGCCAACGCAAAGCCGCTGGTCATTTTTTCCCACGGCAACAGCTTCCCGGCCAGTACCTACAGCGCGGTGTTCCAGAGCCTGAAAGCACGCGGCTTTCAGGTCAAGGCGATTGAAAAATTCGGCCACGACCCACACTACCCCGTCACCAGCAACTGGCCGCACCTGGTGCAACAGCTGGCCGACTTCACAGCCCGCGAGGTTGAAAAATCCGGCCAGCCGGCTTTCCTGGTGGGGCATTCACTGGGCGGGTTTTTAAGCCTGATGTGCGCCGCACGCAACCCGGTGCTGGGCGGCCAAGCCGTCAAGGGCGTGGTGCTGGTCGACTCCCCCATCCTGGGTGGCTGGCGCGCCGCAGCGCTGAGCGTGGCCAAGCGCGCACAACTGGTGGGCTCCATATCCCCCGGCGCCATCAGCCGCAAACGCAAGAACCAGTGGCTGGGCAAAGAGGAAGTGTTTGAACACTTTCGCAGCAAGAAGGCATTTGCCGCCTGGGACGAACAGGTACTGCGCGACTACATCGAGCATGGCACCTACGAAGGCACCGGCGACGACGATGGAAAGCAGTTGCTGAGCTTCGACCGCGACGTCGAAACCGCGATCTACAACACGCTTCCGCACAATCTGGAAGGTTTGCTCAAACGCCATCCGCTG
This sequence comes from Polaromonas sp. P1_F4, assembly GCF_056405675.1. NCBI lineage: Bacteria > Pseudomonadati > Pseudomonadota > Betaproteobacteria > Burkholderiales > Comamonadaceae > Polaromonas > Polaromonas sp. P1_F4. Next base: position 19,348 of record NZ_JBFUBP010000004.1, on the reverse strand, counting down.
AAATGCCCCGTTGCCTTTATCGGCGGACGGCAATCGGTGGAGATGAAGCAGGTTGGAATGGCGATGACCGAAAAGGTGACGAAGGGGCGGATCATGATGCTGGATGGGAGTCATCTGTTTCCGATGGAGAAGCCGTTGGCAACGGCGGCTGCGGTTGAGGCGGCTTTGAGGAATTTCCTCGAGTAGGCTGCTGTTGTTTCCGGCGGGGCGCCCTCTGCTGGGTGTTGCTGGCCGGGGGTAGCCCGGCGGCTACTCACTTTTCTTTTGGCGAAGCAAAAGAAAGTGAGTTGCATGCCGGGCAACCCCGGCCAGCAATCCTCAGCAAAGAGCGCAATGCCGGAGCAAAATCCGGCCTCAAGGAACCGCTATCAATTCAATAGCTGCCAGCGCCCGTCCCTATTGCCCCAAAGGCCAAAAAACCTCCCTAAAAATGTAGATTTCAGCGATGTTGACGCTGCGGGGACTTACCCTTAAGACTGCGGTTCAACATTCGCAACAGACTGGATAAACTAGCCCAGCACATCCGGCAGCCCCTGTGCCGCACATCAGAACGACTCTCAGAGGAGGTTTCTCATGGCCCTGTCCTTTATCGTCACCCTTGCCGTGACCTTTCTAGCCTGGGCCGTTGCCGCGGTGCTGTCCCAAAGCATGGGCGACGCGATGACGCTGAGCGCATCCGTCTGGCTGGCCACGGGTGTCACCTTTGGCGCGCTGCTGGCCGTGAAGCCGCCCAAACGCCCCGCCGTGCTGGCGGGCGCCGCGCTGGCGGCCGTCGCGCTGGCTTTGCTGGACGGCCTGGCCGTGCTGCCGGCCATCGCTTTTGGCCTGAACGAAGCACTCTGCGCAAGCCTGGGCGCCTGGGTGGCGCGCCTGCTGCGCAGCACCGGGCCCGACGGCGGCATGGAGCCGGGCAAGGCTTACGCCGGCGTGCTGCTGGGCGCACTGCTGACCTCCGCGCTGGGTGCCAGCATCGGCGTGATGCTCTGGAGCTGGGCCCTGCCGGAGCCCGTTGTCCTGCTGACCGAATGGCGCGTGTGGACCTGCACCACCTTTGTCGGCATCTTGCTGATTGCGCCGCTCATCACTGCGTTTTCCGGCTTCAAGGTCAAGCGATCGGGCGGCATGGCCACCAGCCAGTTCCTGGCGGGCGCCGGCACCTTCCTGCTTTTCTTTGTGGTGGCGGGGCTGATCTTTTCGAGCGATGTGTCCGACCGGTTCAGCGCATCACTGGGCCCCACCCTCACCTACCTGCCGCTGCCCTTCATGGTGGTAACCGCCATCCTCTGGAAAGAACGCGGCGCCACGGTGGCCACGCTCATCGGCGCGCTGGCCCTGGTCGCATGGACCAACGCCGGCGGCGGCCCCTTCGCCGAGGTGGAAGGCTTTCCCGGTGAGGCCGTGATCGAGATCCAGGGTTATGTCGCCGTGATGGCGCTGCTGGTGGGCGTGGTCAATGCCCTGGGCGCCACCGCCGCACAGGCCCTGGCGCAGGCACAGGACTGGCGCACCCGCTACCGCCAGGTGCTGGACTCCAACCGCACGGTGGTCGCCAATTTTGACGCCAGAACGGGCGCTGCCGAATGGGGCGAAGGCGCCAGCGAGTTGCTGCGCACCAACGCCAACGCACTGCTGACCGTGCAGGACTTCATCGCCCACGCCGACCCGCAAGAGCAGTCCGGACTGCAAGCCGACTGGCGCGACCTGACGCAGGGCCAGCGCGACCACGTGCTGTGGAAGAACACCTTGCGCTGGAGCGACGGGCGCGTGGCCAGCGTGAACGCACGCCTGTCGGGTGTGCGCGGCGCCGACGGCAATGTCGAACAGGTTGCAGCGCTGCTGGAAGTCGAGGCCTGACGTGGCTCTGGACACTTCCAGCACCGCGTCCGCCGAGTCGCCAGCGCCGGCCGCGGACACGAAAACGCCGGCCGTTTTCCTTATCCACGGGCTGGGCGGCACGCAATACGATTTGGGCTCCATGCACAAGCGGCTGAAAAACGCCGGTTTTGTCACCCATTCGCTGACCCTGCCTGGCCACGGCACCACGCCCGAAGACCTGGTCAATGTCACCGCCGAGCAGTGGATGGATGCCGTCACCGCCAAGTACCACGAAGTGGCCGCGCTGCACGACAACTTCCACATCATGGGCATGTGCATGGGCGCGCTGCTGGCCACCGAGCTGGCCAAGCGGCAAAAGCACACGCGCGGCAAGCTGATCGCGCTGGCGCCGCCTATCTACATCGACGGCTGGGCCACCGCCTGGTACACCCCGCTGCGCCACCTGATGTACCACGTGCCCGGCGTTGCGGCACGCATGAAGGTCGAGGAAGAAGACCCTTTCGGCATCAAGAACGAACAGCTGCGCGCCATCGTTAAAGCCAAATTTGCGCGTGGTGAAGCCTTTCATTACCGCTGGGTACCGCTGGCCTGCGTGCGGCAGGTAGACCGGCTTCGCGGCTGGGTGATGACGGGCCTGAAAGACATGGCCAGCGAAACCCTGGTGATCCATGCACGCGAGGACGAACTCACCAGCCTGAGCTCGGCCAACTACCTGGTCGAGCAGATCGGCGGCGCCAAAGCCCGCATGGTGGTGCTGGAAAACAGCTATCACATGATCTGCGTCGACAACGACCGCGAACAGGTTGCCCGCAACGTGCTGGAGTTTTTCGGCGCCAGCAGCGCGGCCTCACTGGGCATGGCGGTAGACGATCCGAAGATGAGCCCCGAAGCACTGGCCGCCTTTGCGCAAACGCTGCGCACGGCGCTCGAAGCCGGCGACTTCACCGGCATCTTTGCCAGGGGCGCTTCGGACATGGCATGGTTCCAGCCCGGCGCCAACCGCGCCAGCGGCGTCTACCGCGGCAACAAGGGTCTGCAAGCCATGCTGCCGTGGGCCGCTGCAGTGCGGTTCACCGCATTCGGGCAGCCGGTGTTCAATGCCGGTGTGGCCGTGGTACCCGCCACGCTCACGGCCGGCGGCCTGATGTCGCAGGGTGTGCTGGCCTTTGCGGTGCGCTCGGGCCGGCTGCTCGATGCGCGCTGGTTTCCCGACGACGTGGCGCTGGAAGACGCGCACTTCGGTGAACCGGTGGCCCCTGCCGGCCCCAGCGAAGCCGAACGCGCTTTTGAAGCCGCCGGCATCGCGGTGAAGACGCTGGCCCAACCACCTGACAACGAAGCCCTGCTGGGCCTCTATGCCCTGTACAAACAGGCGACGCTGGGCGACGCGACCGGCGAACGCCCCGGCATGATGGACGTGACCGGCCGCGCCAAATACGATGCATGGGCCCAGCGCAAGGGCATGGCCCGCGAAGACGCGATGGCGGGCTACACAGCCCTGGTGGAAAAGCTCAGGTCCGCCTGAGCGTTACCCCTCGCAAGCCTAGTCCATCAGGTCGGCGGGTACCTTGCCGCCGTTGGCTGCCAGCTTGTTCATGACCTGCTTGTGCAGCCAGATGTTCATGGTCGCGCTGTCATTCATGTCGCCCGTGTAACCCAGCTCCTTCGCCAGCTCCTTGCGCTCACCCAGGCTGCTGTCCAGGTGCAGGAGCTTCATCAGGTCGACGATGGAGGTCTTCCAGTTGAGTTTTTCCGGGTTCTTGCTGGCCATGCCGTTGAGCAGGGCTTCGACATCGACCTGCTGCATGGGTGGCGCTGCAGGCGCCGGGGCAGGCGCTGTGTCAGCGGGGGCGGCAGCCACCGGCGGCGCTGCGTCGGGCGTTTGCAGCGAGGGAAATATCTTGCCGAAAATTTTGCCGAGAATACTCATGGTGCGCCCCTGGGTGAAGTTTAAAAATCCAGCGTAACACCGGGATGTGACAGCTTTTGTCAGACGTCACGCCAATCGCAGCTTGGGCAACGCATCGCTCAACGGGCTGGCGCACTCACGCGTTTCAGGCCCGCTTCACCCGCTCGCGCCGCCGCATCGGGCTGCCACACCACCTGATCGTCTACCGCATACAGCCAGCACCTTGATTTTGCCCTCGCACACTGCTGGAAGGTCGTCGCGATCGCTTCGGGCTCGCCAGCGTTGAAGTACCAGCCGCCCTTTTCCGTCACGGCAAAGGCTTTGGGGGACGGCAAGGTACGGAAGTGGGCATAACGCGCCTTGCCGGCGTCGCTGAGCGGCACGGCGGCCGTGTCATCGGCCGCCGCAAAGCCGGAGGCCGGCGGCACCACGTAGTGATGCCCTTTGAAACGCTGGGCATGCGACAACAGCAAAGGCTGACCCAGCTGCGCCGAGAGAAACTCGAACATGCGCGCATGCGATGCTTCCCGCGCTGCGGGGTTGCCGCCCACCGTGGCCTTGCCGGTTTTGGTGTTGCCCAGGCCTTCCATTTGCTTGACAGGCCCGGGGCCGTCAAAGCCGTGGTAACTGCCGGGGTAAACCGTCAGTTCTACCGGCGCATTGGCTTTGTTCTTTTGCAGGCGCCCATGCAGGGTGACGCACTCCGGGGCCAGCGTCCAGTCGTCAAGCTCACCGATCATGATCAGCAGCGGCACATGGACTTCATAGTTCCACATCTTGTTGTTCGCCAGGCAGCCCGGGTAAAAAGCCACGGCTGCGCGTGGCTGCACCTTCTGTGCCTGCACATATTTGTCTGTGGCGTCGATGGTACTGAGCACCGTCTGCGCACCATGCGACCAGCCCAGGACCACAATGCGTGAAGCATCAACAGACGGCTGCTGCACCAGCCAGTCGATGGCGGCGAACACGTCCTCGCGGCGGTCGCTCTCATGGATGGTGCGAAGCTTGTTGGGCGTCTCGCAAATCGATTTCTGGCCGCGCGGGGTGAAACTGTCCAGTGCGAGGAAATGCATGCGCTCCGCGTTGAAGTACCCGCCATAGCGGAAGAGCCGCTCGGCAAAATTGCCTTTGCTGTCGAGCCCACCGCCACAGCCATGCAGGCCGATGACGGCGGGCCGTGGCTCCTTGTCGCCAGCGTCAAACCAGTAGCCGGGAATCTGCAGCTTGCCGTCCTGCGACGGGATAAATACCGGGCCGCCCGCATGCGACAGCTGTGCCAGCAGCAAGCCCACAAGAAGAACAGAAAAATAACGAAGCCAGGTCATGGCAGTCCCCCCTCTGCGTCTCTTTTACCGGACGCTCAGTTGTTTACGCCGCCCAAACCACCAGCCCGCTCCATGCCGTAGCCAGCACCACAATGCCGAACGCGATGCGGTACCAGGCAAACGGCACAAAGCTGTTGGTCGAGATGTAGCGCAGCAGCCAGCGCACGCAGAGCCAGGCGCTGAAAAACGAAAACACCAGGCCTACCGCAAACATGGGCATGTCGGCAGCAGACAGCAGCGCCCGTTCCTTGTACAGGCTGTAGGCGCCGGCACCGATCAGCGTCGGCATGGCCAGGAAAAACGAGAAGTCGGTCGCGGCCTTGCGCGACAGCCCCAGCAGCATGCCGCCAATGATGGTCGCACCGCTTCGGCTGGTGCCGGGAATCATCGCCAGGCATTGCACCAGGCCGACCTTCACCGCGTCCATCACGGTCATGTCCTCCACCTCTTGGATGCGCGCAGCCTGGGTGTTCTTTTGCTGCCGCTTTTCGGCCCAGAGGATGATGAAGCCGCCGATGATGAAAGTGCTGGCCACCACCACGGGCGTGAAAAGATGGGCCTTGATGGCTTTGCCGAACAGCAGGCCCAGCACCACGGCGGGCACAAATGCCACCAGCACATTCAGCACAAACTGTTGCGCCTGTTTCTCGGTCGGCAGGGCTACGGCGGTGGCGCGGATCTTCTGCCAGTACACGAGGATCACCGCAAAAATGGCGCCAGTCTGGATCGCGATGTCAAACACCTTGGCTTTTTCATCGTCAAATCCCAGCAGCGCGCCGGCCAATATCAGGTGCCCTGTCGAAGAGATCGGCAGGAATTCAGTCAGGCCCTCGACGATGCCCATGACGGCGGCTTTGATCAACAGTGCTATATCCACGCGGTCTCCAGAAAATGAAAGATTATGGCCCCCACGGTCGCTCACTTCGTGTAGCTCCCTGCCCCCCGAGGGGGCCGCCCGCCTGCGGCCTGGCAAAGCCAGTTCCGCGGCTCATGCTTGCCTGAAGAGTTCAGTGGGCGTAGCCAGCGGGCGGTATTCACCAGTGGGGGCCGAGGGTCCGGCTTCGCCGGCCCCAGGCGCCGTCCCCTGCAAGGGGAGAACAGGCTACACGCAGTGAGCCTGGACAGGGGTGAATGTTTATTCATACAATTCGTTACCTGCATCGTTCGCCACCGCCGCCATGCAACTGACACCGCTGATCGCCATTCACCTGTTTGCCGCCAGCACCGCCATCGTCATCGGGCCGGTCGCGCTATGGGCGCGCAAGGGGCGCTTGCAGCGGCCCAAGCTGCACCGGGCTTTTGGTTATGCCTTCGTGACGATGATGCTGGTCACCGCCGCGACGGCAGTTTTCATCCGCGACTATGACTATCCCAATATCGCCGGCTACACACCTATCCACCTGCTGGTGCCCTTCACACTGCTCAGCCTGAGCGGCGCGTTCTGGCATTTGAGCCGCGGCAACATTGCAGGCCACCGCCGCGCCATGCAGTCCCTCTACATTGGCGCATGCCTGGTGGCTGGCGTGTTCACGCTGATGCCCGACCGCTACCTGGGCAAGATGCTGTGGACGCAGCTCGGCCTGCTGTGACTTTCCACATCGCCCGGAAAAGCTGCAGCATTTTTTGACGAGCCCGTGGCAGGACGGTCCGTGCGCGGAGTCCGGTGAAAATCCCTCAGACGCACACCATGCCCCACCCGGGCGCCCAGAAAAAGAAGGAACACCCATGCGCCGTTATGTCCTGAGCGGCCTGTTGCTGCTCGCCGCCACCTGCGTGCAGGCCGGCATGGGTTTCACCGAACTGCCCGGCCTGCAGGACGATGGCCCCATCAGCGTTTTTTACCCTTCCGCCGGTGAAGACCGGCAGGCCCAGTTCGGCCCCTATTCCCTCAAACTTGATCGCGGTGGCCAACCGGTGCGCGGCAACACGCGCCTGGTGGTGATATCGCATGGCTCGGGCGGCTCGCCCTGGACCTACACCGACCTGACGCGCCGCCTGGTCGAAGACGGCTTCGTCGTCGCGTTTCCCCTGCACCGCGGCGACAACGCCAGGGACCCATCTACCCCCGGACCCGAAAGCTGGAAGCAGCGGCCAGCCGAGGTCTCCCGCGCCATTGACGCGGTAGCACGTGACCAGCGCCTTGCACCGCTGCTGTCGCTGGACAAGGTCGGCATGTACGGCATGTCGGCCGGCGGACACACCGCCCTGACGCTCGCCGGTGGCCGCTGGTCCCCGGCGCTGCTGGCCCGGCATTGCGAGGCCAACATTGCAGAGGACTTTCACACCTGCGTCGGGCTGACCACCCGGCTCACGGGCGGCATGCTGGACGGCCTGAAAAAATCAGTGGCGCTGGCAGTGATCCGCCAAAGATTCAGCGACGCAGGCTGGCAAACCCACACCGATCCACGCATTCGCGCTGTGGTTGCCGGCGTTCCGCTGGCCGCCGATTTCGACATGGCCTCGCTGGCCGCACCGCCGGTGCCGCTCGGGCTGGTGACCGCCCGGCAAGACCGCTGGCTGGTGCCACGTTTTCACAGCGACGTGGTGCTGCAGGCCTGCAAGCGCTGCGAACACCTGGCTGACCTGCCCACCGGCGGCCACGGTGCGCTGCTGTCGCCGCCGCCACCGGCCGATGCCATGTCGGCGCTGGCCAAAGACCTGCTGCTGGACCCGCCCGGCTTTGACCGCAGCGAGCTTCCCGCGGTGGACCAGAAGATCAGCAGCTTCCTGCGCAGGCACCTTCTTCCTTGAATTCCCGGCAACGGGTTTGTGAGGCGGGCCACAGGCACGCCTGGCGGTCACGCATCGAAGTGAACCAAAAATGAACGTTTCAGGTGCATTTTTGAGTCAAAAACGAACCAATAAGAACCATTAGTAAAACTTATCTACTCGTACATTCATTCGCTGATGGGTGAACCCTACTACCGCTTCATGAAGGTGAAATATACATTCAGTTACACCAACATTACCACCAAGGTTCTCACGATGAACAGCTTCAGATCCCGCCGCCATGCCCTGGTCGGCCTGACCGCCATTGCCGTAGCCGGCGCCCTGCTCTCGGGCTGTGACAACCCGCCAGACACCATCAAGATCGGCGTTGCCCAACCGCTGTCGGGGAACCTCGCCGCGCTCGGCCAGGACTTGCACAACGGCGTGAAGATGGCCGTGGACGAGATCAACAAGGAGGGCTTCCAGATCAAGGGCAAGACGGTCAAGATTGAAATCGTGGCCATGGACGACCGGTCTGATCCAAAAACCGGTGTGGAAGTCGCGCAGCAGCTCGTCGATGCCGGCGTGGTCGCCGTGATCGGCAACCTCAATTCGGGCGTCAGCATCCCGGCCGCACCGGTCTATGCCGCCAAAAACATTCCCCAGCTGGCCATCTCGACCAACCCCAAGTTCACCGAGCTGGGCCTGGCCACCACCTTCCGCCTGGTGGCCAACGACAACCTGCAGGCCCGCGCGATCGGCTCCTTCGCCGCCAACCAGCTCAGCGCCAGCAAGTTCGCCATCGTCGATGACGGCACCACCTACGGCAAGGGCCTGGCCGCCGGTGCGGCCGTCGAGCTGAAGAAAGCCGGCAAGGCAGTAGTGGTCACCTATTCATCCGACGACAAGACCACCAAGTTTGACGAGCTGGCCGGCAAGATCAAGGACGGCAATGTCGAAGTGGTCGTGTCCACGCAAGGCGACTTCCAGATCCTCGCGCTGATTGATGCCCTCAAGAAGATCGACTACAACCAGCAGATCAGCATCCTGGGCGGCGACACCATCAAGACGACCGACATGCTCAAGGGCAGCGACACAGTCAAGGGCATCTACGCTACTTCGCCCATCCTGGACGCCAAAGAGTTCGTCAACGGCAAGGCCTTCCTGAGCAAGTACCAGGACACCTTCAAAAGGGAGCCGGCTTACGGTGGCCACTACACCTACGACGCGATGTACATCCTGGCCGGCGCCATGCGGCGCGCCAACTCGGTCAAACCTGAAAAGATCACCGAAACCCTGCGCACCTTTGACGGCTACGCGCCGATTACCGGCTCCATGAAGTGGGACTCGGTGGGCGAGCAGCGTTACGGCGTGGTCGGCGTTTACTCGATCCGCAAGGGTGTTTGGGACCTGCAGCTGCGCTCCGACCGCTGGTAGGCTAAGCTTTCGGTCGTCATGACCGAGCCCACCTCATTCCCAGGCGCACTCCCTGGCGCATCTTCCGGCGCGGCGCCTGCCCGCCACCACGCCACGCCCGCCGAAGTCCTGGACTTCTGGCTGGGCGACGGCGTCGAAAAAGACTGGCCCACGCAAGACCTTGGCAAACGCTGGTTTGGCGGCGGCGCCGAACTCGACGAAGACATCCGCACGCGCTTCGGCCTTGAGGTCGAGGCAGCCGTGGACGGCGGCCTGCAAGGCTGGGCGCAACCGCCCCTTCACCGCCTGGCGCTGGTCATCCTTTTGGACCAGTTCACACGCAATGTCTTTCGCGGCTCCGGCAAGGCCTTTGCCGGCGACGCGCGAGCCCAGCAACTGGTACTGGAGGCGCTGGCCGCCCAAACCGACCTGCAGCTGCCCTGGGCCGGGCGCGTCTTTTTGTACATGCCGCTGATGCATGCCGAAAGCCTGGCGCTGCAAGATGAATGCGTGGCGCGCTTCACGCGGCTGGTGGATGACGCGCCCGACTCACTCAAGCAGCGCCTGCGCGGCAATCTTGACTTCGCCCACCAGCACCGGGACATCATCGCCCGCTTCGGCCGCTTCCCCTACCGCAACGCGGCGATGGGGCGTACCGATACGCCCGAGGAAGCCGACTTTCTCCTCAAGGGCCCGCGCTTCGGGCAGTAGCACGCTCCCCCCTGTCCAGGCTCACTGCGTGTAGCCTGTTCTCCCCTCAAGGGGACGGCGCCTGGGGCCGGCGAAGCCGAAAATTGGCACACCCCTATCGGGCTCACTTCGTGTAGCCCTTTTCCCCTTGCAGGGGACGGCGCCTGCGGCCCGGCAAAGCCGGTTCCGCGGCACCCTTGGTCGTGGGCACTAAGCGCTTCTTCAGGTTTTTGAATCCACTGGCTTGGCCGCTCCGTACTAGCAACGGGACGTCCCGCGCCACATCGCCAACAACAACGGGCGGACGTCTTGCCAACGCCGGCCATCCCTGGCCGGTTCACAAAAACCCAGGAGTTCAAAAATGACTTTACGCACAGCCACCGCCTCAGTATCAGTTCTGCTTGTGTCCCTGCTCGCCGCCTGCGGCAGCATGTCGCCCATGATGCCCACCTACTCGCAGGCCGGCCTGCCGGCGGCCGTGCAGGTGCCGGCTGGCAACAAGGTCGCGATGGAGACCGTCGGCGTGGGCGACATCACCTACCAGTGCAACGCAAAAAAAGACATGGCCGGCCAGTTTGAATGGGTCTTTGTCGGCCCCGACGCGAAGCTCAATGACCGCAGCGGCAAGCAGGTCGGCAAATACTACGGCCCGCCGGCCACCTGGGAAAGCATGGACGGCTCCAAACTGACGGCGACGCAAATCGCGGTCGCCCCCGGGGGCATGGGCAACATCCCTTTGCAGCTCGTCAAGGGCAACCCGGCCATGGGCAGCGGCGCCATGAGTGGCGTGACCTACATCCAGCGCGTGGACACCCAGGGCGGCGTTGCACCCGCCATGCCTTGCGCCGCTGGCAACATGGGAGCCAAACAGGTCGTGAAGTACCAGGCCGGCTACATCTTCTACAAGGCGATGTAAGCATGGGGAGGTTCCTACAGCCTCCTGCGCCCGATACCCTTCACCCGCATCTCCTCAGGGTGAGCTGCCAGCTCTGAAGTCAGGCGGGGCTGGTCTTACGCCCGCAGGCTCGCCGCAAGGCCGGCGCTGCGGGCTTTTTTACGGGCGGTTGGCCTGCCGCTTTGGCTGGTTGCCTGACTGTCTTTTTGACTTGCCGCCTGAGCTGTCGCATTTGCCCGCAAACGGTCCGGCAAGGCGCTGGCAATGAGGCTGCGCGGCGTCCTACAGATGTTTACATTTCAGCGGGCTTTACTGGCAAGCAGGCAAAACAACAACCCGAGGAGCCTTCATGAAAAGCACACACAACACCTTTTGGGCCTACAGCAAGAGCGTTGCCGTCACGCTGGCCATGGTCACCGGCACTGCCGCGCTGATCACCGCCTGCTCCGGCGTCGCGCCGCTTCCCAAGGAATACACGCAGGACCCGTTGGATACATCGGTCAAGGTGCCGCCCGGGCATGTTGTGGCGCTTGAGACCACCGCCAGCGGCCTGCTTCATTACGAGTGCAAGGCCAACGCGGACACGGCCGGCACCATCGGCTGGGTTCTCGTGAGGCCCGAGGCTGACCTGCTGGACCGCACCGGCAAAACCGTCGTGAAATATTCCGGCCCGCCCGCCACCTGGACACACATCGACGGCTCCAGCGTGGTCGGCACGCAGGTAGCGCTGGCACCCCGCATAGGCGCCACCAACCTGCCGAACCAGCTTTCCACAGGTGCATCGGGCGCCACGCCTGGCGTCCTGCAAAACATCACCTACATCCAGCGCATCAAGACCAAGGGCGGGCAAGACCTGAGCAAGGCCTGCACGCAATCCGACCTCGGCGACAAACTGACAACGTCTTACCAGGCCGACTATATTTTCTGGAAAGCCTCTTGAAGCAGAGTGGCAATGGAACCCAAAAGCCCGCAGGCCCCTGGTCTGCGGGCTTTTTTTCTGGCGTGGGCAGGATCAAATTGCTACTGAATTTATAGCTGCTCGCGCTGGTTCTTATTGGGCTACAGCCAGATTTGGCACTGGGATGGAGCTGCATCACGCTACCGGCATTGGCACCGGCATCGAATACCGGCTGCACGCCTCAATGCGCCATCACCCCACCCGGTGAAACCTGCCGACCTTTGCCCGCACCCATTCTCTTCAGCGTCCTACAGCAGGCCTGGCTTATTGTGTTTTACTGTGCCTGAGACCATCGCCCCTCACCTGGAACCTGCCGTGAACACCAAAGCCTCTCGCGCTCCCTGCTTCGCCCTGCTGCGAAGCGTGCTCATGGTCACCGGCGCAGTGGGGGTGCTTGGCGCCTGCAGCGTGCGCCTGCCCAACCCCTACAACGCCCAGCAGACCCTGCCTGAAGCCATACGCGTGCCGGTGGGCCACAAGGCCGTACTGGAAGCGCAGGGCAAGGGCGACCTCCTGTACGAATGCCAGGCCATCAAACGTGCGCCCTATGAATACGCCTGGCTGCTCCAGACGCCCGGGCTGCGGCTGCAAGACAGTTATGGCCAGACCGTCATGTACTACCCGGGTTTGCGCTCACGCTGGGTGCACAGCGACGGCTCCAAAGTCGCCGCGCGGGAACTGGTCGAAGTGTTCACCGACCGCAGCAGCCTACCGCTGCAGCGGGCCATGGTGAGCCCTTCAGACACCCCGGGTGCCCTCGCCAGCGTCAGCTACATCCAGAGCCGCAGAACAGCGGGCGGGGTTGTGTCGGCCACCCCATGCACCTCCGCCAGCCTGGGCATGCGGGTGTCGGTGCCTTACGAGGCCGACTATGTCTTTTGGCGCCCGGCCGCCTAGTACTGCAACCTTCCAACCTTTCAGCGCCCAACAAAAAGCCCGCACGAAGCGGGCTTTTTCTTTGAGGGTTTTGGGGCGTGATTGACCGGCAGGATGCCTTTCAAAACCCCTTAACGATTCTTAGCGATATCCGTGGCCGTGACCATGTCCGCGGCCGTGGCCATGCCCCTGGTAATACACCGGGCGCGGACCATAGTAGCCGCCGTGCCTGGGGCCGTAGTACACCGGCTGCGGTGCGTAATACACCGGTGCAGGCCTGACGTACACAGGGCGCGGCTGGTAGTACACCGGAGCAGGCTGGTAATACACAGGTGCCGGCTGCACATAAACAGGCTGCTGGTACACCGGGTAGGCGTTTGTCACGCCGACCTGCACACCTGGGGCGGCAACCCCTACAGAAAAGGTCACGTTGTCGCGGGCCTGGGCTGCACCGGCAAAGCCGAAGGCGGCCAGGGCCAATGCGGCTGCGGCACCAGCCATGGCGACGGAGCGGTTTGCCTTGAATGCTGTCTTCATATGATCTCCTTAACAGGGCAGGAAATGCCCATGTGTTTATTAAACGCGCCACCCCCGTAACGGCGTACCGTACGCACAGTGAAGAGCGTAGCCAAACGTAACCCCCCCGGGTAAGCCCTAAAATCGGCCAATGACCACCCCCGTCCCCTCCAAAGCAGCCCCCGCCGACAAAGAAGCCCACAAGCCCAGCAACTTCCTGCGCCAGATCATCGAAAAAGACCTGGCCGAAGGCACTTATGCCAGCCGCCGCTGGGGCGGCAGCCCCGGGGACGCCGCCCACCATGCTGGAGGCCAGCCTGACCCGGCCAAGGTGCGCCTACGCTTTCCGCCCGAGCCCAATGGTTACTTACATGTGGGCCATGCCAAGAGCATTTGCCTGAACTTCGGCCTGGCACGCGACTACGGCGGCGTGTGCCACCTGCGCTTTGACGACACCAACCCCGAAAAAGAAGACACCGAATACGTCGACAGCATCATCGAAGCCGTCAGGTGGCTGGGCTATGACTGGGCGCAGATCGGCAACGGCAAAGGGGGCGACAAGCCCTACCAGGCCAGCGACTACTTCGACTTCATGTACCGCGCGGCCGAGTATCTGATCGAAAGCGGCAACGCCTACGTTGACGAACAAACCGCCGAAGAAATGCGCCACAACCGCGGCGACTTCGGCCACCCCGGCACCAACAGCCCCTTCCGCGGCCGCACACCCGCTGAAAACCTGGCGCGCTTTCGCGAGATGCGAGACGGCAAGCTGCCCGACGGCGCCGCCGTGCTGCGCGCCAAGATTGACATGGCCTCGCCCAACATCAACATGCGTGACCCGGCCATCTACCGCATACGCCGCGCCCACCACCACAACACGGGCGACAAATGGTGCATTTACCCCATGTACACCTTCGCCCACCCGGTCGAAGACGCACTTGAGCAAATCACCCACAGCATCTGTACGCTCGAGTTTGAAGACCAGCGCCCGTTTTACGACTGGCTGCTCGACCGCCTGGCCGAAGGCAAACTCATTGCCACACCGCACCCACGCCAGTACGAATTTGCGCGCCTGAACCTCACCTACGTGCTCACCAGCAAACGCAAGCTCGCCCAGCTGGTGACTGAAAAGCGCGTGAGCGGCTGGGACGACCCGCGCATGCCCACCATCGTCGGCCTGCGCCGCCGCGGCTACACGCCCGAGTCACTGCAACTGTTTGCCGAACGCATCGGCGTCACCAAGAGCGACAGCTGGATCGACTACAGCACGCTCGAAGGCTCGCTGCGCGATACGCTCGACCCGATTGCCCCACGCGCCATGGCCGTGCTCGACCCCGTCAAACTGGTACTGACCAACTGGGACGAAGTCATGGGCGCAGGAAAGCTCGATGATTGCAGCGCCCCGGTTCATCCGCACCACGAAGAGATGGGCAAGCGCCAGTTCAAGATCGGCAAGGAAGTCTGGATTGAGCGCACCGACTACGAAGAAACTCCCCCCAAAGGTTTCTTCCGCCTGTTCCCGCCCCACATCAACGCGAGCAAGCAAGCCATTGCCGGCAGCAAGGTGCGCCTCAAGTACGGCCACGTCATCGAATGCACAGGCGCAGTGAAAGACGCCAACGGCAAAGTGACCGAAGTGCACGCCACCCTGATCCCCGACACAAAGAGCGGTACCCCCGGCTCAGACGCCATCAAGGTCAAGGGCGTGATCACCTGGGTGGGTGTGAACGACGCGGTGCAGGCCGAAGTGCGCCTTTATGACCGCCTCTTCACCACCGAACACCCCGGCACCGGCGACAAGGATTTCCACGATGAGTTGAATCCCGACAGCCTCAAGGCAGTGACTGCCTACGTTGAGCCGTCATTGACCAATGTGCCTGCCGGCACGCGCTTTCAGTTTGAGCGGCATGGGTACTTTGTGACTGACCTGGTGGATCACTCTGCCGGTAAAGCCGTATTCAATCGGGTCACAGGCATGAAGGACAACTGGGCCAAATAGCTGGCAACCCGAAGGACGCAGCGCCAACGAAGCCCAAAAATGCGTCTACAAAACAATTCGAATTACGAGGGAGAATATTTTGAAAATCTGGTTGCATGCCGTGCGCAGCACGATGTTGATGGGCACGCTCGCTCTGTGCGCACTGGCCGCGCACTCCCAGCCGGCGCCTGCTACCCAGGGTCCGAACGAAGGCGTCAAGGAAGTGCGGATTTCATCCGACAAATTCGAGCGCCAGGCGGCCCTGCCGAGTTGGGTCGAACCCATCACCAACCTGCCTGCCACGCAAAGCAAGGCACCAGTGGTAACCATACTGGCGGACACGCAGTTCATGGTGGCCGCACAACCTACCAGCTTTGTACACCGGGCCTGGCTGGCCAACACCAATGCCCCGTTGCAGTCGCTGGGCACGATGCAGGTGTCCTTCAACCCCGAATACCAGCGGGCCAAGCTCCATATCCTGCGCATTCACCGCGCAGGCCAGGTTCTTGACAAACTCGCCACGGCCGAAATCCGCTTCCTTCAGCAGGAAACCGGCCTCGACATGGGCGCCTATAACGGCGAAACCACCGCATCCATCCTGGTTGAGGACCTGCGCGTCGGCGACATGCTGGAGATCGCCTACTCCACCATCGGAGCCAACCCGGTCATGGGCAACCGCTTCATTGACTACGCCAGCTGGGACCAGGGCGGCCCCGTTGAACGCCGCCGCGTCACGCTTAACCACCCTTCCGCGCGCAAGATCAATGCGCTCTTTTTGGGCGACCTGAACAAGGACTATCCAAAGCCTGTCGAGTCAGTCAGCGGCGCGATGAAAAAACTCCGGTGGGAACAGCTCGCGCTGCCGGCCGTGGACTTTGAAGCGTCGGTTCCTTCCAGTTTTTATGTGGGCCGCTCCATGCAGTTCTCGGAGTTCCAGAGCTGGGCCGAGGTGTCGGACTGGGCTGATCAGCTGTTCCGTAGCAACGCACCCTTGCCTCCTGAAATCATGCAGGTCGTGCAAACGCTGGGCACCAAGCCCACCATGGACGAGCGCGTCTCCGGTGCACTGCAATGGGTGCAGAACGAAATCCGTTATTTCTCGGTGTCCCTGGGTGAAAGTTCGCACCGCCCCACACAACCCGCGCTCACCCTGCAGCGCCGCTATGGCGACTGCAAGGACAAATCAGTCATGTTGATCGAGATGCTGCGCGCGCTGGGCATCAAGGCACAGCCCGTGCTGGTGTCCACCCGCTTTCGCGACGGGCTTTCGAAGAAGCTGCCTTCACCTTACGCTTTCGACCACGCCATCGTGCGCGCTGAAGTGGAAGGCAAAACCTATTTTCTCGACCCCACCCTGATCGGCCAAATCGGACGGCTGGACGCGCTAGGCCAGCCGCATGAAGGCTCTGAGGTACTCGTTGTTCAACCCGGCAACAGCAGCTTCACCCGCATCAAGTCAGCTGATTACGCCGCGATCTCCCGCAACGAACTCACCGAAAAAATCACCCTGCCGAAATTTGGCGGCGACGGCACGCTCGAAAGCCAACACCTCTGGTCGGGCTACAGCGCGGAAGTGCGCCGCATCCAGCTGGCCGCCTGGACGACGGAGCAGCGCGACAAGGTGTTCCGCGAAGCGTATGAGCGGCGCTACCCGGGCATCCGTTTTTCTGCACCGCTCCAGGTGCTCGATGACACCATCAACAACGTTGTAACCGTCAAAACCCAGTACACCGTTCCCAACCTGGCCATCTCGGCTGGCAGCGAGTGGGCGGTGCGCTACAGCGCCAGCAACATGGCAGGCATGGTGGTCATGCCGCCGTCGGTCAATCGCACCCAGCCGCTGTCCATGGAAGTCCTGCCGCGCAAGAATCGCTACTCGATCGAGATTGAATTTCCGCCTGAGGTGTCTGTGGTGCGTGACCCCCTCACGCGCTCCGTGCGCGACGACGCCTTTGACTACCAGGTCTCCAGCAGCTTCCGCGGTAACCGGGCATCAACCACCATCGAGCTGGCCGTATTGCAAACCCAGATCGAGGCCTCACGCGTGCCTGCCTATGCGGCCGCCCTGCGCCGCACCGGCGAGATTTTTTACCCCATTGCGGTAGTGCGTAAAGACGACATCAAGTCATCCGGCCTGCTGGGCCTGGGGGCCAAAACCCTGCGCAAGACGATTGAAGACCGCCTGAACGACCGCATCGGCAAGGTCGGCAAAGGCATCGACAGCGGCCGGCTGAGCGGTGACGACCTGGCAGATGCCCTGTGCGAACGCGCCGAAGCACTCACCGACCTCGGCAAACCCGAAGAAGCCCTGAAAGATGCCCAGCTTGCCATCAAGGGCAGCCCCAACTCTGCACGCGCCTATGCCTGCCGCGGCAATGTGTACTTTGGCCTGCGCGACTACACCCGCAGCGTTGCCGACTACAGCAAGGCCATTTCACTGGGTGACGAAAGCGACCACGTGATGTACCGGCGCGGCCATGCGCGTTTCTACGGCGGCCAGCTTGCGGCAGCGGCGGAAGACTTTGCCAAAGCAAGCCAGTCCAAACAGGCTGATGCCGACGCCGCACTTTATGCAGAGCTGTGGCGCGTATGGACACAAAAGCGGCTGGGCATCACGCCGGACGCCGCACAGCAAGCGCTTGCCAGGGCCAAGCCTGGCGGTGACTGGCCCCGCCCCGCCCTTGCCATGCTGCACGGCCTGATGACGCCCGAACAGGCCCTGGCCACACTCGACAGCAAAAAGGGCGACGAACGCGACATGGCCCTTGTGGAGGGCTACTTCTATGTTGGCCAGAACTACTATGCCCAGGGCGACAAGACAAAAGCCGCGGAGTTTTTCAACAAGGCCCGCGAAAAAGGCGTCCTCCTCTACATCGAGCACGTCGCAGCGGGCCTGGAGCTGCAACAGATGGGTGTCGCCAAGCCCTAGGCCCACATATGCTCCCATCGCCCTATCCCAAGCGCCTCCGGAATTTTCTGGTGATGACGGGATGGGCGGCATCCCTGCTGGTACCGGCCACCGGTCATGCCCAGTTCGGCCGTTTCGAATTTAGCGACACAGGCGATTTTTCAGAATCGGCCATCCTGCATGGTGTCAAGGCCACACAGGCGCAATGCGCAGCCGCCGCCAATACCGTCTGGGCCGCCACGGCCAGCTCGGGCGCTGAATGCCTCAAATACTGGAAGGCCGGCTTTGGCGACCAGCCCGTCAAACGCGCCATCGTGTTCTTTCATGGAGATGTCTTTGTAGGCGTAGGCAAGACCAGCAAAAACTACCTGGACTTGACCAATGCCCAGTTGCAAAACTTCGCCGACGGTTGGGCCAAAACACTCGGCATGCCCTACATCTACATGGGCCGCCCGGGCACCCACGGCTCATCAGGCGACCACATGCAGCGCAGGCGCATTGACGAATCACTCATCATCTCGGCCGCGTTAGACGAGATCAAGAAGCGCTACGGCGTAGAAGAATGGGTCATCGCCGGACAAAGCGGCGGCGGCCACGTCACCTCGTCCTTGATCACCGAACGCTCGGACATTGTTTGCGCCATCCCCACCTCAGCACCCTCCTCTCCCCGCATACGCTGGGAAATGATGGGCCGCACCAAAGACACCACCAACTACGCCGACTCCTACGAGCCGTGGAAATTTGTCGCCAAAGACAAGGTCAACCCCAAACTGCGCGTGTTCGTGCTGGGCAACCCCAACGATAAAAACGTTTTCTGGGCCTCTCAAACCGTGATGGCCGACGCCTTGCAAAAGGCGCAGATTTCGGTGCAGGTTTTGCAAGGTGAAGGGAGTGGGCCGGATGCGCATGGGCTGTCGAATTCGTCGCGCATTGTGGCGGGGTGGTGTGCGAAGGATCTGGGGACGGAGGAGATGGTGGCTCGGGCGGGCAAGGGGCTTAAGGGTTGAGGTAAACATTACTGCTCAAAGATGGACGTAATATCTATAGTCAAAATGCCCGTAACACTGCATGTCACGTTAATCCGCTTCGCAAATCACAGTTCGACCAGCAGCAACAGACTTCTGAGGAAAATAAATGTTGAATTCCGTCGAAATCTGATCCACTTAGCGCAGTAATTTCCATCCAAAACTGACCCACGTAGGCACTACTCTGCTTGTTTTAAAAGCAGGGGGAAATTAGGAGTGATAGACGTGGCGACATTGAATGTCATCAGACGTTGGGCATTGCGGGATCAGATGTCCATCCGCGAGATCTCAAGGCGTACAGGCCGCC
>NZ_JBFUBP010000003.1:0-452142 GCF_056405675.1 Polaromonas sp. P1_F4 | reverse complement strand
GCTCTCCTCTGATCGCAGGTGCTTCTTCACGGTGTTGCGAGCCAGGCCTGTACGCCTTGAGATCTCGCGGATGGACATCTGATCCCGCAATGCCCAACGTCTGATGACATTCAATGTCGCCACGTCTATCACTCCTAATTTCCCCCTGCTTTTAAAACAAGCAGAGTAGTGCCTACGTGGGTCAGTTTTGGATGGAAATTACTGCGCTAAGTGGATCAGATTTCGACGGAATTCAACAATGACGGTTATCTCAAACGTTTACGCTACGCGCAGCACGTACTTGGCATCAGCAATGAAACGAGGCAAAAGACATGACGCTTAAACGGATGGACAACGTCCTCATCGTGGTCGACGACCTTGAAGCCGTCAAGGCGTTCTTTATCGAGCTGGGCCTCAAGCTTGAGGGAGAGACGACCGTCGAAGGGCCTCTGGTCGGCAGCCTGATCGGGCTCAAGGATGTGCGGGCCACCCTTGCGATGATGCGCACGCCCGATGGGCAGGGCATTGAGCTGGACAAGTTCCACACGCCCGACGCGATCCGGTTCGGACCTGTGGATGCGCCGGTGAACACGCTGGGCTTTCGTCGCGTGATGTTCGCCGTCGATGACATTGATGCGCTCGTTGCGCATATGCGTACCCATGGCGCCGAGCTCATTGGTGAAATGCAGTACGGAGACACGTACCGACTGGACTACATCCGGGGGCCTGAGGGCATTATTGTTGCGCTTGCCGAGCAGCGCGGTGGTGACTGACGTGAGATTAACGTGGGTTGAAGCCTGCCCCAGGTTTGGCGACTTTTCACGCCGTCTTCACCACCGTCACAAACTCCGTCCCACTCTCAGGCAACCAGACCTCCCCAAGCCGGCCCAGTATCTGCCGCACGCTCGCCGCAGCACGCGGCATGGTGATTACTTCAAACTTCTCCGTGGTTGGGTCAAAGCGCAAGAGGGCGTTGCTGCTCCACTCTGAGGCCCAGACAATGTCTTTGTGGTCAACGTACACGGCATAAATATGCGGTTCGGTGCCGGGTGCCTTCCAGGCGCGCCAGCTGCTGGGGCCTGAGCCCAGTGCGGGGTCGTGCATTGAGAGGTTGCCGCTGTTCCATTCTGATACCCAGATGCGGCCCCTGCTGTCTGACCAGACGCGGCGGGCGCCCTGGCGGGGTGTGGGTGGCTCGACGATGCGTGACTCGCCGGTCTTGCGGTCCAGCTGGGCGATGAAGGAGCCGGCCAGCGAGCACCACCACACGTCGCCCTTGGGTGTGGCGCAGATGCCGTAGGGGCCACGGCCGCGTGGGGACTCTTTCACGGTGACGGTGYCGCTGCGTACCTCTACCTTGCCGACGTAGCCGCTTTGCCCGGTGAACCAGAGGTTGCCGTCGCCGTCGAAGGCGCAGGTGTTGAGGTTGGCATACGGCGTGCCGGCGGGCAGGGGGTAGACCTTGACTTCACGCGAAGGCCAGGCCACGCGGGCAATCGCGTTTTGCCCACCATCGGTCAGCCAGGCTGCGCCATCAGGCCCGGCAATCACGCCGTGGGGTGATGAGCCATTGCCCAAGGCCACCAGGTCTGACTTGCCGGTGCGTGGGTCAAACCAGCCGAGGTGGCCGCTGCGCTGGGCCGAGAACCACACGCCGCCATCAGGCGCAGGTGCGATGTCGTGAATGCCGGTGAAGGTGCGGGCGTTGAGCGGCCACGATTGAAGGCGCACGGTGCCGGGTGTTTGCGCATGCGTGGCGGCCGGCAAACTCAAACCGGCCAGGCCCGCCAAACTGGGCAGAGCCACCAACGCGGTGCGCCGGTTGATCTGGGTTGGGCCTGATTGTTGAGGGGTGTGGGATGAAGCGCGCGTCTGCAATGCCATGGCAAAACCTCCTGCGCATCTTGCTGCATGCGCTGAACACGGTGAACGGCGGTGAAGGGTGGTATCTCTCTGGCATTTTGGCGGCAATGCGCGCCGCCATCAAGCTCACTTGTCTGTACTCAACTCGCGCACGTGGTCTGCATTGGTGGTGCTGCGGGCGCCCTTGAGGTGCATCTCTACGTTGGTGGCCTTGTCGCCCACGGCGGCTACGGCTTCGCGAAGCTGCTCCTGTGTGATGTCCAGCTTCTTGAGCCACTCCGCAGTGGTGGCTTTGTCATTCAGGTTGATGCGCTCAGGCTGTTCGCCTGCATGTGATTGGGGTCTATCGGTATTAGCCATGGTGGTTCACTCCTTGCCTGCTAAGGTAAAAGACCACATTAGCGCGCCTGGCCCACCATGTTTGTAGGCCATTGCCGACTTGATGGGTTTCAGCCTGTGAATGGGGCGCATCGGCGCAAGTCGGGGGTATGGCCTACGCCCTGCGCGACCTATGTTCCCGCCGAACCGGGCCCTCGCCTTACTTGCTGGCCTGCGACACCAGCACGGGCTTTTCGCGGTAGACCTCGGGCATCACGGTCTTCAGGTTGGCAATCTTGGGCAGGTCAAACCTTGCGATGTAAGGCTGGTTCGGGTGCAGGGTGGCGTAGTCCTGGTGGTAGGCCTCCGCGGGGTAAAAGGCGGCCAGCGGCGCGAGCTGCGTGACGATCCTGTTCGGGAAGGCCTTGGCGGCGTCGAGCTGGGCGATGTAGCTTTCGGTCACCTTCTTTTGTTCGGCGTCTTTGTAGAACACGGCAGAACGGTATTGCGTGCCGCTGTCGGGACCCTGGCGGTTGAGTGTGGTGGGGTCGTGCGCCACAGAAAAGTAAATCTGCAGCAGCTTGCCGTAGCTGATTTTTTTCGGGTCGTAGGTGATTTGCACGGCCTCGGCGTGGCCGGTGCGACCCGAGCCGATCTGCTCGTAGGTGGCGGTGGCCTTGTCACCGCCTGAATAGCCCGAGACAGCGTTGAGCACGCCGTCGGTGTGCTGAAACACGGCCTGCACGCCCCAGAAGCAGCCGCCGGCAAACACGGCGGTGGCGGTGCCTGCCTGTGCGGTGGCTGCCGCGTCAACCGCAGGTGCGGGCAGCTTCACGGCTTTTTCTTCCGCGGCGCGGGCGCTGGTGCCCATGCCCCCGCCAATGAATGCCCACGTGGCCAATGCCACAGCGCCAAGGGCGAAAAGGTATTTGTTCATTTTTATGCTGCCTTGAAGTTAAGGGCCACGCCGTTCATGCAATAGCGCAGGCCAGTGGGTTTGGGGCCGTCATCAAACACATGGCCCAGGTGCCCGCCGCAGCGGCGGCACAGCACTTCGGTGCGTTTCATGAAGAGGGTGGTGTCGGTTTCTTCGACCACGGCGTTGTTCATCGCCTGCCAGAAGCTGGGCCAGCCGGTGCCGCTGTCGAATTTGGTGGCGGATGAAAACAGCGGCAGGTCGCAACCGGCGCAACTGAAAACGCCGGCGCGCTTTTCTTTATTGAGCGGGCTGGTGAAGGGGGTCTCGGTGCCTGCCTTGCGCAGCACGCGGTACTGGTCGGGCCGCAGCAGCTTTTGCCATTCGGCCTCGGTGCGGGTGACTTCATAAGCGCGTGCGGCCGCGTGGGCGGGTGCGGACGCCAGCAGCCCGCGCAGGCCAGCGGCCATGGCGGCGGAGAGGGCGCCAAGTCGGAGCAGGGAGTTTCTGCGGGTCATCATGCGTTGGCCTCTTTCGGTGGGTTGTTGTATTGCTTGCCGTGAACAGGCGGCATGACGGTTGGTCGGTGTGGCGCGGCGTTTCTTACGGATGACGACGCCCCTGGTGCGAAAGATTGGATGACGCTGTGCCGGTTCAGTTCCGTGCGGTGATATGGCGGGCAGGCTGAAATTGCTATCAATACAGTAGCTGCTCGCGCCCGTACTTATTGGGCTAAAGGCCGATTTGATGCATAAAAATGGCACTGTGGGCAACGAAATTGGCCCCAAAAGCGCTCGCAGGGCCCACAACGGCTGAAAACAGGCAAAAAAGAGGCAAAAACAGGTCCAGATGCCACCAAAACTGCCCCGCAGGACGCTATTAAAACAGTAGCTGCTCGCGCCCGTTTTCATTGGTCTTGAGGCCGATTTGGTACTTGAAAAAGGCCTCCTGCAAGCCGCCGAAGCGGCGTTTCCCCATGGCGCGCGTTTTTCGCAGCGCCGCAGTCCTACAGGCCCGTTTACGCCTCCCATTTAGACTTGCAGGCAATGATGAAACAGCTCCTGACCCAACTTCGCGACTTTGCGGCCACCATTCCTGGCCGCTTGCGCCACCCTACCAAACGCGGCGTGCTGCTGACACTGGCGGCCATTCCGGCGCTGGTGCTGCTGTATGTGCTGATCCTGATTCCGTTCACGCCCAGCATCAACGACCTGCTGAAAGCCAAAACCGCCAAGCCCTCGGTGGTGATGTCGTCTGACGGCCAGGTGCTGGCGGTGTTCAAGCGGGCCAACCGCGACTGGGTGAAGCTCGAAGACATTTCGCCCAGCGTGGTGGACGCGCTCATCGCCACCGAAGACCACCGGTTTTACGACCACCACGGCCTGGACATCAAGCGCACGGTGTCGGCCGTGCTGCACACCGCCGTCGGCAAGACGCAGGGCGGCTCGACCATCACGCAGCAGCTGGCGCGCAACCTCTACCCGGAAGAAATAGGCCGTTCGTTGTCGATCACGCGCAAGCTGAAGGAGGCCATCACGGCTTTCAAGATAGAGGCGGTTTATTCCAAGGACGAAATCCTGGAGAGCTACCTCAACACCGTGCCCTTTTTGTACAACGCCTACGGCATTGAAATGGCGGCGCGCACTTATTTCGACAAATCCGCCAACGAGCTGGACGTGCTGCAAAGCGCCACGCTGGTGGGCATGCTCAAGGGCACGGCCTACTACAACCCGGTGACCAACCCCGAGCGCGCCATGCAGCGCCGCAACACGGTGCTGGCGCAAATGGTCAAGCACGAGAAGCTGCCCGCAGCCCAGCTGGACGCGCTGAAAAAGAAACCGCTGCGCATCGACTTTGAACGCCAGGACGAAGAGCTGGGCTCGGCGCCGCACTTGGCACAGCAGCTGCGCCGCTGGCTGATTGAATGGGCCGACCGCAACGACTACAACATTTATGCCGACGGCCTGGTGCTGCGCAGCACCATTGATTCACGCCTGCAGGACATGGCCAACAAGGCGCTGGCGGTGCAGGTAGACCGCTTGCAAAAGACGGTGGCCGGTGACTGGCGCTTTAACTCGGGCTGGAAGGCCAAGAGCGGCGCGCCGCGCGAGCTGGCCCTGGCCTTCATACGCGACACCGCCGAATACAAGGCCCTGCGCACCAAGGGGCAGGCCGACGACCAGGCCACCAAGGCGCTGTTGGCGGACGCGGAGTTCATGCAAAACCTGAAGGACGACAAGACGCGCCTGCAGGCCGGCTTCATGGCGCTGGACCCAACCAACGGCCAGGTCAGGGCCTGGGTGGGCAGCCGCGACTTTGCGCGCGACCAGTTCGACCACGTGCAGCAGGCGCGCCGCCAGCCGGGCTCGACCTTCAAGCCGTTTGTGTACGGCGCGGCGTTTGAAAACGGCGCCAAGCCGTCCGACGTGTACCTGGACGGCGAGGTGGAAATCCCGCTGGGCAACGGCGCTTTCTGGCGGCCGACCGACGGTGGCGGCCCCAGCGGCGAGATGATGACGCTGCGCCAGGGCCTGATGTTTTCCAAGAACACGATCACCGCGCAGGTCATGCACGCGGTGGGCCCGGCCAATGTGGCCAGGCTGGCCAAGGCCATGGGCGTGCGCCAGAGCAAGCTGGAAGAAGTGCCGTCTCTCGCGCTGGGCACCAGCCCTGTCACGCTGAGGGAAATGGTGGCGGCCTACGGCACGCTGGCCAATGACGGCCGTTATATAGAGCCCGTGATCGTCACGCGGGTAGAAGACCGCAACGGCAAGGTGCTGGAAGCGTTTGAGCCCAAGCTGGCCGAAACCGTGATGCCGGCCACCGTGGCGCAGACGCTGCTGGACGTGATGCGCGGCGTGATTGACCAGGGCACGGGCGCCGCCATTCGCAGCCGCTACGGCATACAGGCCGACGTGGCCGGCAAGACCGGCACGACGCAGGGCAACACCGACGGCTGGTTCATCATGATGCATCCGCAGCTGGTGGCCGGCGCATGGGTGGGCTTTAACGACAACCGCGTGACCATGGCTGACAGCTATGGGCAGGGCGCCCGCAGCGCGCTGCCGATGGTGGGTGAGTTTTTCCAGGGTGCCATCAAGGCGAAAGTGGTCGACGTGAACCTGCGCTTTCCCGCACCCGTGGGTTCTGCCGTGACGGACCAGGAGAGGCAGCGCATCGAGGCCCTGTTCAATGGCGCCGAGCCGCCGCAGGAACGCCAACCAGGCCAGACCGGTGACGGCGGCATGCCCCAGCCCTTGGGGCAGCAAAGCGTACTGGGCGCGCCGTCTACCGACGGCGGCCCGCCGCGCGTGTGGCAGCCGGCGCCGGTGATCAAATACATCACCGTGAACGGGCCTGCCGCAGACGGCACGCCTGCACCCGGTGCACCGGGCGTGGTGCTGCCACCCGAGCAGCCGCGGCGTGTGCAGCCTGAAGGTACGGTGGAAAGCGTGCCTGTTGTGCCGGGCGTGGTGGTGGGTGCGCCCATCTCACCGCGCTAGCGCTGCGCAGGCGCACGCGCACGCCAGGTTGCTATTAAATAAATAGCTGCTTGCGCCCGTACTGATTGGGCTTCAGGCCTTTTTCTCTTGAATTATTGCAAGGCGGCGCGCGACGTCAGCGTCTGGCTTTGCGCGTCGCTGCCTGCGGGCCGGTGTTGACAAAGCTGGCGTTGCCCAGCCCGGTACCCACCGTCAGCACGGCCCAACGCTTCACGCCCTGCATGAAGGGCAGCTCAGACAGGCCCTGCACCACGGCATCGTTGTGCAGCCGCACCTGGGTGGTCCGGCCGTCCTGGCGCGGCAGCAGTTCGCTGAGGTCGTGCGCCAGGTTAAAGCGCGGGCTTTCCCAGTTGCCGGGCAGGTTCTGCGCGCCGGTGGCGATGGAGCCGTCGTCGCAGATCATGCCGGGGCAGGCCACCCCGACAAACGGCGCCAGGGTGATGCCTTTTCTGTCGGCCAGACGCTTGAGTTTTTTCAGCATGGCGGCAATGCCCTGCACCAGGTGTTCGCGGCGGGTCACATCGTCGTCGCCGCGGTGGCCCCACTTTTCCAGGCCCGCCACGCGCACGTCCGACAGGTCGGGCGACTTGTTCAGGCGCGGCCGCACAATGCCGCAGCGCACGTTGGTTCCGCCAATGTCTACCGCCAGGAAGCCGCCGTATTGCGACAACAGCTCGGGCGGCGCCAGGTGCACCCAGCCGATCAGCCCGCCTTCGTCGGGGTGGTGGCGCAGCGTCATCAAATGCACGCGGGCGTTTTGCTGGTAGAGCAGTTCGGCCGCGCGGTCGATGGCCAGTTCGCCCACCAGGCTTTGCTGAAAGCCGCCGCCCACCACGATGCGCTGCACGCCGTGCCATGTGGGGTGCGCCAGAAAACGCCGCACCACACGCACCAGCTGCCAGGCGTAGTCTTCCGATGCTGCGGAAATTACGGCGGCGGCCTTGCCGTCGCGTTGAAGGAGCAGGTCGAGCCGCTTTTTGCTGATGGCGGGCGTGGGCTTGGTGCCCAGCACGTCTTCACCGCTGATGCGTTGAAAAAGCCGGCGCCAGACTTCCAGCATTTCGCTGTAGGCAACGCGGCTGACGGTGTCGCCCAGAAAGCGCTCGCCGTCGTGCAGCTCCAGGCTGTAGCCGTTGATCGTCACGGCAGGCAGCTTCAGCTGGCCGTGCAACAGGTCGTCAGGCAGGGAAGCGGGGGAGGCTTTGCGCGGCATGTGGAGGCGTGTTGTGCTGTGGTGGAAGGTTTCATGATGCGGGCAAGGCGTGCCGCCGGCTATCAGCCAACGCGCCTGAACGCGTCAGCCAATGGCTGGTGTACGCGGCGATTTGCGCGCAAAAAAAACGGCCGGGAAGAGCCGGCCGATGGTGGGTGTGCAGCGTTTTATTGCTGCTTAGCGGCCCAGGGGGTCGCGGTTTTTGTCCAGATCCTTCTGGATGTCTTCTGCGTTCTCACGTGCGTCGCCGGCGGCCTTTTGTGCCTTGCCCTGGAATTCGCGGGCATGGCCCTTGGCCTGCTGTTCGGTATTGCCGACCAGCTTGCCGGTGTGTTCCTGCACTTCACCGGCAACTTCCTTGATCTTGCCTTTGACCTGGTCCTTGTTCATGGGATGTACCTTTCAGAGAGTTGCGCCATGGAAAATTCCATGCAGTTCAAGATAGCCCGCCGGCCCAGACCGCGCCGAAGGCATCGGGCCCATAGCCGTGTGGGTGTGTGCCTACAGGGCCTTTCGACGCACGCCTGCTACGGGTCGGGAAACAGTTGCAACAGAACGTTCGTTGCGTCAGGATTAAACTGGCATTGCAGACAATGGACTGTGCTTTGAAGTGACCGTGCAGTGGAGGAAGGAAGAAAAAAGTCATATGAAGAAATTAGCCATCGTTTTAGGGGCCCTGGTGTCCGGGGCTTCCCTGTGGGGCGCGCCAGCCGCCCCCACCACATGGTTTACCGTGATGGGTGACCCGGCTGACCCGGCCGTCAATACCATTGAGGTAGACCCGACCCCCATTGCCGCCAACGGCGACATGCGGGCCATGCAGGTACGCGTAAGCCGCGCGCTGCAACGCACCAGCTGGGACGGCGTGCCCTACCGTTCGTATGTTTCCACCGTGTTGTTTGACTGCGCAGACAAGAGCGCCAAGTACGTCACGCTGGCGTTTTACGTGCAGCCCCTGTGGAAAGGCGAGCCGTACAAGACTGTGACTTACCCCAACGAAGTGGTGCGTCCCATGGAGTTCCGCGACGTGACGCCCAACCCGACCCAGCGAATCATTCGCGCTGCATGCGAAACCGGCAAAATTACCACCAACTAGCGGCCATGTGGCGGCGCTGGCGGGTTGTGCCCCGCTTGTGCCTTTGGGGCGCTCGGGCTACGATGGTTTGTCGCTTACGCATGGGGCGTGTCCGGCGACTATCTTGAAGAAGGGTCCTGCATGCCGCAACTCATTGCAACGGTCGAAGGCGTCGAAATCAAGCATGTGTACCTGACGAACGACCGCACCACGCTGGGCCGCAGGCCCTACAACGACATCATCTTTGACAACCTGGTGGTCAGCGGCGAGCACTGCGTGTTCCTGCTGAAAGGCCTTGCGGACGTGTACCTTGAAGACCTGGGCAGCACCAACGGCACCTACCTCAACGGCCACATGGTCAAGTCGCGTGAGCTGCTGCACGACAACGACATCATCAATATCGGCAACTTCCGCATCCAGTACCTGGCCACCTCGCGGCACGAAGAAGAGGCTCCGCGCGAACATCAAACCACCGCCATGGCGCTGGACGCGCTGGGCCTGCCCGGCACCAGCGGCACGATGCACGCGAGCCTGAAGGTGTTGTCGGGTTCGTCAGCGGGGCTGGAGGTGCCGGTGGTCAAGGCCGTCACTACCTTCGGCCAGCCCGGTGTGGCCGTGGTGTCGATATCGCACCGGCGCGACGGCTACTACGTGGCGCACATGGACGGCGAGAAGCCGCCGACCTGCAACGGCAAACCCATCGGCGTGAAAGCCATTCCGCTGGCCCATCACGACATACTGAACCTGGCCGGAACCGAGATGGAGTTTTTACTCAAGAGCGCCGAGGCCTGAGCGGACCGGGGGCGTGCAGGCTCGCTCAGATGGTCGAGTTGCTGATGCTGGTGGTGGGAAAGCCCATGGGCCTGCGTGAACTCCGTGGCCTGTAAGAAGGCGGCTCGCCGGCCAGGCGCCAGGCAAAGGCCCGTGCCAGCGCCTTCAGCTTGAGCGTGGACTTCAGATGTAGCGGCGTCATGCCGGTGCGGGTCAGGTCCGATGCGTTGCTGGACACGCGTGACAGGCGGCGCTGCTCCAGCGCTGTGACGGGTTTGCGGGGCATGGCTGAGCGTGGCGTCTTTTTGATCGCCGCCTGCGTGGCGGCAGCACCAGTGAATTTTTCGCGCAACAGCGTGGCCTCGGGCCGGCGCTGGCTGTCCACAATCCAGTAGGGAATGCCGGCGCGGCCCAGCAGCTCGCGCTTGAAAGCATGCTTGCGGTCTGCCAGCTCGCCCCGGCCCAGCACGTCGACGCAGCCGAGCACAGCGCCCTTGCGGTCGGCCACGGCGCAGGCAAAGCTCACGGTGCTCAGCAGCGCCTGCCAGTGCGCGTCGCCGCCGCGGCTGTTGGGTTCAATAAAGCCGGTAAAGGGCACCTTGATCAATACATGGTGGTCCGGAAAAATGTCTGCCAGCCAGCGCCACACCGCGAGCTCGTCGCGGCTGGTGAGCGGCTTGCGGCGCAGCGCGTGGTTGCGCGCCACCTTCTTGCGGGCCGACACCACATGCGAGAGCCAGCGTTCATAGCCCAGCGCCCCCAGGGCCACGCTGCCCACAAAGATAAAGAAGCCGATCAGAAAAGAGGTGCCGGTCATGGTGCTGTCCTGGTGCTGGTACTGCGTTGATGTGCCGGGCCGATGCGCTGCCTGTTTTGATGATGTGGGTGTATGACCCTGAGCGGCTGCGCGGCGCTGGCTGAAAATCCCAGCCGTGTTTATAAGGTACATTTTTCATTTTTCGGCAATATGGCCCAGAACATTTGTGAACGTTCGTATTAGGCCGTGCTGACCATCCGGCCTGTGCCGGCCAGAATCGCTTCACACGCACCCGCCTTCCCAACGTTGCTGATCCTCCTGATTCCTTCCTGATCCATGAAGAAACTCCCTGCCAGCGGCGGCCTTGTGTATTCCACCGATGCCGGACGCATGTGCCCCGGCTGCCGCCAGCCCACCTCTGCCTGCACCTGCAAGCAGCAGGCCGCACCCAAGGGTGACGGTGTGGTGCGCGTCATGCGTGAAAGCAAAGGCCGCGGTGGCAAAACCGTCACCGTCATCAAGGGCCTGCCGCTCGATGGATTGGCCCTGGCGCAGCTGGGCAAACAACTCAAGGCCGCCTGCGGCTCGGGCGGCACGGCCAAAGACGGCATCATTGAAGTGCAGGGCGACCATTGCGACACCGTCATGCAGGCGCTGCAAAAACAGGGTTACGCGCCCAAGCGGGCAGGCGGTTAGGTTTAGGCATGAAACCCGAAGACCTCCAGCTGCTGGTGACCCGCGAAATGCCTTTCGGCAAACACAAGGGCACGCTGATCGCCGACCTGCCCGGCAACTACCTCAACTGGTTCGCCCGCGAAGGTTTCCCCAAAAGCGAAATCGGCCGCCTGTTGCAGCTGATGCAGGAGATCGACCACAACGGGCTGAAGCCGCTGCTGGATCCGTTGCGGCGGTAGTCGGTCGGTCAATCACCGCGAGACTCTGGAAGCTTCGCAATCACCTTGATCTCAAACTGAAAGCCATAGAGCCAGGTCACGCCGACACCTGTCAGCGTAGGGTGCGGTGCGTTGCCCCAGTAGTCGGGCACCACTTTCCAGGCTGTCTCGAACACCGATTCCGGATCCACCATGAAGACTGTGACGTCGACCACGTCGTCAAAGGTGCAGCCTGCGGCCTTGAGGATGGCGTTCAGGTTGTCGAAGGCGAGCCGGACCTGCGCCTCCAGGTCGGGCTCGGGGGATCCGTCTTCGCGGCTGCCAACCTGCCCTGAAACGAACAGGAAGCCGTTGGACTTCACCGCCGGTGAATACCGGTTGCGTTCATAGAGGGCCTGGCGCCCGGGGGGAAAAACGACTTCACGCTGGGTCATAAAAATCTCCTTCATAAAGGGCCATGGTCGGCCCGTGGTTAACGATGAAAGAACTTTAAAAGGCCGTGCCTTTCGGATAAACAGGCARGGCTAACCATCACTGTTCGTAAAATCCAAACAATCATCAACGTCACCGCATTTGGAGCAGAGATGGACCGTTTCGATGCAATGCAGGCATTCGCCCGCGTGGTGGAAGCGGGCAGCTTCACCAAGGCGGCCGAGACGCTTCACATGAGCAAGACCAGCGTGACGCAGCTGGTGCAGCAACTGGAAGCGCGGCTGCGGGTCAAGCTGCTCAACCGGACCACACGCAAGGTCAATGTCACCGCCGATGGCGCTGCCTACTATGAGCGGGTGGTGCGCGTCCTGGCCGAGGTGGACGATGCCGAGACCAGCCTGTCCAGCGCGTCAGCGTCGCCCAGGGGGCGGCTGCGGGTCGATGTACCCAGCCCGCTGGCCCGCATGATCCTGGTGCCGGCATTGCCGGAATTTCATGCGCGCTATCCTGAGATCCAGCTCGACATGGGTGTCAGCGACCGTATGGTGGACCTGATCGGCGACAACGTGGACTGCGTCGTGCGCGGCGGCGAGCTAACCGATCAGTCGCTGATGGCCCGCAAGGTGGGTGACCTGCAGTTGGGGGTATACGCTGCCCCGGCCTATCTTGAGCGCGCGGGCACACCGTTGCACCCGCGAGAGCTGGAAGACACGCATCACCGCATCGTGGGGTTCCTGTGGGCGCGCACCGGCAAGGCTTTTCCGTACGCCATGCACTGCAAGGGCGAGAGCATCAAGGTGCAAGGCCGGCACCTGTTCGCATTCGATGACGGCAATGCCTACCTCGCGGCCGGGCTGGCGGGATTGGGAGTCCTCTGGCTGCCGGACTATATGGCGAAGGCGCACCTGGCTGGCGGCGAACTGATGCCCCTGTTCAAGGGCTGGCGCCTTGACCCCATGCCCCTGTATGTGGCCTTTCCGCCGAACCGGCATGTCAGCGCCAAACTGCGGGTGTTCATCGAATGGGTAGCCGGGCTGATGGCGCAGCATGCGCCTGTTGCCGGCCGAGATGGAAACCCTCCCGATCTGAAGTGATCAAGGGTATTTATGAGTAGCCGAAACAAGGTATCACCCGTGGTTCTCCGGCTTTCAAACCGGCGAGGCGCATGCCCAGGTGGGTTAGGTTTCGATTTAAAAGCGGCCACCTTTAATCTGGCAGGCCTCTATTCAGGTAACTCCGATTCGAAACGTTCCAGCTCTTCATCGACTGTTCCACGGCTGTGGAAATTCTGATTCGCCTGACCGTACCAGTACTCCGCATTTCCCAGGTCGCCCTCCTGAATATGCAAGATGCCGTGCAGCCAGGCGGCCAGTTCTGACTCGTCACTTTGCACAAGCTTGTGCGCTTCGTTCCAGCGCCCCGCGCGCATATGAACCAGGGCTTGGCGAAGAATGGCCATTCGAAAACTCCTTGAATTGAATCGGGATGCATTGCGCACCGTCGAGAGTTGCTTGCATGCGCATGCCTGAATGTGTAACCAACGAACCACAGATTTTTTGATCTCGATAGCTTCTGTACTTCGTAGCTTAGAACTAAATTGCTCAAGGCGCTTTCAAGGCGCCAGTGTTTACCCGGCCCCCCCTGTTATATGTGACAGGGGTGTCACGTCATTTTGTCATTTGATTCGCGTAGATTAAGTTGCAGATCGGATTTTGGGGCGAGTCTTTGTGGGCGACTTATAAATTCGCAACTTCGAGATAGGTGCGGTGTCGGGTGATTGTGTATTGCTTGACCCCAGTTCGACGGGCTGGTGGCGAGAGTTGAGGAGACGGTAGCTGATTAAGCCTCGCAGTTCTTTTAATACTTTTGGAATTCAACAATGATTTTTGGGTTATCCATATTTTCTGGGGTGATCGCGTATGAGCTTCATAAACGAAAAAATCACTGGCTAGGAGTTGTTTTTGACTTGTGCGCGATTGCGCTAATCGTTATTTCATGGAGGTGATGTTGATGAACACTACTGGCGCTACYTTGGCCGCTATCTCTCAGAATCCGATATGGAGAGCAAGAGCTCTTATTCTTTATCACGAGACTGCAAATGCGCCGACGTTGTGGGATTTTGATCAGTTTGGCTATGCTCGACCGTCGAATGGGAGAACTGTGTCCCCATATGAACAAGATGAGCTTGATGATTACAACGCCCAGCGCGCGAGGATGAACGAGGCAACTTCAAAGGCTCTCGATAAGGCTGTACAAGACGTAGTTTTTCCGCGGGCTTCAGGGGTAGATCAGACTTGTTCTCGTGACTACGACAGTGCAAAAAAAGTAGTTGTACGTGTCGACCCGATAGTGCTGGACTTAGACGGGGATGGTCTTGAGCTTACCGGCGCTAACGGCAACACGCTCTTTGATCACAATGCCGATGGCATTAAGACTGGTACAGGTTGGGCTACAGGCGGTGATGGTTTTTTGGTTCGAGATTTGAATAACAACGACACAATAGACACAGGACGCGAACTATTCGGCGTAGACACCATCAAAAGCAATAATACTTTTGCGACTGACGGGTTTGATGCTCTGCGCGACCTGGACAGCAATGGCGACGGCTTTCTCACCAACGCAGATGCTGCTTACGGTGAATTGAAAATCTGGCGGGATGCTAACCAGGATGGTATTAGTCAGGCCGGTGAGCTTAAGACACTGACAGAGCTCAACATCACCAGCATCGGCGTCAGCGGTAGTGCCGCGGGGCCGCAGGCGGGGCAGGTGATCAACAATAATCTGGTGGCGTTGAGTGGGACCTTTACGCAAAATGGGGATACCCACACCGTGGGGGCCATCGATCTCGAAGCCAACAACTTTTTTACCGAATTCCCGCCTGAAGTAGTGGACGAAGCCGGTAACCCTGTTCCCGTCACCGAGCAGGCCCAGGCATTACCGCAGATGAACGGCTCCGGGATGGTGCGCAACATGCGGGCAGCTGCCAGCCTGGACAGCAACTTCGCCGACGCCCTGCAAACCTTTGCAACCACCTCTACCCGTGATGGCCAGCGCAGCCAGCTGGACAACCTTGTCACGCTGTGGGCCAATACTTCCACTTATTCCCACGGCGTGCTGTACGGGCTTAATGCCAACGTTACTTACAACCTGCCGCCAGGCGTGACCGAGGCTGAATACAAAAACATGATTTATGTGCTGGAAGCGTTCAATGGCAGCCGCTTCTACGGTGATGAGAATGGTGGCCCACGTCCGGCCGGGTTTGCCATCAACACCAGTACGGATCCGAACACTGGAAATATGGTGTACCACTACATCGTCAGTCCGCCGGCAGCGCAGGTGGAGCTATTGCAAAAAGCCTATGGCGCGCTCAAGGAAAGTGTTTATTCCGCACTGGTGGTTCAGACAAGACTCAAGCCGTACTTCGACAGCATTGAATTGATTTTCGGCGATCCCGGATTTTCGTTTGATACGACTGCACTGACCACTGTGCTTACAAATCATAGAACAGCAAATGAACGCAACGCGTTGATCGACCTGGTTGATCTCCATCACTACGCATCCTCTGCACTGTCCAGTATTGGGTATAGCGGAATACCGCTGCTGCGCAGCTGGATTGACGCCCTGGCCGTAGACTCGCCGTTAAGAGCCGAACTCGCATCTCTGGATGTGTATTCGAGTCTGACGACTGGCGGAAGCAGCCGGTCTGACATTTATTTAGGGGATGCCTCCGCAAATGCTTTCAACGCAGGCACGGGCAATGATTGGCTGGACGGCGGCGCAGGAAATGATGTGCTGCAAGGTGGTTTCGGTGACGACGTGCTGGACGGCGGCGCCGGTAACGACCTCCTGGCCGGAGGGGTGTACGACACCTGGAACGGCAACTACAACGGTGCGGGCAGCGACACCTATATGTTCGGTTTGGGCGATGGCCAGGACACGATTGCCGACAACGACACCACCGCCGGAGCCATCGACACGATTGTTTTCAAGTCAGGCATCCTGCCTGACAGCGTGCTGATCTCCCGCTCGGGCGACAGCCTGGTGCTGAAGATTCAGGGCACCAGCGACCAGATAACGGTTAACGGCTATTTCAGCGGGGACGGCGCTGGAGGCTGGGCCATCGAGCAGATTCAGTTTGTCGACGATCCGGCAACGGTCTGGGACGTTGCCAGCGTCAAAGCGCAAGCCCTGCTTGGAACAATCAACAACGACACGCTTCAGGGTTATGCCACCAACGACACGATCAATGCCGGGGACGGCAATGACACCGTGACCGGCAACGATGGCAATGACGTATTGAATGGAGAAGCCGGAGCCGACTCGCTCAGCGGCGGCAACGGCAACGACGTACTGGAGGGCGGCGTCGGTGCTGATTCCCTGATCGGCGGCAATGGCAACGACACACTCAATGGTGGCGCCGACGGGGACATCTTGCAGGGCGGTGCGGGTGACGACGTCCTGGATGGAGGCGCCGGCAACGACGTGTTGGGTGGAGGGGTATACGACACCTGGAACGGCAATTACGACGGTGCGGGCAGCGACACCTACCTGTTCGGCCTGGGCGATGGTCAGGACACGATCGTCGACAACGACACCACCGTTGGCGTCGTCGACAAGATCGTCTTCAAGACTGGAATATTGCCGGGCAGTGTGTTGGTTTCGCGCTCCGGCGACAGCCTGATCCTGGCAATCCAGGGCACCAGTGACCAGGTAACGGTCAACGGCTATTTCAATGGAGACGGTGCGGGCGGTTGGGCCATCGAAGAGATTCGCTTTGCCGATGATCTGAACACGGTTTGGACAGTGACAGACGTCAAGAATATGGCCCTGGTCGGTAGTGCCGGCAACGATGCCCTGACCGGCTACGCCACAGATGACGTGATCGTGGGCAACGACGGCAACGACACCATCAGCGGGCGAGCCGGGAATGACACGCTGTATGGCGGCAATGGCGGCGATTCACTGAGCGGGGAAGATGGCAACGACCTTATTCTGGGCGAAGCCGGTGCTGATTCCCTGAGCGGAGGCAACGGTGTTGACACCCTGTTGGGTGGGGCTGACAACGATACGCTGCAAGGTGGCGCCGGCGACGACATCCTGGAAGGCGGAGCCGGCAACGACCTGCTGGGCGGAGGGGTGTACGACACCTGGAACGGTAACTACAACGGCGCAGGCAGTGATACTTATCTGTTTGGCTTGGGCGACGGCCAGGACACGATCGCCGACAACGACACGACGGCCGGTGTCGTCGACAAGATCGTCTTCAAGGCTGGCATCTTGCCAGGCAGCGTGTTGATCTCGCGCTCGGGTGACAGCCTGGTTCTGAAGATCCAGGGTACCAGTGACCAGGTAACGGTCAACGGTTATTTCAATGGGGATGGTACTGGCGGCTGGGCCGTGGAAGAAATCCGTTTTGCGGACGACCTGAATACGGTATGGACGGTTTCCGACGTCAGGACAATGGCCCTTGTCGGCAGTGCCGGCAACGATGCACTGGTCGGCTACGGCACAGATGACGTGATCGTGGGCAATGATGGCAACGACACCATCAGCGCCCGGGCAGGCAACGACACGTTGTACGGCGGCAATGGCGCTGACACCCTCAGCGGTGAAGACGGCGACGACCTGCTTTTGGGTGAAGCCGGCGGTGATTCCCTGAGTGGCGGCAACGGCAACGACACGCTGAGCGGCGGGGCCGATGGCGACACACTGCAGGGCGGGTCGGGTAACGACATCCTGGATGGTGGAGCCGGCAATGACCTGCTGGGCGGCGGGGTGTATGACACCTGGAACGGCAACTACAACGGCGCTGGTAGCGACACCTACCTGTTTGGGCGCGGAGACGGGCAGGACACGATCGCCGACAACGACACGACCGCAGGTGTCATTGACAAGATCATCTTCAAAGCCGGGGTGCTTCCTGCGGACATTCTGGTTTCCCGTTCTGGCGACACGCTGGTGCTCAAAATCATCGGCACCAGCGATCAGATATCGGTGAGCGGCTATTTCAATGGGGATGGTGCCGGCGGCTGGGCCATCGAAGAGATTCGCTTCACTGATGACGTCAATGCGGTCTGGTCTGTAGCCAACGTCAAGAACATGGCGGCTCTGGTGGGCGGCGCCGGCAATGACACGCTGATTGGCTATGCCACCGACGATGTGATGGCGGGCAACGACGGCAATGACACCATGAGCGGGCGTGGCGGCAACGACACGCTGTACGGCGGCAATGGCGCGGACACGCTTAACGGAGAAGACGGCAACGACCTGCTTCTGGGTGAGGCAGGCGGCGACTCCCTGAACGGGGGCAACGGCAACGATACCTTGAACGGCGGTGCCGATGTCGACACACTGCAAGGAGGTGCCGGGAACGACACCCTGGATGGCGGGTCGGGCAACGACATTCTGGCCGGCGGCGTGTACGACACCTGGAATGGCGTCTACACCGGAACGGGCAGCGACACCTATCTGTTCGGGCGAGGTGATGGACAGGACACGATCTCCGACAA
Source organism: Polaromonas sp. P1_F4 (assembly GCF_056405675.1). NCBI lineage: Bacteria > Pseudomonadati > Pseudomonadota > Betaproteobacteria > Burkholderiales > Comamonadaceae > Polaromonas > Polaromonas sp. P1_F4. The sequence goes on along the minus strand of NZ_JBFUBP010000003.1, from coordinate 433,913 downwards.
CGACTCCACTGCTGGCGTCATTGACAAGATCATCTTCAAAGCCGGGGTGCTCCCCGGAGATGTCCAGGTTTCCCGCTCCGGTGACATGCTGGTACTCAAAATCATCGGCACCACAGATCAGATATCGGTGAGCGGCTATTTCAATGGGGATGGCGGTGGAGGATGGGCCGTCGAAGAGATTCGCTTCACTGATGACGTCAATGCGGTCTGGTCGATTGCCAATGTGAAGGTGATGGCTCTGGTCGGTACGGCCGGTAATGACACCCTGACGGGCTACGCCACCGACGACGTGCTCGTGGGCAATGACGGCAATGACACCATCAGCGCCCGGGCCGGAAACGACACGCTGTACGGCGGTAATGGCGCCGACACCCTCAACGGGGAGGACGGCAACGACGTGCTCCTGGGCGAGGCCGGTGGTGATTCACTGAGCGGCGGTAACGGCAACGACACGCTCAATGGCGGAGCCGATGTTGATACCTTGCAAGGCGGTTCAGGCAATGACACCCTGGAGGGTGGTGCCGGCAATGACATCCTGGCCGGAGGGGTGTACGACACCTGGAACGGCAATTACAACGGCGCGGGCAGCGACACCTACCTGTTCGGCTTGGGCGATGGCCAGGACACGATCTACGACAACGACGGCACCGCTGGCGTTGTCGACAAGATCATCTTCAAGGCCGGCATCCTGCCTGGCAGCGTGCTGGTTTCGCGATCGGGCGACAGCCTGGTACTGAAGATTCAAGGCACCACTGACCAGATCACGGTCAACGGGTATTTCAGTGGGGATGGCGCCGGAGGTTGGGCCGTTGAAGAGATTCGCTTCACTGATGATGTCAACGCGGTCTGGTCAGTTGCAAATGTGAAACTGATGGCGCTGACGGGCGGCTCAGGTAATGACACCCTGACGGGCTACACCACCGATGATGTGCTCGTGGGCAACGACGGCAACGACACCATCAGCGCCCGGGCCGGCAACGACACGCTGTACGGCGGCAATGGCGCCGACACCCTCAGCGGGGAAGACGGCAACGACACGCTGCTGGGCGAGGCCGGCGGCGACTCCCTGAGTGGAGGCAACGGCAACGACACACTCAACGGTGGTGCCGATGGTGACACCTTGCAAGGCGGCGCCGGTAACGACATCCTGATTGGTGGGTCGGGCAACGACATCCTGGCGGGTGGCATCTATGACACCTGGAATGGTGTCTACAACGGCACAGGCAACGACATCTATCGCTTCGGAGTGGGCGGCGGCCAGGACACCATTTACGACGATGATGGAACCGCAGGAAACATTGACCGGATTGAATTTGATGCGGGCATTGCGCCCTCAGGCATCACGGTGACTCGCAGTGGGAACAATCTTGTCCTGAGAATCACCGGGACGACCGACACTTTGACGGTGGGCAACTACCTGGCCAACAACTCGGTAACGACCTGGTCCATTGAGGAAATCGCGTTCGGTGATGGCACGGTGTGGAAGCCTGCGGACATCGACGCCATTTTGTTGAATGGCGGCGTCGTCGGGACAGCTACGACGGGTGCGGACAGTCTGATTGGCAACAATACCTCGGCAGACACGCTCAATGGGTTGGCCGGCAACGACATTCTCCGAGGCCTGGGGGGAAACGACACCTTGGTGGGTGGCACCGGAAATGACCAGCTCTTTGGTGGCTCAGGCGCTGATACCTACCTGTTTGCACGGGGTGACGGCGCCGACGTCCTCACAGACACAGATGCCACTGCGGGTGTGGCCGACACCTTGAGGTTTGACGCCAGCGTTGCTGCCGACCAGCTCTGGTTCCAGCAGGTAGGGCTCAACCTGGAGGTCTCTGTCATAGGCACAACGGATAAAGTGGCTGTCACCAACTGGTACCAGGGCGCCGGCAACCATGTGGAAATCTTTGAGCTGGCCAACGGGACACGTTTGCTGGACAGTCAGGTGCAAAACCTGGTTGATGCAATGGCGGCGTTCTCGCCACCGGCGGCAGGTGAGACCACATTGCCGGCCGGCTATCAAACAAACTTGTCACCGGTCATTGCTGCAAACTGGCAGTAGAAGGTGCCTGTTTGAATCCAGGGAGTACTGTCGCCCAGCCGCCGTACGCGGTGGATGATGGCGACAGGCTTCTCTTTGTGTTTGGGCAACAAATATTCTCGCCACAGGCTTGATGCTTGACGGGGAAGTGCCCCAGACTGGGCGGGTCTTCGTCAGCTATTTTCCAGCGTCGCCGCCACCTTAAACTCCGGTCATGTCATCGATCATCTCCAGCCAGTTTGCCAGCCGCGTCACGCTGGTGCGCGACAAGGTGGAGTCTTTCGCGGCCTACCCGTTTCATCTGCCGGCCGTCCGCACGCTGGAACATATTGACCTGCACCCGAAGGTGACGTTCTTCGTGGGCGAGAACGGTTCGGGAAAGTCGACGCTGCTGGAGGCGATTGCGGTTTCGTTGGGGTTTAACGCGGAAGGCGGTACCAAAAACTTCCGTTTCGGTACGCGCGTTTCCCATTCGGTGCTGAACGAATACATTCGCGTTGCCAAAGGCTTCAAGCGGCCGAAGACCGGCTTTTTTCTGCGTGCAGAGAGCTTCTTCAATGTGGCGACGGAGATCGAGAACCTGGACGCAGAACCTTCCATGGGGCCGCCGGTGATCACTTTCTATGGCTCGCGCTCGTTGCATGAGCAGTCTCACGGCGAGTCATTTCTGTCGCTGCTCAACCACCGGTTCGGCCCGGAAGGGATGTACATCCTTGACGAGCCGGAAGCGGCCCTGTCGTCGCAACGGCAGCTGGCGGTGTTGTCGCGCATGCATGACCTGGTGCTGGAGCGGTCGCAGTTTTTGATCGCGACGCATTCGCCCATCCTGATGGCTTACCCGGACGCCTGGATTTATGCGTGCTCAGAGTCCGGCCTGGAGCGCATTCAGTACGCCGAGACTGAGCACTACCGGGTTACGCGCGATTTTTTGCAAAACCCGGAGCGCATGCTTCGCCTGCTGCTGGAGCGCAAGGACGACCCTGACGCATCTGCGTGATGCGGGGCCTGGGTCACACCATCGCCGCCAGCCGCGTCCCCTGATCAATCGCGCGTTTGGCATCAAGCTCACTGGCTTCGTCGGCGCCACCGATCAAATGCGTCTTGACACCCGCTGCGCGCAGCGGCTCCAGCAGTTCACGCAGGGGTTCTTGCCCGGCGCACAGCACGATGTTGTCGACTTCCAGCACGGTGCCGTCCAGCCGCTTTTCGCCGAAGGTGATGAAGAGGCTGAGGCCTGAGCCCCCTTCGTTTTCACCAATGCGTTCGTAGTTGACGCCTGAAAGCATTTCGACGTTTTTCATCTTCAGCGCGGCGCGGTGGATCCAGCCGGTGGTCTTGCCCAGGCCCGCGCCCAGCTTGCCGGGCTTGCGCTGCAGCAGGGTGACATGGCGCGCCGGCGGCGTGACCTGCGGGCGCACGACGCCGCCGCGCACTTCGCCGGGATCGGCCACACCCCATTCGGCGAGCCAGGCGGGCAGGTCGAGTGCGGTGGAATGACCGGTGGGTGTGACGAGGAATTCGGCGACGTCAAAGCCGATGCCGCCTGCGCCTATGAGCGCGACGCGCTCGCCCACGGGTTGGTGGCCCAGCAGCACATCGATGTAGCTGAGCACCTCGGGGTGGTCTTGCCCGGGAATGCGCGGGTTGCGCGGCGTGACGCCGGTGGCCAGCACGACTTCGTCAAACTTTTGCGCAATGAGGTCGGCCGCCGAGACGCGGGTGTTCAGGTGCAGCTTCACGCCGGTGCCGGTGATGCGCTGGCCAAAGTAGCGCAGGGTTTCTTCGAACTCTTCCTTGCCGGGCACGCGCTTGGCCAGGTTGAACTGGCCGCCGATTTTGTCGGCAGCGTCATACAGGTCAACGCTGTGGCCGCGCAGGGCCAAAGTGGTGGCGGCGGCCAGACCCGCGGGGCCCGCGCCTATGACGGCAACGCGTTTTTTGGCGGGGGCGATGCGAATGACAAGTTCGGTCTCATGCCCGGCGCGCGGGTTGACCAGGCAGCTTGCCAGCTTGGCCTGGAAGGCGTGGTCCAGGCAGGCCTGGTTGCAGGCGATGCAGGTGTTGATCTCGTCGCGGCGCCCCTGTGCGGCCTTGTTGACGAACTCGGGGTCGGCCAGGAAGGGGCGGGCCATGCTGACCATGTCGGCGCTGCCGTCGGCCAGCACCTGTTCGGCCACTTCGGGCATGTTCAGGCGGTTGCTGGTGATGACGGGAATCGTGAGGCCGGCGGCACGCAGGTCGCCTCGCAGCTTTTTGGTGACCCAGGTGAAGGCACCGCGTGGTACTGACGTCGCGATTGTCGGCACACGCGCCTCATGCCAGCCGATGCCGCTGTTGATGAGCGTGGCGCCGGCGGCTTCGACGGCTTTGGCCAGCAGCACGACTTCTTCCCAGCTGCTGCCGCCGGGAATCAGGTCGATCATCGAGAGGCGGTAGATGATGATGAAGTCGCGGCCGACGGCTTCGCGCGTGCGGCGCACGATCTCCACTGCCACGCGCATGCGGTTGCCATAGCTGCCGCCCCACTCGTCGGTGCGCTGGTTGGTGTGGGTGACGAGGAACTGGTTGATGAAGTAGCCTTCACTGCCCATGATCTCGACGCCGTCGTAGCCGGCATCGCGGGCGAGCATGGCGCAGCGGATGAAGGCGCGAATCTGCCGCTCGACGCCGCCGGCGCTGAGCTCGCGCGGGGTGAAGGGCGAGATCGGGCTCTGGATGCGGGAGGGCGCGACGCACAGCGGGTGGTAGCCGTAGCGGCCGGTGTGCAAAATTTGCAGCGCAATCTTGCCGCCTTCAGCGTGCACGGCGTCGGTCACTTGCTTGTGGCGCCGCGCCGCGCCGGAGCTGGCGAGCATGCCGGCAAACGGTTTGGTCCAGCCGGCGATGTTGGGTGCGAAGCCGCCGGTAACCATGAGGCCCACACCGCCGCGCGCACGCTCGGCAAAGTAGGCAGCCATGGCGGGGAAGTGTTTGCGGCCATCTTCGAGGCCGGTGTGCATGCTGCCCATCAGCACGCGGTTTTTCAGCGTGGTGAAGCCCAGGTCGAGCGGGGCGAGCAGATGTGGGTAGGGGGATGCGGAAAAGGAAGCGGGGGGCGTCGTCGCCGAAGAGGGGGTCGCGGCCAAGGCAGGTCTCCTGTCAAAACTGCCTGCATGGTAGTCGTAACAAGGGGCGCCATAAAGGCCGCCGGGTACTCTAGGGGACAGGCTCTACCCGGTCTTGGGGGATACCCAGGCCCCCACGGTTGCTCACTTCGTGTAGCTCCCTGCCCCCCAAGGGGGCCGCTGCGCCTGCGGCCCGGCGAAGCCGGTTCCGCGGCCCCTGCTTGCATGAAGAGTTCAGCGGCGTAACCAGTGGGCGTATTTCACCAGTAGGGGCCGCGGGACTGGCTTGCCAGACCGCAGGCGCCGCCCCCTCGAGGGGGGAACAGGCTACACGCAGTGAGCCTGGACGGGGGTGGTTGATAGATCGCCCGGCGAAGCCGGTTCCGCGGCTCATGCTGGCCTGGCCGGCTCGCTTTGCATCGCCTTTGCTGGTGCCCTACCAGGGTATCGGGGCAGCGGCCTTGCGGTGTTGTCCGACACCCGCCCGCAGCCTGTGCTGGTACTTTGAAGCTTCGATTTCTGGAGCACCCATGGCAAAAAGCAACACCAGCCCGACACGCGCCAAAACCGGCGAAGGCGCGACGGTGCCGCATCCTCCGCACAGCGAGCCGGACGATGAAGCGGATGGCAACGATGCCAGCACCTTGATTGAAAACCCGGTGAAGCCCGGAAAGGCCGGCAAGCTCAAGCAGCACAGCTTTCCTGACGGCGGGGGCAGCGGCGGCGCCGAGGCTTTCCGGCGCGGGCCGGGCCGGGGCAAGCCCTCACCCGGCGTTTAACCGGTGTTTGACCGGGGTTTGGTGGGTGTCTGATGAAACTCGCGACCTTTAACGTCAACGGCATCAAGACGCGGTTGCCGCAGTTGCTCGACTGGCTGGCCAAAGAGTCGCCCGACGTGGTCTGCCTGCAGGAATTAAAAGCGCTGGACGGTGTGTTTCCCCAGGCCGACCTGCGGGAAGCGGGTTACAGCGCTTTATGGAAAGGCCAGCGTTCATGGAACGGCGTGGCGATTCTGGCCAGAGGTGAGGCGCCGGTTGAAATACGCCGTGAGCTGCCCGGCGATGCGGCGGACGACCAAAGCCGCTACCTGGAGGCCGCGGTAGACGGAATCATTGTGGCTTGCCTGTACCTGCCCAACGGCAACCCGCAGCCCGGCCCCAAGTTTGACTACAAGCTGGCCTGGTTTGAGCGGCTGCACCGGCATGCGCTGGCGCTCTACGGTTCGGGCCACCCGGTTGCGCTGGCCGGTGACTTCAATGTGGTGCCAACCGACTTTGATATCTACAACCCCAAGTCCTGGCGCAAGGACGCCTTGTTGCAGCCCGAAAGCCGGGCGGCCTATGAAAAGCTGCTGGCCCAGGGCTGGGTGGACAGTCTGCGGCATTTGCACCCGGACGAACGCATCTACACCTTCTGGGATTATTTTCGCCAGCATTGGCAGCGCAACGCGGGCTTGCGCATTGACCACATCCTGCTGAACGCTGAACTGGCGCCGCGCCTGAAGGCCGCCGGGGTAGACAGCTGGGTGCGCGGACAGGAGCATGCCAGCGACCATGCGCCGGTGTGGGTGGAGCTGGGGGCGGCGCGTAAAGCTGTGGGCGCGACGAAGAAGACAGCCAAAGTGGCCAGGCCGCGAGCGGCAGCGGTGCCGCGCAAACGGTGACGAAGAAGCTTCAACGGTGGGATACCGGTGGCGTCAAGCCGCAGTTAAACGGATGAATTCGTGTGCCTCGGTGCCAGATGTCACTGGCACTTATGGCGTGCTTCACCTTCACTTTTCACTTCCACCCCGTTGCAGTGAAAATACGGCGTGACGCACTCCAGATAGGGTCGTCCAAGGCTCTTGACGAGTTGAGGACTGTCTATCTCTTTAGGTGCATTCTTGATGGCGTCTGTTGTGCAGACACGCGCCTTCGCACTGATTTTCTCTTGGCATTCTGACGGTGACAGGTTGTAGTTGCCTCGGGCGTCGGCACACTTGCTCAATGCTTCTTGAGTAAAGAGAGCAAAGAATACGTCCTTTGGCACTGGTTTTTCTGCAACCATTCTGAGGCTGTACCCCTCCGTTGAGGTACTGATTCCACCGCGCTCATATTTGTTGTAGATGAAATACCCGAGTGCCCCCAGAACCAGCAGAACCACGATGCTTTTCATTTTTGAATCCTCCTCTTGCGTTTATACACGCTGGACGGAGAACACATTCATTCATTCCTATTGCTAGCGGCTCTTTTGATCGCAAGCGCGGCCTGGGTGACCAGTTCAGGGCCTTTGTAGATGAGGCCGGTGTAAATCTGGACGACATCGGCGCCGGCCTTGATCTTGGAGACGGCGTCCGCACCGCTCATGACGCCGCCCACGCCGATGATGGGAAAGCCTTTTCCAAGCGCTGCGCGCAGCTGGCCGATGACGCGGTTGCTGGCTTGCAGCACTGGGGCGCCGCTCAGGCCGCCGGCTTCTTCGGCATGGCGCATGCCTTTCACCGCGTCGCGGCTCAGCGTGGTGTTGGTGGCGACGACGCCGTCCATGGGGTGGCGCTTGAGCGTGGCAGCAATCACGTCGACCTGGGCTTCATCAAGATCGGGCGCGATCTTCACAAAAATCGGCACGCGCTTGCCATGTTGGTTGGCCAGGGTTTCGCGGCGTTCGGCGATGCGGCCGAGCAGGGCGTCCAGGGCTTCGTCGCTTTGCAGGGCGCGCAGATTTTTGGTGTTGGGGCTGGAGATGTTGACGGTGACGTAGTCCGCGTGCGGGTAGACGCCGTCCAGGCAGGTCAGGTAGTCGTCCACTGCGTTTTCAATTGGCGTGGCGGCGTTTTTGCCGATGTTCAGGCCCAGCAGCAGGGTGTTTTGCGCGCCTTGCTTGCGCACGCTGGAGCGCTGCACATTGGCCAGAAAAGCGGCCAACCCTTCATTGTTAAAGCCCAGGCGGTTGATGAGTGCGTTGGCTTCGGTCAGGCGGAACATGCGCGGTTTGGGGTTGCCGGGCTGACCCAGAGGGGTGACGGTGCCCACTTCGACAAAGCCGAAGCCCATGGCGGCCAGGCCGTCGATGCAGCGGGCATTTTTATCGAGCCCCGCGGCCAAACCCACACGGTTGGCGAATTTCAGGCCGGCCAGCTCGATCGGGTCGCTGACCCGGTTGCCGCAATACGCCAGCGACAGCGGTGTGCCCTGGGTGCGCGCCAGCGAAGCCATGGTCAGCTCGTGGGCGGTTTCGGGGTCAAGCCCAAATAAAAAGGGACGGGCCAGGGCGTAGGGGAGCAGGGACATTGGATAATTCGGCTGTTGGCGATGAGGCGATGAACCACCCGGGCAGGCCGGGCATGAGGCCTGATTGTCGCAAAACCCGTTTCGCCCCGGCCCGAACCCCCAAACATTCTTCAATACTTCCATGACCCAAGCCATTACCCAAGACGAACTCAAAACCCTGGTCGGCCAGGCGGCCCTGCACTATGTCGAGGAAGGCAGCATTGTGGGGGTCGGCACCGGCTCGACCGTGAACAAATTCATTGACGCGCTGGCCACCATGAAGGGGCGCATTGCCGGTGCGGTGTCGAGTTCAGTCGCCTCGACGGAACGCCTGCAGGCGCTGGGCATCAAGGTGTTTGATGCGACGGAGGTGGACGAGCTGGCGGTGTACATCGACGGTGCCGACGAGATCGACAACGCGGGTTATATGGTCAAGGGCGGCGGTGCGGCGCTGACGCGTGAAAAGATCGTGGCGGCCCAGTCGCGCAAGTTTGTCTGCATTGCCGACGAGTCCAAGCTGGTGCAGGTGCTGGGCAACTTTCCGCTGCCGGTTGAGGTGATTCCGATGGCGGTCAGGCGTATTGCGCGGCAGTTTGCGGCCATGGGCGGCACAGCCAACCTGCGGCTCAAGGACGGCAAGCCGCTGGTGACCGACAACGGCCAGCACATCCTGGACGTGACCGGCCTGAAGATCGCCGATCCGCTGGGTTTTGAATCGCAGGTCAATCAGTGGCCGGGCGTGGTGACGGTGGGGGTGTTTGCCCACCAGAAGGCGCATGTCTGTCTGCTAGGTGCGCCGGGCGGGGTGAAGACGCTGGTGTTCTAGGCATCCAGCTGCTGGAAGCAAAACGCCGGGCACAGCCCGGCGTTTTGCATTTCAGAACCTGCCTGGATACTTAGAACTTGATGCCGGCAGGGTTGCTGACGCTTGGCGGGGGTGCGGCTGGGGTAGCCGGCGGACGGGGCGCCGCAGCTGCGGCAGGGGTGGCCGCTGCGGCCGGTTTGTTCACCACAACCAAGGGTGTAGCCGCAGGGTTCCGATAGCTGGGAGGCAATGTGGAAGTGGCCGGATAGCCTGCAGCGTTCAGGAATTGCGTCCACTCTGCGTCTGAAAACCCCTTGAGCTGCTGGCTTCCGATGGTTGCGAAGGGCAGGGACGCATCGCCACTGAGCCGTTGCAGGGCATCAATGTCCTCATTGGTGTTGACGGTTTTTTCGCTGAACGGAATACCACGGCTCATCAGCATGGCACGAGCGGAACCACAGGGAACACATTTGTCGCCTGTATATAGCGTGACTGGGAATTTACCGGCGACCTGCCGCAATTCGAAAGGAAGACCTGAGGATGCTCCGCTGCCTGCACCTGGGGTGCCTGCGCTGATCTTGCCGGCGCTTGCCGCGGGCGGTGGCTGGTCCGAGAAGGTCACCTTGCCGTCAGGCCCCACGATGCGGTAGACCTGCTGCGCGTGCGACGGCAGCGCCATAGAAATAAGGCTTCCGCCAAGCAGCAGCATGGCCAGCAGAGCGTTGGGAGAGAAGGACCTAACAGCTTTTGATTTCATGGTTTCCCCAGTCAGTCTTGAAATTGAATTGAAGTGGCTTGGCTCAGGTGTTTCAAGCCATACCCTGGTGGCGCATCAGCGCATCCAGCGTTGGCTCTCGGCCCCGGAAGGCCTTGAATGATTCCATGGCCGGGCGGCTGCCCCCTGCTTCCAGGATGGCTTGGCGGTATTTTCGGCCGGTTTCTACATTAACGGTACCCGATCCTGTGCCGGCGTCAGTGTTTGTACCCGGATCGGCTGCAGGATGGGCGGACTCTTCAAACGCGGCATAAGCGTCGGCAGACAGGACTTCGGCCCATTTGTAGCTGTAATACCCGGCCGCATAACCACCGGAAAAAATGTGACTGAATGTATGCGCAGTACGGCTGTAGGCCGGGGCGGCAATCACGGCGACTTCCCGGCGCACCTCGTTCAGGAGATCCATCAGGTCGCCGGCCGGGTTGTGAGAGGTGTGCAGCAGCATGTCGAACAGTGAAAACTCGACCTGGCGCAGCGTCTGCATGCCGCTCTGGAAGTTTTTGGCGGCCAGCATCTTGTCAAACAGCTCGCGCGGCAGGGCGCCGCCGGTATCCACGTGGGCGGTCATGTGCTTGAGCACGTTCCACTCCCAGCAAAAGTTTTCCATGAACTGGCTGGGCAGCTCGACAGCGTCCCACTCGACACCGCTGATGCCGGAAACGTCCCGTTCGTTGACCTGGGTGAGCATGTGGTGCAGCCCGTGGCCGAACTCATGGAACAGCGTGGTCACGTCGTCGTGCGTGAGCAGGGCTGGCTTGCCGCCCACGCCTTCGGCGAAGTTGCAGACGAGGTGAGCCACCGGGGTTTGCAGCTGGCCGTTGTCGGGGCGTAGCCAGCGGGCGCGCACATCGTCCATCCAGGCACCGCCGCGTTTACCGGTGCGGGCGGGCTGGTCCAGATAGAACTGGCCCACCAGCTGGCCGTTACGTTCGATACGGAAAAACTCCACGCCGGGCTTCCACACGGGTGCCGAGTCCTTGCGGATGGCGACCTCAAACAGGGTTTCCACGATCCTGAAGAGGCCTGCCAGCACCTTGGGGGCGGTGAAGTACTGTTTAACTTCCTGTTCACTGAAAGCGTAGCGCGCTTCCTTGAGTTTTTCGCCGATGTAGGCGTAGTCCCAGGCTTGCGGGTCAGGCAGGCCCAGCTGGCTGGTGGCAAAGGCGCGCAGGTCTGCGACGTCTTTTTCTGCATAGGGTCGGGCGCGCCGGGCAAGGTCACGCAAAAACGTGATGACCTCGTCGGGGGATTTGGCCATCTTGGCGACCACGGATACCTCGCCGAAATTACTGTAGCCCAGCAGCTTTGCCTCTTCGAGGCGCAGCGCAAGGATTTCTTTCATGATGGCGCTGTTGTCGAATTTGCTGAATTCGGGTGCAGCCTGGTCGCTGGCACGGGTGGTGTAGGCCTTGTAGAGGGTCTCCCGCAGTTTGCTGCTGGTGGCGAACTGCATGACCGGCAGGTAGCTCGGCATTTTCAGGCTGAGGCGGTAGCCGGCCTTGCCTTCGGTTTCGGCCTGGCTGCGTGCGTTCTGGAGCACATCGGCGGGAATGCCGGCGACTTCGGCTTCCGTGGCGTAGTAGGCAAAAGCGTCGGTGGCGTCCAGTGCGTTTTCGCTGAATTTCTGGCTCAGCTCGGCCTGGCGTTCCTGGATCTCGGCAAAACGGTCGCGGTCTGCGCCCTTCAGTTCCGCGCCCGACAGCACAAAGTTGCGGATGGCATTTTTGTGCGCCTGACGCTGCTCGGTGTTCAGGGTGGCCACGTCGATGGCTTTGTACTTGGCGTAAAGGCGCTCATCGGCGCCCAGGCGGGTCCAGAACTCGGTCACGCGCGGCAGGGCGGCGTTGTAGGCTGCGCGCAGCTCGGGCGTGTCGGCCACGCCATTGAGGTGGCTGACGGCACCCCAGGCGCGGCCCAGGTTCTCGGTGGCTACGTCCAGCACGCCGGCGATGCTGCTCCAGGAGGCCGGAAAATCCGCTGCCGTGACCTGCTCAAGGGCGCTTTCGGCCCTGGCCAGCAGCTCGTCGAGGGCTGGCGCCACATGTTCGGGCTGAATCCGGTCAAACAGGGGAAGGTCGGAAAAATCGAGAAGGGGATTGGTCATGACGTACAGCTGTGGGCGAAAGTCTCGAATCTAAAGGCCTGGGGCTACCGGACCAGGAAGAATGTGTCTGTCAGGGCACTATCGGGGCAATTACCCCGTACCTTGCGGGCGGGAAATTCAGCCCTGTGCACTCTTCTTGGCGCTTTTCAGCTGGGGCTTTTTGGCGCGCTTGACCGTGCCGCCGGGCGTGAGGCGCTGGTTGCCGAGCACGCGCAGGGTTTTGACTTCGGGGCGCTGGCCGTAGCGGGAGCTGTTTTTCAGTACCTTGACATCACGGGGGCCGGGCATGCGGTCTTCATTGACCTTCTTTTCCTTTTCCGGCATGGGGCGCCACAGCACCAGCAGCTTGCCGATGTGCTGGATGGGGGCGGCGTTGAGTTCATCTGCCAGGGCCTGGAAAATCGCTTCGCGGCCGGTGCGGTCGTCTGATTGAACCCGCACCTTGATGAGGCCGTGCGCGTTCAGGGCCGCGTCGGTTTCTTTCTTGACGGCAGCGGTCAGGCCATCGGAGCCGATCATCACCACTGCGTTCAGGTGATGGGCATCGGCGCGGTGATCCTTGCGCTGGGCGGGGGTAAGTTGTATTTGAGCCATGACCCAATTATCGGGGGAGTCGGGAAGAGGACAATAGACCCCATGAAAGTAAATGCCAAGACCGACTTCAAACCCGGCACCCAGACCGACGCGAAGGCCGCTGCCAAAGCCGTATCGAAAGCCAGCGCGAAAGGGAAAAAGGTCAACAAGGCGTGGTTGCATGACCACATCAACGACCCCTATGTCAAATTGGCCCAGAAAGAGGGCTACCGTGCCCGGGCTGCTTACAAATTGAAGGAAATTGACGAAACCTTCGGCCTGATCCGGCCGGGCGACTGTGTGGTCGACCTCGGTAGCACGCCCGGGGCATGGAGCCAGTACGTGAGGCGCAAGCTGTCGCCCACAGGCGCGGCGGCGGGGGAGCTCAATGGCCGCATCATCGGGCTGGACCTGCTACCCATGGAGCCGATCGAGGGGGTGACTTTTATCCAGGGCGACTTCCGCGAGGCGGAGGTGCTGCAGAAGCTGGAGCAGGCGCTGGCCTCGTCCGAAGGGCAGATCCGGGTCGATCTTGTGATTTCGGACATGGCGCCCAACCTGTCGGGTATTGAATCGGCCGATGCGGCCCGGATTGCCCACCTCATAGAGCTGGCCGTGGACTTTGCCCAGAACCGGATGAAACCGGACGGCACGCTGGTGGTGAAGCTTTTTCACGGCAGCGGATACGATCAGCTCGTGAAGCTTTTCAAGGACACCTTCAAGACGGTGAAGCCCCTCAAACCCAAGGCATCGCGACCGGGATCGTCCGAGATTTTCCTGATTGGCCGGGGGCTTAAGAGGCGTGCCGAAGCTGCACAATGAGTGCGATACGGTGGCAAAAATCACCTAAACCCGCTTCAATCCAGGGGCTGGCAGGGGATTACGCGGTTTTTGCCCTTGAAACGCCTAAAATCAGGCGCATGTGACTTTTGTTCTTATACCGGAGTAGTCCTTGAACAATCAGTGGTTTTCCAAAATTGCAATCTGGCTGGTTATCGCCATGGTGCTGTTTACCGTATTCAAGCAATTTGATCCACGCGGTAGCGCCAGCTCAAACTACCTGGGTTACTCCGAGTTCCTGGAAGAAGTGCGCGGCAAGCGCATCAAGCAGGCCACCATCGCCGAAGGCCAGGGCGGCACCGAGATTTCCGCCACCACGGTGGATGATCGCAAGGTTCGCACCACCGCAACCTACCTTGACCGCGGCCTCGTCGGCGACCTGATCGCCAACGACGTGAAGTTTGACGTCAAGCCCCGCGAAGAAACCTCCCTGCTCACGTCCCTGCTGATCAGCTGGGGCCCCATGTTGCTGCTGATCGGCGTGTGGATTTATTTCATGCGGCAGATGCAGGGCGGCGGCAAGGGCGGGGCCTTCAGCTTCGGTAAATCCAAGGCGCGCCTGCTCGATGAATCCACCAATCCAGTCACTTTTGCTGACGTGGCGGGCTGCGACGAGGCCAAGGAAGAGGTCAAGGAAGTGGTCGACTTCCTGAAAGACCCCGCCAAATTCCAGAAACTGGGCGGCCGCATTCCGCGTGGTTTGCTGCTGGTCGGCCCTCCGGGCACCGGTAAAACCCTGCTGGCCAAGAGTATTGCCGGCGAAGCCAAGGTTCCGTTTTTCTCGATTTCCGGCTCTGACTTCGTTGAAATGTTTGTCGGTGTCGGCGCATCGCGCGTGCGCGATATGTTCGACAACGCCAAGAAAAACGCGCCCTGCATCATCTTCATCGATGAAATCGACGCCGTCGGCCGCCAGCGCGGCGCTGGCCTGGGCGGCGGCAATGACGAACGCGAGCAGACCCTGAACCAGATGCTGGTCGAGATGGACGGCTTTGAAACCAATGTCGGCGTGATCGTGGTGGCTGCCACCAATCGCCCCGACATCCTGGACGCCGCCTTGCTGCGGCCTGGCCGCTTTGACCGCCAGGTCTATGTGACGCTGCCCGATATCCGCGGCCGCGAGCAGATCCTGAACGTGCACATGCGCAAGGTTCCGCTAGGCCAGGATGTGAGCCCTGGGGTTATTGCCCGCGGAACGCCCGGCATGTCGGGCGCTGACCTGGCCAACCTGTGCAACGAAGCCGCCCTGATGGCTGCACGCCGCAACGCGCGCACCGTCGAGATGCAGGACTTCGAAAAAGCCAAAGACAAGATACTGATGGGCCCCGAGCGCAAGAGCATGGTCATGCCCGAAGAAGAGCGCCGCAATACGGCCTATCATGAGTCTGGCCATGCGCTGCTCGGCAAGATGCTGCCCAAGTGCGACCCGGTCCACAAAGTCACCATCATCCCACGCGGCCGTGCCCTGGGTGTGACGATGAGCCTGCCGGCGCAAGACCGCTACAGCTATGACCGCGAGTACATGCTGAGCCAGATCAGCATGCTGTTTGGCGGCCGTATCGCCGAAGAAGTCTTCATGAACCAGATGACCACGGGCGCCAGCAACGACTTTGAACGTGCCACAGCGCTGGCCCGTGACATGGTGACCCGCTACGGCATGACCGAGGCCCTGGGCCCCATGGTGTACGCGGAAAATGAAGGCGAAGTGTTTTTGGGCCGTTCGGTCACCAAGACCAACAACATGAGCGAGTCAACCCTGCAAAAGGTGGACGGTGAAGTGCGCCGCATCATCGACCAGCAGTACGCCCAGGCGCGCAAGCTGATCGAGGACAACCAGGACAAGATGCATGCCATGGCCAAGGCCTTGCTCGAATGGGAAACCATTGACGGCGACCAGCTGGACGACATCATGGCCGGCAAGGAACCCCGGCCACCCAAGGATTGGACGCCGCGCAATTCGTCGGTAGGCGGCGGTAGCGGCCCCAGCGGCGGTACACCTGCTGTCAGTACCGATCCGGCACCTACGGTAGCCTGATTCCTCCACAAGCATGAAGACGACTGCCAGGCAGTCATCACAACCGGGGCCAGTCCCCGGTTTTTTCATGGTGGAGAACATGACTCCTGTGCTTGCCACTTTGTGTGGCTTCGGCAACGCACCGTTCGTTGCGCGGTATTGCATTGCGTACCGGCCTGTGGTTTAACCCTTCATTCGTTTCGGGACATCCATCCATGATCTGGCAAACCTCCCGCTTTCAGATTGACCTGTCAAAGCCGCGCGTCATGGGTATCGTCAATGTTACGCCCGACTCATTTTCGGATGGGGGCAGGTATTTCACCCTCGGTGGTGGTTTTTCAGGCGTCTTTGCTCATTGTGAGAAATTGATCCGGGATGGCGCTCACATGCTGGACATTGGCGGTGAATCAAGCCGGCCTGGCGCACCGCCCCTACCGCTGGAGGAAGAGCTTGAACGGGTGCTGCCGGTGGTTCGCCATGCGGTCAGCCTCGGTGTGCCGTTGTCGGTCGATACGTACAAACCTGAAGTGATGCAGGCTGTGCTCGACCTGGGCGCCGATGTCATCAACGACATCTGGGCCCTGCGCAAGCCAGGTGCGGTGCAGGTGGTGGCGCAGCACCCGAATTGCGGTGTCTGCCTGATGCACATGCACCGCGAACCGCAGACCATGCAGGTTGCTCCCATGGAGGGCGATGTGGTGCCGCAGGTGAGGGCTTTTCTGGAAAGCGCCGCATCTGGCCTGCAGGCCGCCGGCGTTGATAAAACCCGCATCGTGCTGGATGTGGGTGTGGGCTTTGGCAAAACCGTGGCGCAGAATTTCGCATTGCTCGCGCGCCAGCAGGAATTCCTCGCTGCCGGCTATCCGTTGCTGGCCGCCTGGTCGCGCAAATCGTCTTTGGCCGCCGTGACCAGCACTTCGCTCGCTGCTGTTGCCCAACTCGACGTGACCGACCGCATGGTGCCCAGCGTGGTGGCCGCCGTGCTGGCGGTGGACCGCGGCGCCCGTATTGTGCGTGTGCATGATGTGCGCGAGACCGTGCAGGCCCTGAAGGTATGGATGGCAGCGCATTAGCAGTTTTATCGCTATCCGGCAAAGATGGCGGCTTTGACTGACAAAGGGCTGTACGGGCACACCTAAAATAGGCCCCTGTTTCAAGAACAACAAGCTCCACAGGGACAAAACTCCATGACCAGAAAATACTTCGGCACCGACGGCATTCGCGGAACGGTGGGCCAGCCGCCCATCACGCCCGACTTCGTCTTACGGCTTGCGCACGCGGTCGGCCGGGTCCTTCGCAAGACCGAATCCCGCCCTACGGTGCTGATCGGCAAGGACACCCGCATTTCCGGCTACATGCTGGAAAGCGCGCTGGAGTCCGGCTTTAACTCCGCCGGTGTCGATGTGGTGCTGCTCGGCCCCTTGCCTACGCCGGGTGTGGCCTACCTCACGCGGGCCCAGCGCGCCAGCCTGGGTGTCGTCATCAGCGCGAGCCACAACGCCTACCCTGACAACGGCATCAAGTTTTTCAGCGCGCAGGGCACCAAGCTCGATGATGCCTGGGAACTGGCCGTGGAAGCTGCGCTCGACGAGCCACCCGTCTGGGCCAATTCTGCGACTTTGGGCAAAGCCCGCCGTCTTGATGATGCGGCAGGGCGCTACACAGAGTTCTGCAAAAGCACCTTTGCCAATGACCTGACGCTGCGTGGCCTGAAGATCGTGGTCGACGGCGCCCACGGTGCGGCCTATCACATCGCCCCCATGGTGTTCCATGAACTGGGTGCTGAAGTCATTGCCATCGGCTGCGCACCCGACGGCCTCAACATCAACCACGAAGTCGGTGCGACGCACCCCGAGGCTCTGATCGCCAAGGTCAAGGCCAGCAAGGCGGACTACGGCATTGCGCTGGACGGCGACGCCGACCGGCTGCAGATTGTGGACGCCGAAGGCCGGCTCTTCAATGGCGACGAGGTGCTGTACCTGATGGTCAACGAGCGGCTGGCGCGCGGCGAGAAAGTACCCGGCACCGTGGGTACCCTGATGACCAATATGGCCGTGGAAGTCGCGTTGAAGGCCAAAGGCGTGGAATTTGTACGCGCCAAGGTTGGCGACCGCTACGTGCTCGAGGAGCTTGAAAAGCGTGGCTGGCTGCTGGGGGGTGAGGGTTCGGGCCACCTGCTGGCACTCGACAAGCACACCACCGGTGACGGCCTCATCAGCGCGTTGCAGGTGTTGCAGGCCTGTGTGCGCAGCAAGAAAACTCTCGCCCAACTGCTGAGCGATGTAGTGTTGTTCCCGCAGACACTGGTCAATGTGCGCCTCAAGCCCGACCAGGACTGGCAGAGCAGCAAACCCCTGGCCGACATGACCAAAACGGTGGAAGCCGAGTTGGGCAACACGGGCCGCCTGTTGATTCGTGCCAGCGGCACCGAGCCGCTGCTGCGTGTGATGGTCGAGGCGCGCGATGCCGCCCAAGCAAAAAGCTGTGCCGAGCGGGTGGCGGATACGGTGCGGTCCTGAGCGATTTATTCAGGAAAATAGTGGCTGAAACCCTTTAAGGCCGGGCGCAGGCAGCTATTAAATCTATAGCGCCTCGTAAAACAGGCTAGGAAGCCTCTACGGCCTCCATCAAGCGGGCCCGCTCATCCGGCGTGAGCACCTTGGGTGATACGCGTGGCATCCCATCATCCGGGTTAAAGAAGGGCGTGATCTTGTAGCCGCCATTGAGCCTCGTGCGTATCAGTGTCGCCATGAACCGGAGAATGGACACGCTGGTGCTGATCGGCATGGCTTTGGGGTTACCTTTGGCGCTCTTCATGCCGACTTTCATGCGCACAAGGCCGAAGGCGGCGTCGAGACTTGTTGACGGATCTTTCAGGCAGTTGTGCAGCAGGCCGACATGCGAGACCTTGAAGTCACGCGAGGTGTTGCCGATCGGTGTGTTGCAACAGCTGGCATACCAGCGCAACATGCCCTTGTCACTGAGCGACATGCAGGTGAGCGCTTCCAGGCCTTGGGTGAAGGTGACGTGCCGGGGAAGCGTGGCGATCACATCTGAACCGCCCATTTCATCCAGAATCTCGCTGGCCTTGCCCAGGAAGTGCGCGTAAGCCTGGCAGTCCTTGCAGTAGCAGACGCCTCGGCATACGGACTCGGTATGGGTGACATGGCCTTTTAAAGTGCCGCATTGACAGCGCAGTGGGTGGTTCATGTGAAAGCCTTCTTTGCAGGGTAAGCCATTCAATGCCCAGTTGCACGGAACCCCTGATTCTCGTCTGGTAGAGCAGTCTGGTCTGTGCGCGTAGGGTGCTTTCTGATGCCGATGAGTGCAATAGCGCCCGCAGCCTGCGTCGCAATCATGACCAATGGATAAAGCAACCCAATACCGAGAGTCGCCACGATAAAGCCGGTGCTGGCGTAAAGCGTGGATTCACGTTTGTATTCGGAACAAATCGCCAGGACGAGGCCAAGTCCGGCAAGAATGAACGCGAGGCAGGTTAACCAGATAACAGCGTTGGCGTCATTCAGCGCAAAGACGCTGCTTGGCCGGAGTTCGGCAATATAGCTGCGTTCTTGCCGCACCATGCCCAGCCGGTTCAGCGCGTTCAATAGCTTGCCCCCGAAGAGCACACCGCCGGCGCGATGGAGGCACCACAACGCAAGAAACAATGAGAAGGCGACGAGGGCCGAGGCAAACGACAGTTTCCCCAAAGACACTCTTTCGCCGGCACCGAGCAATCGCTTAAGCATTCTCAGCCTGCGAAGGGTAGAGATGTTTGCAGAATCGCCACTCATGCACCGGCTGGTCATCAATGTAGGCTGTAGGCTTTGGCAGATAAGCTTCAAAACACTCGCTGATCCCTAGTTCGATGGCTGTGGTTCGGCAGTATTCAGCGCCTCCCGAGCTCCAGAGAAACAAGGTTGCGCCTTCGGATTTCAGCCGCCTGACCTGGGCAATTACCGCAGGCATGGGAATACGCTTCGCACCAACGGACCTGACCATGGTGTCGTCGACATCGATAAAAACGACTTGTGGGGTCATGGGTGTTGAACCTTTGTTTGACCCCGGAATATGTGTGACGCCAGCAGCCACAAGGCTACCGGCAGCAAAAGTGCGGCGGCAAGTACCTCCGAAAGAATTGTGACGTTGGCGATCAGAGGATGAAACTCGATGGGGGCCAACGCATAGTGGCCCAGGCCGTCAAAACCTAACGCCGCGTAAACAGCCATCAGCAGCAGGCCCATAGCCACGAATTTTTTGCGCATGAGCAGCAAGCCAACGGCACCCACCGAAGTGATGGCAGCCCACACCCCATAAACCTGCGCACGTGTTAGCCAGGCCGGCAGGTTCGGATATTCGCAGATGAACTCGGCGTTGTGGCTGAAATGGCCGAGACTGGCGAGGAAGTAGGCTGCTGTCAGGGCGAGCAGCAGTTTGGGAAAGTCGTTGAAGCTGCGAAAGAAACGCATCGTTCAGGCCTGTGGTTAGAGGGGTGGACCCGCAGGCATCTGGCCTGTGGGTTACCAGTCTAACCAACCGGGCAGCCGCGCCGCTCGACGGCCTATTGTTCGCTAACTCAAGCCAGCGTATATGCCGTCTTCACCGTCGTGAAAAACTCCTGCGCATACTTGCCCTGCTCACGCGGGCCGTAGCTGGAGCCTTTGCGGCCGCCGAAGGGCACGTGGTAGTCCACGCCGGCGGTTGGGAGATTCACCATGACCATGCCGGCCTGGCTGTGGCGCTTGAAGTGGGTCGCGTATTTGAGGCTGGTGGTGGCGATGCCGGCTGACAGGCCGAATGGCGTGTCATTGGCAGCGGCGAGTGCGGCCTCGTAGTCCTTCACCCGGATGATGCTGGCAACGGGACCGAAAATTTCTTCGCGGTTGATGCGCATGCCGGCGGTGCTTTCACTGAAAAGCGCCGGCGTCATGAAGTAGCCTTCGGCGCCGCTGCCAGAGTGGCAACGTACCCGGTCGCCGCCAAATGACAAGGTCGCGCCTTCCTGCTGGCCGATGGCGATGTAGCTTAAGTCCTGCTCCAGCTGGGCTTGTGAAGAAACCGGGCCGATGTCGGTTCCGGCAGTCAGGGCGTCGCCCACCTTGATGCGGGCCATGCGTTCGTGCAGCGCCTTGACGAAAGCAGGGTAAATGCCTTCAGTCACGATGAGGCGGCTTGATGCCGTGCAGCGCTGTCCGGTGGAGTAAAAAGCGCTCTGCGCGCTGAGTTCCACGGCCTGTGTCAGGTCGGCGTCGTCCAGGATGACCTGGGGGTTCTTGCCGCCCATTTCCAGTTGCACTTTCTTGAGGTTTTTTGCGCAAACCTCTGCAATGCGGCTGCCCACGCCGACCGAGCCGGTAAAGCTGATGGCATTGACGCCCGGATGGTTGACCAGCGCATCGCCGATGACGCGGCCGGGGCCCATCACCAAGTTGAAGACGCCCGCCGGAATACCTGAGCGCGAGATGATCTCGGCCAGGGCCCAGGCACTGCCCGGAACCAGGTCTGCCGGCTTGAGCACCACGCAGTTGCCAAAGGCCAGCGCCGGCGCAATCTTCCAGGCCGGGATGGCGATGGGGAAATTCCACGGCGTGATCAGGCCGACCACGCCGACAGGTTCGCGCGTGATTTCCACGCCGATGCCCGGGCGAACCGACGGCATGGTTTCACCACCCAGGCGCAGGCATTCGCCGGCAAAAAATTTGAAAATGTGGCCCGCGCGGGTGGCTTCGCCAATGCCTTCGGGCTTGGTTTTTCCTTCTTCGCGCGAGAGCAGGGTGCCCAGCTCTTCGCGGCGTGCCAGGATTTCAGTGCCAATCTTGTCGAGCGCATCGGAACGGGCCTGGATGCCTGAGGTAGACCATGCAGGAAAGGCGGCCTGCGCGGCCTGGACCGCGGCATCCAGCCCTGCCGCGTCGGCCTGCGTGTACTCGCCAATGACGTCGGCGAGGTTGCTGGGGTTCAGGTTGGGGCTGTAGCTGCTGCCGGCCAGCCATTGGCCGGCGATGAGGTTGTCGTGTTTGGTGGTCATGAGGTGGCTCCAGAAGAAATCAGGGTTGATCAGGGGCGAGAGGGCGCGCAGGTTGTGGGGGTGCCACAGGCGACGCCACATCAATCGCATAGAAACGCAGGGCGTTATCGCACATCATCGCATGTTGCTGGTTTGCCGGCAGGTGGCCCAGCATGCCGGCCACACTGCCAACCAGGTCCGGATAGTTTATGCGCAGGCCCGCCACCGGAAAGTTGCTGGCAAACATGCAGCGCTGCCAGCCGAAAATGGCAACCGTTTCGCGCACAATGCGCGCGTTTTCGTGCCAGTCCCAAGCCTGGTCGCGCAGGCCGAACTCGGAAAGCTTGACGTGTACGTTTTCCTGCCGGGCCAGCGTTTCCATCCAGCTGCGCCAGCGCGTCAGACCTTCTTCGCTGCGGTCCCAGGCAAAGCCGTGGTGGTTCAGGGCGATGGGTACCTTCGGAAACATCGCTGCCACGGTGGCCGCCTCGGGCAAGTGCCAGGCGGGCACGCGCAGGTCCCACCGCAGGCCGAATTTCTCCAGCAATGAAAAGCCGCGCAGCCAGTTTTCGTGTTGCATGGTGCCTGCCTGCCCTTTGACGCTTTGGTCCGCTGCAGTAGATGTGACGGGTTTGCTGCGGATGCCGCGCACCAGGGGAAACTGCGACTGCGCGAGGAGGCATTCCTCGCTATCAGGCCGGTCAAACCAGGCGTGCGCCACGATGGCGTTCGGAAACCCGTGCCTGGCGTTGACCTCATGCAGCCATGCAGTTTCTGCAACCTGCTCAAGGCGGCTGCGCTCGGCTTCCACATGCACGGTTGCCACCACGTCGCAAGGCCCTACAGCGGCCCGGTAGTCCGTTGCGAGGAAATCCCGGCAAATCGGCCGGTAGTCGCCGAGGAAGAAGGCGCCAGGATCGTACGCTTCCTGCAACCAGGGGTAGTGGCCTTTCGACAGGTCCCACAGGTGGTGATGGGCGTCGACGACGGGCCCTGTAAACGCCTTCACAGGTGCGGACAGTGAGGTGGGCGATGTGCCTGTGCTCTTCATGAACCGGGAGTGGATACAGACCTTGCTGAATCAATGCCGCCAGACGTAGGACGAATCCGGCTCACGCAGCGTCCTGATTTCCTGCTCGAACGCAAAGCTGTCCAGATTGAGGCGGCGCACCGTCTCGTCCTGAAATGAGATATAGGCCGCCCGGTCCACCGGGTGAAACGACAAGGCCAGCGGGTTGCTGGGCAAGGCAAAGCAGCGCTGCTCCTGCAGGTCCAGGCCGAATATCGACAGCGAATGCTCGCCCGAGTTGGTGGTGAGCAGCAGGTCCTGGCCTTGCGCGCCCCGGAAGCGGTAGACCCGGTTGGGGTCGCGCCGTGTCTTGCCCGACGCCACGACTTTCATGCTGGCCGTGTCGACGGCGACGATGGTGTCGTCGCCGCGGTTGGCCACGTACAGCAGCGATTCGTCACTCGACAGCACATTGCCTTCGGGCACGGGGCCCGGCATCATCGCGACCGGTGCGAAGGTCGGATCATTCGGCTTGATTTTGGTGACGGTGTTCGACAGCAGGTTCAGCGCATAAGCCGTCTGTGCATCTTTCGTCAGCGCAAACAGGTGGGTCTTGTAGCCGCCCGAAGACACAGCCAGGTCCGGTACATGCACCTTTGCCGGATCCGAGAAGCGCAGCAACACGTTGTGCGCCTCAGACATCACGAACAGGCGGCCCTGGCCGTCCACTGTCAAGCCATGCGGCCGGTAATACGGCCACAGGTTCAGCGTGGCCACATGCTCGCGTTTGTCCAGGTCAATCACAAAGACCGAATGCCCGCCTGCGTCCCCCAGGTGGCTGGCGGTTTCGATGCCATAGTGGCCTACGTATGCAAGCCGGCGCACTGGATCTACCGTGAACTCGTGCGGAAAGTTGGGCAAGACGATGTGTTCTTCCGCCAGGCCGGTAGCCAGGTCGTAAAAGCTGAAGGTATGGGCGCATTTCTGCACCAGCAAGAGTGTTTCCCGAAGGGGCATGGATGTCCTGAAGATGGGGGAGCCTGAAAGGAAACAGAGAGAGAGAACGCGTGAAGAGGCCGGCCAAAGCCGTTTACCTGTCCCAGCGTAGCACCAGCGGGTCCAGCCGCTGTGCGGTGGCGATCAACCCCTTGCGAACCTCAGGGTGCATGGCGGGAAACGGGTGGCGCGGCGCCTCGCAGGCGATCACGCCGCCTTCCTTCATCAAGGCCTTGGCCGTCAAGATACCGCCCTGGCGGTTTTCATAGTTGATCAGCGGCAACCAGCGGGTGTACTCGGCAATGGCTTCATCCCGCTTGCCGGCGACCCATGCATCCATGATCCTGCGAATGCCGTCCGGGTAACCGCCACCCGTCATCGCACCGGTGGCGCCGGCTTCCAGGTCGGGTAGCAGGGTAATGGCTTCTTCGCCGTCCCATGGGCCTTCAACCGCATCGCCGCCCAGGCGGATCAGCTCGCGCAGCTTGGAGGCCGCACCCGGCGTTTCGATCTTGAAGTAGGCCACATTGCGGATCTCTTTGGCCATGCGTGCCAGGAAGGTTGCCGACAGGGTGGTGCCGCTGACAGGTGCGTCCTGGACCATGATGGGAATGTCAATGGCGGCCGACAGCGTGGCGAAGAACTCATAAGTCTTTTCTTCCGTCACGCGGATGGTGGCGCCGTGGTACGGCGGCATGACCATGACCATGGTCGCGCCCAGGTCCTGCGCGCGCCGGCTGCGTTCGGCACACACCCGCGTGCCGAAATGCGTGGTCGTCACAATCACCGGCACGCGGCCAGCCACGTGCTTGAGGATGGTGGCGGTGAGGACTTCACGCTCATCATCGGACAGCACGAATTGCTCGGAGAAGTTGGCGAGGATGCACAGGCCCGTCGAGCCCGCATCGATCATGAAGTCAACACAGCGCTTCTGGCTTTGCAGGTCGAGCTCGCCTGCATCGGTGAAAGTGGTGGGCACGACCGGGAACACGCCGGCATATCTTTTACCGCTGCTTGTTGCTTTCATGCGGCTCATTCGACGATGTTGAAGTCTTTGAGGAACTCGGTCTTCATCGTCAGGCCCAGGCCGGGCTTGTTGTCGTCGAGTTGCAGGAAGCCGTTCTCCGCCACAGGTTCGCCGTCAAAGATGTAATAGAACAGCTCGTTGCCGACTTCCACATCGAACATCGGAAAGTACTCGCTCATGGGCGAGGCGAGGGTGCTCATGGTCAGGTGGTAGTTGTGCATCTGCCCGGCGTGCGGAATCACCGGCACGCTGTAGGCCTCGCACAGCGCATTGATCTTGTGCGCCGCCGTGATGCCGCCCACGCGGTTGGTGTCGTACTGCACGACCGACACGGCTTTTTTATCCAGCAGCTGTTTGAAACCGTAGAGGCTGAACTCGTGCTCGCCGCCCGAGATCGGGATGCTGGTGAGCTGGTTGAGCTCGGCATAGCCGTCGATGTCGTCAGCAATGACAGGTTCTTCCACCCAGCGCGGTTGGTACTTTTCCAGTTTGGGCAGCATGCGCTTGGCGTATTCCAGGTTCCAGCCCATGTAGCACTCCATCATCAGGTCGTTGTCGTAGCCAATGACTTCGCGGATCGCCTCCACGGCCTTCAGGTTTTCAGACACGCCCTTGGTGCCGTGCGCCGGGCCGTAGCCAAAGCGCGACTTGAACATGGTGAAGCCCTGGTCCAGGTATTTCTGCGCCTCGTCCTGCATGGCCTTGGTGTCGGTGCGGTAGAGCTTGGAGTAGTAGCAGGGGATCTTTTCCTTGGTGCGGCCGCCCAGCAGCTTGAACACCGGCTTGTTCACCGACTTGCCCAGGATGTCCCAGATCGCCAGGTCCACTGCGGAGATAGCAGCCATGGTCACGCCCTTGCGGCCCCAGGCATGCGTGCTGCGGTACATGCGCTGCCACAGGTATTCGTAATCCCAGGGGTCTTGGCCCAGCACCAGCGGCGTGAGGTACTGGTCGATGATCGCTTTGGCGATATGCGGCGCCAGCGCCACGTTGCCCAGGCCAACGATGCCGTCGTCGGTTTCAATTTCGACCACCGTCCAGGAGTGAAAGCGGAAGGTGCTCATCGACTCCGTCTTGGAGTAAACGAGGTCCATGGCGTTGGAGCAGAAGTTGCCTTGGGGTGGAACGGTTTTGCCTTTCCACTCGAATACACGTGCGCGAACTGATTTGATTTTCATTTAAAAGTCCTGTGTGAGATGAATCTTTCGAGCCCTCCCTGGAAGGGGAGGGTTGGGGTGGGGTGAGCCGTATTACTCCCTTTGGGGAGGCGCCGCCAGGCGTCCTCCCATGCGGCAGGCGATGCGAAAAGCGTTGAGCGTGGCGTTGACGTTGGCCACGCCCTGGCCGGCGATGTCATACGCTGTGCCATGCGCCGGCGTGGTGATGGGCACCGGCAGGCCACCCTGCACGGTGACGCCCTTGCTGAAGCCCATGAGCTTGATGGCGATCTGGCCCTGGTCGTGGTACATGGTGACGATGGCCTGGTACTGGCCGGCCTGCGCTTTCAGGAAGATGGTGTCGGCCGGGAAGGGGCCGTCTACCGGCACGCCGCCGGCTCGCAGTTCGGCCACCGCCGGTTCGATGATGTCGATTTCTTCGCGGCCGCAGACACCGCCGTCGCCACCATGTGGGTTGAACGCCGCCACCGCTACTTTGGGGCTGTTGTTGCCGCTGGCCTTGAGCGATGCGTAAATCAAGCGGGTCGCGTCGACGATGCGCTCCTTGCTGAGCATGGCCGCTGCGTCTTTCAGCGGAATGTGCGAAGACACACGCGCGGTCCACAAGTCGCCCAGGGTATTGAACTCGCAGAAATATCCGGTCACGCCCAGGTATTCGGCAAAGTGGTGCAGCTCGTCTTCATGCTTCAGGCCACCCAGCTTCATGGCCTGTTTGTTCAACGGGGCGAAACAGATGGCGTCAACCTCACCGCATTTGGCGCCGTCCATGCAGAGGTTGAGTACCTGCAGCACTGCGGCGCCGCAGGCGGCTTGCGCCTGGCTGCGCTGTACTTGCGCTGGCTGAATCGTGTCTGTGGCCAGGAAGGCCGGCAGGCGGGTGTCGGCGCGGCGACGCACTTCGGCCAGGCTGGTCACGGCCTGCGTGGACACCGCCTGGTTGGCGATGTCCTGGCCTTGCTGCCAGAGCCAGGCATCGCCCACCAGCACGATATTGGCGCCCGCCGTGATGCCGGGCTGACTCAGCAGCCGGGCAATCAGCTCGGGGCCTATGCCGGCCGCGTCGCCCAGTGTCAGGGCGACGACAGGCACCGGTTCTGCTGTCTGCTGCTTGCTCATGGCATCTTTCCCTTGTTCAGGATCATCAAAATCAGTCCAGCTTGATGTTTTTCTTGGCAATCAGGTCACCATAGCGCTTGTTTTCGTCATTATGAAATTGCGCGAACTGCGCCTGCGTCATCGGGGTCAGGTCCGCACCGATGGCACCCAGGCGGGATTGCGTCTCGGGCATGGCCAGCACCTTGGTGACCTCGGCGTAGACACGTTCCTGCACCGCCTTGGGCGTGGCGGCCGGCATGTAGATGCCATACCAGGCGCTCATCTCGACACCCTTCACGCCGGCTTCCGCCATGGTCGGCACATTGGGAAGCTGCGGGTTGCGTTTGGCGCTGGCCACCGCCAATGGTTTGATGCGGCCGTTCTTGATCTGGCCGATCACCGAGGGCATGGTGTCAAAGCTCAGCTGCACCTGCCCGCCGACGAGGTCGATCAGCGCCGGGCCGCTGCCGCGGTAGGGGATGTGCGTGATGAAAACGCCGGCCTGGTCCTTGAAGAGCTCTGCCGCGATGTGTTGCGTGCTGCCCGAGCCGCTGGTGGCGTAATTGAGCTGTCCAGGCTTTGACTTGGCCAGCTTGATGAGCGACTGCACCGAATCTACCGGCAGGGCGTTGTTGACCACCAGCACATTGGGCACCGCGCCGACAAACACCACGGGCACCAGATCCTTGTTGTTGTCGTAGCCGAGTTTCAGCAGGTGCGGGGCAATCGCATGCGCGGTCGAAACACCCATCAGCAGGGTATGGCCGTCGGTCGCCTTGGCCGTCAGGTCGGCCGCCAATGTGTTGGAGGCGCCGGGGCGGTTCTCGACCACCACCGGTTGCTTGAGCAGGGGGCCCAGCCGGTCTGCGACCGCGCGGGCCATGGCGTCGGTGCCGCCGCCGGGGGCCGAGCCCACCAGGATGCGTACCGGTTTGGCCGGCCAGTCTTGCGCAAATAGCGGGGCATGGGCGGCAAACGTGCACGCCGCTGCCAGCAAGGCAGGCAAATATTTCATGGTTGTCTCCGTCATCGTTATGAATCAATGCGGTGATAGTAGGGAAGACAACAGTTAACGTAAATTGAAAATCCATGATTATTTGATAATCTATGGTTATCAATTGAATTGACCACCCAACGTGCCCAACGCATCACTGATTCCCCAGCTTCTCAACCGCCTGCGCATGCGCCAGGTCGCCCTCATCCTGGCCGTGGGTGAACACGGTACCTTGCGCAAAGCCTCCGCGGAGCTGGGCATGACGCAGCCGGCTGCCACCAAGATGATCCAGGAGCTGGAGTCCGCCCTGGGCCAGCGCCTGTTCGAGCGGGTGGGGCGCGGGCAGAAGCTCACGCCGGCCGGCGCCAGCGTGCTGCGTTATTTCCGCGGCATGCGCGGTTCGGTAGAGTCCATGACGCGTGAACTGGCCGAGCTGCAGCTGGGCAGCTCGGGGCGGGTGTCGGTCGGCAGCATCATGGCGCCTTCGCCAAACTTGTTGACACACGCGATCATCACGCTCAAGAAAGCCTATCCGCTGCTGTCAGTTGACGTCATGCTGGACACCAGCGACCGGCTGTTCGAGCTGCTGCGCGAAGGTGTGCTCGACGTTGCCATTGGGCGCATCCGCGACGAGCACCGGGCCGACTACGCCTTTACCCCGCTTGAAAACGAGGCGCTGGCGGTGGTGGCGGGGGTGCACCATCCGCTGGGGCAAAAGAAGGCGGTGAAGTTTGCCAGCCTGCTGGACTACCCGTGGATACTGCAGCCCAAGGGTAGCCCGATGCGTGAGGTGCTGGAGCAGGAGTTCCGCATGCTGCAGGCGCCCACACCCAAGGGCCTGATCGAAACCGCGTCCATCCTCACCACGACCAACCTGATTGCCGAAACCGACATGGTGGGCGTCATGCCGCAGTCGATTGCCGACCACTACGCCCGGCACGGTCTGCTGAAGGTCCTCCCCTGCTTTATCCAGCACAAGATGGAAGCGTTTGGTTCCATCACCCGCAAGGACAGGCCGATGAGCGACGCGGCACGGTTTTTCCTGGCGGCGCTGCACCAGAAATAGCCGCCGGAGGCCGATGGCAATCCGCTGCAGGGAAATTTCCGGAAAATTTCGGACCCTGGTCCAGGGAGTGAGTGCCGGCCGCTATGAAGTATGTCGTCAATGCCGGCGAAGAACAGAAATTGAAATCGGCGTGCGTGGTCATGGATGAACACTCCATGACCTGGATCAAGCTTTTGCCCCGTGCCATTGCTTACGCTTGGCGTATTGCCAACATTGGAAGCACACATGCCGAATCTTCAATGGTCAGACGCCCTCGTGCTCGGACTCCCCCTCATGGATGACACTCACCGGGAGTTTGTCCAGTTGCTTGCGCTGGCAGAAAACGCGGCGGATGATGCGTTGCCGGGCCACTGGCGAGCGTTGGTGGACCACACCGATGAGCACTTCAGGCGCGAAGACCGGTGGATGCTGGACACGCGGTTTTCATCCTCCAATTGCCACACCGTGCAGCACAAGGTGGTGCTGCAGGTCATGCGAGAAGGCTTGCTCATGGCCCACGCCGGGGATCTCACGTCTTTGCGCCATATGGCAAGGGAGCTCGCGCTGTGGTTTCCGCAGCATGCGCAGACCATGGATGCCGCGCTGGCCCTGCATCTGCGCGGTATTGGCTACGACCCGCTAACGGGAGTGGTCAGCATGCCGCAAGCTTTGCCCAGGGACGTCATCCACGGTTGCGGTGGCCTGAGCTGTTCAGATGGCCAGGCGCTTGAACACACCGCATAAAGGCGGCACGCTGTTGGGCCCGCTGGGTCATGCAATTTATTGCCCCGTTTGCCAACCCCCGCCCAGCGACTGGATCAATGCCACCGCGGTGGTCTGGCGGTCGGCCATGGCTTGCACCAGTGCGCGGCGCGCACTCAGCGCGGTGGCCTGGGCGGTGATGACTTCGGTGTACCCCACCTGGCCGCTGCGGTAGCGGTTGAGCACCTGCTGCTCGACCTGGTCGGCCGCCTGCGATGCCTGGCGGCGCAGCTCCTGCTGGGTCAGCAGCACGCGGGTTGCCGACAGCTGGTCTTCCACGTCCTGGAAGGCGGCCAGCACGGCCTGGCGGTAGCGCGCCACTGCCTGCTGGTGGGATGCCTCGGCGCCTTCCACGCGGGCGCCTGTGGCTCCGGCGTTGAAGAGCACCTGCGCGGCCGAGATGCCGATGGACCAGACGCTGCTGGAAGCCTTGAAGAGGTCCGCCACCCGGCTGGCGCCCTGGCCCGCCGATGCGCTCAGCGACAGGCTGGGGTAGTAGGCGCTTTTGGCGATGCCGATCTGTTCATTGGCAGAGGCTACGCGGCGTTCGGCGGCGGCGATGTCGGGGCGGCGCTGCAGCAGCTCGGACGGTATGCCGACCGGCACGTCAGGCACGGAAGGGTTCCAGGCCACAGGGGCAATCGAGAAATTGCCGGGCGCTTCGCCGACCAGCACCGCGATGGCGTGCTCCAGCTGGGCGCGCTGGCGCACCAGGCCGGCGTCGTCGGCCTGCGCGTTGGCGAGCTGCGTTTGCGCCTGCAGCACATCGGTTTTGGCCGCGATGCCGGCGTTGTAGCGGTTCTGCGTGATGTCCAGCGCGCGCTTGTAGCCGTCAATGGTGTCCTTGAGCAGCACCTTTTGCGCGTCTGTCTGGCGCAAGGACAAATAATTGGTCGCCAGCTCACCCTGCGCCGACAGTTTGGCTGAAGCCAGGTCGGCGGCGCTGGCCTGCTCGCTGGCCTTCGCGCCGTCCACGGTGCGGCCCAAGCGGCCCCATACATCGGGCTCCCAGCTGCCGCCAATGCTGAGCTGGTAGTTGTTGCCGACCCGGCCACCGACATTGTTGCCCGTCGTGCTGCTGCTACTGCTGCCCGAGCGGCTGGCGCTGCCATCCAGCGAAACCGTCGGGAACAGCGATGCCCGCTGCTCGCGCACCAGGGCGCGCGCCTGCGCGTAGGCGGCAACAGCCACCGCCACGTTCTGGTTGGACACTTCCACACGCGATGCCAGCTGGTCCAGCACCGGGTCCTTGAAGAGCGACCACCACGGGCCGCGCTCCAGCGTATCGGCGGGCGCTGCCGGAACCCAGCCTTGCGCTTCTTTGTAGGTGCTCACGTCGACCGTGGCGGGGCGCTGGTAGTCGGGGCCGACCGCGCAGCCGCCGACGGCAAGCACCAACGCAGCGCATAGCAGGCGAAGCTGAAAGCGTGAACGGTATGCGGGGTGAGTGTCGGAAAAGTGTTTCATGGCGTTGTCAGTCATTGCAGTTGGAGCGGGGCGCCGGGCGGCGGCGCATCGGACTCGTCCGGGTGACGGCTGAGTTGGCGCTCGGAAGGACTGCGCCGGCGCAGCTTGTCCATCAGCACATAGACCACCGGTGTGGTGAGCAATGTCAGCAGCTGGCTGGCGATCAGCCCGCCGATGATGGCGATGCCCAGCGGGCGGCGCAGCTCGGCGCCTTCGCCGAAGCCGATGGCCAGCGGCAGCGCGCCCAGAATGGCGGCCAGCGTGGTCATCAGGATGGGGCGAAAGCGCAGCAGGCAGGCTTCGCGCACAGCCTCAATCGCGGAAAGGCCACGCGCCCGCTCGGCTTCCAGCGCGAAGTCGATGATCAGGATGGCGTTCTTCTTGACGATGCCGATCAGCAGGAACAGCCCGATCAGCGCGATGATGGAAAAATCCAGCTTGAACAGCAGCAAGGCCAGCACAGCGCCCACGCCAGCCGAGGGCAGGGTGGACAACACCGTGATGGGGTGCACCAGGCTTTCGTACAGGATGCCCAGCACAATGTAGATGACCACCAGCGCCGCCAGGATCAGCAGCGGCTGCTCGTTTTGCGATTGCTGCGCATTCAGCGCCGTGCCGGAAAAACTGCCGCGCACGTTGTTGGGCAGCCGGATGTCGGCTTCCGCCTGGTGCACCGCGGCCTGGCCGTCGCTCAGCGTGCTGCCATCGGCGAGGTTGTAGGAAACCGTGGTGGAAAGCTCGCCGTCTTCGTGGCTGACCGAAGCGGCGGTGGGGTTTTCGCTGAAGGTGGCAATGGCCGACAAGGGCACCATGGTGCTGGCCGAGGCGCTCAGGACCTGGCCCGACGAAGAATCACGCAGGGATGGGTTGGCCACAGAGGTGGCGGTGGCCACCGTGGCTGCAGCCGGGGTGCCGGTGCTGCCGGTGTTGTTGGTGCTGTTGGTGCTGTTGGCTGTGCTGCCTCCAGCTCCCTTGGCCGGCACGTAGATATCTTTCAGCGACTCGGGGCTGCGGGTGTAGCGCGGCGCCACTTCCATGATCACGTGGTACTGGTTGAGTTCGGCGTATATCGTGGCCACCTGGCGCTGGCCGAAGCCGTCATAGAGCGCGTTGTCCACATCGCGTGAGCTGATGCCCATGCGCGCCGCGCTTTCCTTGTCCACGGTGACCATGGTCTCCACGCCGTTTTCCTGCTGGTCGGTGTCCACGTCGGTCAGGGCAGGCTGCAGCTTCATCTGGTCGGCCAGGCGTGTGGCCCATACGCGCAAGTCGGCGGCGTTGTCGCTTTTGAGCGTGTACTGGTAGGTCGAGTTGGTCTGGCGGCCGCCGCCGCGCAGGTCCTGCACGGGGTTCAGGAAAAGGCTGACGCCGGTCACCCGTGCCAGCTGCGGGCGCAGCCTCGCAATCACGGCCTGGCCGGCCACGTCGCGTTGCCCCACCGGCTTGAGGTTGATGAACATGAAGCCTCCGCCGGCGCGGGAACCACCGGTAAAGCCCACCACCGTGTCCACGGCCGGGTCGGCACGGATGATGTCGACCAGCTGCTTGAGCTTGGCCTGCAGCGCCTGAAATGAGATGCTGCGGTCGGCGCGCAGGCCGCCGTTGATCTGCCCGGTGTCCTGTTGCGGGAAGAAGCCTTTTGGCGCCTTGACGAAGAGAAAACCGTTGAGCCCGATCACGGCCACCAAAATCAGCATCACCAGCAACTTGCTGTGCAGGGCCCAGTCCAGACTCACTTCGTAGCTGCGGTGCACGCGGTTGAAGGCACGCTCGAACCAGCGCCCCACAAAAGCAAAACGCCCGGGCTTCTTCTCATGCGCGTCAGGCCTCAGAAGCCAGGCGCACATCATGGGCGTGGTGGTCAGCGAGATGACCAGCGAGATCATCACCGCAGCAGACAGCGTGACCGCGAATTCGCGGAACAGCCGGCCCACCTGCCCGCCCATGAAGAGCAGCGGGATAAACACGGCCACCAGCGACAGGCTGATCGACAGCACGGTGAAGCCGACCTCCCTCGCACCCAGCAGAGCGGCCTTGAAGCGGTCCATGCCGGCTTCGATATGCCGGCTGGTGTTTTCCAGCACCACGATGGCGTCGTCCACCACGAAGCCGGTAGCCACGGTGAGCGCCATCAGGCTCAGGTTGTTGAGGGAAAACCCAAGCATGTACATCACGCCGAAGGTACCCAGCAAGGAGACGACAGTGGCCACGGCCGGGATGATGGTGGCGCGGGCGCTGCGCAGGAAGGCGCTGACCACCAGCACCACCAGCACGATGGAAATCAGCAGCGTGACTTCGATCTCGTGCAGCGAGGCACGGATGGAGTTGGTACTGTCGGATGCCACCTGCAACTGCACATCCTGCGGCAGGGCCGCCTGCAGCTCGGGAATCAGGGCGCGCACGCCGTCGACAGTGGCAATCACGTTGGCATCGGGTTGGCGCGTGACCAGCACGATCACGGCGGGCTCGCCGTTGAAAAGGCCGAGCGTGTTGATGTTCTCCACACCGTCCTGCACCTCGGCCACGTCCTGCAGCCGGATGGCGGCGTTGTTGCGCCAGGCTACGACGAGATTGCGGTAGTCGACGGCCTTGAGTCCGCCGCTGGCGGTGTTGGAGCCTGAGTAGATCTGGAAGCGCTGGCCGTTGCCTTCGATCGCACCCTTGGGCCGGTTGGCGTTCGATGCCTGCAGGGCTGCGCGCACGTCTTCCATGGCAACGCCATAGCGGTTAAGCGCAAACGGCAGCAGTTCCACGCGCACCGCCGGCAACGAGCCGCCGCCAAGCTCTACATCGCCGACCCCGGGTACCTGGGCGATTTTTTGCTGCACGAGGTTGGAGACCTCGTCATAGATCTGGCCCGGTGAGCGCGTCTTGGACGTGAGCGCCAGGATGATGACCGGCGCCGAAGCCGGGTTGGCCTTGCGGTAGGTCGGGTTGCTGCGCAGCGTGGCCGGTAGGTCGGCGCGCGAGGCGTTGATGGCGGCCTGTACCTCGCGCGCTGCCGCGTCGATCTTGCGGTTCAGGTCAAACTGCAGGCTGACGCGGGTTGAACCGTTGCTGCTGTTGGACGTCATCTCGTTGACACCCGCGATCACGCCGAGGCGCCGCTCCAGCGGCGTCGCCACACTGCTGGCCATGGTGGAGGGACTGGCCCCCGGCAACGAGGCGCTGACCGAGATCACCGGGAAATCCACTTGCGGCAGCGGTGAGACCGGCAAGACGAAGAATGCGGCGATGCCCGCCAAGGCCAGGCCTATGGTGAGGAGGACTGTGGCTACCGGGCGGCGGACGAACGGTTCGGAGAGGTTCATAGAGCGGCTCCCCTGTCCGCGCTAGGCCTGTCTTGGGCTGTTGTTGATTTTTGGGTGGTGCTCTTTTGCGAGGACGGCTGGCCGGGGGTTGCCCGGCGGCAAGTGACTTTCTTTTGCTTCGCCAAAAGAAAGTCACCAAAGAAAAGGCGACCCTGCTGTCTGCGACCCCTGCGCTTCGCTCCGGGGCAACCTGCGGTGCTCGGCTCAGGCGGGGTCTCGCTCGAACTCGCTTCGCTCAGACAATCGCGATCCCTGATCCGCCTGAGCCTGCGCTCCTCGGCGCATACAGAAGGGGCTAACGGGAGCGGGGACCGAATACCGAAATACCAGGAAACCAATACCAACAAGGACTCGCCACGGCGAGTCCTTGTTTCTTCATGTATTCGGGATTCTGTCTGCGGCTGTTTGGCATTCGGGTATTGGTATTCCTTGCCCACCCCTTGTGGATGCGCCGAGGAGCGCAGGGCCAGACGGATCAGGGCAAAAACTTGTTTGAGCCGAAGGCGAGTTGTTTTTGACCCCGGCTGGACCGAGTACCGCAGGTTGCCCCGGAGCGAAGCGCAGGGGACGCAGGAACCAGGGTCGCCTTTTCTTTGCTTACTTTCTTTTGGCGAAGCAAAAGAAAGTGAGTTGCCGCCGGCAACCCCGGCCCCGGGACAAAGCACACCCCGAAAGAACGAAAGAGCAACAGGCCTCACGCGGAAACCTCCTTCTCTTTCCCTTTCCCCCGAAACCTCCGCCCCAACCGATCAAACGCCAAATAAATCACCGGCGTCGTAAATAGCGTCAACACCTGACTCACAATCAACCCGCCAAAAATCGCCAACCCCAGAGGCCTCCGCAATTCAGCGCCTTCGCCGAAGCCCAGCATCAGAGGCACAGCAGCAAACAGCGCCGCCAGTGTTGTCATCAGGATGGGCCGGAAGCGCAGCAGCGCGGCCTGGTGAATGGCGTCCTGCGGTGACTTGTCCTGGTTGCGTTCGGCGTCGATCGCGAAGTCAATCATCATGATGGCGTTCTTCTTCACGATGCCGATCAGCAGGATGATGCCAATGATGCCGATCACCCCAAGGCCTGACCCGCTGATCATCAGCGCCAGCAGCGCGCCCACGCCGGCGGAGGGCAGGGTCGAGAGGATCGTCAGCGGGTGGATGTAGCTTTCATACAGCACACCCAGCACGATGTAGACGCAGATCACGGCCGCCAGGATGAGCCAGAGCTGGTTGGACAGCGAGGCCTGGTAGGCGCCCGCCGCGCCCAGAAAGGTCATGGTCACGCTGGCGGGCATGGCGATGTCTTTGGCGGCCAGCCGGATCTCGTCGACCGCCTTGCCCAGCGAGACGCCGGGCGCCGTGTCAAAACCCAGTGTGGTGGCCGGGTACTGGGCTACGCGGGTAACCTGCAGTGGGGCCGCTTGCTCCGTGATGGTGGCGATGGCCGACAGCGGTGTTGGCGTGCCGGAGCCGGTTTTGAGTTGCAGGCTGCCCAGCGATGCGGGCGTGCGCAAGGAGTCGGGCATGGCTTCGAGGATCACGCGGTACTGGTTGGTCTCGGTGAAGATGGTCGAGACAATGCGCTGGCCGAAAGCGCTGTAAAGCGCATCGTCAATGGACGAGGTCGTGACGGCCAGGCGCGACGCGGTGTCGCGGTCTACCGTGATGTAGGCCCCCGCGCCGCTGGAGCCCGCATCGGACGACACGTTGCGCAGGCTTTCGAGCTGCCGCATGCGCTGCGTGAGCTTGTTGGCCCATTCGACTACGGTGGCGTTGTTCGAGCCTTCGAGCGATACGCGGAACTGCGTGGGCCCGGTTTCAGCGTCGATGGTCAGGTCTTGCGTGGGTTGAAGGTAGAGCGTGACCCCGGCCACCGCGGCGGCCCTGCGCTGCAGCCGGTCCATGGTTTCCTGCTGGCTGCCGGTGCGCTCTTTTTTCAGATTGATCAGCATGCGGCCGGTGTGCAGCATGGTGTTGTTGGCTGCGTCCACGCCAATGAAGGAGCTCAGTGTTTCGACGTCGGGGTCTTCCAGGATGGCCTTGGCCGTGGCTTGCTGCAGCGCGGCCATGCGGTCATAGGACACCGATTGCGCGGTTTCCACGCGAGCCTGCAGCTGGCCGGTGTCCTGCGTCGGGAACAGGCCCTTGGGGATCAGTACATACAGCAACACCGTGAGCAGCAGGGTGGCCAGTGCCACCAGCAGCGTGGCGCCCTGGCGTTTGAGCACCCAGGTGAGCCACACGTCGTAGCGCGCGATCACGCCGTCAAAAAAACGCTGGAGCCGCGCGCCCGCCTGGGCCAGCCGGCCTTCGCCCGCCGTTTCCGGCACGTGCTTGAGCCATCTCGCCGACATCATGGGCACGAGGGTGAGCGACACCACGGCCGAGATCAGGATGGTGATGGCCAGCGTCACGGCAAACTCGCGGAACAGCCGGCCGACCACATCGCCCATGAACAGCAGCGGAATCAGCACCGCGATCAGCGACACCGTCAGCGAAATGATGGTGAACCCGATCTGCGTCGCACCCTTGAGGGCTGCGGCCATCGGTTCTTCGCCTTCCTCGATGTAGCGCGAGATGTTTTCGATCATCACGATTGCATCGTCCACCACAAAGCCGGTGGCGATTGTGAGCGCCATCAGGCTCAGGTTGTTGAGGCTGTAGCCCAGCAGGTACATCAGGCCGCAGGTGCCGACGAGTGAAATCGGCACGGCCAGGCTGGCGATCACGGTGGCGCGCAAGCTGTGCAGGAAAGCAAAGATCACCAGCACGACCAGCACCACGGCCAGAAGCAGTTCAATCTCAACATGCATCACCGAGGCGCGTATGCCGGTCGTGCGGTCGCTCAGCACATCGACCCTGAGGGAGGTGGGCAGGCCGGCCTGCAGTTCGGGCAGGCGTGCCTTGATGGCATCCACCGTGGCAATCACGTTGGCGCCGGGCTGGCGCTGCACATTGAGAATAATCGCCGGCTTCAGACCAGACCATGCGCCCAGTTTGATGTTCTCGGCGCTGTCCACGACCTGTGCCACGTCGGACACGCGCACCGCCGCACCGTTGCGAAAGGCAATGATGAGGTTTTTGTAGTCGGCCGCGGCGACCAGCTGGTCGTTGGAGTTGATTGAATAGGACCGCGTGGGTCCGTCGATGCTGCCCTTGGCGCCGTTGGCATTGGCTGCGGAGATCGCTGTGCGCAGTGAATCAAGCCCGAGGCCGTAGGAAGCCAGCGCCCGCGTGTCGGCCTGGATGCGCACCGCGGGGCGCTGCCCGCCGCTGAGCGACACCAGCCCCACGCCATTGACCTGGCTGATCTTCAGGGCCAGCCGGGTGTTGACGATGTTTTGCACCTCCGTCAGCGGCATGGTGTCGGACGTGATGGCCAGTGTCAGCACCGGGGCATCCGCCGGGTTGACCTTGGCATAGAGGGGCGGGGCGGGCAGGTCAGCCGGCAACAGGGAGCCGCCCGCGTTGATGGCGGCCTGCACCTGCTGCTCGGCGACGTCCAGTGCCAGGCCCAGGCCGAACTGCAGCGTGACGATGGAGACACCGGCGGCGCTGGTGGAGCTCATGCGAGAGAGGCCGGCCATCTGGCCGAACTGGCGTTCCAGCGGCGCTGTCACGGTCTGCGCCATCACTTCCGGGCTCGCGCCGGGATACAGCGTCTGCACCTGGATGGTGGGGTAATCGACCTGCGGCAGGGCCGACAGCGGCAAAAACTTGAAACCCACGAGGCCGGCCAGCACAATGGCCACCATCAGCAGCGAAGTGGCCACCGGGCGCAGGATAAACGGGCGTGAGGGGCTCATTCAATAACCTTCGTGCTTCGCACTGCGATGCTATTCGCCTTGGGAACGGCCCGGCGGCTCATTCTTGAGAGTCCCGGGTCATTGCGCTGGCCGTTCGCCCTGGCGGCGGTCCTTCATGCCTTGCCAGCGTGCCAGGGCTTCCGGGTCGCCTTTGTCGATTTGCTCCAGGAAGCGCTTGCGGCGTTCCAGCGCGGCCGGGTCGTCCTTGACCTGGTCGAGCATGCGCTGGCGCTGCTCGGCCGTGGGGCCGGCAATGGAAGGCGGCGCGGCGCCGGGCTGCAGTGCCGCTGCCGGGGAAGGTGCCGCTGCCGGTGCGCTGCCGGCGGTGTCAGATGCGGGGCGCTGGCGCCCGGCCGCGGAAGCGCCGCCGCCCGGTGCACTGGCGCCGCGGCGCTTGYCGCCCATGCCGGCGCCGGGCGCGTCGCCCGGCAGCACCACACTGGCGCCGTCCTTCAGGCGGTCGGCGCCTTCGGTGATCACGCGCTCGCCGGCCTTCAGCCCGGAGGTGATCACGATCTTTTCGGCTGTGGCCTGGCCGCGCTGCACCGGCCGCAGGGACACCGTACGGTCGGCGGCGTTCAGCACATAAACGTAGTCGCCGGTGCTGCCCAGGCGTACGGCGGTGACGGGCACCACCACCGCGTCTTCCAGTGTCTTGACCTGCAGCTGTATGTTCACGAACTGGCTGGGGAACAGCGTGAGCTTGCTGTTGGCAAAGCGCGCCTTGGCCCGTACGGTGCCGGTGGTGGTGTCCACCTGGTTATCGAGCGAGGCAAAAACGCCGGTATCAAGTGTGGCGGTGCGCGTGCGGTCCAGCGCAACGACTTTCATGGCAGTGCTGCCGCCGGCGTTCTGTTGCAGCTCGCCCGCCCGGTCCTGCGGGATGGAGAAGACCACGTCAATCGGGCTGACCTGGGTAATCAGCGCAATGCCGTTGGTGTCGCTGTTGCTCACCACATTGCCGACGTCTACGGTGCGCAGGCCCACGCGCCCGCTGACGGGCGCGACCACGCGGGTGTAGCCCAGGTTGAGCCGCGCCGTGCCTTCGTTGGCCTTGTCAATGACGACCGTGCCTTCAAGCTGCTTGACGAGCGCGGCCTGCGTGTCCACATCCTGGCGGGCAATCGAGTCCTGTTCCAGCAGGGTCCTGAACCGCTGCAGGGTGACGCGGGCGCTGTCGAGCTGGGCCTCGTCGCGCTGGCGCTGGCCGACGGCCTGCATCAGCGCCATCTCAAACTGGCGCGGGTCGATGGTGGCCAGCAGTTCACCGGCCTTGACCATCTGGCCTTCCTTGAACAAAA
This sequence comes from Polaromonas sp. P1_F4, assembly GCF_056405675.1. Lineage (NCBI taxonomy): Bacteria > Pseudomonadati > Pseudomonadota > Betaproteobacteria > Burkholderiales > Comamonadaceae > Polaromonas > Polaromonas sp. P1_F4. The sequence continues at coordinate 394,418 of NZ_JBFUBP010000003.1, read as the reverse complement.
CCTTTTCCATCACGCCGGAAACCTGTGGGCGCACCCTGACGGTGGCCTGGGGCGTGACGGTGCCCAGGGCTTCCAGGACGATCGGGATACTGGCCTTCTCGGCGGTGGCGACACCCACCGTGGTGGCCGGTGCACCGCGCCTGAAGGCTCCGCCCGGACCGCCCGGGCCGCCGCCCGTCGGGGTGTCTGCGGAAGGATGGGTCAGGTGCCAGGCCAGCCAGCCGGTGCCGGCCAGTGCCAGCACGGCGATCACGCTACCGATGATGGACGCGCGGCGGCTCAGTCGTTTACGGGATGGGGTAGGGGCGCCGCTTTCCGGCGTCTCGGCTTTCGGGTCCATCAGCTGTCCTTGGTGCCCGCTGCGCCAGACGGGCCGGCGCAGCATTTTTTTGTGTTTGATGGTGATTCATGCGCCGGCAGCCAAAGCCCTCGGACCCACCTGACGGCGCTCAATAATTATCACTGCAAGCCTTGGGGGCGCAGATAAAGCGCCTGAAAGAGGCGCGTAAATATCCGGTAAAGCGGCGATTGGCCTACACGACTTCGGGCAATAACAGGCGCGGGGCCTGAGTTTGCCGGTTGCTATCGTTTTAATAGCTGCTTGCGCCCGATACTATTAGGCTGCAGCCATTCTTGCCAGGTAGCGGTGTTTAGCCCAGCAGCGCCGCCGCTTCGGCGAAGGACGGCATGCCGTCGATGGCACCGTGCCGTGTGACCGACAGTGCGGCAGCTGCATTGGCCCACTGCATGGCAGCAGGCAGCAGCTCTCCGCGTGCGAGCGCAGCGGCCAGCGCGCCGGTGAAGGTGTCGCCCGCGCCTATGGTGTCGCGCACTGCCATGGGGCGGCCCGGCAGTGAAATGGGCGGCTTGCCGGCCTGGAAGAGCCGGCAGCCGTCAGCGCCCAGCGTGACGAGCACGGCGCGTGTACCGCGGTTGAGCAACTGCAGGGCTGCGTCGTCCACCGAACCGGCATGCGCTGCACCGGCCAGCAGGTAGAGTTCGTTTTCATTGGGCGTGAGCACATCGACCACCGCCAGCAGCTCGTCAGGCAGCGGGCGAGCAGGCGCGGGGTTCAGGATGGTGATGGCCCCTGCGCCGCGGGCCAGGCGAAACGCCTCCAGCGTGGCGTCTGCAGGCACCTCGCACGAAGCCATCACGACACGGCAAGCGCCCAGCACCTGCTGCGCGGCCTGCGCATGCCGCGCGGCCAGGCCTTTGCCGGCACCGGGATACACCGCAATGCTGTTGTCACCGTCCTCGTAGACGAGAATTTGCGCAACACCGCTGCGCTCACCGGCTACCTGCTCGACGTGTGTGGTGACGATGCCTTCCTCATGCCAGAGCTTCATGCCCATGCGACCGAAATCGTCGTCGCCGATACGGGCAATGAGTGCCACACGCGCACCCTGGCGGGCAGCGGCCACTGCCGCATTGCTGCCCTTGCCGCCCGGGCTGATGCTGAAATCGGTGGCCATCAGCGTTTCACCGCGCGCGATGGGCCGCTCGACGCGGGAGATAAGGTCAGCGTTCCAGCTGGCAACGCAAACGACCTCGGCATTCAATTCGTCATTCATATTGCAATATCAGAGGTGAAGAGAATCCCAAAAACCGAGAGACGCCGCGGAACCGGCTTTGCCGGGCCGCTAGCGTCGCCCCTCGAGGGGAAGGCGCCGCAGGTGCCTCGGGGGGAGTCATTTTCTCCGGGCCGCTGGCGTCGCCCCCTTGAGGGTGGAGGCGCCGCAGGCGCTTCGGGGGTGGATCATTTCCCGCCATAGCCCATTGTTTGTGGCAGCCACAGCACGATCTGCGGAAAGCACGTCATGGCCAGCAACAGCAGCAGCAGCATGACGAGGAAAGGCCAGCCTTCCTTCATCATTTCGCCGATGGGAATGCCGGTAAGGGCTTTCGTCACGAACAGCAGCATGCCGAAAGGCGGGTGGATCAGGCCGATCATCATGTTGAGCACCACCAGCACGCCGAAGTGCACCAGGTCCACGCCCAGCAGCTTGGCCGCGGGCAGCAGCATGGGCACAAACACCAGTAGCAGCACCGAAACATCGAGGAAGCAGCCCAGCACCAGGAACATGACGTTCACCATCAGCAAAAAGCCGATCTGCGAGAAGTGCATGCTGTCGACCCACGCGGCCATGGCCTGCGGCACGCCTTCGGCGGTGAAGGCGTAGTTGAGCATGAAGGAGCCGGCCAGGATCATGGTGATCACCGCGCTGGCGCGTGTGGATTCCATGACCACGACCCAGAAGCTGCGCCACGTCAATGCGCGGAACACCAGCGCCGCCAGGATCAATGCATGCAGCGCGGCCACGGCGGCGGCTTCGGTCGGCGTGAAGATGCCGGAGTAAATGCCGCCCAGCAGCACGATGGGCATGGACAACGGCAGCGCACCACGGAAGATCAGGCCGGCCCATTCCGAGCGTGGCACAGGTTCGTCGCGTGGCATGTTGCGCTTTTTCGCGATGACCGCGACCACGCCCATCATCAGCCCGGCCATCAGGAAGCCCGGCACCACGCCGCCCAGGAAGAGCGCGCCGACCGAAGCGCCCGACACCAGCGCGTAAATCACCATGGGGATCGACGGCGGGATGATGGGGCCCAGCGTGGCGCTGGCCACCACCACCGCGCCGGCAAAGCCGCGCGTGTATTCCGGTTTTTTCAGCATCTGGCGAATCGTGACCAGGCCGGGACCGGCCGCGTCGGCGATTGCACTGCCGCTCATGCCCGAGAAAATCACGCTGACCAAAATGTCCACCTGCGCCAGGCCGCCGCGAAAGCGGCCCACCAGGATGCGGCAGAAGTCAAAAATCCGTTCACTGACCGTGCCCGCGTTCATGATGTTGGCGGCGAACACAAAAAGCGGCACCGCCAGCAGCACGTAGCTGTTGTAAAGGCCGTTGCCGATCTGCTCGGCCACCAGGCCGATGTCCTGTCCCTTGACCACGAGGTAGCCGATGCCCGCCGCGATCATCGAAAAACCGATGGGCATGCGCAGCAGCATGCCGCCCGCCAGTACCCCAACCAATACCCAGATAGCGCTTGTCATATCCGCAGCTCCGCTTCAAGACCCTTGCCCCGGATCGCGTTCCAGATCGCCCAGGCCGAGCGCACCGCCAGAGCAGCAAGCAGCAGCACAAAAGGCATGAAAACCCATTGGAAAGACACGCCCAGCACGGGCGTTCCTTCGCGGGCCATGAAGTGCACATAGTCCCAGCAGCCCGGAATGCCCCAAGCCGCCAGGCCACCCACGATCAGGTTGCCGGTAATCGCCATGGCCTGTCGGCCACGGTAGGGCATGTTGTTCCAGACCAGGTCGAACACCACGTGCTCGCGCTCGGGTACCACCACGGCGGCCGCCCACAGGATGACCCAGACATAGAGGATCACGGCTGCCTCATCCGTCCAGGCCAGCGGCTTGTTGAAGAAAAACCGCGCCGTGATCTGGATCACGAACACGATGAACAGGGTCAGGAAGAGTCCGCCGCCAATCAGATTGGCGGTTTTTTGGAGCCAGCTTTTCATGGTTGTTTTCAGGGAACTCTGCAGGAATTACTTCGTGCTGTTGATGCGCTCAAGCAGGCCTTTGGGCCACGCCTTGGCGTACTCGGAGTTCTGGTAAGTCGTCTGCACCGTCTTGCGGAAAGCGTCCACATCGGGTGTCGTAACGGTCAGGCCTTCCTTCTTGAAGAATTCGACGAGCTGGCCTTCTTCCTTGATGCGGTTTTCATTGTTGTAGGCGGAAGCAGCCTGTGCAGCGGCCTTGACCTTGGTTTTTTGCGTCGCGTTCATGGCGTTGTAAGCCTTGTTCGAAATCGCAATGAAGATGCCGTCCACCAGATGGCTGGTCAGCACGATCTGCTTGGTCACTTCATAGAATTTCGCCGCGCGCACGGAGGGCAGGGGGTTGTCCTGGCCGTCGATGGTGCCGGTCTTCAGGCCCAGGTAAACCTCGCCAAAGGCCAGCGGTGTGGGCGTGGCGCCCAGTGCCTCACCCAGGAACAACCATTCCTTGGAACCGGGCATGCGCAGCTTCACGCCCTTGAGGTCTGCAGGAACCTTGACGTTGCGGGCCTCACGCAGGTTGACCTGGCGTGTGCCGAGGTACACGGTGGACAGCGGCGTCACTTCCATTTTCTCGGAGACCAGCTTGAACATCTCGGTGCCGATGGGGCCGTTGAACACCTTTTGCTGGTGGTCCGGGTCGCGCACGATGTAGCCAGCCGTGAAGATCGAGAATTCGGGAACCAGCTTGGCGATGTCAAAAGCGGAAATCGATGACAGCTCAAGGTTGCCGCGCGCCATGGCGGCGGGCTCTGTGCCCTGCTTGAAGAGCGATGCATTCAGGTTGATCTGCACGTCGAACTCGCCGGGCGCGCTTTTTTCAAGGTTCTCCTTGAAGACGGTCCACATCTTGGCGTGCCAGTCATCCGGCACGGCCGGCGTGGAAACGCGCAGCACGACCTTGTTCTGTGCCTGTGCGGCGGGCAGCAGGGCGCCCATCAGCAGCACGGCGGAAGCGGTGCCCAGCAGGCTGCGGCGGAAAATACCTTTGAGGGAAGCTGTCATGTTGTCTCCTTACTTTGTCGTTAAGTCGCGTGAAATTATCGAAACCGTACCGGGACCAGCCCGGCGTGGCGTCACTCGGATTTTGTATTAATCCCGAAGGCGCTGATGGTTTTTTCCAGCGCCGTGTATTCGTCGGCAGTCAAAGCCACCAGCGGTGCGCGCACGCGCAGCCAGGTTTTGTCTCCGCTCAGCATGGCCATGATCCCCTTGAGTGCGGGCATCAGTGAATAGGGGCCCAGCATGCCGATGAGCTCGACAACGCGTTCCCGCTCGGCGGGCGTGGTGGGGGCGTCGGGCTCTGTGACAAGCCGCTTGACCAGGCGCGGCATGAAATTGGCCAGGCCGCTGATGGCGCCGGTGCTGCCGCGGCGGCCCATCTCCGGCAGGTCGGGCTCGAACCCGACATACACCGTCATCTCCTTCATGAACGCATCGGACAGGCCGACCGAATGTGCGGTGGTGCAGGCGCTGTCCTTGATGCCCACGATGGTGTCCGGGTACTGCTTCTTGAGCGTGCTGATCACATGGTGCGACAGCGGCACACCGGTGACCTGGGGGATGTGATACAGGTACAGCTTGAAGGGCGTGCCGGCCATGGCGTCGATCACATAGCGGTAGCTGTCGATGATGCCCTGGTCAGACACGCCCTTGAGGAAAAATGGCGGCAGCATCAGGCAGCCGTGCACTCCCGCCTTGACGGCGTGGCGCGTCAGCTCCAGCGTTTCGGGCAGGGCGGCGCAGCTGGTTGACACCATGATCTGCGCGGCCGGGATGCCATTTTTGATGAGTTGGTCAATGGCTTCCTTGCGCTCGGCCAGGGAAAAAGACGGTCCTTCGCCAGTGGTGCCGAAAGCGGTCACACCGGGGCAACCGCTGGCGATCAGCGCCTTGCAATGGGCTGCGAATTTTGCGTGGTCAATGTTCAGGTCGGCAGTGAGTGGCGTCAGCAGGGCGGGCCAGATACCGCGAAACGATTTTTCGGCGGCGGGGAAAGAACTCGTCATTCAGGGGTCTCCAAAGACCACGGCATATCGGGCCGCGGCAGTCCTAGCACACGTCGGTGCGCGCTTTCAATATGGTGGCTCAGGCGTTCGATCACGGCAGGCGCGTCGCGCCGCTTGAGGGCGTCGATAAACCAGAGGTGCTCTTCCATGGCTGGAATCAGCACGTCGGGTGAAAGGGTCGAGCCTTCGAGCTTGATCAGTCGCACGCGCAGGCTGTTGATGCGGTAGACCTCGGAGATCAGCTCATTGCCCAGTGCGTCGATCATCAGGTCGTGCAGGCCCCAATCCACCGCGGTGGCGTCCTTGAGCAGGCTGTCGTCAATGGCCTTTTTCCGCGCACGCTTGACGATGTTCAGGTGCGCCTGCTCGATGGCTGCGAGGTCTGCGTCCGACACGGTGGTGACAAAGCGGGTGGCGGCCTCGCGCTCCAGCAGGCGGCGCAGCTGAAAGGCGTTGTTGATCAGCTTGAGGTCCACGTGGGCGACCTGCAGGCCGCGCTGCGGCACGGTCTTGAGCAAGCCCTCGGCCTCCAGGCGGGGAATGAGCTCACGCACGGCACCCAGCGGCATACCCAGCAGCTGCATCAGTTCGCGCTGCGAAACAAACTGCCCGGGGCGAATGTTGGCATCGACGATCTGCTGCTGAAAGCTCTCATAGGCCTGCGCACGCAGGCTGATGGGCGGGGCGTGAGGCGCTTGCGCCGTACTGCTCATGGGTCAGCCCGCGTCGCTGGATATGACGCCCTTGCGCAGCAGGATGTTGCCGTACTTGCGCTGCTCGCCCGTCTGCAGGATCAGGAAGGCGGCTTCGGTGCGCGCATAAAACTCAAACCGTTCCAGCGTGGCGGCGGGCCGCTCGGCCGCCTGGGCCAGCAGCGCGGAAAATTCGGCGACAGGGGCGGGCACAGCGCCGGCATCACCCACCACCTGCATCGTCCAGGCAACGTCGCGCACGTAGCTGTCCAGCGGCAGAAGTTGCAGCACGGCCTGCAATGCCTGCGGCGACGTGACACCCGCCAGCTGCACCAGCCGGGCGCCGCCCCGGGCCGCCACGGCAGCGGCTGGAAAGTTGGCGTCCACGATGGCGACGTCATCCCCATGGCCCATGCTGCAGAGTCCATGCAGTGCGTCAGGGACCAACAGTGGCGGAATATTCTTGAGCATGCGTTGGGGCTGAGGTATTGAAAGGCAATGGCCCAGATCCGCCCGGCTTTTCAGGCTGCGGGTTTCTCCGGGTTGGATGACTGACATGTTAGCTATAACATTGCTGAACTTTTATTGGTGTTTACCCGGAACTGCGGCTTTGCCGGCATGTTGAAATGACTTCCACCTCTTCCAGTCTCACATCCCTTCGACTCGGGCTCGGCGGTGCGCCGCTGGGGAACCTGTTTTCGGCCGTCAGCAACGAAGAGGCGAAGGCACTGGTGGATGCCGCCTGGGCCGGCGGCTGCCGCAGTTTTGACACGGCACCGCATTACGGCCATGGGTTGTCGGAGCGGCGGATGGGCGATGCACTGCGCTTGCGGCCACGGGACAGCTTCACGCTCTCCAGCAAGGTGGGCCGCATCCTGACGCCCGACGGGCATGCCGCGACCGCCCAGCACGGCTATGTCGACATCCTGCCTTTTAACCAGCATTGGGACTTCAGCGCTGGGGGCACGCGCCGCAGCGTGGAAGACAGCCTCCAGCGGCTGGGCATGTCCCGGCTCGACAGCGTCTACATTCACGACCCGGATGCACAGACCCATGGCACCAATGCGAATGCTGTGCTGCGTCAGCTGATTGACGAAACGTTGCCGGCACTGCAGCAACTGAAACGCGAAGGCCTAGTACGCGCAATCGGGCTGGGCACCAATGATGTCGGCGTCGTACTGGACGTATTGCGCGAAGCCGAGCTGGATGTGCTGATGCTGGCCGGCCGCTACAGCCTGCTGGACCACAGTGCGCTGCCCGTTTTGCTGCCGCAGTGCCTGGCGCGCGGCGTGCGCATCGCACTGGGTGGTGCTTTTAACTCGGGCATTCTTGCCACCGGGACGCGCGGCGGTGCTGCAACTTTCAACTACGCGCCGGCCGCGCGCGAATGGCTGGAGCGGACCGCAAAAATTGAAGGGGTTTGTGAAGCGCACGGTGTTCCACTGCGCGCCGCTGCGCTGCAGTTTCCGCTGGCACACCCGGCCGTGCACAGCCTCATGCTGGGTGCCCGCAAAGCCGGCGAATGGACGGACGCCGTGGCCATGATGGCGCACCCCATCCCGCCGGAGTTCTGGACAGCGCTGCGCACGCAGGGCCTGCTGCCCGCCGAGGTGCTGACGCCATGACGTCGTTTCCGGTGATTGACGCGCACTTTCATTGCTGGCAGCTGGCGCGTGATGACTACGGCTGGCTGACACCAGAGCTGGCGCCGATCTACCGCGATGTGGCCGTGAAGGACTGGCAGGCGCAGTCTGCGCCATGGGGTGTGCGGGGCGGCGTGCTGGTGCAGGCCGCAGCCACTGAAGCCGAAACACATTTTTTGCTGACGCAGGCCGATGCGAGCCCCGGTGTGCTGGGTGTGGTCGGCTGGGTGGACATGCTGGCGCCCGACGCACCTGCCCGCATAGCGGCGCTGGCCCGCCACCCCCGGCTCAAGGGACTGCGCCCGATGCTGCAGGACATTGCCGATGCGCAATGGATACTGCAGCCAGCGCTGGCGCCGGCCCTGCATGCGATGGTGGAATGCGGCCTGGTGTTCGATGCGCTGGTCAAGCCTGTGCACCTGCCGCATATCGTGACACTGGCGCGCCGGCACCCGGATTTGCGCATGGTGATAGACCATGCCGCCAAACCTGACATCGCTGCGGGCCAGTGGCAGCCCTGGGCCGACGACATGCTGCGCATTGCCGGCGAGACACAGGCCTATTGCAAACTGTCGGGGTTGATGACCGAGGCCGGGCCTAAGCCGGCTGCCGGCGCCGTCACGCGCTGGGGCAAGCGTGTGCTCAAAAGTTTTGGTGAGCAGCGTGTGGTGTGGGGCAGCGACTGGCCGGTGCTGGAGCTGGCCGGCAGCTACGCGCAGTGGTGGGGCGAGACGCAACAATTGCTTGCGCCGCTCGACGTAGCGAGCCAGGCGGCCGTCATGGGCGGCAACGCCAGAGAGTTGTACTGGCTTTAAATCCCGGTTTTGCGCTCTGTCTTTGTGCGCCGTCTTTAGAATCACCCGATTGTCTGCACTGAAAGCGCATCGCGTGACCGAATCCTCCAACCCTTCCGAAAGCCCGCTGCAGGTTTGCCGGGCCGACTACGGCAACCCCGTGCATGCCGCCGCTGTCGTGCAATTGCTCGACGCCTATGCGCAAGACCCGGCCGGCGGCGGCAAGCCGCTCAGCGATTTCGCAAAGAAATATCTCGTCAGTGAACTCGCCAAACGCCCGCATGCCTTCAGCGTGCTGGCCTTTAGCGGCGACAAGGCTGTCGGCCTTGTCAATTGCATCGAAGGTTTTTCCACCTTCGCCTGCCGCCCGCTCGTCAACATCCATGACGTGGCCGTGCTGCCTGGCTACCGTGGCCAGCGTATCGGCGAGCAGATGCTCGCGCTGGTGGATGAGATTTCACGCGAACGCGGCGCCTGCAAACTGACACTGGAGGTACTGCAAGGCAACCGCAGCGCCATCAAGCTCTATGAACGCATCGGTTTTGCCGGCTACCAGCTGGACCCGGCCATGGGCCAGGCGCAGTTTTTTCAGAAGTGGCTGGACTGAGCACACTTGACGCCCCGATCTGGTTCAACAAAACTTCCTCAGCCGGCCAAGAGCGGGAGCTAGAGGCACGCGTCAACTGGCACCGCCGACCGGCTTCGTCACCGCATCCCAAAGCGCCTCCGCGGCTCGCCCCATGGAGTTGCGGGACCGGAAGAGTTTGATTTCAAGGGGGACGCGTAACGCAGGCACACCCGCCTCGACCACACGACCCGTTGCCAGGTCGTCATGAACCAAGGTTTGCGGCAACCATGCGACGCCCCGGCCTTCAAGGACCATGGTTCTCAACACCGAGGCCAGGTGCGCGGTGAACACCGTTTGTGTGAGGACATTCTCCATGGCTTCAAACCTTGTTTCGCGCAAGATGCGGCCAAGCCCGGATTCGACGCTGTAGCCAAGAAGAGATACCGGCGCCTTGCACGCTTGCAGCCTGTGCAGGGGTTGGCCGGAGGCATCAACGGCCGTCACCGGCACGAGACTGTCAGCGCCAATCTGGATGGAGAGAAAACCGCCGGACTCAAGACGCCCGGGAGCGTCAGGGTGGGCGTGGCACACCACAAACTGCACCTTGCTTTGCTCCATCAGCGCCTCGCATCGCGCCAGCACGTCTGACTCCAGGTGTATCGTTCCGGCCATGGTGTGCGCTTCAAAACTCCGCAGCCAACCCGGCATGAAGGTAAACGACAGAGCATGGGTTGCCGCAAACCGCAGGGAATGTGTGCTTGCCTCGGCGAGGATCCGGGCCTCGCCCGGAACGCGGGCCACCTGAGCCTTCAAATCCTCGGCAATGCCCTGGAACCACTGGCCAGCTTCCGTCAGCCGGACGGGCTGTGAGCTTCTGTCAAAAAGTTCGGTGCCGATCCATTCTTCCAGGGCGCGCACCCGGCGCCCGAAAGCAGGCTGCGTCATGTGGCGCTCTTCGGCAGCACGGGAGAAATTGCCCGTGATAGCCAGCGCAGAAAAGTCTTCGAGCCAGGAGAAATTCATGCCCAGTGCTTTGAAAGCATTGAAGAGAAGAAAAACAGCATTGGTCAAATGCGGCAGCCTTCGCGATCATAACGATCCTCACCACAACCTGTCATAGAGCCAGCCCATGAAAATCGTTGAAATCAGAGAGAAGACCCTGCCCATCAGTTCACCCATCCGCAACGCGTACATCGACTTCAGCAAGATGACCTTGAGCCTGGTGGCAGTGATCACGGACGTGATCCGGGACGGCAAGCCGGTCGTGGGCTACGGGTTTAATTCCAACGGCCGTTATGGACAGGGCGGGCTTATCCGCGAGCGTTTCCTGGACCGCATCCTTGACGCGGCGCCCGAAAGCCTGATTGACGCCAAAGGCACGAACATCGACCCCGCCAAGGTCTGGTCGGCCGCCATGAGCAACGAGAAACCGGGTGGGCATGGCGAACGCTCTGTTGCCGTGGGAACCATTGATATGGCTGTATGGGATGCGGTCGCCAAGATCGAGAGCAAACCCCTGTTCCGTATGCTGGCTGAACGCCATGGGCGCGAGGCGAATCCACGAGTCTTTGTCTACGCCGCCGGCGGTTATTACTACCCGGGAAAGGGTAACGAAGCGCTCTGCGCCGAGATGCGCAGCTACCTCGATCGTGGCTACAACGTTGTCAAGATGAAGATCGGTGGCGCCTCCATTGATGAAGACCGGGCGCGCATCGAGGCGGTGTTGAAGGAGATCGGTTCACAGGCCCGGCTTGCGGTGGATGCGAACGGCCGTTTCGACCTTGAAACCGGCATTGCGTACGCCAAGATGCTCCGCGAATTTCCGCTGTTCTGGTACGAAGAGATCGGGGACCCGCTCGACTACGCCTTGCAGGCGGCGATTTCAGAGTTCTACCCCGGTCCCATGGCAACCGGCGAGAACCTGTTCTCGCATCAGGACGCCCGCAACCTCCTGCGTTATGGCGGCATGCGCCCCGACCGCGACTGGCTGCAGTTCGACTGCGCGCTGTCCTATGGCCTTGTTGAATACCTGCGCACGCTTGAAGTGCTGAAGCAATTCGGGTGGTCGCCTTCGCGCTGCATTCCCCACGGCGGGCACCAGATGTCCCTCAACATTGCTGCCGGACTCGGCCTGGGCGGGAACGAAAGCTACCCCGATCTTTTCCAGCCCTACGGCGGTTTTCCCGATGGCGTGAAGGTGATCGACGGCCATGTGACCCTGCCTGAACTGCCCGGTATTGGTTTCGAAGGCAAGGCAGACCTTTACGACCAGATGCAAGCCCTTTCCGCCTGATTCTTTAGCAACTTCAAAGGAGACAATGCATGAAAAACAATAAGTTGGTGTTCAAACGGGTTCTGGTTCCGGCGCTGCTGAGCCTGGCGGCAGTGTCGGCGGTTTGGGCTCAGTACCCGGACAAGCCGGTGACGCTGGTGGTGCCCTTCGCCGCCGGCGGACCGAGCGACAAAATTGCCCGCGACCTGGCTGAAGCGCTGCGCAAGCCGCTGGGCCAGACCGTCATCGTTGACAACACTGCCGGCGCCGGCGGGACCATCGGTGCGGCGCGCGTTGCGCGAGCCAAGGCCGACGGCTACACGCTGCTGGTGCATCACATCGGCCTTGCCACTGCGCCGGCCCTCTATAAAAAATTGCCCTATGACACCCTGAAGGACTTCGAGTACCTGGGCCTGATCAACGAAGCGCCTTCGGTACTGATTGGCCGCATGACACTCGCGGCCAACAACCTGGCCGAACTGCGCAAATGGATCGCAGAGTCCGACGGCCGTGTGAACCTGGCCAACGCGGGTGTCGGGTCGGCTTCGCACCTCTGCGGCTTGATGCTGCAGGGTGCGCTCAAGTCCAGGATGGTGGCGGTCCCCTACAAGGGAACCGCCCCGGCCATGACAGACCTGATAGGTGGGCAGGTAGACCTGATGTGTGAGCAGGCGACCAACGCCGTGCCGCAAATCGAGGGTAAAAAAGTGAAGGTGTACGGCGTCAGCAGCAAAGAGCGCCTGAACCTGCCCTCACTGGCGCAAACGCCGACACTGGCCGAGGCCGGCCTTCCGGACTTCAATGTCACGGTCTGGCATGGCGTGTATGCCCCGCAGGGCACGCCGCCAGAGGTTCTTGCCAGGCTGAATGCCGCAGTGCGTGAAGCCCTCAAGGACCCGGACCTGATCAAGCGCCAGGAAGCGCTGGGCTTGCGTCTTGTGACCGATTCCAGGCTCAGCGCAGCCGGCCACAAGGCTTACGTTCAGGCGGAAATGGTGCGCTGGGGAAAGGTGATCAAGGATTCAGGCGAGACGGCTGAGTAACTTGCCAGGCGTCACTCGACGTGACGTGCGGGCTGGCAGAGGAATGGTGCCTGGCAGATCGCACGTCAATTGCGGTGCCTAGGGCTTCACGTGAGAAGCGTCCCTCAGCATCAACAGCGCCGCAAACGCCACCAACCCGAGCGCCGCTGAGAACCACAGCGCACCGCTTCCAAAACGGTCAATCGCCAGACCGAACAGCCACGGCGCCGTCGCCTGCGCAAAGCGGGCCGGCACCATCAACAATCCCTGGCGGGCGCCGTAATCCAGCACGCCAAACAGCACCAGCGGCAGCGTGCCTTTGGCAATCGTGAGCACGCCATTGCCGGCGCCGTGCAGCAGGGTGAACACCGCGCCGGCCGGTACGCCGAAAAACAGGAACGCCATTGCGCCCAGCGTGTGCAGGCTGCCCGCCACCCGCGCCGACACCAGCGGGTGGATGTTGCGCAGCAGGCCGTATTCGAGCAGCCTGCCCGCAACCTGTGCAGGGCCGACCAGCCCGGCAAAGACCAGTGCCGTAGCCAGTGGCACGCCATGGGCTTGCAACAGCCGCGGCAGGTGTGCGGCCATGGCCGTGCTGATGAACCAGGTGACGGCAAACACCAGCGCCAGCAGGACTGCGGTGCGGGTGCTGCTGGAGGCGGAAGAGGTGAGAGAAGAGGTGGATGTGGATGGTGCGGACGCAGCCAGGGCATCGGGCGGGCTTGCCGCTGAATGAGCCCCGGTGGAAATGCCTGGCGCGGGCGAAGCCGGAAGCCGCCAGTTCAGCGGCAGCCCCACCAGCAAGTGCAATGCGGCCCAGACCAGACAGGTCGCACGCCAGCCCCATTCAAGCTCCAGCCAGGTCGACAAGGGCCAGCCCACCGTGCTGGCAAAACCGGCAAACAGGGTGATTCCGGTGATGGCGCCGCGAGCGTCTTTGCCGTACAGATGCACCAGCGCGGCAAAGGCCGCTTCGTACAGGCCCGCGGCCATGGCCACACCCAGGATCACCCAGCCGGCAAACAGGCCCACCGGCCCCTGTGCCAGGGCCAGCACCAGCAGGCCGGCGGCAAAAATCAGGCTGTTCGCGGCCAGCACCGGCCTTCCGCCGTGCCGGTCAATGGCCTTGCCCGCAGCCGGGCCCAGCAATGCGGAGACCACCAGTGCGGCAGAAAAAGCGGCAAACACCGTGGGCGTGCTGACGCCGAGGTCGCGTGCCATGGGCACCGCCAGAATTGCCGGCAGGTAGTAGCTGGAGGCCCACGCCAGTGTTTGGGCGATGCCCAGCTGGACGATGGTGGCGGTGCGGCTTGTCGTTTTCGGTGTCACAACCACAAGAGTACCAAGGACGGACGCGGCGCCTTGATTCGCCGCCTGCGTTTCAGCCTTGGCTCACGGCCTGCTGCCGGCCGAGCGCATGGTGCAGGGCGACGCCCGCCAACGCACCGGCAGCCTGGGCAGCCACAAAGCCCGCTGCACTAGCGGGTGCGATGCCGGAAAAACTGTCTGACAGCATGCGGCCCAGCACAGCCGCCGGGTTGGCAAACGAGGTGCTGGCGGTGAACCAGTACGCTGCGCCGATGTAGCAGGCGACCAGCGCCGGCGCCTTGGCCGCAGGGGCGCGCAGCACGACAAGGATCAACCCGCCCGTGGCCACCGCTTCGGCCAGCCACTGGCCCCAGCCGCTGCGCAGTTTGGTGCTGAACTGCAGCACGCTCATGTCAAACATGGCGTGTGCCAGCCAGGCCCCTGCTACGGCGCCCAGCAATTGAAGTGCTATGAAAAAAATAGCTGCTTGCGCCCGTCTCTTATGGTTCTCAGGGCCTTTTGACCACATAACAAGGGTGACCAGTGGATTGAAGTGCGCACCGCTGACCGGCCCGAGCAGCTCGATCAGCACGTACAGCGCCCACACGGTGGCCAGTGTGTTGGCCAGCAGGGCCACACCCATGTTGCCGCCGCTCAAGCGCTCGGCCATGATGCCCGAGCCGATGACGGCGCAGAGCAGGGCGGCAGTGCCGACGAATTCAGCCAGCGCCTGACGCGCGAGCGAGGGCGCGTCAGGGGAGCGGGATGCCTCCGCTACGGCAGGGCTTAACAGCACGCCGCTTTTGTGCTGGAAGCTGCGCCAGCGGGCGCGGCGCAGCAGGCCTTGCCGGCGGCGGGCTTGGCTTCGCTGAACACTGGAATGCTGTCCAGCGTATGGAACTGCTCCCAGGCGATGCCTTGCGGGTCGGTCAGCCAGTATTTGTCGCTGCGGGCGTAGCAGCAGGTGGTGGGGCCTTCGTCCAGCAGCGTCATGTCGGCGCGGGTGGCGCTGGCTTTCAGGGCCTGCAGCTCTTCGGGCCTGTCGACCTGAATGCCCAGATGGTCTACGCCGGGCGCACTTCCCCGGGTAGAGATGGCAAAGTTGACCGGCGGGTCGCTGAGCATCCACTTGGCATAGTCGGCTTCGGTGCGGGCCGGCTGCTGGTCAAACATGGCCGAGTAAAAGGCTATGTTCTTTTCGAGGTCTGTCACGTGGACGTGGACATGGAAGCGTTTCATGAGGCTCTCCTTGGTTGGTTGTGTAGGGTGGCTGTGCGGGATGGAGGTGGTGGTGTTCAGCAGTTGCTGCAATCGGCCTGGGTGGCTACTTCGCAAGCGCCGCCTTCACAGCAATGCTCTGTCAGGTAGCCGAGCAGCGCATTCATTTGCCCGAAGTTGGCGCGGTAGATCAGGTTGCGCCCGCGCGCCTCGCTGCTGACGAGGCCGGCGTGTGAAAGTTCTTTGAGGTGAAAAGACAGCGCGCTGGGCGCTACGCCCAGCTGCTCGGCCATCGTGCCCGGCGTCAACCCCTCGGGTCCGGCGACGACGAGGGCGCGGAACGCGCGCAGGCGCTGGGCTTGCGCCAGCGCTGCCAGGGCCTTCACGGCAGAACCTTCTTCAAGCGGCGGAAAATCAAGGTTTGGGATTAATGTTTCCATAATTCAAATATAATTGAATTATTGAATCGATGCAACCAATCCCTTTTTCAGGAGTGAAACATATGCCTTCCGCCGTCACGATTTACCACAACCCCCAATGCGGCACGTCGCGCAATGTGCTGGCGCTGATACGTAATGCCGGCATCGAACCCGAGGTCATCGAATACCTGAAAACCCCGCCTACGCGTGAGAAGCTGCGGGAGCTGGTTGCGCAAATGGCGGTGCCGCTGCGAGAGGTAATCCGGGAAAAGGAATCCGTCTACAAGGATCTGGGCCTGGACGATGCCACGCTGGCCGACGAAGCCCTGATCGACGCGATGCTGGCCCATCCCATCCTGATCAACCGGCCCATCGTCGTTACGCCGTTGGGCACGCGCCTGTGCCGGCCTTCGGAAGCCGTGCTGGACATCCTGCCCACGCCACAGCGGGGTGCGTTCAGCAAGGAAGACGGTGAACAGGTCGTCAATGACAAAGGGGAGCGTGTGGCGGGCCGTTGAGCTTCCCGTCCTTGGCGCAACGCAGTCCGGGCCGTCCGACTGCTCGGCCGGTTGCACGGGGTCTGTCCATGGTCATGCATCCGCGGTAATGGCGTCTTTTCGGTCATTTCCGCTGTTTAACCGAGGGAATGGGCACCTGATTTGACAAATGCTGCGCTTATAGGCAGAAGAATGCTGGTGCCGCCGCGTTTCCTCACGCATAATCGGGAGGTGCGGCTGCCATTGCATTCGCACAGGTTAGGTGATCGGTCAGTTTCGCGCGCTACGGCGGTACTTTTTAGGTTTGTTGTGCTTTCGGGACCCCATCGCTTTTGTTTTATGTATTTTTGAGGAGTCCCCATGGGCAATAAACTTTACGTCGGCAATCTGCCATACACGGTCCGCGACGAAGACCTGCAACAATCTTTCGGCCAATACGGCTCTGTCTCCAGCGCCAAAGTCATGATGGAACGCGACACCGGTCGCTCCAAAGGTTTTGGCTTTGTCGAAATGGGCAACGATGCCGAAGCACAAGCTGCAATTTCCGGCATGAACGGCCAGTCGCTCGGCGGCCGCAGCATCACCGTGAATGAAGCGCGTCCAATGGAAGCACGTCCTCCACGTAGCGGCGGCTTCGGCGGCGGCGGTGGTGGCGGCTACGGTGGTGGCGATCGTTCCGGCGGTGGCGGCTACGGCGGCGGCGGTGGTGGTCGCGGCGGCTACTAAGCCCTGCAAACCCCGTCAACGGCAGAGATGCCGTTGCCAACCCGCTCTCTCGGCGTTAAGTTGAGAACGGCAAAAAAGGCTTCGAAACTTCGGTTTTGAAGCCTTTTTTCTTTGGGGCTGGGTAATATTTACCTGCGAGCACTTTGCCGGGCCGTCACAACGTTTGCAGTTCACGTGTGCAGGGTGTTTCGTGGCCTAATGCCTCTCTATGAAGGTTCACAAGGTGCACGACGCGACCATCCTCATGCTGGGTGACAGTCCTCCACCGGGCGACTTCGATCTATGCATCTATGAGGCAGAAGACGGCGACGGATGGCAAGGCTTTGTTGCCGGGCGCGCCGGGTCGGCCAGTGCCGAATTTCGGCTTGCAAGTGCCTCGGCTACCTATGAAGCCGCACTGGCCAGCTGGATGGAGTCCAACCGGGGTCTCGGCCGATGACCATCTGGACGGCATCTGGCACGACGGTGATGAGCCTCCGGCAGCATCTCCCGGCGCCACAAGCGCTGCCGATCTTGATGGCAAAAAACTTTATGGAACAGGCGGCGACAGGGCCTCGCGAAGACATCTTTCCAGGGCCTGCGTGACGCGCCGGCGGGAACTCATGCCTTTGCGCAGGATGCCGATCTCGCGGTAAAAAGTCTTTTCACCCAGGGAGATTGCGCGCACACCCGGTGGCATGGGCAGGTAGGCCTCCACCATCGGCACCAGCGCAACTCCAAGGCCTTCGGCGACAAGGTTCATCAGGCCCGTGATCTCGTCAAGCTCGATGGAGTCCTGCACCGCCAGTTTGTTCTCGCGCAGGAACCGGGTCACCAGACGCCCGCCGAAGGACGTGCGCTCATAGCGCAAAAAAGGCTGCGACTGGAGCAATGCGCGCCAGTCCCGCCCTTTGATTTCCTTGCGCACGAGCAACTTGAAGGGTTCGTACATCAAGGTTTGCCAGGTCATTTCCGGCAGGATGCCGAACGGAGGCCGGATCATCACCGCTGCGTCGATTTCAGCGCTGTCGAGCTGGTCCATGAGCTTCATGGACACGCCGGGAGCAATGTGGACGAGCAGTTTCGGGTTCTCCTTCCTCAGCGCTGCCAGTGCTCGGGGAAGCACCGAAGACTGAACAGATGCAATGGCGCCGATCCGCAAGGTGCTGGCAAGCTCGTCATCGGTGCCCGCATCGCCCAGCTTTGAAAACTGCAGAACAATCTCTTCGGCACGCGCGAGCACCCTGGCACCCGCTTCGTTGAGCACCGCGGAACGCCGTGTCCGGTCAAAGAGCGCAAGCCCGAGGGATTCTTCCAGCCGCTGGATCTGGCTGCTCACGGCGGACTGGGTCAGTCCAATCTGGCCGCCGGCGGCGGAAAAGCCGCCGTAACGCACCACCGCGATCAAGGTTTTCAATTCGGTAATCACATGGGTTTCTCATTAATTCATCGAAATTATTGATTCTCAGGTTGAATATATATCGTTTTTCAAAGTGCATCAATCGACCTAAAGTGCGGCTTCCACGACTCAAAGAGGCTTTCGATGACCCCGCAAAACGCAACCACTCCCGCCAAAGCGCTTCCGCCATTTCATCTGGCATTCCCTGTCCACGACCTCGCCGTCGCACGCCGGTTTTACGGTGAGCTTCTGGGTTGTCCCGAAGGACGAAGCTCCAGCGAATGGGTCGACTTCAACTTCTACGGCCACCAGATCGTGGCGCACCTGGCGCCCGACGAATGCGGCCACCGCCAGACCAGCGCTGTTGATGGCCACAACGTTCCCGTTCGCCACTTCGGCGCGATCCTGTCCCTCGGCGAGTGGGATGTCCTGGCGGCCCGATTGAAAGCGGCGGGCACGCAGTTCGTCATCGAACCCTACGTTCGCTTCAAAGGCGAGCCTGGTGAACAGGCCACCATGTTCTTCCTCGACCCGTCCGGAAACGCCATCGAGTTCAAGGCCTTCGCCACGCTCGACAGCCTGTTTGCCAAGTGAAGGAAGCATGATGATGAAATTGGTAGCCTGTTCGGGCATTGCCGCAGCGTTCACCCTGGCGGGAGCTGCGGCCACCGCGCAGCCAATCGACACGCTCAAGAAGATCAAGGAGACGGCAGCCGTCACCATGGGCGTCCGTGAAGCCTCCGGCGCCATGTCCTATACGCTGGGCGCAGGCGAATACACAGGGTTTCATGTGGACATCTGCAAAAGGGTGATCGCGGATATCCAGAAACAGCTGGGCCTGGCGAAGCTGGACGTACGCTTTCAGTCCGTCACCGCGCAAAACCGGATCCCGCTCGTCCAGAACGGCACGGTAGACCTGGAGTGCGGGACAACGACGAACAACACCGCACGTCAAAAGGATGTTGCCTTCGCGCCGACGCTCTATATTGAAGAAGTCCGGGTCGCCACCAAAACCAGGACCGGAATCACCAGCCTGTCCCAGCTTGCCAACAGGACTGTGTCGGCCACATCCGGCGCCACGGCTGTTCAGCTCATCCGCAAGCACGAACGCGCGGCGGGCGTCGACTTCAAGGAGGTTTATGGCAAGGACAACAGCGAAGGTTTCCTGCTTCTTGAAAATGACCGGGCCGAAGCGTTCGTGGCGGACGGCCAGATCCTGGCCACCATGATTTCCCAGTCAAAACAGCCGAAAAACTATGTGGTGCTGAAAGAAGTCCTGAGCGTCGAGCCGATTGCGATCATGCTGCCCAAAGGGGATGCCTCCTTTAAACAGGCGGTGGACGCCAGCATTGCCAGAATGGCGAAAAGCGGCGAGGTCGCAAAGCTCTATGACAAATGGTTTGTCCAGCCGATACCGCCGAACAACACACAGGTCGGCATGCCCGCATCGGAGCTGACCAGGGCGGCATGGGCCAACCTGAGCGACAAGCCGCTGGAAGACTACACGAAGAAGTAGCGAGGAAGAGGGCGAGGGCGAGGGGAGCAGCCCACCCTGAAACGCATCGGGCCCAACATAATCGGCGGCATGAAATGCACCGGGAAGAAATGACATGACACACTTCAAGGAAGTCGCCCTCGCACACGCCAGCCGCCTGATCAACCATGGGCCAACGGTTTTGGTGACGAGCGCGCACGGCACGGCGCGCAACGTGATGGCCGCCGCCTGGTCGATGCCCGTGGAGTTCACGCCGCCTCGCATTGCCATCGTGATCGACAAGAAAACCTATACGCGTGAACTCATCACCGCCAGCGGCGGCTTCGGCATATGCCTTCCATGCACGGCCCTGGCCGGTTTGGCGCACGCGGTCGGCAGTCAGTCCGGCCGCACGGGCGACAAGTTTGCGCAACACGGCTTGAAGGCCCGCAAGGGACCGGTGCTTGGCATGCCCTTGCTGGAGGAGGGCTGCGCGGCATGGCTGGAGTGCCGGCTGATCCGCGAGCCGCATACCGAAGACGCCTACGACACCTGCTTTGCGGAAGTGGTCGCTGCCGCCGCCGATGAGCGTGTGTTCCAGCAGGGGCACTGGCGCTTCGGCGACGACAACCTCGATCTGCAGACTATTCATCATCTGGGAGGCGGAAATTTCGTCAGGCCGGCGGGAATGTTTCGTGCTGGGGATTTGGCGAAAAATATTTCCTGACGTTATCGTCAACCAGGAGTTGGTTTCACCCCACAACCTTCCCCGCACATCATCGAGGGCCAGGCGAAGGCTTTACCATTGCGGGCATGAAAACAACCTACATTCTCGGCGCCATCCTGGCTTGCAGCGTCATCGGCGCATTGGTCGGTGCCCGTTCGGTGAAAACCGGACTTCTGGTGACATCGGGACTTCTCTCTCTCTATGGCTTGTTTCGCCTGCTGGGCTGAGCGAGCCGGCACTTCCTGACCGGCGCGACGCAAGCCCATCGACTCCATGGCGACCACAAGCCGAAACCAGGGCAACCTGATCAGCCTGCTCCTGCGGCGCGGCCGGGAAGAGCGCATCGCCCAGGCGGCGGGCGGCCTCACGTTCACGATGGTGATGTCCATGGTGCCGATGCTGGCGGTGAGCTTCGCACTGTTCGCGCGTACGCCAGCGCTGCATGCCACCGGTGACGCGATTCGCGAGCACCTGCTGCGCGGCCTGTTGCCGGAGGGCATCGCCAAGACGGTGCTGAAGCACCTGGCGCAGTTTGCGGGCAATGCCAATGGCCTCACGCTGGTGGGCTTTGCGCTGCTGCTGGTGTCGGCCCTGACGCTGCTGCTGAGCATGGAAAACACGCTGAACCGGATATGGCAGGTGAAGAAGTCACGCCCGGTTCTGCGCCGGTTGGGCCTGTACGCCGGCATGCTGCTCACGGGGCCGGTGCTCATCGGCGCCAGCCTGTGGGCCGCGTCTTATCTGGTCGCGGCTTCCAGCGGGCTGGTGGGCGCGCGGCCTGCCTGGGTGCCGCATGCCATTAACCTGGGGCCCGCCATTCTGAGCGCCATCGGTTTCACCTGCCTGTTCCGCTTTGTACCGAACACCGTCGTGCGCTGGACTCATGCGATCGCAGGTGGCCTGCTGGCCGGCATCGCGTTTGAGCTGGGCAAGTACGGCTTCGCGATTTACCTGGCCAACGTGCCCACCTACCGCACGATCTACGGCGCCTTCGCGCCACTGCTGGCTTTTCTGGTGTGGGTGTATTACTCGTGGCTGGTCACGCTGGCCGCGGCGCTGGTCAGCGCCAGCCTGCCGCGCACCGGGGTGCAGCCGGCGCGTCGGTTGTCACGGGCCTGACCTGGCTTGCGTCGGCCGGGCCGTGTAGCCTCTTGCCATGGATTCTCTGATTGCCGCCTCCGCCCGCGCACTGGCCGCCGGTGATGCGCTCGGCGCGCTCAAGCACGTCGCCCTGCGCGACGACCCGCCGGCGCTGGCCCTGCGCGGCATCGCCATGGCCCAGCTGGGCGAGCACCCGCGCGCCCGCGAACTCCTGAAACGCGCCGCACGCGGCTTCGGCGTGCATGAAGAACTGGCGCGAGCGCGCTGCGTAGTAGCCGAGGCCGAAGTGGCGATGGCCATGCGTGACTTTGCCGGCTCACCACGCGCACTGGCGGCTGCGGCAGCCACGCTGGAGGCGCATACCGACACGGCCAACGCGCTGCAGGCCTGGCTCATCACCGCACGGCGGCTGTTGCTGCTGGGACGGCTTGATGAGGCCGCAGCGGCGCTGGCGAAGCTGGATGCGCGCGGCCTGCCGCCTTCACTGCGGGCTGTCGCCGAACTCACATCCGCCGAGCTGGCATTGCGATCGCTCCGCGTGGGCGAGGCGCGAATGGCACTGGCACGTGCACACGCAGCAGCCGAACGCGCGCAGGTGCCGGCGCTCATGGCCGAAGTCACCGAAGCGCGTGCTGCGCTCGACAGGCCCGCCGCCCGGCGCCTCACAGCTAGCGGAGAGCAGGCGCTGCGCCTTGACGAGGTCTCGGCGCTCCTGGCCTCGGATGCACTGGTGGTCGATGCCTGCCGCCGCGGGCTGGGCGCCGGAGACCAGTGGCGGCCGCTGGCGCGCCGGCCGGTGTTGTTCTCCCTGGCACGTTCACTCGCCGAAGCATGGCCGGGCGATATCAGCCGCGAAGCGCTGATCGAATCCGCCTTTCGCACCACACGCCCCGACGAGACACACAGGGCGCGCCTGAGGGTCGAAATCGGCCGCCTGCGCGCGTTGGTCAAAACACTCGCAAGCATCGAGGCCACCGAGCGGGGCTTCATCCTGAAGCCGCTTGGTGAACGCGACGTGGCTGTGCTGGCTCCGCCCATTGACGGCGAGCAGGCCTCGCTGGTGGCGCTGCTGTCGGACGGCGCGGCCTGGTCCACTTCGGCCCTGGCGTTGGCGCTGGGGGTGAACCAGCGCACCGTGCAGCGGGCGCTGGCCGACCTGGAAGCTGGCGGGCGGGTGCGCTCCATCGGTCGGGCACGGGCGCAGCGTTGGCTGGCGCCGCCGCTGGCCGGATTCACGACGATCTTGTTACTCCCCGCTTCTCTGCCGATTGGATAGAGTTGACTCCATCGCATCACGAATGGTGCAACACAAGGAGCAACGATGAGCAGCAAGACACTCAATAGCAAAGCCGAGCCCAAGGCGCGCCCGGCCGAGATCGTGCGCGAGTACGGCTTCCCCGGCGTCGATGACGTCGCTGGCGTCACCCACGACGGCAAGCGCGTCTGGGCCGCCACCGGTGCCAGGCTGATCGCCTTCGACCCCGCCAGCGGCGAGCAGACACGCACACTGGAACGTGCCTGCGACGCCGGCACCGCCTTCGACGGCAAACACCTCTACCAGATCGCCGAGACGCGCATCGACAAGATCGACCCGGCCACCGGCAAGGTGGTGGCCTCCATCCCGGCGCCCGGCAGCGGCAGCGACTCGGGCCTGACCTGGGCCGAAGGCAGCCTGTGGGTGGGCCAGTACCGCGACCGCAAGATCCATCAGGTCGACCCGAAGACAGGTGCCATCCAGCGCACGATTGAATCCAACCGCTTCGTCACCGGCGTGACCTGGGTGGACGGCGAACTCTGGCACGGCACCTGGGAGGGCGACGACAGCGAGATCCGCCGCATCGATCCGAAGAGCGGCGCCGTGATTGAGCGGCTGGAAATGCCGAAAGGCGTCGGCGTCAGCGGCCTGGAGTCCGACGGCGCAGACCTCTTCTATGCGGGCGGCGGCAAGAGCGGAAAAGTCCGAGCCGTGCGGCGGCCTAAAGCAGCAAAAGCAGCAAAAGCGGCAAGGGCCGCATAGAACACAGCGCAGGCCTCCCTGCGCTGACAACCCCATTCGGTCACAAGGACCGATAACGAGCGCACCTGTTACCAGCACGGGTCGGGCAGCGCATTGACCCACGCAACGCAAACCGAAGCAAACGGCTCATCGAGCCAAGGAGAAAAACCATGAAGCTTTACTACAGCCCGTCCGCCTGTTCTTTGTCGCCGCACATCGTGGCCAATGAGTTGGGCCTTGCCATTGAACTCGTGAAGGTCGACGTGGTCGCCAAGCGCACCGAGCACGGCGAAGACTTTCTTGCCATCAATCCCAAAGGCCTGGTGCCTGTGCTCCGGCTGGACGACGGCACCCTGCTGACGGAAGGCCCCACCGTTGTGCAGTACCTTGCCGACCTGAAGCCTGAGGCGAAGCTGGCACCCGCCAGCGGCAGCATGGCGCGCTATCGCCTGCAGGAGATGCTGGGCTACATCAATTCAGAGCTGCACCAAGGCTACATGCCGCTGTTCAACCCGGCTTGCAGCGATGAGGTTCGCAGCGCACGCATGGCCCATCTGCACAAACACTACCGTCTGCTGGAAGCCGCGCTGGACCGCACGCCGTTCCTGCTGGGCGACCGTTTCACGGTGACCGATGCCTATCTGTTTGTGGTCACGCGCTGGGCGGAGTTCGTCAAGCTGGACCTGTCGGCCTTCCCGAACCTGCTGGCGTTCCAGGCACGCATCGCGGCCCGGCCTGCCGTGCAGACGGCGATGCGCCGTGAACAACCGGCCGTTGCCTGATCCCAGACCGCCTGCCGCTTATCCACTTAATCACCGACTTAATCACTCATTTGTTCAACCCAGGAGAACACCATGAATACCACCATGACCGAAACATCCCCCATGAAGCACTCCGTCGTGTCCAGAGACAAATGGCTGGCCGAGCGCAAGACGCTGCTGGCGCAGGAGAAAGAACTGACACGCCTGCGCGACCGGATCGCCGGCGAGCGCCGCGCGCTCCCCTGGGTCCGTATCGAGAAAGACTATGTCTTCGACACGCCCGAAGGCAAACGCTCGCTTGCCGACCTGTTCGAAGGGCGCCGCCAGCTGATGGTGCAGCACTTCATGTTCGGCCCGGGCTGGGAGCAGGGCTGCCCGAGCTGCTCTTACATGGCCGACCACACGGCCGGCATGCAGATCCACCTGGAGAACCGCGACGTGAGTTTTGTGGCCGTCTCGCGCGCCACGCTGCCCGAGATCGAGCGTTTTCGCCGCCGCATGGGCTGGAACTTCAAGTGGGTTTCTTCGAACAGCAGCGACTTCAACTACGACTTCCACGTGAGCTTCAAGCCCGAGGAAAGGGTCAACGGCACCGTCAACTACAACTACGGCATGACCGAATTCCCGGCCGAGGAAGCGCCCGGCATCAGCCTGTTCTACAAGGATGACGCAGGCGAAGTCTTCCACACCTATTCGACCTACGGGCGCGGTGTGGAGGTGATGATGGGCACCTACAACATGCTGGACCTCACGCCCAAGGGGCGAAGCGAGCATGACGGGTTTTACAAGATGGACTGGGTGCGCCACCACGACCGCTACGAAACTGCGTCCGCATTCACGCCCGCGCCCGAAGCCGATTCGTGCTGCAGCACCAAGGCCTGAGCAGTCCGCCACCGGCGCGCACATCATGTCAAGCTTTTGGCCGTGGCTTGTGGTGGCAGGGGTCGGCGCCCTTCATGGGTTGAACCCCGCTACCGGCTGGGCGGTCGCCGCTGCCTGGGGCGTGCGTGCGCGTGACCGGTCGCAGGCGCTGCGGGCGCTGCTGCCGATTGCGGTCGGGCACACCGCTTCGATCGCGCTGGTGGCTGGCGCGGTAGCAGGGGGCCTGGCGCTGGATCGCTTCACCCTGCAGGTACTGGCAGGCGGCCTGCTGGCCGCCTTCGCCGTGGTTCACCTGTCGGGCCGCGCACCCAGGGCGGCGCGCGCGCCGGCGGGGCACGCCGGGCTGGCGCTCTGGTCTTTCATGATGTCCACCGCGCATGGTGCTGGCTTGATGCTGGTGCCGGCCCTGGTCCCGTTGTGCGCAGGGGAGGCGTCGGCCGCAGGGTTAACCGGATCAGGACCGCTGGCGCTGGCTCTCGCGGCGGTAGGCGTTCATACCGCGGCGATGCTTGTCGTCACCGGTTTGGTCTCCACCGGGGTTTGCCGTGGTCTGGATGCCGGTGCGCGTTGGATTGGCAGCCGCAGGCGGGAGCCGCCTCCAGCCCCGCGTTGAAAAGCGGCCGTTGGCGGCGGGATAATTGTCGAGTTGCTATCTTTTTAGTAGCTGCTTGCGCCCGTCCCTGTTGGATTCGATGGCTATTTCATGCCTGAAAACAGGCCAGAACACTGATTTTCAGGGCGTTGCGGCGCTTTTTCACTCCTCAAGCGCCTTTTCAGTGTCTGGATGGCTTGTTTTGAGGGTTATTTCGACCCGTAAGCCAATAGGGACGGGCGCAAGCAGCTATTAAAAGCATAGCGATTGGATGCCCCCGCTACACGCAGGCCAGTCTCGCTGTGGCTATTTCCTGGCCGCATTCCGCTTGCGGGTGGCGGCGGCTTTTTTGGCAGAGGCTGACCGCTCTTCCGCACTGCGGGAAGCTGCGGCGGCGCCGCCAAGGCGCCCGCCTTTGCGGGACGGCGCATGGTTTTCCGCCTTGCCGCGGCCCGAGCCCGACTTTTTGCCGCCGCCGGTTTCCTTGTTGACGGTGGCCCAGGCGCGGCGCTCGGCTTCTTCCTTGCCGACACCGCGGTCTTCGTAGCCTTCTTCAATGTGTTCAGCCTTGCGCTTTTGCTTGTCGCTGTAGGCAGATTTGTCGCCTCTGGGCATGTCGGTTCTCCTTGGCTGGGTTTTCTTCGCCGTGATCGCTGTGATGGCGAGAGCTTGAAAATACTGCGCCGGGGCAGGGCGCTTCGCGCGCGACATTCCCGAAAAAAGGTCGGTGATCTCCTACGCGGCGCGGCGCTTCGCTGCCGGTCTCAATCTTCCGCCGAAGGCGTGGCGTTCAGTTCGTCCATGAGCCATTGCGCAAACTGCTGTGTCTCCGGGGCGGCATTGGGCGCAAGGCCAAAATAGTGGCGACCCAGCGCCATCCGCAATTCCGGCAAGGGGCTCATCAACCGCCCCGCCGCCATGTCATGGGTAATTTGCGATACCGGTGCCAAGGCAAAACCCAGCCCGTCGACGGCGGCCTGAAGCACAAAGTGCAAATGGTCAAATTGCAGGCAACTGGCGGGATTCAACTCTGGCGCGTTCACCTGCTTTTTCCAGTTTTCCCAATCATGGTTGCGCGATTTGGATAACAGCAGGACATGGGACGCCAAAGAGTGCGGGCTGGTGACGGGGCGGCTGGCAAACAGTGCAGGCGACCCCACAACAAGAACTTCGTCTTCCAGAAATGGATGAATCTGCATCGCCGGCGGCCACCCCTTGGTGCTCCGCCGGATGGCCAGATCGAATTCATCCACCGCTTTGTCCGGCGGCAAGGTGCTGGTCATCACCTGCGGTTCGATGTCCGGGTGCTTCGCCACGAACGCTGACAACCTTGGAATCAGCCAGCGCACCGCGAACGTGGGCCGGACGTTGATCTTGACGGCGCGCAATGGCGTTCCACCCCTGAGTGATTCGGCGGCTGCGCCAATCTGCTCGAGTGCGGGGCCTACCTGCGTATGGAACTGATGGCCGGCCGCCGTTAGAAGAACTTGCCGGGTTTTTCGCTCGAACAGGTCCACGCCAAGATAGGTTTCCAGCGCCTTGATCTGGCGGCTGATGGCGCCGTGCGTCACATGCAATTCCAGGGCAGCCCGGCTGAAACTCTGATGGCGCGCCGCCGCCGCAAAAGCGCGGACCGCGTTCAACGGAGGCAGGCGAGGCAACATGCGTGCAATTTTCTCACACGTGCCGCGCACTAATATCGTTTGTCGGGAGAGGCGGCCCTGCGCACCATACAAGCCATGCAACAGATCACGGCTTCTACTTCTGACCGCAACTCGCGCCATGCCGCCATGGTGCTCGGGCTCTCACTTCCGGGGGACACGGTGCTCTACCTGCTCCTGCCGATGTTCGCTCCTGCGTTTGGCGTCACCTTGCCCGAAGCGGGCATTCTTCTGGCCGCCAACCGCCTGGTGCGCATTGCGGGCTATGGAGCAGTTGCAAGGTTTTACGCCCACAACGGTGAACGGCTCACCTGCTCACTGGCGGCGCTGGCGGCCGCGGTGTGCGCGCTGGGTTACGCGATGCTGACCGGGTTCGTCGCCCTGTTGTTCTTGCGGCTCTTGTGGGGCCTGGCCTTCGCAGCCCTGAACCTGGCCACCCAAGCATTGGCCACCGCCGAACCGGCGGGCGCGGCGCGTCGGGCAGGGCGGTCCCGCGCATTCACGGCACTGGGGCCCATGCTTGCCCTTCCTTTGGGCGGCGTGTGTGCGCTTTGGTTTGGCCCCAAAGTTATTTTTTTCCTGTTCGCGGCTGTTGCGTTGAGTGCCTTGCTGGTCGCACGGCAGCTGCCAACCGCCGCACATGCCGAGCCGGCACCACGGAAAACAGGAATCAGGCTCCCGGGCGGGCTGGACATCTTTTCCTTCACGGAAGGCCTGGTGCTGGACGGCCTGTTCATCATCGGCCTCTCTTATCTGGGCCGTGACCTGTTGCCCGGCAACCCGGTCATCGTGGCGGGGCTTCTGCTGTCGGTCCGTTACCTGGCGGAAATTGTCTTGAGTTCTGCCGGCGGACACATGGCAGAAAAGCATGGCGTCGAAGTTCTTATGGTGACTTTCTCCGTGCTCACTTCTGTTGCCCTGGTGGGCTTTGGCTTCGGCTGGCTGTGGACTTGCGCACTTGCCATTGTGGTTTTGCGTGCCTTGCTGTTGCCGCTGCTGCCGCCGCTGGTCGCACTGCGCACGCCGGGGCCCGGACGCATACAGGCCCTCGCCACACGCTCGGTCTGGCGCGACATGGGAGCCGGCGCAGGCCCGGTGCTGGCCGGCCTGTTGTTGCCCATCGTGCCCTCCGCATGGATTTACGGCGTTGCTGCACTTCTTCTTTCGGCCACCGCCATGGCCTGCCTGAGGCAGCGCAGCAACTGAGAGCGCATCCGATGTCACTCTTTTCATTCCCTCGCTTCTTTTGGAGATTTTCACTTGGACATTCACCACACACTCATCAATTGCGCCGGCGGCACGGTCGCGTTACCCGCCACGCCGATGAACCATCGAAGCGATGGCGGACATTTGCTGGTCAATCCGCCCCGGCCGGTGTGGGAAAGAAGTGAATTGACGCCCAATGAACTGGCGCTATGGGGCTGCCTGGTCGCAGCCACCGCAAGAGCCATGCTGGAAACACTGCCCCAACTCGCCGGAGGTTGCCTGAATTACTGGGAGGCAGGTAACAACGCGCTCAACGAACTGGCGCATCCACCCGGACCAAAAACCCCTCAACTTCACCGAAAAATGCATCTGCACATTTTTGGAAGAAGCCCAAAAGCGAGTCACCCTGATTGGCAATGGGGCGAACCTCCGCAGTTTCCAAAATTTGCTTCATCCAAAGCCTGGGCAGCCCAGTTCAGCCGTCTGGAGGCGGACGAATGCGAAGCCATAAAAAAGAGGCTCGAAGTGCTGTTGGCAACCAGGTACGCGGTCGGCTCTTAAACGCGTTGCGCAGGCGGCCGACGCGTGCCCGCCGCACGGCGCGAATTTCTTCCGGTGTCACACAACTGCCATTGAACTGACACGAACGCGTCACTCCCGGATCCCAGAATCACGCCATGACCAGCATGACGGAGCACTCGATGGGAGCGAATCCACAACAGGCCAGCCTGGCTAATGACGGACAGGCGCAGGGCCCCAGCCGCACCCTGAGCAGCGGCATCCAGGACTTCAACAAGCAGTGCCTGCGCATCCTGCGCTGCACCGCGCAAGCCTTGGCCAACAGCCCGGGCGGCTTGCGCTTCAAGGCGGGCACCCGGCCCTGGCTTGAGGGTCTTTCGAACGCGCGGCCGATGCTGGCCGCCGGTTTGGGGCGACGTGACAAGGTGGTTTCGCTGACCGCCGGTGATTGAGAGTCAAAGCCCCTTTTTTGGGGCTTTTTTACAGCGCGATTTGAAGTTGCTGAATTGCCGAGTTGATGAGTTGCCGAAGTTGTTGAGACACCAGGAAACAAGGAGTTAGCCATGAAAGAACTGCCCAATCCCACCTTTGCATTGTCGCCAGTCGCAATGCCACGGGGGTCACTTCATCAAAGCGGTCATGCTGTCATTCCCGCCGTTGTTCAAAGGCCTGCCGTGGGGAAAATCACGGTCAGCTGGGCCCGGCACCAGGACGAGGTCCGGCAGGCGCAGCGCCTGAGGTACCAGGTTTTTGCGCTCGAAATGGGTGCCAACCTTTCCAAGGTGCTGCCCGGCCACGACGTCGACCTGTTTGACGACTATTGCGAACACCTGCTGGTGCGTGATGCCGACAGCCAGGAAGTCATAGGCACCTACCGCGTGCTGACGCCGACCCAGGCAAAGCGCGTGGGCAGTACCTACAGCGACACCGAGTTCGACCTCACTCGCCTGCGCTCCCTGCGTGAGCGCATGGTCGAGCTGGGCCGCAGCTGCGTGCATGCCGACCACCGCCACGGCGGCGTCATCCTGGCGCTGTGGGGTGCGCTGGCTGAATTCATGGCGCGCAACCAGCTGGACACGATGATCGGCTGCGCCAGCATTCCGATGCAGCACAACGGCGTGTCGAGTGGGCACGCGGCCGCCAGCATCTGGCGCCAGGTGCGCCAAACGCATCTGGCGCCCATTGAATACCGCGTCACACCGCGCCTGGCGCTGCCGGTGGAAAAGCTGGACGACACGCTGGACGTGGAGCCGCCCGCACTGATCAAGGGCTACCTGCGCCTGGGCGCGAAAGTGCTGGGCGCACCGGCCTGGGACCCGGACTTCAACTCGGCCGACCTGCCCATGATGATGCGCATCGCCGACCTGCCACCGCGCTACCTCAAGCATTTTTCCGGCAAGCCTGTGTCGGGCAGCCCTTCGGAGGCCTGATGCGCAGCATGTTTGACGCCATGGGCGCGCTGGGCAACGGCTTCAGCGGGAACAGCGACGACCATGATGACGACGACTCGCTGCGCAAGCGCTACCGCACCATCTTTATTTCCGACATCCACCTGGGCACGCCCGGCTGCCAGGCGGCCGCGCTGCTGGATTTTTTGAAGGCCCACCCGAGCGACAACCTGTACCTCGTGGGCGACATCGTCGACGGCTGGCAGCTGCGCCGGCGCTGGTACTGGCCGCAGTCGCACAATGACGTGGTGCAAAAACTGCTGCGCCGCGCCCGCAAAGGCTGCCGCGTGGTTTATGTACCGGGCAACCATGATGAGTTTGCGCGTGAATTTATTGGCAACCAGTTCGGCGGTATCGAGGTGATCGATGAAGCCGTGCATACCACCGCCGACGGCCGGCAGCTGTGGATCATCCACGGCGATTACTTCGACGCGGTGGTGCAGTGCGCCAAGTGGCTGGCGTACGTGGGCGACAACCTCTATGAATTCACACTCAAACTCAACCGCCACCTCAACAGCCTGCGCGCCCGTTTGGGCCTGCCTTACTGGTCGCTGTCGGCTTACCTGAAGCAAAAAGTCAAAAGCGCGCTCAATTACGTCACCGACTTTGAAGAGGCCGTGGCCAATGAAGCCCGCCGCCGCGGCCACCAGGGCGTGGTCTGCGGGCACATCCATCGCGCCGAGATGCGCGACATCAACGGCGTGCTGTACTGCAACGACGGTGACTGGGTGGAAAGCCGCACCGCGCTGGTCGAGAACTTCGACGGCACGCTGGAGCTGGTGCACTGGGCGCCTGCGCACGAGACGCAGGGCCGCGGCCACATAGCTTCCACGGTGACTGCATGAGGGTCGCTCTTGTTACGGACGCCTGGCAACCGCAGGTCAATGGTGTTGTCACCACCCTGGTGGAGCTGGTGCGGGAGCTTCAGGAGCTGGGGCACCAGGTGGAAGTGATCCAGCCGGGCCTTTTCAAGACGCGGCCTTGCCCGGGTTATGCCGGCATTGACCTGGCGGTGCGCCCCAAACGCGGCCTGACCGAAAAGCTCGATGCCTTTGCGCCCGAGGCCATCCACATTGCCACCGAAGGCCCGCTGGGCTGGGCTGCGCGCAGCTATTGCCTCAAGCGCGGCCTGAAGTTCACCACCGCGTTTCACACCAAGTTCCCCGAGATCCTTCATGCGGCATTGAAGATTCCGCTGTCCTGGGGTTATGCGCTGTTCCGCCATTTCCACAGGCCCTCGTCGGGTGTGATGGTGCCTACCCACGGCGTGTTGCGCATGCTGGAGCAGCGGGGCTTTCAGAACCTGCGCAGCTGGACGCACGGCGTGGACACGGAGCTTTTCGGCTTTGAGCCGCAAGCGCGGCTGTACCCGCCCATGGGGACGGTGGTGCGGCCGGTGTCGCTGTTTGTGGGCCGGGTGTCGTATGAGAAAAACATCGAGGCTTTCCTCAAGCTGGACATTCCGGGGACCAAGGTGGTCTGCGGGGTAGGGCCCCTGGAGGCGACACTCAAGGAGCGTTATCCGCAGGTCCGCTGGATGGGCGTTCTGCCCCGGGATGAGCTGGCCAAGGTCTATGCCGCCGCCGATGTGTTTGCCTTTCCCAGCCGGTCGGAAACTTTTGGCCTGGTGATGCTCGAAGCCATGGCAGTCGGCACGCCGGTGGCGGCTTACCCGGTCGACGGCCCGCTGGAAGTGCTTGGAAAACCCGATGGAAGCTGTCACGGTGGTGTCATGCATGAGGATTTGCAACAGGCTTGTTACAGCGCTTTGGCTGTGCCCCGCCATGAGGCCCGTTCGCGCGCGCTGGACTTCAGCTGGGCCCATGCGGCGCAGCTTTTCGAGTCTTTCCTCGTAACTGCCGGGAAGAACAGCGCTCAGGCCAACCCCGGCAATAACAGGGGCAGTGCTTGCGTACCCCTTCAGGCGGGCGCACCATCAGTCAAAAGTACTGTCACGCCTTTGTCATGAAACACGTCAACACTGTGACTTGTTACCAATGACACGTAAATGCCTTGTTGATGCCCACTTCACCCGCCTCGGTGGCTGCCGCCGCACCGCCGGTCCAGTTCCTGGACCGCGACCACAGCATTCTTGCCTTCAATGAGCGGGTGCTGGACTGGGCGAAGCGGCCCGACGTGCCGCTGCTGGAACGGCTGCGGTTTCTGTGCATTGTTTCGTCCAACCTGGACGAGTTTTTCGAGGTTCGCACCGCGCCCCACCTGACGGCGGCGCAGGCCAATGAACAAAAAGCACTGTATTCGGTGCAGTCTTTCGCGGCACTTTCAGCGGCAGCCCACGACATGGTGGCGCGCCAGTATTCGCTTTACAACGACGAGCTGTTGCCGGCCTTTGAGCGGCAGGGCATACGCATCGTCTCGCACGGTGAGCGCAATGCGGCCCAGCGGCGCTGGGTGAAAGAATATTTCGAAAGGGAAGTGCGGCCGTTGCTGATTCCAGTCGGGCTGGACCCTTCGCACCCGTTCCCCCAGGTGGCCAACAAGTCGCTCAACTTCATTGTGCGGCTGGGCGGGCACGACGCTTTCGGGCGGGACAACGACATTGCCATCGTCAAGGTGCCGCGCGTGTTGCCGCGGCTGATTCATATGCCCTCGCACGGCAAGGACAAGAGCCGGCTGTTCGTGTCGCTTTCCAGTGTGATTCGGGCCCACCTGGCCGAGTTGTTTGCCGGCCGCGAAGTGGGGCAGTTTTCGCAGTTCCGCGTCACCCGGCATTCTGACCTGGCCGTGGATGAAGACGACGTGAAAAACCTGCGCACCGCCTTGCGCCAGGGCCTGGAGCAACGCCATTACGGGCAGGCTGTTCGGCTGGAGGTTTCCGCGGGCTGTTCGGAATACCTGGCCAGCTTCCTGCTCAGGCAATTCAACCTGCCGACACAGTCCCTGTACCGTGTGCACGGCCCCGTCAATCTGGTGCGGCTGACGCAGCTGGTGGACCTGGTCAATGACCCCAAACTGCTCTTCCCCGGGTACAGCGCGTGTTACCCCACCCAGTTGCAGCCCGGCCAGTCGTTCTTTGAGCGGCTCAAGGAGGGTGACGTTTCCATTCACCAGCCTTTTGAAAGTTTTGACGGCGTGCTCGCCTTCCTGCGCGAAGCGGTTAACGACCCGCAGGTACTGGCGATCAAACAGACCATTTACCGCACCGGTACCGACTCGGAGCTGATGGTGCTGCTGCGCGAAGCCGTGCGCCGCGGCAAGGAAGTGACGGTGGTGGTGGAGCTCAAGGCGCGCTTCGATGAGGAAGCCAACATCAACTGGGCGGAAATGCTGGAGTCGATAGGCGCGCAGGTGGTGTATGGCGTGGTGGGCCTCAAAACCCACGCCAAGATGCTGCTGGTGACGCGGCGCGAAGGCAAACACCTGGTGCGTTATGCCCATCTTTCCACCGGCAACTACAACCCGCGCACGGCGCGCTTGTACACCGACCTGAGCTATCTGACGGCCGACCCCTTGACGACGGCCGACATCGACAACGTGTTCGTGCACCTGGCCAGCCAGAGCCGCCTGCCCAAGCTGCACCATTTGCTGCTGGCGCCGTTCCAGCTGCACCGCAAGCTGATCGAGAAAATCGATTCGCTGGGAGAGGCCGCCCTGCAAGGCAAAGACACACGCATCGTGGCCAAGATGAACGCGCTGACCGACGAAGACCTGATGCAGGCGCTGGTGAGGGCAGGGCAGCGTGGCGTGAAGATCGACCTGATTGTGCGCGGCGCCTGCATGCTGCCGGCGCAGGTGCCCGGTGTGACGGACAACATCCGCGTGCGCTCCATCATCGGCCGCTTCCTCGAGCATTCACGGGTGTTTTATTTCCGCTGTGCTGAAGAGGAAACCTTGTTACTCTCCAGTGCCGACTGGATGAACCGCAACATGCTGCGCCGGGTGGAGCTGGCCTGGCCTGTGACTGACCCCGTTCTGCGCCAGCGCATCATCGACGAATGCCTGGTGGCCTACCTGCATGACGGGCGCGACGCCTGGGATCTGCAGCCTGACGGCACCTACCTGCGCGTGAACCTGCAGGGTGATGCCCCGCGCCACGGTGCGCAGGCTGCCTTGATGGCGCGCTATTCGGCCCCCCATCACCAGGAAAAATGACATGGACCTCATCCTGTGGCGTCATGCAGAGGCAGAAGACTGGCCCGAGGGTGACCCGCAGGGCGCCAGCGATCTTGAGCGCTCGCTGACGTCAAGGGGCGAAAAGCAGGCGGCCCGCATGGCCAACTGGCTGGACCGTCAGTTGCCCGAAGGCGCGCGCATTTTTGTCAGCCCGGCACGGCGCTGCGAGCAGACCGCGCTGGCGTTGGGACGCAAATACAAAATCCGCAGTGAGCTGGCGCCCGACGCCACGGTTGAACAGCTGCTGGAACTGGTGCAATGGCCGTCGGCCAGGTCGCCGATTCTGTTAGTGGGCCACCAGCCCACACTGGGGCAAACCATTGCGCAGTTGCTGGGCCTGCAGGAAAGCGAATGCCCGGTCAAAAAAGGTGCACTCTGGTGGCTT
The DNA here is from genome assembly GCF_056405675.1 of Polaromonas sp. P1_F4. Taxonomy (NCBI): domain Bacteria; kingdom Pseudomonadati; phylum Pseudomonadota; class Betaproteobacteria; order Burkholderiales; family Comamonadaceae; genus Polaromonas; species Polaromonas sp. P1_F4. The sequence goes on along the minus strand of NZ_JBFUBP010000003.1, from coordinate 359,413 downwards.
CGCAGCCGCGACCGCGACGGCATTGACCAGACTGTTGTGGTCACTGTGCAGTCGCCTGAAGTTCTTTGAGCTGCACGGGGCCGGCGCGGGTCGCGATGACGGTTCCACTTCGCGTGCTCCCATATCGCGCGGATACGTCATGTGGCCGTTGCGGCCATGCCAGCAGACAAAAAAACAGACCCAATACAGGCAAGTTTTCTCGGTGCCAAGGCTATAGTGCAGATACCGAGCCCGCTCCCGAACCTGGTCCAGCAAGCGGGCAGACTGCAGCGGAGGATTGCGGAGTTTCACGGAATTTTTATAACTGTATAAATTTATAGTGTATTGCTTTGAAATCCAGCGTGAAAGCGGCTCACAGGGGTTTTTGATGTCCAGATTAGATTGCAAGCGCAAGGTTATACGGCAGGTTTTGCGGCATACATTACGTTAAATTGCCATGCCGCTCTATACCTACATCGCCGCATTCAAAGGAGCGACATATGCCTCGCAGGGCAGCTATAGCAACTTCAAAGGATTCGTCTCGGCATGGTCAGACCTGCCAGCGAACGCACTCCCCGGACTGACGCCCGCCTTGAAGAAAGAACTAGCGCAGAAGGCATATCGTGGTGAGTTCCTCGAAGTACCGAACAAGAAGCATCTTTGGCGAAAGTCTATTGATCTCAATGGAGATGAATTCGTTGTTTATGCTGTTCAAACGCAAATTTAACTGGTTGCTCCATCGGACGGCTTCGCCGCCCGATGAGCGTCAACGTTAGGGAGCCAATGCCACCATCGCTTTACGTCCGAGGCTTTGCGTCGTTGATGCTTGCGATACTTGCCACGAGTTGCGCATCCAACTTCGACCACCGAGGCGATGCCTCGTGTGCCATCCAGGTCCCACCAGCAGATTCTGGTGAACTAGGCATTCATGGCAAGCTGATGAAAGTGCACCCGAGAATTTCCAGCATGCCTGCCGGCTTCAGTGGATGCCAGACATTGTGGGTGGACTCCCCAGGTGGCTGGGAGATGTCACGTCTTCTGGTGCACCGTGGCCGAGTCGTTAAGCTGTTCGATTCGAAGCTCGAATGCAAATACGCTGGAGGGGAGTTGCAAAGCGCTATTGGCGGAGAATGCCCTGCCTCCGAGCCCGAAGTCTTGCCGTCTGAGCCTGCTGGATGTATTTCGCAGCACGTAGGCGGCCCTAAGCCAAGAGAGGTTTGCGTTGATGACCATCCGTCTCCCTAACCAGTCGGCCAACTCGGAACCGCAACTGCGGGCTGCGGCTTCGCCGCAAGGGTTGCGGTTCGGTTGCCTCCAACGTTAGACCGCCGCAGTTTGCAATGCAGAACACTATAAAGATCGCTATTGCCTCGGCTATCTTGTTGCTTCTCGGTTCCGGGTTCTTGTTCCTGGGTGGTGGCGCACTCATGCGGGGGTTTTTTTACATTAGCAGATACCAAATTACGATCATTCATCAAGACCAGTCGCCCTTATTCTTCTACGCTTATGTAGCTTTCATGCTATTTTTTGGGGGGCTTCTGCTGGCTGCCGGAGTCGCGGTATGGTTCAGCCTCGGCGAAATTAGAAGAGAGGTTATTTCTTTTGTGGACTCAGCTATCTTGAGTCACCCCAGTCCGCGCTGGTCGCTGATGGCTTTAATGATTGTCGTAGCCGCTGTTTTTATCGGCATAGCACTATTTGTTTTATGAGTTCCTATTTTGATCCGTTTCTCGGCTGCCTGTCTAACATCGCAGTCAAGTGGACGCCTAGCGGCCCCGCTTACCTCGAGCGTTAGGCGTCATATTCCACCTCACATAGAAAGAGTGCAACGCAATGAACTCTGTCAACCTTTCGGCAGTGCTATCAAGTGTTTCTGAACCATGGCAACCCGAAACGGTTGCGCACTTCAATGGCAACGAAGTCATGGTTGCCAAAGCCATGGGCTCGTACGCTTGGCACAAGCATGAAGACACAGACGATTTCTTCTTGGTACTCAAGGGCAGCATCACAATCGAAATGCGCAATCGCAGTGTTCACCTCGGCCCGGGAGAAATGTTCGTCGTTCCACGAGGCGTCGAGCATCGCCCAGTAGCCACTGAGGAGGCTCACTTCATACTTATCGAACCGCCGGGTACCGCGAAAGACGGAACTATGCTTGTCTAAAGTTTCCCTACCACGCCGCCGCCCGTCGTTCGGCTCAAACTTCGCCGCCAGAATAGAACCAATGATTCAAATCGTCCCCTTCTCTCCGGCACACGCCGATGGTGTCGTGTCTGTGATCCTGCCGATTCAACAGTCCGAGTTCGAAATCCCGATCACACTGGAAGCACAACCAGACCTGCAGGACATTGCCGGCTTCTATCAGCATGGCATCGGCAACTTCTGGGTCGCCCTAGAGGCGGGAGTCGTTGTCGGCACACTTGCTCTGCTAGACATCGGAAGCCGTCAGGCAGCTCTGCGCAAGATGTTCGTGGCCAGCTCGCATCGCGGGCCGGAGCATGGCGTCGCCAGGGAGCTGCTTCAAACGCTGCTCAACTGGTGTCGTGCTCAAGGTGTACGAGAGGTCTTCCTGGGCACAACAGCCAAGTTCCTTGCCGCCCACAGGTTCTACGAGAAGAATGGCTTCCACGAGATGGTCAAAGAAGCTCTGCCAGAGAGCTTTCCCGTCATGGCTGTTGACACCAAGTTCTATGGGTTGTCACTGCAACGCAATGACGCCTAACCCTTCCATCGAGGGGACGTGCCCCGGCAAGCCGGATCACGCCTCTCATCTCAAACGTTAGGCGTTTCAATCATGGCCTTCGACCCTGTCCTGGCTCAGCGTGTTCGCGAAGTACTTGAGGGGTAGCCTGGCATTACAGAGCGCAGGATGTTCGGCGGCCTTGCGTTTCAGGTTCATGGCAAGATGTTTGTTGGCATTAGGAACTCAAGCTTGATGGCGCGGGTTGGGCCGGAACGCCACCACGACGCACTGGCAATGCCAGGCGTCAGAGTCATGGATTTCATTGGCCGACCGATGAGCGGCTACGTCTATATTGATCCACCTGCCATTGCTGAAGAGCGGGATCTGAAAGCCTGGGCATTTTGGTGCTCAGAGTATGTCGCGCGACTCCCGGAGAGGAAGAAAAAGTGAGGGTTCATGTCAGAGGCCGATCTAACAGTACCTCGCCCACGAAAGATGCCAACCCATCATGTCAAACCGTAGACGTCGCAAGGAATTCCATGCCGTTGCTCAAGCCGCTTGTTGCCTGGCTAGTCATACTTGCCCTGGCAGTTGCCAACGGAGCGCTTCGCGAGATCGTTCTGATTCCTGTTCTTGGAAAGATCACTGGTCTGGTCATGAGCGGGGCGTTACTCTCCCTTCTCGTGGTGCTTGTGTCTTTCGCCTTTGTTCGCCTCAGCCACGGCATCACAATCTTGCAAGGTCTTTGCGTTGGCGCTTCCTGGTTGTGTCTCACACTGGTCTTCGAGTTCAGCTTTGGCCGCTACGTCCAGCACAAGTCCTGGTCTGAGCTGCTCGAAGCGTATTCATTCAAAGACGGCAATATCTGGCCTGTTGTGCTTCTCGTCATTCTTCTGGCGCCACCGGCCATAGTCCTCCTTCGGGCAAGATTTCAGCATGAAAACGGCAGCGCCTGACCCTTCCTTCAAGCGGACCCCCCACGGCAGGCCGCTTAAGTCAAACGTTAGATATCAATGAGTCTTCGAAAAGTTGTCCGCGTCACGCTCTGGGTTCTGGCCGCCATAACCGTTGCGGTATGGTGGTTTCTGCTCGGTGGTTTATGCGACGCACCCATCAAGCCTGTTATTGCTACGAACAACGTCGTCCCCTACAACTGCCACGGAAAGACAGTTTTCCTTACCGAACTGCAGGATATCGTACGGCTGTGGTTACCATGCGTATGGATTTTGGTCCTGTTCGGCCTTCACCTGCTAAAGGAGCGCCAAGATGAGAAACCTTTCTAACTGGTCAACCGGCGAGGACACGCAACTACAGAAGGCCGCTCTGCGGCATGAGTTGCGCGCCGGTCGTCTTCAACGTTAGACCTCAGAACCCAACTACTGGCTCGAACACATGACAACCCAACAGCACCGCGTAATGCCTGTATCACTTCCTCCAGAGTCGGCAGTTACCAGAGCCTACGCATCGACGAATCTCGCAGATGCCTATTCGATCGAACTTCCACCCGGAGCGTCGACCAATCCTGAACTGTTGGCGAGGTTCATCTTTTCCCATCAAGCACCGTGGGTTGGTACCCTCATGGCGGTCCGGGATGCGGTCGTCGGCAGGGTCGGCCTCAAAACTGCCAGGCAACTCACGTCACTTGAAGCGCAGGGCAAAACAGGCCGTCTTGGCATCTTCAAGATCTACGACACAAGCCCGACCGAAGTTGTCTTTGGAGAAGACGACAAGCACCTGGACTTCAGGCTTTCTGTCCTCTGCTCCAGTCAGCCGTTGCCGGAAGGCAAACGCCACCTGACTTTATCAACCGTGGTCCATTGCCACAACCGCTTGGGTCGTCTCTATATTCTTGTCATCGCCCCGTTCCACCGCTTGGTCGTTCAATCCAGTCTTCGTCGTGCTGCCCGAATCGGCTGGCCGCCGGCAGCGGAGGCGTAAACCAGATTCTCGGTCCCCACGTGTGGCCCGCTGAGGGCTAACCCCTTCATCGAGGGGACGTCCGCAAGCAAGCTTCGCATGCTTGCGGCCACAGCTCGTGTCAAACGTTAGTTGGCATGAAAGCTGGGAGCTCCTGCAGTTGCCTTTGCGTGGCTTAAGAACCGAGCGTAGGCCGGCCGGTCTTGATGGCGGGGACCTGCTCGAGCGCCGTCAGGAAGGCGGCGTCGGACAGGCTGGCCAGCAGCTTGATGCCTGCGCGCAGCAGCTCGCTTTTCTTGGCGGGGCGGGTGAGCTTGGCGGCGCGCTGCTTCAGGTCGTCAAGCACCACGTATTCGACTTTGGGGATGGTGAAGCTGTCGCGCACCAGCTTCGGCTTTTTGGTTTTTTCCGGCTTAGCGGTTTTGGCGGGCTTGGCAGGCTTAGCGGTGGCCTGCGGTTTGGCCGCAGGCTTTTTGGCGCCGGCCTTTTTCACGATGGCTTTCTTGACCGTGCCTTTGCCGGCCGGGGCCTTGGCGGGGGACGCCTTTTTCGGGGCAGGCTTGGCGGCGGTTTTCACCGGTGCTTTGGGCGTGGCAGGTGCCGGCGCGGCGGGTTTCGCAGTTGCTTTTTTGCTGGTAGCCATGGATTGATCCTTTTTGATGTGCGGTCAAATAAACCGTATATATAGTTTATATGGTTTTTTAAAAAACCGTCAAGGCCTGGTCGGCGAGGCAGAAGGAGGGTGCTCAGGGGCCGGGAACAACCAGTGTCCACGGCGTCTTTTGCCATGCCAGGACTTCTTCCTGCAGCAGATGGGCTGACTGCGGGAAGGTCTGCGCCCAGCCGGGGCGGCAGTTTAGTACAAAAATCTTTCCGGGCTCGGCGCTGCTTTCGAGCTGGAGGCCTTTGAGGTCGGGGTCGCGCCGGGCGTGGCAGAGGATGACGGCCAGGCGCAGGCACAGCAGTTGCTGGATGAACACGCGGTCTTCAAAATTGACTTCAAGCTTGCGCAGCTTGCCGCGGTGGCCCAGCACCAGAAGGCTCAGGCGATGCAGTTCGGGCAGGGCAAAACCCGGCGCGTCGGCGTTGTCCAGGATGTAGGCGCCATGCTTGTGATAGTCGCTGTGCGAGATCTGGCTGCCGATCTCGTGCAGCTCTGCGGCCCATTCGAGCTTGCGCTGGAAGCGCTCCGACTCTGCGCGAGGCATGCCGGCACTGGCCATGACGAACAGCTGCCTGGCGACTTTGCTGACGCGCTGGGCCTGTGCATTGTCGGTATTGAATTTGCTGGCCAGGCGCTGCACGGTGGTGGAGCGCAAATCGGTCAAATCCTGCTCACGGTCCACCAGGTCATAGAGCACACCGTGGCGCAAGGCGCCTTGTGCGGCTTCCATTTGCGCGATGCCCAGCAGGTCGAACACGGCCCTTAGCACGCTCACACCGCCGCCTATGACGGCACGCCTGTCGTCCTTCATGCCGTCGAGCTTGATCCGGTCGGCACTTTGCGCCTTGAGCAGCCGGTCCAGCAACCAGTCGAGGCCTTCTTGCGTGACCATACCCGTGGGCCAACCCGAAGCTGTCAGTACGTCGCTGACGGCGCCAATCGTGCCGGAAGACCCATAGGCGGTGTCCCACGCATCGGCGCGGTAGATGTTGACGGCTTCGTCAAGCACCGCCTTGGCGGCGACCTCCGCCGTCTGGAAAGCGCGTGGGGTGAACTGCCCGTCGGGGAAATACTTCATGGACCATGCCACGCTGCCGACACGGTAGGACTCCATGGTGCGTGCGTCCAGCCCCTTGCCGAGGATCATTTCGGTGGAGCGTCCTCCAATGTCCACTACCAGCCGGCGTTCATCGGACTGTGGCAGGAGGTGGGCGACGCCCTGGTAAATCAGGCGGGCTTCTTCGCGGCCCGGGATGACGTCGATGGCAAAACCGAGGATTTTGTGGGCGCGCGCCAGGAATTCCTCGCGGTTGCGCGCTTCACGCAGGGTCTGCGTGGCGACGGCGCGAACCTGGTACTTCTTGAAACCGGCCAGCCGTTCGCCGAAGCGCGCCAGGCAGTCCCAGCCGCGCTGCATGGCTTCCGGGGTCAGGTTGCGGTCGGCGTCCAGCCCGTTGCCCTGGCGAACGGTTTCCTTGAGGTATTCGGTGCGGTGAATCTGGCCGGCATCAAAGCGGCCGATTTCCAGTCGAAAGCTGTTGGACCCGAGGTCCACAGCGGCGAGCAGCGTTCCATTTTGCATACCTGAGTTTAAGCTCCCAACATAGCCATCGCGCGGGACTCTCATCAGCAGTCCGGGCCGCCTAGCCGATCAACCGGCCGTCGATCGTCATCATGCTTTGCGTGACGTAGGTGCCGCTTCTGCGCTGGGGATTGAAGCTGATGCTGAATCCGCCCACATCGAACTTTGTGCGGCGCTGAAAGGCGGCGAGAACGCTCTGGCGGTTCAGGGGGCCGTCGACGTCATTGAGCACTTCGTAGGTGTAGCGTGCTGCAATGAATCCTGCCAGGCTCAGCGGTGTGGGCGGTTCGTCGAAGAGGCGTGAAAGCGTTTCACGGTAGCTTCTGACCACCGGAAGGCTGGCATTGACCAGGGGCACCGGCTGGGTGGCGATGACCGGCGTGTTGCGCGCCGCGCCCATCTGCAGCATGGTTTGCAGGTTCACGTCGGCCAATGCCACGACATAGCGCTGGCGAGCCTGCTTTTCCAGGCCCTGGGTGAATTCGGCGAGCTCCGGCGTTCCGCCCACAAAAAGCAGTACGGCGGGTGTACGGGGCGTGAGTTTCTGGCCCAGCGCGCGCAGGTCGTCTGTTGCCTTGAAGGGCTGCAGCTTCAGTTGCATGTCCAGGGCAATGCGCTCGACATCCGCGTGATAGGCAGCGTGATCCTGTGCTGTGGCGTAAATCGCACCCAGCTCCTTGAGGCCCATGGTTGAAAGGCTTTTGAGCGCATAGGCAATCTGTTCCTGGCGCGCGGCGAAGATGGGAAAGGTCTTATCGTCGATTTCGAGGCTGGAGTTTTGCAGCCACGGGGCGGCGTGGGGGATGCCCAGCCCGCCCTGGCGGGACAGCGCCACGATCTGGCTGGCAACCTGGTCGCCGACACTGCCGGAAAGCACCATGCAGAGGGGGTTGTCCTTGACCGAGTCCAGTGCCGTGCGCAGACTTGCGGGAGTGCCGTCCGTTTCCAGCGCCAGATGCTGGACCGGCCTGCCGCGGACGCCGCCGCGCAGGTTGATGTCCTGCCAGGCGGCGCGTGAGCCGATCAGGAAATCCTTGGAGACATCCTGCTGCGCCTGGGAAAAGTCAACCGGCTGGGCCACGATGACGCTGCGCGATGAGGCGCCCTTGCCGGGCTGGGCCCAGGCCGGGCTTGCAATTGCTGCGGCGACCAGGCCGGCGCGACGCAGCAGCTGGCGGCGACTGACTAAAGGCATTTGAGCTGGCATGGATGTTCTCCGGTGCGAGGTGACTCGCCGTGCATGATTGCTATTAAAACGATAGCTGCTTGCGCTCGTCCCATAAGGGCTGGAGCACGAAATTGCACGTATTCAATAAAAAACGGGTCAAGCCTTCCGGCTTGACCCGTTGCAGTACCTGCGGGCTTATTTGGCGGGTGGGATCAGCACGCTGTCCACAATGTGAACGACGCCGTTGGTTGCAGAGATATCAGCGGTCTGGACCATGGCGTCCTCGATGGTGACGAATTCGCCGGCCTTGGAGAGCGCCACATTGGCGCCGTTGACGGTTTTGGTGTTGCTGTTTTTGACGTCGGCGGCCATCAGCTTGCCAGGAATGAGGTGGTAGGCCAGAACCGCCTTGAGTTTGGCCGGGTCTTTGGCGAGCTCGTCCATGGTTTTGGCTGGCACTTTGGCGAAAGCCGCGTTGGTGGGCGCGAACACGGTGTAGGGGCCGGTGCCCTTGAGTGTGTCGGTCAGCCCGGCTTTGGCTACCAGGCCATTGAGGGTGCTGAGCTGCGATTGGGTGGCTATCGTGTCTGCCACGGACACCGGGGTGGAGGTGGTGGCGCAGCCGGCGAGGGTGGCAACGGCGGTGGCGAGGACCAGAAAGCGGCGGTTCAACATGAAAGATTCTCCTGATTAATCCTGATTAAGACGAGGCCAAGGGTAGGAGAACCCCGTGACAGATTCGTGACGGTAATTTGAAGGTTTTGTGACGCCATAGAGGGGCGGCAGCCCGCCGGGAGGCTGTCATATTTGTCACATCCTTGTCACACAAGATTTCTACAGTCGACGCATCTTCCCGATCAATCCCAACCAGCTTCGACCAATCCCAACCCAAGAGGTGTTCTGATGAACCTGACTTTCAAAGCTTCCCTGACCACTGTGATGGGCGTTGCCCTCGCGTCGTTTGCCACGCTGGCTGCAGCCCAGGACGTGACAGGCGCCGGCGCCAGCTTCCCCGCCCCCCTGTATTCCAAGTGGGCCGCTGATTACAACAAGGCTACCAGCGTCAAGATCAACTACCAGTCAGTGGGTTCCGGCGCCGGTTTGCGCCAGATTGAAGCCAAAACCGTTGATTTCGGCGCTTCCGATGCTCCCCTGAAAGATGAAGAACTGGCCAAAAAAGGCCTGATGCAATTCCCCACGGTGATCGGCGGCGTCATTCCTGTGGTCAACATCAAGGGCATCACCCCCGGCCAGCTCAAGCTGAGCGGCCAGGTGCTGGGCGACATCTACCTCGGCAAGATCACCAAGTGGACCGACCCGGCCATCAAGGCCCTGAACCCCACGCTGCCCCTGCCTGACGCCGCCATCGCACCGGTGCGCCGCGCCGACGGCTCCGGCACCAGCTTTATCTTCACCAACTACCTGAGCAAGGTGAATGCCGAGTGGAAGTCCAAAGTGGGCGAGGGCACCGCAGTGAACTGGCCAGTGGGCGCAGGCGGCAAGGGCAATGAAGGCGTGGCGGCATTCGTCGGTCGTCTGCCCAACTCGATCGGCTACGTGGAATACGCTTACGTCAAGCAGAACAAGATGACCTTTGCCCAGCTGAAGAACGCGGCCGGCAATTTCGTGTCGCCGGAAGATAACGCCTTCAAAGCAGCCGCCGCGGGTGCCGAATGGTCCAAGAGCTTCTACCAGATCCTGACCGAGCAGCCTGGCAAGGATTCGTGGCCCATCACCGGCGCTACTTTCATCCTGATGCAGAAAGTCCAGGACAAGCCTGCCCAGGCCGCCGCTTCGCTCAAGTTCTTTGAGTGGGCTTACAAAAACGGCGACAAAACCGCCGACGACCTGGACTACGTGCCCATGCCTGCCGCTGTGAAGACCATCATCGAAAAAGCCTGGGGCGACATCAAGGACGCATCGGGCAAGACGGTTGCCTACAAGTAAGCACAGTCAGCTGATTTTTCCCAGTCGTTACACACCATAGGGGTTTCTCACGTGTCCTCTACACTTCCGGCTAGCCGGGCCACTTTTGACCACCCGGCAAAAGCGACCGGACGCGCTATGACCAATCCTCCTCCTGGCAGCACTGTGCGCAGAAGCCCCCTGGCAGACCGGCTTTTCGGCTGGGCTGCGCAGGGCGCGGCCTGGCTGACACTGGCCCTGCTGGCCGGTATCCTGGTTTCCCTCGTCATCGGGGCGTGGCCAGCGATCAGCAAATACGGCCTCGGCTTCCTGACCAGCAGCGTCTGGGACCCTGTCAAGGGCGAGTACGGCGGGCTGGTCATGATTTACGGCACCATCGCCACGTCGCTGATCGCTCTGGTCATCGCGGTGCCTGTGAGCTTCGGCATTGCGCTGTTCCTGACCGAGCTGTCGCCAGCATGGCTCAAAAGGCCGCTGGGCACCGCCATCGAGCTGCTTGCTGCCGTGCCGTCCATCGTTTACGGCATGTGGGGCCTGCTGGTGTTTGGCCCCATCCTGGCCACCTATGTGCAGCAGCCGCTGCAAAGCCTTCTGAGCGGCGTGCCTTACCTGGGCGCACTGGTGTCTGGCCCTCCTGTGGGCATTGGTATTTTGTCGGCCGGCATCATCCTGGCGATCATGATCATTCCTTTCATCGCCTCGGTGATGCGGGACGTGTTCGAGGTCACGCCGGTGTTGCTGAAAGAGTCGGCCTATGGGCTGGGCTCCACCACCTGGGAAGTCGTCTCCAAAGTCGTGCTGCCTTACACCAAGGCCGGCGTGGTGGGCGGCATCATGCTGGGCCTGGGCCGTGCGCTGGGCGAAACCATGGCAGTCACCTTCGTCATCGGCAATTTCAACCAGCTTGATTCGCTCAGCCTCTTCCAGGCCGCCAACAGCATCACGTCGGCGCTGGCCAACGAGTTCGCTGAAGCCGGCGAGGGCTTGCACCAGGCGGCGCTGATCTACCTGGGCCTGGTGCTGTTCTTCATCACGTTTGTCGTGCTGTCGCTGTCCAAGCTGCTGCTGGCCCAACTGCGAAAGAGTGAAGGGGTGAAAACATGAGTACCGCTGCACACGACGCGCGCCTGGCCAAGTTCGCCAGCCGCAAGCGGGTCAACCGGATCGCGCTGGTCCTCTCCCTGGCGGCCATGTCCTTCGGCCTGTTCTGGCTGGCATGGATTTTGTGGGAAACCATACGCCTGGGCGTGGGCGGGCTTTCGCTGGCCACGCTGACGCAGATGACGCCTGCGCCCAATGAAGAGGGCGGTATCGCCAACGCGATTTACGGCTCCTTCCTGATGGTGCTGCTGGCCACCTTTGTGGGCACGCCGATCGGCATCATGGCGGGCATCTACCTGGCTGAATACAACACCAAAGGCATGCTGGCGTCCGTGACGCGCTTTGTCAACGACATCCTGTTGTCTGCGCCGTCCATCGTGATCGGTTTGTTCGTCTACACGGTCGTCGTGTCGCAGTTCAAGTCCTATTCGGGCTGGGCCGGTGTCCTGGCGCTGGCGTTGATCGTGATTCCCGTGGTCATTCGCACGACGGAAAACATGCTGCAGCTGGTGCCGCCAGGCCTGCGTGAAGCGGCTTACGCCCTGGGCGCGCCGAAGTGGAAGGTGATCACCAGCATTACGCTGCGGGCTGCACGCGCCGGTGTGACGACCGGCATCCTGCTGGCCGTGGCGCGGATTGCCGGTGAGACAGCGCCATTGCTGTTCACGGCGCTGAACAATCAGTTCTGGACATCCGACTTGAGCCAGCCCATGGCGAGCCTGCCCGTGACGATCTTCAAGTTTGCACTGAGCCCTTATGAGAACTGGCAGCAACTGGCATGGGCAGGCGTATTCCTGATCACCATGGCAGTGCTTGGCCTGAACATCCTGGCGCGTGTATTGACACGTGCCAAAAACTGACCGGCTGACGCCTTTCCTTTAGACCACACAACACAACAAGGTCACAGATGGATACCCCTACTGCATCACGCGAACAATCGAAAATTTCGGTCAAGAACCTCGACTTCTACTACGGCAAGTTCCACGCCCTCAAAAGCATCAACCTGGAAATTCCCGAGAAGAAGGTCACGGCCTTCATCGGCCCCTCGGGCTGCGGCAAGTCCACGCTGCTGCGCATCTTCAACCGCATGTATGAGCTCTATCCTGAGCAGCGCGCCGAAGGTGAAATCATGTTCGACGGCGAGAACCTGCTGACGTCCAAAAAAGACGTGGCATTGATCCGCTCCAAGGTCGGCATGGTGTTCCAGAAGCCCACGCCTTTCCCGATGTCGATCTACGACAACATCGCCTTTGGCGTGAAGTTGTTCGAAAGCCTGAACGCCTCGGACATGGATGAGCGTGTGGAATGGGCCCTGCGCAAGGCCGCGCTGTGGACGGAAGTCAAGGACAAGCTGAACCAGAGCGGCTCAAGCCTCTCGGGCGGCCAGCAGCAACGCCTGTGCATTGCCCGCGGCATCGCCATCAAGCCTGAAGTATTGCTGCTGGACGAGCCCTGTTCGGCGCTGGACCCTATTTCCACCGCCAAGGTGGAAGAACTGATTGCCGAGCTCAAGAACGAATACACGGTGGTCATCGTGACGCACAACATGCAGCAGGCTGCCCGCTGCAGTGATTACACCGCCTATATGTACCTGGGCGACCTGGTTGAGTTTGGCGCCACCGAAGACTTGTTCTTCAAGCCAAAACGTAAAGAAACCGAAGACTACATCACCGGCCGTTTCGGATGAACCAAGTTGCCCCCTGTCTCGGCTCACTGCGTGTAGCCGGAATCCCCCTCAGGGGGACGGCGCCTGCTGCCCGGCAAAGCCGGTTCAGCGACGCCTGCTGGCCTGGCACTGAGTGGCTCATGCGTTGCGGCCCTGATCGCGACGGCGAATAAATTCAAAGGGAAAAACATGCCTGATAAACACTTATCGACCCAGTTTGACAGCGAACTCAACGGCGTCTCTTCGCGCGTGATGGAGTTGGGCGGCCTCGTCGAGTCGCAGATTCGCCTGGCCATCTATGCGCTGTCCCAGTTCAGCGCCGAAAGCGCCAACCAGGTGATCGAGACCGAATCGCGCGTCAACGCGATGGAAATCGACATCGACCGCGAGCTGTCGTCCATCATTGCGCGGCGCCAGCCTACGGCTCGCGACCTGCGTCTGCTGATCGCCATTTCCAAGACCACGGCCAACCTCGAGCGTGCCGGCGACGAAGCCGAAAAGATTGCCCGTATGGTCAAGTCCATCATCGAGAGCGGTTCGGCCCGGGCCCTGCCTTCATCCGACCTGCGCATCGCGGCGGAACTCGCCTCCGGCCTGCTGCGCAAGGCTCTGGACGCGTTTGCCCGGCTGGACACCGCGGTTGCGGTCTCCATCCTCAAGGAAGACGACCAGATCGACCAGGAATTCGACGGTTTTGTGCGCAAGCTCATCACTTACATGATGGAAGACCCGCGCACGATTTCGCCTAGCCTGGACCTGCTGTTTGTGGCCAAGGCCATCGAGCGCGTGGGCGACCATGCCAAGAACATCGCAGAATTCATCATTTACATCGTCAAGGGCGCCGACGTGCGGCACACGCCGATGGAACAGATTGAATCCGCCGTGAAATGAGCCCCCACGGTCGCTCACTTCGTGTAGCCTCCTGCCCCCCGAGGGGGCCGCTGCGCCTGCGGTCTGGCGAAGCCAGTCCCGCGGCCCCTGCTGGTATGAAGAGCTTGCAACTGTCGGGGGGATTTTCCGCATGGGCGCTTCGGTGTCTTTGCCTTTGAACGAATATTCATCATGAAACACCTGCCACGCATACTGATTGTTGAAGACGAGCCGGCCATTGCCGAGTTGATTGCGGTCAACCTGCGGCATGGCGGCTTTGACCCCGTGGTGGCGGAAGACAGTGTGTCGGCCCAGCGCGAACTCGACGCTGTGTTGCCCGATGCCATCCTGCTCGACTGGATGCTGCCGGGGCAAAGCGGCCTGGCGCTGGCGCGCCACTGGCGCAAGCAGGCGCGTACCAAGAGCATTCCCATACTCATGTTGACGGCACGCGGTGACGAACCCGACAAGGTGGCCGGACTGGATGCCGGCGCCGACGACTACATCACCAAGCCGTTTTCTACCCAGGAACTTCTGGCGCGCATACGCGCCGTGCTGCGCCGCCGCGCGCCCGAGTCGGTGAACGACAGCGTGACGGTGGGCGGGCTGGTCCTGGACGCCGCCACGCACCGCATCTCTTACCTGGGCCAGGAGCTCAAGCTGGGCCCGACCGAGTTCAAGCTGCTGCATTACCTGATGAAACACGCCGAACGCGTGCACAGCCGCAGTTCCCTGCTCGACAAGGTGTGGGGCGACCATGTGTTCATTGAAGAGCGCACCGTTGACGTCCACGTCAAGCGCCTGCGCGAGGCCTTGGGCGCGGCGGGCACCATGGTGGAAACCGTGCGCGGCGCAGGTTACCGGCTGACGGCGATGGCCGCCAACAACCCGGTCGCTGCTGCACAATCCAGCGCATGATCAACCGCTGGATTATTTTCGCTGCCTGCATGCTTGCCGGCGGCGGTTTGGGCTTTTGGGCGCGCACCGCAAACGGCTTGACCTTCGGATTGGGCATAGGGCTGGCAGTGGGAGCGATGCTCTGGTTGGTGATCGACAGCGTTTATATCGGCCGCCTGCTGCGCTGGCTGCGTACCGAACAGAACAACGACGCGCCAGCCGTGATGGCAGGCAGCGCCCCCAGCCTTCCCGGTGTATGGGGCGAGGTCGTGGACCGGACCCGCCGGCTGCTCAAGAATCGCGATCAACAGTTGCAGGAAAGCCAGGCGCGCCTCGATGAATTCCTGGCGGCCATGCAAGCCTCGCCGAGCGGCGTGGTGCTGCTCGACGCGCAAGGCCGTATCGAGTGGTGCAACCAGATGGCCAGCCAGCACTTCGGCTTTGACGCCCAGCGCGACGTGCTGCAGCACATCGCCAACCTGGTGCGTGACCCGGCCTTCAAAGCTTATATGGCAGCGGGTGATTTCTCGCACGACGTGGTGATCCCCGGCAACTTCAGCACGCCGGCCCGTCCGGTGAAGCTGTCGGTGCATGTACATTCCTATGGCAAAAACCGCAAGTTGCTGCTGTCGCGGGACATCACGGCCGTGGAGCTGGCAGAAGCCATGCGTCGCGATTTCGTGGCCAATGTGTCGCATGAGATCCGCACGCCGCTGACGGTCTTGTCGGGTTTTATCGAAACCCTGCAGACGCTGCCGCTCAAGGAGCCGGAGCGGGCCCGCTACCTTGCGCTGATGTCGCAGCAATCGCAGCGCATGCAAACGCTGGTGAATGACCTGCTGACCCTGTCGCGGCTGGAAGGCAGCCCGTTTCCGGGTGCCAATGACTGGATGACCGTCAGTGCGCTGATGGCCCAATCAGAGCAGGAGGCAAGGGCCTTGTCGTTGGTGATTGCGCCGCAGGGCCACCAGCTGGAATTTGACCAGGGACCAGGCACCGAAATTGCCGGGGTTCAGACCGAGCTTTATAGCGCGATGTCCAATCTGGTGACCAATGCGGTGCGCTACACGCCCGAGGGAGGTCTGGTCCGCGTCAGCTGGACGCTGCTGGCGGACGGGCGTGGTGAGTTCAAGGTCAAGGACAGCGGGCCGGGTATCGCGCCCGAGCACCTGCCCCGCCTGACGGAACGGTTTTACCGTATTGACCGCAGCCGATCACGTGAAACCGGGGGCACCGGCCTCGGCCTTGCTATCGTCAAACATGTGGCCCAGCGTCACGGTGCTGAACTCAATATTCAAAGTGAACCGGGGCACGGCTCCTGCTTTTCCATCATCTTTCCCGTCGTGCGGGTTCGCCGGACTCAAACCGTTTGAGTCACCTTCAGGCTGCGCCTGACCGCATGCCACAACAGGGCCAGAAAGCATGCCGCAACGAGGCCGATGGCGAGCGTGCTGGCCGCCCAGAAACTGCTGGCGGACTGCGTCGCGGCCCGGCCTGCAATGCCGTCGTAAGCCAGACGGTAACCACCCAGAAGCCCAAGGCCCCAGAGCAGCACGCCATAAAGGGCCAGCGGCGCAATGGTGATGCGGTAGCAGCGAAGCAAAAAGGCCGTCAGGGCCTGTGTTGCATCAGCGACGTGATAGAACGCAACCCACACCAGCAAAGCGGAGGCCAGCGCGACAATTTCCGGGTTGCCGGAGTACCAGCCTGCCAGCACGGGGCCGGCCATTGAAACCACGGCCGCGAGTGTCAGCGCCGCGAGCCCTGTGAGCTTCAGCCCCAGCAGCACCACGCGTTTGGCGTAATCCGGGCGTCCCGCGCCTATCCAGAACGAGACACGTGCACTGCACGCGATGGCCATGGACAGCGGCATCATGTAGAGAACCGCAGCCACGCTGGATGCAATCTGGTGGCTTGCGGAGGCCACGGTGCCGAGGCGGGCGATGAAGAGAGCCATCAGCGTGAATGACGTCACTTCCACCAGATAAGCCAGGCCGCCGGGAATGCCGAGCCTGGCGAAGTGACCTATTTGCAGCCAGTCCGGCCGTTCCATGCGTTGCCAGATGCGATAGGGCTGGTACAGCCTCTGTGTGCGCAGCATCACGATGGCCAGCGCCAGCAGCAGGTAGTTCACAATCAGCGTGGCCCATGCGCAGCCGACAGCGCCCATGGGTTCTACGCCGGCACCGCCGGCCACCAGCCAGATAGACAGGGGGATCTTGACCAGCAGGGCGCCGACCTGCAGCCAGGTGACCAACAGCGGCTTGCCCAGTGCCTGGTTGAAGGTGCTGTAGATGCGAAACAGCAGGGATGGTGCGAACGCAAAGGCCAACACCGCCAGGTAATGCTGTACCTCGTCACGCATCAGTTCAGGCACTTGTGCCCAGCGCAGCAGGGGCCCGGGGAAGAGCATCGCGGCCATGCCCACCACCACGATAAAACCGCACAGGTACATGCTTTGGCGCAGCGAAGCACCTACCGCCTCATGGCGGCGCGCGCCCATCATTTCGGCCCAGATGGGCAGCAGCGCCTGGACAATGCCGATCAGGCCGACGTAAACACTGATGTAAAGCGCCGACCCTACCGACAGCGCGGCCAGGGCCTCGTCGCTGTAGCGGCCTGCAATCACCGTGTCGGCCACACCGAAGGCCATGACGGCCAGTTGCCCGACGAGCACGGTGCCCGCGTGCTGGCTGATGATCTTGAGTTCGCTCAAGGGCTGGTTCTTGAATTCGGGCGGGGAAGCCCCACTCGCTTGAACAGCAGGACGTTTTCAGTCTTGTCCGTGGGGCGGCGCACTGTCGCCTGGAAGGCCCAATCGGGCAAATTAACGACGCGGCTGAGCGTTGGCTGCGCCTCGACATCCACAATCAGGTAGGGGCAGCTTGCCTGCGTTCCGGCTTGCCGGAGCTCGAGCCCGCCGTGGTACTGCAGCGCGGCGGCCTGCGCACTGCCTACGCCGTAAATCTCAACGCAGGCGCTTTTGTCGACGAGATTTGCGATCTGGCGCGACAGGGGCGCAAGGCTGCGGGCGTAGTCGAGCAGCGGTAGCCAGAGTGTCATCAGCAGCAGCCAGCACAGGGTGGCGCCGCCGGCAGGCAGTACCAGCGATTTCCAGATGGCCGCACGCTGCGCGCCGGCGCGCCATTTGACGAGCCAGGCCCAGGCCAAGGTGGCCAGCAGTGCGGCCAGGAATGCCAGCCACGAGAAGCTGGGTTCAAACCCCGGTGCGAGTTTGGCGACGTTGGCTGCGGGTTGACGCGGAACGCCGGTCTGCATGGCAATCCAGACCACCCAGATGATGATGCCGCAGCCGGTGAAAAACAGCAGTGTGAACCAGTCAATCAACGAGGCCACGCTGCGTTTGAGTGTGGGGAGCGCGAAGGCAGCCAGCGCTGCCAGCGGCGGCAGGCTCAGCAGCAGGCTGCGGTCCGAGGCTGTGGTCGTCAGCGTGGCGGCCACGGCCATCGCGGCGAACCACAATGGCAAGGCGACATGGCGGCTGGCCAGTTGCCTGCGCCAGCGGTAAAGTGTCCACATCGCCAGCGGCCAGGCCGGCCAGGTAAACCACAGCAGCAGGCGTCCCAGGCTGCGCCAGTCTTTCAAGGCCGATTGACCGTCCGCACCGGGCAGGTGAATCCTCCAGCGCCACAGGTTCAGCCCATAGGCCAACAGTGCTACCAGCAGCGTGATGCCGGTGATCAGCAGCACCCAGTGCCATGACTGCTGCCTGGCCGCAGGGTCGGACTGGCCGGTGCCCCAGCGCATGTGGGTCCATTCCACCAACGCTCCGCCCATGCCAATCAGAAGTGCCAGTGTGGGCGCGCCGCTCAGGGCCAGCCCTGCAAGCCCGACCAGCAGGCCGAATGCCGGCCCCAGGATCTTGGTGGCCGGGCGGTAGGGGCTTGCGGCCATGGCGTAAAAGGCCAGTGCCGTGAAGCCGAGCTGCGCCAGGGCCGGTGTGGTTTCATGGGAGAGCTGTGCCAGGCCAAGACTGGCAATCAGCGCCAGCAGGGCGGTATCGGCAATGGCCCGGGCATAGTCGACCGGGCCGGCTTCGCCGCCGAAAGCAAAGGCGACTGGCTGCGCTTGAGGACTGCGCGCCAGGTAGTAGACGGCGTACCACGTGGCCAGCATCGTCAAAACCAGCAGTCCTACAAATGGAATGCGTACAGCCCATGCCGGATCCAGAAAGGGGAAGACCTTGATGGCGAATGCGCCTAACCAATATGGCACCAGGGCGTCGAATTCCGTGACCTGGCCCAGCAGTTGTGGACGCAGCCAGTTGCCCGCCATGGAGGCGAGTTCACGCATTACGCCAAACGCAGCAATGTCTTCGTTTTTCCAGGGGCCACGCCCGAGAAAACCTGGCAGCGCATAGGCTGCGCAAAACAGCAACAGTGCGAGTCGCGGCAGGCGGCGCACAGCGGACTGGGCAATGATGGCAGGAGACGGTTTATTCAAAACGTATGGGTCGGATAGATCTGGGAGATCGAAAGGGAGCGCGGCTGCTGTCAGGTCGTTCAGTCTTGGCTACGGGTGATTCTGCGTCAAACCAGGCTGAGGCACATCGCGGGACCTGGCAAATTTTGCCGAAAAAAAAGCAGCCTGAAATTCAGGCTGCTTTTTTGCAGGCTGGCGAAAGTTTTTTCGCAGCTTATCCGGCAGCTTACTTCGCAGCTTCGGGTGCGGCCTCTTTGGCTGCGGTCTTGCCGAAACGGTTGCGGAATTTCTCGACGCGGCCACCCATGTTGTCCACGGATTTTTGCGTGCCGGTGTAGAAAGGGTGCGATTCGCTGGACGTATCGAGCTTGTACAGGGGCAGTTCGCGACCGTCGTCCATCTTCACCATTTCTTTGGTGTTCACGCAGGAGCGGGTGACGAACTTGAAGTTGTTGGACAGGTCCAGGAAACAAACTTCGCGGTAGTTGGGGTGAATGCCTTCTTTCATGATCTTTCCTTATTCGTTGCGGGAGCCACACCAAGCCAGTCCTGGGCACTTTCCGCTAAGCCGCATATTATGGCATGAAATCAAGCACTTAGCGCACTTTCGACCTGATGAGTGGGCGATTTTCTGGTGGAAACGGCCTCAGAAGCCTTGGAAGGGCTGGATTTAACCCAGCCGGGGCCGCGGAACCGGCTTTGCCGGGCCGCAGGCGCAGCGCCCCCTCGGGGGGCAGCGCATTACACGGAGCCGAAGGCGAAGTGAAAAGCGTGGGGGCTAACCACCCCTCCTCATCATGTCGAAGAACTCGTGGTTGTTCTTCGTCGCTTTCATGTTCTTGAGCATGAGCTCCATGGATTCGATTTCATCCATGTTGTACATGAATTGACGCAAAATCCGCGACTTTTGGAGGATTTCGGGTGCAAGTAACAGCTCTTCCTTGCGGGTGCCGCTGCGGTTGAGGTGAATTGCCGGGAACACGCGTTTTTCGTACAGGCGGCGGTCCAGGTGGATTTCGCAGTTGCCGGTGCCCTTGAATTCTTCAAAGATCACTTCGTCCATGCGGCTGCCGGTGTCGACCAGCGCGGTGCCGATGATGGTCAGGCTGCCGCCTTCTTCAATATTGCGGGCCGCACCGAAGAAGCGCTTGGGACGCTGCAGCGCATTGGCGTCCACGCCGCCGGTCAACACCTTGCCGGAGGAGGGCAGCACGTTGTTGTAGGCGCGGGCCAGGCGGGTGATGGAGTCCAGCAAAATGACCACGTCCTTGCCGAGTTCGACCAGGCGCTTGGCGCGCTCAATCACCATTTCGGCCACATGCACGTGGCGCGCGGCGGGTTCGTCAAAAGTGGAGGAGATGACTTCGCCGCGCACGCTGCGCTGCATTTCGGTCACTTCTTCAGGGCGCTCGTCCACCAGCAGCACCATCATGACCACTTCAGGGTAGTTGGCGGTGATGGCGTGGGCGATGTTCTGCATCATCACGGTCTTGCCGGACTTGGGCGGTGCGACCAGCAGGGCGCGCTGGCCCTTGCCGATGGGCGCGACGATGTCGATGATGCGGCTGGTCAGGTTCTCTTCGCCCTTGATATCGCGTTCGAGCTTGAACTGCTCGCGCGGGAACAGCGGCGTCAAGTTCTCGAACATGACCTTGTGCTTGTTGTCTTCGGGCAGGCCGTCGTTGACCTTGTCCAGCTTGTTCAGGGCAAAGTAGCGCTCGCCGTCTTTCGGGGTGCGCACTTCGCCTTCAATCATGTCGCCGGTGTGCAGGTTGAAGCGGCGGATCTGGCTGGGGCTGATGTAGATGTCGTCGGTGCTGGCCGTGTAGCTTGAATCCGGAGCGCGGAGGAAACCAAAACCATCGGGCAGGACTTCCAGCACGCCGTCGGCCACGATGGTCTCGCCGGTTTTTGCACGTTTTTTGATGATGGCGAACATCAGCTCCTGCTTGCGCATACGGCCAACGTTTTCGATCTCAAGGGCTTCGGCCTGCTTGAGGACTTCAGACACGTGCAGTGCCTTGAGTTCGTTTAAGTGCATGGAGTTACTCCTTGCGGAGTTCATTGATGGAAATGGGGGAGGTTTGAAAAGAAGCCGCAGAAGATGGCTTACAAACCGGGAACTCGAACCAGGCGGCGAGTGCCGTCTGGTGAATTAAGCACATTATGACAGGAAATTCAGGCAGGAAATCAGGGTATTTTTCCTGCGTCCGGCCAGCGGCCGGGAGACCTGCGCCGGTCGGGAAGCGGCGGTGTGCCGTGCTTCCCTTCCAGCGCGAAAAACCTCAGGCCAGTTGCTGGTCGATGAAGGCGGTCAGCTGGGCCTTGCTCATGGCGCCGACCTTGGTAGCGGCAAGCTGGCCATCCTTGAACAGCATCAGGGTGGGGATGCCGCGGATGCCGAATTTGGCAGGGATGTCGCGATTTTCGTCGACGTTCATCTTGGCGATCTGCAGACGGCCGTCGTAACCGGTGGCCACTTCGTCCAGAATCGGCGCGATCATCTTGCAGGGGCCGCACCATTCAGCCCAGTAGTCCACCAGCACTGGTTTGGAGGCTTGCAGCACGTCGGCTTCGAAGGTGGCATCGGTGGTATGTTTGATCAGTTCGCTCGCCATGGCGGCTCCTTTGTCTGTTTAGGATGGTTACGATACGGTACGGCTAAAGTTGTAGTCATTGTGGCAGAAAGCAAGTGGCCGGGTCGGGCGTGCGGGGGCTATGGCCCCGATAGAGATTATTCAATTTGCGGCTTCCGGCCCCATTTCTTTCTTGCCAACCTCTTTTCCCCAACCTCTGTATGCCACCTGCTCCAACCTCTGATGCCGCATGGTCCGCGCCTGATGCGCTGTGCTGGCACCAGGCCATGGGCCGGCTTGCAGAAGCAGTGCAGGCGCGCGGCGTCCATCCCGCAGAAGCCGTGGTGCTGCTGCCCTATGCCCAGCTGATCCAGCAAGCGCGCCGCGCCTGGGCTGCGCAGGCGGGCGAGACGTTTTTTGTTCCCCGCTTTGAAACCACCATGAATTGGGCCAGCGGCTTGGGCGGCACGCTGGGCCTTTATGTGCCCTCGGGCGACGATTTGCGCATGGATGTGGCGGTCGACATGCTGACAGCCGCATCGCTGCTGGGCCGCGCCGGCTTGGGCGCCCAGCAGGATGCGCTGGCCGGCCGGCTGGTCGAAGCGGCCTGGAGCCTGGCCGGTGTGGCCGCTGCCGTGGTGCCGGCCGGGCGCCGGGCCTGGAGCGAGCGGCTGGCGTTGACGCTGGGCGCTGGCCTGGATTCGCCGGTGCTGGCCCTCGAAGCTGCCGTGGGGCGCATCGCGCTGGCCTGGGCGGCGGCGTCCGCCTATCCGACTGACCGGCTTTTCCAGGCGAAACCTCAGCTGTTCGCCGTGCTGGAAGGCTTTCAGGCCGACCCCTTGACCGAAGCCCTCAAGGCGCATTTCGGCGACCGGTCGGTTTCCATCCCGCTGTGCATCTCGCTCGAAGAGCCCTCGGCACCACCCGCGCTGCACATTGCGCAAGACGCTGAAGACGAAGCCGGCCGTGCCGCCGCCTGCGTGCTGGCACACCTGGCGCAAGGCCGCAGCCCGGTCGCGCTGATTGCGCAGGACCGGCAACTCACACGCCGTGTCGGCGCCATGCTCGCCGAGCGCGGCATCGCCATGCGCGATGAAACCGGCTGGAAGCTTTCAACCACTCGCGCCGCTGCCGCCCTGATGAGCCTGCTACGCGCCATGCCTTGGGATGCATCGACAGATGCCGTGCTGGACTGGCTGAAAAATGCACCGGCATTCGACTTTGCCCTGGTCACCGCCGCCGAAACCGAGCTGCGCAAGACCGGCGTACGCGCCTGGCGCGACCTGCCGGACTTTGCGGAAGAAGCCATCTTGCCGCCCGCGTTTGCCGCAACAGGGCCGTTGGCGCGCGAAGTGAACGCATTGCGCAGCCCTTTCGGCCGTGCCCGTCCGCTGGCGATGTGGCTGCGCGACCTGCGCACTCTTTTGCAATCCGCCGGGCAGTGGGACGCACTGGCGCAGGACGAAGCCGGGCAGACGGTGCTGGATGTATTGCGCCTGCACGAAGGCGCTGAGACCGAATTCGAAGCATCGCCGGTGATGCGGCTGCATGACTTCACGCAGTGGGCCAACCAGGCGCTGGAAGGCGGCAAGTTCTCCCCTATGCATCCACCTGCAGAGCAAGTGGTCATCTTGCCGCTGCCGCAGCTGCTGGGCCGGCCCATGCAGGCCGTGGTGCTGCCCGGCTGCGATGAAATCCGCCTGCCGGTGTCCCCGGAGCCTGCCGGCCCCTGGACACCCGGCCAACGCGAGCTTTTGGGCCTGCCGCCCCGGGAAGTGCTCGCCGCTGCCCAACGCCAGGCCTGGCACTACGCCTTGCACATACCGCATCTTGATGTGCTCTGGCGCACCAGTGAATCGGGCGAGCACCTCATCCCCAGCGGCTTTGTGCAGGAGCTGCTGCTGGACCAGGACGAGGAAGCGGTACAGCGCATGGCCACCGACCCTCGCAGCCTGCGTGCCGTGGCAACCCAGCCCACGCCGCACCCCTTTCCGACCGGCGAGGCCTTGCCCGTCACCCGGCTTTCGGCCAGCGCGTATGAAGACCTGCGGCGCTGCCCCTACCGCTTTTTTGCGCTGCGCCAGCTTAGGCTGCAGGAGTCCGAAGAGCTTGAAAGCGAGCTGGGCAAGCGCGACTTCGGCAACTGGCTGCACAGCCTGCTGCGGCATTTTCATGAAGCCCTCAAAGCGGCGCCAACCCCCGATCTATCAGCGCGGGTAGCTATGCTAAACATAGCGGCCGAGCGCGCCACGCAAGAGCTGGCGCTCAGCGACAGCGAGTTTTTGCCCTTTGCCGCGGCCTGGCCCGGCGTGCGCGAGGGCTACCTGAAATGGCTGGCCGACCACGAAGCCAGCGGCGCGGTGTTCGACGAAGCCGAAGTCTGGCGCGAAGTGCCCGTCGGTACGCTCACGCTGCTCGGCCAGCTGGACCGCGTGGACCGTCAGCCCGACGGACACGCCCTGGTGATCGACTACAAGACCGAGCCGCGCACGACCACGGCCGAACGCATCAAGAACGGCCAGGAAGACACCCAGCTTGCCTTTTATGCCGCCCTGATGAGCGACGACACGTTGGCAGCGGCCTATGTCAACCTCGGCGAAAAAGAGCCGACCAAAACCTATGAGCAGCCCGACATCGTCGGCCTGCGCGACGAGCTCATCGACAGCATCCTGACCGACATGGCGCGTATCTCGCGCGGCGCGGCCCTGCCGGCGTTAGGGGAGGGCAAGGCGTGCGACTACTGCGCCGCCCGCGGGTTATGCCGGAAGGACTTCTGGACAAACTGATGCCCCCACGTTCGTTCACTTCGTGTAACTCTCTGCCCCCCGAGGGGGCCGCTGCGCCTGCGGTCTGGCAAAGCCAGTCCCGCGGCCCCTGCTTGTATGGGACACCTGAGCTCGCCGGGGGAGTCGGACTATGAAGATCGCTCACGCCGCCGCTTACGAATGCAACGGCGAGCCGCTCTCCGCCGATGCCTTCTACGCCATCGCCTGCGACCCGCGGCGCAGTGTGGCTGTCGAGGCTTGCGCAGGCGCCGGCAAGACCTGGATGCTGGTGTCGCGTATCGTTCGGGCCTTGCTTGACGGCGCCACGGCCGCACCGGGGCAGCAGGTCTTGCCGCACGAGATCCTGGCCATCACCTTCACCAAAAAAGCCGCCGGCGAAATGCGCGAGCGCCTGGACGACTGGCTCAAGGCCTTTGCCCACGCCGACGATGAGACCCTGCAGCGTGAACTCGAAATGCGCGGCGTCAGGGTCGACTTTTCAAGCCAAAAAGGCCTGAAAGCCGCGCAGGCCGTGCGCGAGCAGCTATCAAATTTATACCGCTCCATCCTGGCCAGCGGCCGCTCGGTGCAGATTCGCACCTTCCACAGCTGGTTTGCGGCCCTGCTGCGCAGCGCGCCGGTGGCGGTGCTGCAGCGCCTGGAGCTGCCGGTGAACTACGAGCTGCTGGAAGACGATGCGCCGGCGCGCGCGCTGGTGTGGCGGCGGTTTTACGCGGCCGTCGCGGCTGATGCTTCGCTCAAGGCCGACTTTGAGGCCGTGGTGCTGGCGTATGGACGTTTCCAGGCCGACAAAGCCTTGCAGGCCGCGCTCGACAAGCGCACCGAGTTCACGCTGGCCGATGAAAAAGGTGTGATCGACACCTCCGTGCAGGCCTTCAGCGCTCAGTTCACCGAATTTGGCGGCCTGGATGAACCCGAAGAGCTGCTCAGCACCAACCGCTTTCACCGGCAAACCTTGAGGGATGCCGCCATCGCGCTGGGCCGCGCGAGCGCGCCGACTTTCTCAGCCAAAGGCGTGGAGCTCGAACAGGCGCTGACGGCCGGTGACTTTCCGGCAGCCATCGCGGCCCTGCTGACCGAAAAGGGCACGCCGCGCAAGTTCGGCGAAAAAATCGTCGGCATCGAACAGGTGCGCATCGCGCAAGACCTGGTGCTGCGTGTGGTGGCCGCCCGCCAGCAGCACGACGCCTGGCTGTACCAGCAGCGCATGGCGCGCCTGACGCGCGTGTTGATCGCCCAGTTCACCGCCTTGAAGCGCGACCGCGGTTGGGTCGACATGAATGATGTCGAGCGCGCCGCACTGCTGATGTTGGCCGACCCTGTTCTCTCGGGCTGGGTGCAGGAGCGGCTGGACGCCCGCATCCGGCATCTGATGATTGACGAGTTCCAGGACACCAATCCGCTGCAATGGCAGGCGCTGTATGCCTGGCTCATCGGCTACTCGGGTGCGGGCAGCGCGCCCAGCGTGTTCCTGGTGGGTGACCCCAAGCAAAGCATTTACCGCTTCCGCCGTGCCGAGCCGCAGGTGTTTCGCGCCGCGCAGGCCTTTGTGGTGCACGGCTTGGGCGGCGACTTGCTCAGTTGCGACCATACGCGGCGCAATGCCGAAGCCGTGATCGACACCGTCAATTCGGCCATGGCCACGGCGCGTGAAACCGATGGGTACGACGGCTTTCGCGAACACACCACGGCTTCAGGCCTGGCCGGTGCTGTGGGCAGGCTTCCGCCCATTGCACGCAACAAGGATGAAGAGGAAGCCTCGCCGCTGGCCGCCGGCTGGCGCGACAGCCTCACTACGCCGCGCGAATTGCCCGAGGAGACCCTGCGCACGCGCGAGGCGCGCCAGGCCGCTGCCTGGATTTCCGAGCAGGTCGCCGGTGGCCTCAGGCCGCAAGACGTGATGGTCCTTTCACGCAAACGCGCAGGCCTGCTGCCGCTGCAGGACGAACTGCGCGCGCTGCACATTCCCGCGCAGGTGGGCGAGAAAACCGAGCTGATCGACTGCTGCGAAGTGCAGGACATGGTGGCGCTGCTCGACGTGCTGGTGTCGCCGCAGCACGACCTTTCCTTGGCGCGCGCACTGCGCTCGCCGCTGTTTGGCCTGGCAGACGATTGCCTGGTGCAACTGGCGCTGCTGCAGCGGGAGCACCATCTGCCCTGGTACAGCCTGCTACAAAAAGAGGAGCTGCTTGCGCCCGGCCTGAAAGGGCTGGGGCCTGTTTTGATCAAGTGGAAGAGCTGGCTGGACCGCCTGCCGCCACACGATGCGCTGCAGGGCATTTACGACGACGGCGACGTGCTGGCGCGTTTTGGCGCTGCCGCCCCGGCGGCGCAGCGCAGCGCGGTGCTGGCCAACCTGCGCGCGCTGCTGGGTGTGTCGCTGGCGCTGGACGGCGGGCGTTACGCCACGCCTTACGGTTTTGTGCGCGCGCTCAAGGCCGGCGGCACCCAGGCGCCGGCAGCCGTCAGCAGTGAGGCGGTCAGGTTGCTGACCATCCACGGCGCCAAGGGCCTTGAAGCCGAGGCCGTGCTGCTGCTAGACACCGACACCGTGGAACGCAACGCCGACAGCATGGGCGTGCTGGTTGACTGGCCCGGCGAGGCGACCGAGCCGCGCAAGTTTGTCTTCCTGGTCAGCGAAAGCCGCCCGCCCGCCTGCGCTGCCGACACGCTGGCCAGCGAGCAGGCCGCCCGCAAGCGCGAAGAACTCAACGCCCTCTATGTGGCGCTGACGCGCGCCCGGCATACCTTGGTCATCTCTTCCATCGAGCCGCACCGCGTGACCACCGAGAGCTGGTGGCAGCGTCTGCACGCACTGGTGGGCGAGCTGCCTGCGCCGGTCGCGGATGAGTCTGCAGCCGCCCATCTCGATGCGGCCGACGCGGGCGTGTTCTACCTGCCCGAGCTGCCTGAACTGCCCGAGGTCATGGCGATTTCCGAGCCTGCTGCGGTGCGCGTTGATGAAGATTCGCTCAAGGCGCGCATCGGCAAGGCCATGCACCGCTTGCTGGAGTGGGGCGGTGCGCTGTCGGCGGAACAGCTGAAGGCCGCGGCGCGCGAGTTTCGCCTGAGCCCGGCACAAGTCGCCGAGGCCGCCGGCCTGGCCGGGCGCATTCTGGCGGGTGAGGGCGCCTGGGCCTGGAGTCCGCAAGCCGTGGCCTGGCAAGGCAACGAAGTCGGCCTTGTCTACGCCGGGAAAGACTTGCGGCTGGATCGCCTGGTGCAGCGCAAGGACGCCGGCCACGAAGGACACTGGTGGGTGCTCGACTACAAATCCGCCGTGGCGCCGGAGCTGCAGCCCGCGCTGGTGGCGCAGCTGCAGGACTACCGTGCGGCGGTGCAGCTGATTTACCCCGGCGCGCCGGTGAAAGCAGCTTTCCTGACGGGGCGGGGAACTGTTGTCGAGCTGGATTGATCTCACACAGCCCGCGCTCTACCCCATGTTATTCGCCGACCTGAAGAAAGAGACAACCATGTTCAAGCAACTTGCCGCCTCGCTAACCTTCCTGGCCGTCCTGCCACTGGCATGGGCCCAAACCCCGGCACCGACTAACCCCACGGTGCGCCTGCGCGCGACGATTGAAAAAGTCGATGCGACCAGCCTCACCATCAGGGAACGCAGCGGCGAAGTGATCACGCTGGTGCGCCCGGCCGAGATGGACGTGTCCGAGGTGTACCCGCTGTCGCTCGCCGACATCAAGCCCGGCAGCTACATCGGCACCGCCGGCATGCCGCAGCCCGACGGCAGCCAGCTGGCGCTGGAGGTGCTGGTGTTCCCCGAAGCCGCGCGCGGCGCCGGTGAAGGCCACCGCCCCTGGGACTTGCGTCCCGACAGCACCATGACCAATGCCACCGTGGCCGACCTGGCCGCGGCGCCAACGTCGGTGCCCGGCGGACAAAAGCTCACGCTGCGCTACAAAGACGGCGAGAAAACCGTGATCGTTCCGCCGGATGTGCCGGTGGTGTCCTTCAAGCCCGGCAAGGCCGATGAAAACGCCTTGCTGGTGCCGGGCGCCAAAGTGATGATCACTGCGCAGGAAAAAGCCGGCAAGCCGACTGCGCTGCGCGTCATCGTCGGCCGTGATGGTTTTGCGCCGCCCATGTAATGCACCGCGCGCGGGCCGGCAAGTGAGGCCTGTGATAATTGGCGCATGCCGCCAATCGGCGCCAAACCTGTACCTGGCCCCTGTTTTAAGCGATTTAGCCCTGCAGGCCAATAGGGCCAAGCGCAAGCAGCTATCAAAAACAGAGCAAACACATTCGCCTGCGAAGAGTTATCTTTGATACTTTTTACGAAGGCTGCTGCTGCCTGGCCTTGATTTCTCCAACTTCACCCTGGCTCGCCTCCGCGAGCAGACGGACACCTTTTGAACGATTCAACCTCTCCCGTGAAACAGCCGCCTTCCGGCCCCCTGCGTATTGCCGTCATAGGCGGCGGACCCGCCGGCCTGATGGCCGCCGAGGTGCTGGCCGCTGCCGGTGCGGCCGTGAAGGTCGAGGTCTATGACGCCATGCCTTCGGTCGGACGCAAGTTTTTGCTGGCCGGCAAGGGCGGGCTCAACCTCACGCATTCCGAAGCACCGGAGGTCTTTTTGAGCCGCTATGGCGAGCGCGCTGCACAACTGGCGCCGTTACTGGCCGCATTCGGCCCGGCCGAGCTGCGCACCTGGGCTGAAGCGCTGGGGGTGGAAACCTTTGTCGGTAGCTCGGGCCGCGTTTTCCCCAAAGACATGAAGGCTGCGCCGCTGCTGCGCGCGTGGCTGCACCGTCTTCGCCTGGCCGGCGTGCAGTTTTCCATGCGGCACCGCTGGCTGGGCTGGGCGGATGACGGCGCGCTGAAGTTCTCGACGCCGGCCGGCGAGGTGCTGGCACAAGCCGACGCCGTGGTACTGGCTTTAGGTGGCGGCAGCTGGGCCCGGTTGGGCTCTGACGGCGCCTGGGTTCCCTTGCTGGCCGAGCGCGGCGTGGCCGTGGCGCCGCTGCTGCCGTCCAACTGCGGCTTCGACGTGGCAGCGCGCGCGGACAGCCCGGCGCAGCTTGAAGAGGCAGCAGCCGATGCCGGCGAGACCCGCCGCGAATTCCTGCAGGAACTCATCGGGAAAAGTCCGCTAACCAAGGCCGGCTGGACTGAACACTTCGCCAGCCGTTTTGCCGGCCAGCCCTTCAAGTCCGTGGCCATCAGCTTCACCGATTCACATGGCCGCAGCTTCAGCCGCAAGGGCGAGTTTGTCGCCACAGCCACCGGCGTCGAAGGCAGCCTGATCTATGCCGCTTCCTCCTTGCTGCGTGACGAGATCGCTGAACACGGCGGCGCCACCTTTATGCTCGATTTGCTGCCCGCCAAGACCGCCGGGCAGGTGCTGGTGGAGGTGCGGCACCCGCGCGGCTCACGCTCGCTGTCTAGCCACCTGAAAAGCCGCCTGAACCTCGACGGTATCAAGGCCGCGATGTTGTACGAACTGCTGGGCAAGGATGCGATTGCCGATCCGGTGCGCCTGGCCGCCGGCATCAAGGCGCTGCCGGTGCGCGTCACCGCGGCCAGGCCGATGGACGAAGCCATCAGCACGGCAGGCGGCGTGATGTTTGAGGGCCTGAGCGCGCAGTTACAGCTGGGTGCTGCTGCTGCTGCAGTGCCCCAGCCCGTGTTTTGCGCCGGTGAAATGCTGGACTGGGAAGCGCCCACGGGCGGCTACCTGCTGACGGCCTGTTTTGCCGGCGGGCGTGTTGCCGGGCAGGGCGTTCTAAGCCATTTTGGCCTGTAGCCCAATAGGGGCGAGCGCAAGCAGCTATTGATTTTGTAGCAAATTTTCTGAACCATTCGCCGTTGCGCGAGAGGAACTGCCATGATCGTCCGCTTTAACATCGACTCTTTTGACAAGACCCAGTACGAATACCGCGTGACCCACGAAGGTGAAGACCTGTTCGGCGACGCCGGGCTGGGCGGCATTGAAGAATGCATCATCGCCGCCACCGAAGGCCTGGGCCAGGACGCCGTGGCCGCGGAAGTCGCCTTCCGGGGCATCATCAGCGGCACCTATCCGCTGGCCTCACTGGCGCTCATGTCGGCACAAATCGCCATTCATGCATTGCAGACCACCGAGGCGGTTGAAGAAGTGAGCCGGTAGTACCGAGGCCCACAAAAGCCCTGGAGGTAGACTTTGCCGGGGAACTTTCGTTTGTGCGGTAGCGCACATACCGGGGGGCCGTTAGTGCCTATACTTCGAAGACGGTGCGAGATCTCTGCCAGAGGCCCAACTCGAAGCCAGATCCGCCCCGGAGTGTCTCGATGGCCCATTCTTCCAACCCCAAAGACAACGAGCTGCTTGCCGCATTGCCGGAGGCAGAGTGGCAGCGCTGGCTGCCGCAACTGGAGTGGGTCGACATGCCGCTGGGCCAGGTGCTTTACGAGTCGGGCACCACGCTGGACCATGTGTACTTTCCCACCACGGCCATCGTCTCGCTGCTTTATGTGATGGAAAACGGCTCTTCGGCCGAGATTGCCGTCGTCGGCCATGAAGGCGTCGTGGGCATTTCCCTGTTCATGGGCGGAGAGTCCACACCCAGCCGCGCCGTCGTGCAAAGCGCCGGCCAGGGCTTTCGCCTCAAGGCACAGGCGATCAAGGACGAGTTCAAGCGCGCACCGGTGCTGCACCTGCTGCTGCGCTACACGCAGGCGCTGATCACGCAGATGGCGCAAACCGCGGTGTGCAACCGCCACCATTCGCTCGACCAGCAACTGTGCCGCTGGCTGCTGCTCAGCCTTGACCGGTTGCAGAGCAATGAGCTGGTGATGACGCAGGAACTGATCGCCAACATGCTGGGCGTGCGCCGCGAAGGCGTGACCGAAGGCGCGACCAAGCTGCAAAACCTCGGGCTGATCCGCTATTCGCGTGGCCGCATCACAGTGTTGGACCGCCCGGGCCTGGAGCAGCGCACCTGCGAGTGTTATGCCGTGGTCAAGAAGGAATACGACCGCTTGCTTCCCGAAAAACTTGCCTCCTAGCATCCCGGTGTGCGGCCTGTTGTGTGCTGTGTGCGCTGGCACACGGTGGCGTTGGCGACACCTCGTGCATACTGAGGCACCGAATTGAACTGACGACAGTAGCGCGGCCTTGTCCATGACCCGGCACTCCCCGGGGGCCATAGAACCTATTCACGATCTAAACGGAGCCGCGTTGGGGTGCAATCGGGATGAGTGGGCCGCGCAGGACCGCCGCATGGGCTAATGCCCATGCAAGGGTCTGGGTGGCTCAATCGCCCGATTTCACCCCAACCCGGAGGGCAAGCGCCTTCTCGGGCGATCTGCGGCGTTGCGGCGCTTGCCCATAGCTGCACTATGGGCAGCGCACCGCGCCTTGCATCCCATCCCGAGAAGGTGCTTGCGCGGCCCCGTTTAGACCGTGAACAGGTTCTTACACCGGAGAGCCATTTTGGCCCCTGTCGAAAACCACCTCATTGAGCTTCTCCCTCGCAAGGACCGCCTGCGCCTGCTCGCCGTCTGCGAGCCCGTCGAGTTGTCGCTGGCCGAGGTGCTGTGTGAACCCGGCAAACCCACACGTTACGTCTATTTCCCGGTCGAAAGCTTCATTTCCCTCGTGGCCTTGGTGGAAGGCAGCCCGGGGGTGGAGGTTGGCATGGTGGGCCGTGAAGGCATGCTGGGCGCGCAACTGGTGCTGGGCGTTGTCACCGCGCCAGTGCATGCGGTGGTGCAGGGCGCGGGGGCATCCTGGCGGATCAGCACCGCCGTGTTCCGGCGCGAGCTGGCGCGTAGCGCTTCGTTGCAACGCGGCCTGAACCGCTACCTTTATGTCTTGATGGCGCAGCAGTCTGCATCGGCGGCCTGCCTTCGTTTTCACCTGACGAGCCAGCGCCTGGCCCGATGGCTGTTGATGAGCCAGGACCGCGCCCATTCCGACAGTTTTCATGTGACGCACGAATTTCTGGCCTACATGCTGGGCATGCGCCGCGTCGGCATCACATCGGCCGCCAGCGCGCTGCAGCGCGGTGGATTGATCGAATACCACCGTGGTGAATTGAAGGTTCTTGACCGCGGCGGCCTGGAAGCCGCGGCATGCAGCTGTTACGCGGCTGACCGGAAAACCTATACCCAATTGCTGCATTGAGGGGCGGCTTTGGGATGGCGGGGGCCTGTCTGTCAGGCAAAAGCATCGGTTTACCTGTTTCAGCTCAACTGCGGCCCGCGACACGGCCTGAAAACCTTTTGCGGCCGATGTGCGTTACCGCACGGACGGATCGCCTAGGGCCGCCTAAAAAGGAGCGTACGGCGATATTGCGAACCTTTGAAGACGCAGCGCCCGACCGCTGTTGCAGCGCCATGCAACTCCTTTAGCGAGGGTTCTGAAATGATCCGGCTTGCTTCCTCACCCCCTCCCAATATCAGGCTGCTGGCGCGCTCGGCGCTGACCATGCTGAGCTCTCCTGAACTCATGAAGGAGTCCCGATGCGAGCTGCCCGCGACCAGTGCCGCAGCGCTGGATGTTCTGCGCGACTGGGCCAAAGGAAGCGGCGAGGGCGCTGACGACGCCCATCTCGCCTCGCTTCCCGAGCGGCAGCTCGAAGCGCTCACACCCGACCACCCGCTGGACATCGCGATCGCCGACTGGGACGCGCTGTTTGGCGCCGTCAAGGCCAGGCTCATGCTCAGCGTCGGTGAAAAACTCGCAGCAGCACCCAACTCGCAGGCCGGCGAGGCCGCGGAGCTGGTCCAGTCCACCGTGTTGGAGTGTGTGGGCGCCTTGCACCAGCTTCACCTGGCACTGACGCAGGAGCGCGGGCAGCGTGCTCATCCGGCAGTTCCAGGCGCGCAGGCCACCCAGCCTATGGCGCCAGGTTAACGCCGGGTTAGCGCCGGGCTAACTTCTCTGCCTGCCTTCTGGGATGTCCGTGAAGCCGTCAGGCCGGCTTTGACGCAACCGGCACGGGCTGAAAAGTTTCCAGGTGGGCGATGATCAGATCGGTCACCTCCATCCCGCTCAACGAACTCAACGCAAAAAACGCCACAGAGTCGGCATGGCCGGCCCGGGGATCGTAGTACTGCGACGGCACCTGCCGCAAATAACGCGCACGCGGCCTGCTGCCCTGTACGTCATACACCAGGGCGTCGTCGGCAATTCCTACTTGCAGCCCGTGAAGCGGGCCTCCTATGCAGGTCATCAGCATTGCATGGTTGTCTCCGTCAATGGACTGTATACGGATGGGGTGGCTGTGGCTATGGGCCGTCTGGCCTAGTGGTGGCTTTGTCGGCTGGATGGGCGGTGGCAAACCTAAAATGGTTCTGGCAGCCCCAGGCCGCATGTTCTTTGGGCCTTCCATGGCGAATCCCGGCTCAACCTTCAACCCATGAAACCCTATTCCATCCTCTTTGTTTGCATGGGCAATATCTGCCGCAGCCCGACGGCCCACGGCGTGTTCCAACAAAAGGTCAAAGATCGCGGCTTGGCTCATCAAATCCAGGTCGACTCCGCCGGCACCCACAACTACCACCCCAGCAACCCGCCCGACGAGCGCTCGCAGGCGCATGCGTCCAGGCGAGGTTATGACCTCTCAGGTCTGAGAGCCCGGCAGATTTCGGATTCAGATTTTGAGCGCCACGACTTGATTCTGGCTATGGACTGGGACAACCTGGCCTTGATTCAGGAAGAGTGCCCAGCGGAACACCTAGGCAAGGTGCGCAGGCTCACGGAGTTTTGCTTGAAGCATGACAGCCCGGTGGTGCCTGATCCTTACTACGGTGGCAAGGACGGGTTTGAGCATGTGCTCGATCTGGTGGAGGATGCTTGCGAGGGGCTGCTTCGGTATGTTGAGCAGCGGTTGACACCGGCGCATTGATCGGCAGCGGCTACGCGCGCTGCAACTTGAATAAGGTGACGAGCCTTGACCCCGGCACTGACTCCACAGTTAGGGCTGCTTGGTTCCCCACCTGACCCGGTTGGCCGCTTTACCATGCGGGAAGGCCCGTCACTTGGTATTTTATCCGAGGTGGGAGTTCACCCGGACGAATATCATCCAATAGCTGAAAAATAGTCCGGCCTTTCAGCCCGGATGCAGCATTTGGCGCGCCTGCAGAGCGCGCGTCGCACGCATAAAAGAAGAGGGAGAAAATTCATGTCCTGGTTTTTGAAGGTCCTGACGGGTGTGTCGGTATGCGTCGTTTTGAATGCTGCGCAAGCGCAGTTTGACGCCGAGGCTTTCAAGCCGGCGAAAACCCTGGCTGCTTTTACGGACGAGGCTGCGCTGCAGGCCTGGTTGGAGCCGTTTGTAGTGGAGCGCAAGCGGCAGGAAGAACAGCGGCGCAAGGAGCAAGAAGAATGGCGGCTGCGCCAGGACGAGGCCCGGAAGAAATGGGAGGCCGCGAACCCCGGCAAGACCTGGGTGCCGGCCCTCAGTGTTCCCCAGCCTGTCGCGATGCCCGCGCCGGCGGCCGCGCCCGCGTCCGCATCTCTTATCGGCGGCGCGGAGTCCATCACCAACAACCAGACGGCCGGCGTGGATGAAGGCGGCATCGTCAAAGTGCATGGCAAGCACCTCGTCATTCTGCGCAGGGGACGGCTGTTCACGGTGGATGTAGACCGCTACCAGCTGCAGCCGGTGTCGTCTATCAACGCCTATGGGCCGGACGTCAATCCCTCGGGCGCCTGGTACGACGAAATGATGGTGGCGGGCAACACCGTAGCCGTGATTGGCTATAGCTATGAGCGCGGCGGTACCGAGCTCGGCTTGTTCAATATCGACGATGCGGGCAAGCTCAGCTACCGCGCCACCTGGCACCTGCGCTCCAGCGACTATTACTCTTCGCGCAACTACGCCAGCCGCCTGATCGGCAGCCAGCTCATCCTGTACACCCCCATTCCGCTCAACGCCTGGGGTGACGATCCGGCGGCACGCCTGCCCGCGCTGCGGCGCTGGCAGCCGGGCGCCGGGCCCGCCGACTTCAAGCGAATTGTTGACGCCACGCGCATCTACCGGACTGACGAGCCGCTGAACGCGCAAGAAGGCACGACCATGCACACCATCGTGCGGTGCGACCTGGCCCAGCCCGAACTGGATTGCCGGTCCAGCGCAGTGCTCGGGCCGGCAGGCCGGGTGTTTTATGTGTCGAGCCGGGCGGTGTATGTCTGGACCGTCGGTTACCAGCGCGACGCCGCCACCGGGAACTTTGCGTTGCGCTCAGCGATTTTTCGTTTACCACTCGATGGCGCGCCGCCCAGCATGCTCAAGACGCAAGGCAGCCCGATCGATCAGTTCTCCTTTCTTGAGGGCGACGATGGTTACCTGAACGTGCTGCTGCGTGGCAACGGCCAAGGTGACGGCATGTGGCGCGCTGAGGGAAGCGGCGGGAATTTGTCCTTGCTGCGTGTCGCGGTGCGCGATTTCGGAGATGGTCAAACCGCTGCCGCGGCGCAAGCCTATGCGAGCTTGCCCGCTCTTTCCCCCTCTGTGGGCAACGGCAGCTTGCAGAACCGTTTTGTTGGCCAGCGCCTGCTTTATGGCGCGGGTAGCGGCTGGGGCCGGCCTGCAGCGGGGACGGTGGGGGAATTGCGGGTGGTGCATTTTGCCGACCGTGCCAGGACCGAAACCCTGACGCTACCGCATGGCCTGGACCGGATTGAGGCACTGGGCAACGATGCGATTGCCGTGGGCACAGATGGCAAGGACCTGTATTTTTCCAGCGTGCAGCTTGCGAGCACGGCACGCGTGGCCGGGCGCTACGTGCAGGCGCAGGCTGCGCAAGGCGAGACACGCAGCCATGGTTTTTTCTACAAACCCGACAGCGGTGACTCCGGGCTGGTTGGCCTGCCGGTCCGTGGTAGTGGGCAGGGCGGCTATCGCCAGCTGTGGGACGAGCCTGCCGGCATGCTCTATCTGCGCAACAGCCGCCTGAAGCTGGCCGGTGTCGGCAGCCTCGCGTCGCGCCGGGGTATAGGCAGGGACGACGGCTGTCGCGCCTCTTGCGTGGACTGGTATGGCAATGCTCGCCCTATTTTTCTGCGCAACCGGGTTTTTGCACTGCTGGGATACGAGCTGGTCGAGGGGCGCGTGTTGAAGGCGCCAGGCAAGCCCGAACGCCTGCTGGAGATGCGTCGCATCAGTTTTGCGCCTGGCTCGGCGGATTACCAGCCTTAGGAAACGGTTTACGGTCTAAACGGGGCTGTGGGCTTGGCCGCAACCGTAGAATCAGGGAATGTCCTACTTAGTTCTCGCCCGCAAATACCGCCCCAAAAATTTCTCTGAAATGGTGGGGCAGTCGCATGTGGTGCAGGCGCTGGGCAATGCGCTGGCCACCCAGCGTTTGCACCATGCTTACCTGTTCACCGGCACGCGGGGCGTAGGCAAGACAACCATTTCACGCATTCTGGCCAAGTCGCTCAACTGCCTGGGCCCGGACGGGCAGGGCGGCATCACGGCCACGCCGTGTGGCGTGTGCCAGGCCTGTACCGACATCGACAGCGGCCGCTTTGTGGATTACACGGAGCTGGACGCTGCGTCCAACCGCGGTGTCGATGAAATTGCCCAGCTGCTGGAGCAAGCTGTTTACAAACCTGTCGTCGGCCGTTTCAAGGTCTTCATGATCGACGAGGTGCACATGCTCACGAACACGGCGTTCAACGCCATGCTCAAGACGCTGGAAGAACCCCCCGAATACCTGAAGTTCGTGCTGGCCACGACTGACCCGCAAAAAGTGCCAGCCACCGTGCTGTCGCGTTGCCTGCAGTTCAACCTGCGGCCCATGGCGCCCGAGACGGTGCTGGAGCATTTGACGCAAGTGCTGGGCGTTGAAAACGTCCCGGCCGAGCAACAGGCGCTGCGCCTGCTGGCACGCGCGGCGCGCGGCTCCATGCGTGACGCCCTGTCGCTGACGGACCAGGCCATTGCCTTTGGCTCGGGCAAGCTTGAAGAAGCCAGTGTGCGCACCATGCTGGGCAGCGTGGACCGCAGCTATGTCTACCGCCTGCTGGACGCCCTGGCGCGCGGTGATGGCAAAACCGTGGTGGAAACCTCCGAAGCGTTGCGGCTGAACGGCTTGAGCGCGGCTTCCACCCTGGAAGAAATGACGACGGTGCTGCAACGCATGGCGGTGTTGCAGGCCGTACCCGAGATGGGGGCGGGCGACGATGGGGCCGACCCGGACATCGCGGAGACGGCGCGGCTGGCCCAGGCGCTGCCCGCTGATGAAACGCAGCTGCTTTACAGCCTGTGCCTGCATGGCCGCGGTGAACTGGGCCTGGCGCCCGACGAATACGCGGGCCTGACCATGGTGCTGCTGCGCTTGCTGGCCTTCAAACCCTCGGCTTCGGCTACCACCCATGCGGGGGGTGCCGCCGAGCCTGGAAAAAAGCCCCAGTCTGAGGTGGCGCGGGCCCATGCGCCCGTGGCTATGCCTGAACGGCGTGTGGCGCCGGCGCCTGCCGCTGCACGCGAACCTGCCCATGATGAGCCCGTGCCCGCTGCGCCGCGTGTTTCACAAGAACCACCCATCGCTCAAAATTTTGAGCAAAAACAGCCCGTAGCCCAAGCAGAACGGGCGCAAGCAGCTATCAATTCAGTAGCGGCTCCTGTGGTGATGCCGGAGCGCCCAGTGCCGCAGCAGCGCCCGCAGCAGGGCGCGCCAGCCGCTGCCGTTGCGCCTCTGGTGCCTGTTCCGCACGGCGAAGACTGGAGCCAGACTGTCAACCAGCTGGTGGCCGCCGAAGCCGTGGCGGCGCTGACGCGTGAGCTGGGCCTGCAGTCGGAGCTGCGCAGCCAGGCCGATGGGCTGTGGACGCTTCGGGTAGAACGCGAGTCGCTGAACCAGGCGGCAGCGCGTGAAAAGCTGCAAGCCGCACTGCAGGCGCATCTTGGCGATGCGGCCCTGCGGCTCGCGGTGGAAGTGGGGCCCGTCACCGACACCCCGGCCCGCCGCAATGCGGCAGCACAGGCCGAGCGGCAGCACGCTGCCGAAGAAATGATCCAGAACGACCCGTTTGTGCAGGACATGATTCGCGACTGGGGCGCCAAAATTGTCCCCGGCAGCATCCGGCCGCTGGCCGCGAAGTCGATATGATCAAAGGCAGGTTTTAAAACCAATTTCTGCCCCCAATTTCGACGCAATTTCAGACGCAAAGCACACCTCGATTTCAAGTTTTAAAGGAACTACCATGTTTAACAAAGGACAACTCGCGGGCCTCATGAAGCAGGCGCAGGCGATGCAGGACAACCTCAAAAAAGCCCAGGAAGAACTGGCATTTGTGGAAGTTACCGCCGAGGCCGGCGCCGGCCTGGTGAAGGTCACCATGACCTGCAAGCATGATGTCAAACGCGTCGAGATCGACCCCAGTCTGCTGACCGACGACAAGGACATGCTGGAAGACCTGGTAGCCGCTGCGTTCAACGCCGCCGTGCGCAAGGCCGAAGAAGTGAGCAACGAGAAAATGGGCAAACTGACGGCCGGGATGCCCGGTCTGCCCGGCGGCATGAAGCTCCCCTTCTAACGGCTACTGCGCGGGCTCATGGCCGCGTTGCGGGTCCCGATCAGGTCATCCTCATGCACCTCAAGTGCATTCCGGTGACCTGACACCCGCGCCTTGCCCTGAACCCGCTCGCTACGCCTTGTTCTTCATATTCTTAAAGCTGCATTTCCCACTACATGGCTGACTCCAACGCTCTCGAAGGCTTGACCCAGGCGCTGCGCAAGCTGCCGGGCGTGGGCGCCAAGTCGGCCGCGCGCATGGCGTTCCATCTGCTGCAGCACGACAAGCCCGGCGCGCTGCAGATTGCCCGTGCGCTGGAGCACGCCGTCAACAGCGTGCGGCATTGCACCCTGTGCAACACGCTGACCGAGCAGGAGGTTTGCACCACCTGCGCCAACCCGCAGCGTGACCGCAGCAAGCTGTGCGTGGTTGAAACACCGGCCGACCAGGCTGCTCTTGAGCGCACGCTGGCCTACAAGGGCCTTTATTTTGTGCTTATGGGCAAGCTCAGCCCGCTTGACGGCATAGGCCCCAACGACATCGGCTTGCAAAAACTGTTTGACCGCGTGGTGCCCAAGAACGAGCGCGGCGAGGCGTTGCCGCCTGCATCGCGCGAAGTGCAGGAAGTCATCCTGGCGACCAATTTCACGGCCGAAGGCGAAGCCACTGCGCACGTGATTGCACAGGCGCTGAAAAGCCGCGGCGTCCAGGTGACGCGCCTGGCGCGCGGAGTGCCGGTGGGAAGCGAACTTGAATACGTAGACTTGGGCACCATTGCCCACGCGTTGGTGGACCGCAGGTGAGGGCGGTGTTTTTAGTTTTATCTTGACAGCTTCATGCCCGCAGCGGGCGACCATAACGAAAGGAACCCACCATGACATTCGCACGCTTCACCATCGCCTATTGGTGTGTTCTGATTGCGGCCCTGTTGCCCATTGTGTGTGCTGCCATTGCCAAATACGGCACGATGAGCACCCCGCGTCGCGACGGCGGATATGACAACCACAACCCGCGAGGCTGGCTGGCGCAGCAAACCGATTGGCGTGCCCGGGCCAACGCCGCACAGGCCAACACATTCGAGGCGCTGCCCTTTTTCTTTGCAGCAGTCATCATTGCGCACATCCTGCAGGCGGGGCAGACACGGCTGGACATCCTGGCGCTGCTCTTTGTCGTGCTGCGCATCGCCTACATCATGATGTACATCGCAGACCTCGCCAAAGCCCGCTCGGCCATCTGGGCGTGTGCGCTTTTTATCAATATCGTCATTCTTTTTTCGGGCTTTCGTTGACACATGCGTCGGGAGGGTGAAAGTTACCTCTGGTAACGCGATCACCTTCGGTAAAAACCCGCACGGGATGACCCCGATGCGGGTTTTTTTATGCCTCGATAAGCTTGTGACATCAAAAAAAGAGAGAGGCTTGCATGAATCGCCAACCCCTGATTTCCCGCCGGGCTTTTGCCGGTGGCACCGCACTGGCAGCAGCAACGCTGGCATTGCCGGTGCTTCGCGCGCAGCCCAGGCTCGAGAAAACAAAAATTGCGCTGGCGGTCGGCGGCAAGGCGGCGTTCTATTACCTGCCTCTCACCATTTCCGAGCAATTGGGGTATTTCAAGGCCGAAGGCCTGGACATTGAAATCAGCGACTTTGCCGGTGGTGCACGCGCGCTGCAGGCTGTGGTCGGCGGCTCTGCCGACGTCTGCTCGGGTGCTTTCGAGCACACCATCAACCTTCAGTCCAAAAACCAGATGTTCCAGGCTTTTGTGCTGCAGGGCAGGGCGCCGCAAATCGCTTTTGGCGTCTCGACCAAAAACATGCCCAACTACAAAACGGTCGCAGACCTGAAGGGCAAAAGAATCGGTGTGTCTGCGCCGGGTTCATCCACCAACATGATGGCCAACCTGGTACTTTCGCGCGCAGGCCTCAAACCCGGCGACGTGAGTTTTATCGGAGTCGGCACTGCGGCGGGCGCACTGACCGCGATGCGTTCGGGGCAGATCGATGCCATGAGCAATACCGACCCGGTCATGACCATGCTCGAGCAAAAGGGCGAGGTAAAGATCATCAGCGATACGCGCACCCTCAAGGGCACGATCGAAGTTTTTGGCGGTTCCATGCCGGCGGCCTGCCTGTACGCACCGATAGAGTTCGTCCAGAAGAATCCCAACACTTGCCAGGCACTGGCCAATGCGATCGTGCACGGGCTCAAATGGCTGCAGACGGCAGGCCCCGGTGACATCATCAAGACGGTGCCCGAGAGCTACCTGCTGGGCGACCGGGCGCTGTACCTTGCGTCATTCAACAAGGTGCGTGAGTCGATTTCTCTCGACGGCATCATTCCTGATGACGGTGCGCGCACGGCGCTCAAGGCACTGGCAAGCTTTGACCCCAGCATCAAGACCGACAAGATCGACATCGCCAAGACCTATACCAACGAGTTCGCACGCAAGGCCAAGGACCGATTTAAAGCTTGAGCCCCCACGCTTTTCACTTCGTGTAATGCGCGAGGCCTTGCAGGCCGCGGCTCGCGAGACGCTTCGCCTCTGTCGCCCGTCCAGGCCTGCGCAGGCAGGCTTGGAGCCGCGGGCTCCAGCCCCTCGGGGCCGCTGCGCCTGCGGTCTGGCAAAGCCAGTCCCGCGGCCCCGGCTGGTGAAGAGGCCCTGCGCAAGCGCCTTGCTGTAAGCTCCCGCCATGCCAGAACCCGACGACGCCTACGCCCTGGAGCTGATCAACATCAGCTGCACCTTTCGCTCGCGCGACGATGCGGGCCAGCGTTATACGGCGGTGAGCGACACCACCTTGCGCATACGGGCCGGTGAATTCGTTTCGGTTGTCGGGCCTACAGGTTGCGGTAAATCCACGTTGCTCAATATTGGCGCCGGTTTGCTGGAACCGTCTTCCGGCGAGGTTCGGGCGTTTGGCCAACCGCTGGGCGGCATCAACACCCGCGCCGGCTACATGTTCCAGACCGAAGCCTTGATGCCATGGCGCAGCGCCATCGACAACGTCATGATGGGCTTGCAGTACCGGGGTGTTCCGGATGCCGAAGCGCGCCGTCAGGCGCAAGCCTGGCTGGAGCGCGTGGGGCTGGGCGGGTTCGGCGACCGTTATCCGCACCAGCTCTCGGGCGGAATGCGCAAACGCACTGCATTGGCCCAGGTGCTGGCACTGGACCCGGACATCATCCTGATGGACGAGCCGTTCAGTGCGCTGGACATTCAGACACGCCAGCTCATGGAAAACGAAGTGCTGGACCTGTGGGCTGCCAAGAAAAAGGCGGTGCTGTTCATCACGCATGATCTGGACGAAGCCATTGCCATGAGCGACAGGGTGGTGGTGCTGTCGGCTGGCCCGGCTACGCACCCGATCGGAGAATTCACGATTGATCTGCCGCGTCCGCGTGATGTGGCCGAGGTGCGCAGCCAGCCGCGTTTTGTGGAGCTGCACAAACAGATCTGGGACGTGCTGCGCGATGAAGTGCTTAAAGGCTATGCACAGCAACTCAAGAAGGCAGCCTGATCATGTGGCGCCATCTCAAGCCCTCTGAAAGCAATCTCCGCGCATGGCAAGTCGGCTTGCTGGCGTTCATGCTGATCGGCTGGCACCTGGTTTCGCGCGACCAGCAGATTGCTTTTTTCCTGGGCGAGCCCATCAAGGTAGCTGGCAGGGTGTGGAGCTGGTTCATGCCTTTTGGTTTTGGTGAAAGCCGCATGTTCCCCGATGGCTTGCCGGGCAACGCCGACATCTACCTCCACCTGGGCACCACCTTGCTGGAAACCGTGCTGGCCTTCGGCATAGGCACCGTGCTTGGCCTGGCGTGCGGCCTGTGGCTTGCCCTGGCCCCTACAGCCAGCGCCATCCTGGATCCCTACATCAAGGCGGCCAATTCCATGCCCCGTGTGATCCTGGCGCCCATTTTTGCGCTGTGGTTCGGCCTTGGCATCTGGAGCAAGGTGGCGCTGGCGGTCACGCTGGTGTTTTTCATTGTGTTTTTCAATGTTTACCAGGGTGTGAAAGAGGTCAGCCCGGTGGTGCTGGCGAATGCCCGCATGCTGGGCGCCAACCAGCGCCAGCTGTTGCGCACGGTGTACCTGCCAAGCGCGACCAGCTGGGTG
This sequence comes from Polaromonas sp. P1_F4, assembly GCF_056405675.1. Taxonomy (NCBI): domain Bacteria; kingdom Pseudomonadati; phylum Pseudomonadota; class Betaproteobacteria; order Burkholderiales; family Comamonadaceae; genus Polaromonas; species Polaromonas sp. P1_F4. The sequence continues at coordinate 316,574 of NZ_JBFUBP010000003.1, read as the reverse complement.
TTTTCCAGCCTGCATACCTCTGTGGGCCTGGCATTTGTCGGAGCAGTCGTGGGTGAATACCTGGGCTCTGCGCGGGGAGTGGGCTACCTGATTTTGCAGGCCGAAGGCACGTTTGATGTGAATACGGTGTTTGCCGGCATTGTGGTGCTGACGGCATTTGCCCTGGTGCTGGACGGCATCGTGGGCCGGCTCGAAAAACGGCTCATGAAATGGCAGCCGCGCACGGGTGAGACGGAAAAACTCTGACGTTTTCCCTGTACCGCAACTCTTCCTGTCGTCCTACAGCCTGCGGCCGGTCGGCTCCTTAAAGTCGTGGCTGCCTGCACCGCTTCTGCCATGCGCAGTAACGGTGAGCCGGCTTCACTCCAAGGACACACCATGAATCTTTCACTCAGCATCGGCCCCATCGTGTCGCTCATCGCGGGGATCCTTATCCTGCTGATACCGCGCCTGCTCAATTACATCGTGGCGATTTACCTGATCGTTATCGGCCTGATCGGGCTGTTCGGCAGCGGTTCGTTCAAGCTGTAGCAACAGTCCGCAGGTGGTGACTGCTGAAGCGCGTGCTCCGGAACGTCAACGTTTTTTGGACTTGACGACCGTCTTGGCATTGCTGCGTTTGGTCACTTTCGCGGAACTGCCGCGACTGCGGCTGGAGGCTGAGGCCTGGCTTTTGGAGGCGTGGCTTTTGACCGGAAGGAAAACCACCACCTGATGGCCCAGCTTGAACGCGCTGGAAGTGCTGACATTGTTCCATTCGGCAACGCTGGCAGCGCTCAGGCCGTAGCGCTTGGCAATGGTTGCAACCGACTCGCCCTTGCGGGCCTTGACGGTGGTGCGGCGCGTCACGACTTCAGGAGAGAAGGAGACCTGGGCGGTATCCGCAACGTGGCTGGTAACGTCGTTTTCCACCTTGGCGGAACGCGGCACCAGCAAGGTCGAACCGGCCTTGATGAGCATGCGCGGCGGTATGTTGTTAACGCTGCGCAGATCGGCCTCACTCATGCCGGTGCGGCGTGCTGCTTCGGCCGGGTTCATGGTGCTGGGGGCCGACCAGGCGGTCCAGCTGGCGTATTGCCCCTGGGTGTAGGCTTCGAAATTACGCTGAAACACCGTAGCGTTGTCCCAGGGAAGCAGTATCTGGGGCGTCCCCGCCGCAATGATGACGGGGCGGTGCGCCGAAGGGTTCAATGCCTTGAAGTCTTCAATCTTGACGTCGGCAAGGCGTGCGGCCAGGGCCACATCAATGTCGCGTGTGATCAGCACCTGCTGGAAATAAGGGTGGTTTTCGATCAACGGCAATTCCGTGCGAAATGCCTGGGGATTGGCCACAATGTTTTTGACGGCCTGCAGCTTGGGCACGTAGAGCCTGGTTTCTGCCGGCATGTTCAGGTCGGTGTAACTGGTGCCCAGCCCCGCTCTCTGGTTTTTGGCGATGGCGCGGCCCACACTGCCTTCCCCCCAGTTGTAGGCCGCCAGCGCCAGATGCCAGTCGCCAAACATGCCATGCAGCTTTTGCAGGTAGTCCAGCGCCGCGCGGGTGGAAGCCAGTACGTCACGCCGGTCGTCGCGAAAGGCGTTTTGCTTCAGGTCGAAATATTTGCCGGTGGCCGGCATGAACTGCCACATGCCGGCGGCTTTGGCGCTGGAAACGGCCTGCGGGTTAAAAGCGCTTTCGATGAACGGCAACAGGGCCAGTTCCGTCGGCATCTGGCGGCGCTCGAGTTCTTCAACGATATGAAAAAGGTATTTGCTGGAGCGCTCGGTCATGCGCAGGATGTAATCCGGCCGGCTGGCATACCACTGCTCGCGATCCGTCACCAGTTCGTTTTGCAGGTCAGGCATGGCGAAGCCGCGGCGAATACGGTCCCAAAGTTCCTTGGGAGGCTCCGTGGAGGCGATCTGGTAAGAGCCGATCTGACCTGGTGTGATGGCTTGAAGCGGGCCGCCCGGCACTTGCGGTTTGGCGGTAGGGCTTGTTCCTGTTGTGAGGACCGGGTCACCCGGCATGCCGGGCGGCTGTGTGGCGCAGCCCGCCAGCAGTGCTGCCACAAGCAGAAACGCCAGCGGAACAATACGGAAATTGACGAGTTTGGGAAGAAGAGCGGCTGCAGTGGTTCGGTCGTGTGGCGTCATTTGAATTGGTTTTTCCACTGCCGGATGGCGGCAAATACGGTGTTGTCGTCTCGGGCCGACGCATCAAAGTGCCGGGCAGCAGCCATGATAGTGGGTTGGCGGGTCCGCAAGAAGGGGTTGATCAGCAATTCCTGGGCCACAGAGGTCGGCAAGGTTGGCTTTCCCTGGGCGCGAAGTGCAACGCATTGCGCCTGATATGCCGCCAGGTCGGCATTTTCTGGCTCGACTGCCATGGCAAAGCGGAGATTGCTGAGTGTGTATTCATGGGTACAACAGACGACGGTGTTGCCAGGCAACGCAGCCAGCTTGTCGAGCGAGGCCAGCATTTGCGCCGGTGTACCCTCGAACAAACGTCCGCAGCCTCCCGAGAACAGTGTGTCGCCGCAAAACAGCAGCGGCCTGCCGTTCACGGCAAGGCCATCCGGCGCCGGGCCGCCCCAAGCCGGATGAGCCCCCTCGGGGGGCAGCGCATCACGCGAAGCGGAAAGCGTGGGGGCAAGGTAATAAGCAATGTGACCTGCGGTATGCCCGGGCACGTCGATCACCTGGAAATCCAGGCCGAGGGCCGTGAGGCTGTCACCTCCATTGAGATGTGTGTAAGGCTGCGGAATGCGTTCGGTGGCAGGGCCCCAGACTTGGGCGCCCGTCGCTTCGCGCAGGGCATCGACACCGCCCGTGTGGTCGGGATGGTGATGCGTGACTAGAATCGACTCCAGTTGCAATGCGTGCTGCTCCAGGGTGCGCTGCACCGGCCCGGCATCTCCCGGGTCCACGACCAGGGCACGCCTGCCGTCATGCAACAACCAGAGGTAGTTGTCGTCGAAGGCAGGAATGGGAATCAAATACATACAGTGGTCTCAATGAGCTCTGAAATTATAGGTTTGACGGACTGGCTGAAGACCCCTCCCGGTGGTTATCTTCTGGACTGGGAACGCACGCATTTTGACCAGGCCGTCAGCGACGTTTTTGGCTACCACGCACTGCAATTGGGCTTGCCGGAGCTCGACGCCCTGCAGGCCAATCGCATGCCGCACAAATGGCTGGCGCTGGATTCATTGCCGCCGCCATCTGAACCCGGAAAGTCCCCGGCTACAGATACGAGCGGCCGCACAGCCGCAAGTTCCCGGCGCGCGGCGCTCCTGACCGAAGCGGGAGCGCTTCCGTTCCCGGAGAACAGCCTGGACCTGGTGGTATTGCCGCATACGCTGGAACTCAGCAGCGACCCGCATGCCAGCCTGCGCGAGGTGAGCCGGGTGCTTGTTCCGGAAGGTCGGGTGGTCATCAGCGGCTTCAACCCGACCAGCTTGTGGGGGCTGCGCCAGCGCCGCGGCCACATCTACCAGCGCTGGGGGTATGACAACCTGTTTCTTCCCAAAACAGGCGAGTTCATCGGCTACTGGCGCCTTCGCGACTGGCTGAGGCTGCTGGACTTTGAGGTAGAGTCGGGGCGCTTCGGCTGCTACCGGCCGGCGCTCACAAGCCAGGCCTGGCTGGACCGGTTCGAGTGGATGGATGCGGCGGGCGAACGCTGGTGGCCTATTTTTGGCGCTGTTTATTTCCTCGCGGCGGTCAAGCGTGTGCGGGGCGTCCGCTTGCTTGAGCCGGCCTGGAAGGCGCGAAGGGCACCGGCGACAGCGCCGGCCGCGATAGCCAACAAGGAGCCGCTCACCCGCTCATCCCGCTCACGGCCGCCTGCCTGATTTTCTTTAACCACCGGCCGCTTTTTGGAGCTTCCCGGGAGCATTTGTAACGCATGACCGACACACCAACAGGCACAACGCCACAACCACAACACGTCGTGATCTATACCGACGGCGCATGCAAGGGAAACCCCGGCCCCGGAGGTTGGGGGGCGCTGCTGGCGATGGGCGGCACCGAAAAAGAGCTATTTGGCGGCGAACTTGGCACTACCAACAACCGCATGGAGATGACTGCCGTCATCGAAGCGCTGGCGGCGCTGAAGCGGCCCTGCAGCGTGACGCTTTACCTGGACAGCGAATACGTGCGCAAGGGCATTACCGAGTGGATTCACGGCTGGAAAGCCCGGGGCTGGCGTACGGCGGCCAAGACGCCGGTCAAGAATGTGGATCTCTGGCAGCGCCTGGACGCCCTGGTCGTCTCCAGCGGCCACAAGATCGACTGGCGTTGGGTCAAAGGGCATGCCGGCGATCCGGGCAACGAGCGTGCCGATGCACTGGCCAACAAAGGCGTGGAACGCGCGCTTGGCCGCTTGTAACAAAGACCTGGCTGGGAGTTTGAAGCCGGGGCGGGAACATGTGCGCAAAAACACGCACCAAGCAGCCAAGGCCCACGCAAAAATTGCGTCCCCGAGGCGCACCGTAAGCGTACATAGCATCCGCACCGTTTTGGTCGCTCAGGGCGTTTGGTAAAGCCGTTGTAAAGCTACCGCGCTTACCCTGTGCAAAGGCCAGAAAAAGGCTGCGCGCGCCATGGTGTCCTGCTACATTGGAAGTTTGTATCTCTTTGTATAACAAGTTTTCCTCCCCATGGCATCAAAAGCAATTTACACAGCGGTCGCGATAGCGGGCATTGCGGTCGCCTCGGGTGCTGCCTGGTGGGTGCAAAAACCCAAGGCGCAGGGCGGTGCGGCCGAGTCTTCTCCGGTTGCCTCGACGGGCCAGGGCGCCGGCAATGGAACCAACGGCGCCGCCGCCGGAAAACCGGTGACCGTGGAAGCCGCGAAGGTGGAACTCGCCAGACTGTCGGATGACACCTCGGCCGTGGGCAGCTTGCGTTCGCGCCGCGGCGTGGTCTTGCGGCCCGAGGTGAGCGGGCGCATCACCCAGCTCAATTTCACTGATGGCCAGCGTGTGCGCAAAGGCCAGGTGCTGGTGCAGTTCGACGACCAGTTGCCGTTGGCGCAGGTACAGCAAAGCCAGGCTGAACTGTCGATCGCGCGGGCCAACCAGAAGCGCAACCAGGAACTGGTGGCGCAAAACTTCATCAGCCAGCGCTCGCTCGATGAAAGTGCCGCCAACCTGCAGGTGGCCGAGGCCAAGCTGTCGCTGGCCAAGGCCACCGCAGCGCGGCTGAAGATTGTTGCGCCATTTGACGGCATCGCCGGCATCCGGCTCGTCAACGTGGGCGACTACCTGAAAGACGGCGCGGACATCGTCAACATCGAGGACATCGAGGCCATCTTTGTCGATTTCCGGCTGCCCGAACGCTTCCAGAACAAGGTCAGGCGCGGCCAGACAGCTGTCCTCGACATTGACGCCTTGCCAGGGCGCAAGTACAACGCGCAAATCCAGGCCATAGACCCGTTGATCGACGCCAATGGCCGCTCCATTGGCATCCGCGGCTGCATAGACAACCGCCAGCTGCAGCTGCGGCCCGGCATGTTCGCCCGGGTCAATACGGTGTTCGGCGTGCGCGAGAACGCCCGCGTGGTGCCCGAGGAAGCCATTGTTCCGCAGGGCGGCCGGCAGTTCGTCATCAAGCTGCTGGAAGGCCCGAACGAACAGACCCGCACGACCAAGCGCGTGGAAGTCAAGGTCGGCCTGCGCAGCCCCGGCAAGGTCGAGATCCTCGAAGGCCTGGAGTCCGGCGACGTGGTGGTTGCGACCGGCCAGCAGCGCGTACAGCGTGATGGCACGGTGGTGTCCGTGGTGGACCTGGCCGCAAATGCTTCTGCCCGTGCGGGCAACGCAAAAGCACCTGCCGCTGCCGGTACTGCGCCCGCGGCAGCTGCCGCAACGGCCCCTGCGGCTGAGGCCGCGCCGGCCAAAGCTGTGGCCGCCGCCGTGTCGCAAGCACCACCGGCCGGCCCCAACCCCTGTGGCGTGGTGGTGTCGGAGGCCCCAGGCGCCCTTGTGCCGGTGCGTAGCGTCGCCCCAGCCGAGCGCCGCCCGGCCGGCCCGCCGGCCCGCGATCCCACTTGAGCGGCAGCCGCGCCATAGCCCCCACAGGCCCTTATGCAACTCGCTGAAGTTTCCATACGCCGCCCGGTCTTTGCCACCGTGCTGTCTTTGCTCATCGTGCTGGTCGGTGCGGTGAGCTTCAACCGCCTTTCGGTGCGTGAATATCCCAAGATCGATGAACCCGTTGTGACTGTGAGCGTGCGCTATGCAGGCGCATCCGCGGAGGTCATTGAAACGCAGGTGACCAAACCGCTGGAAGATTCCATCGCAGGCATTGATGCTGTCGACGTCATTACCTCCATCAGCCGTGCCGACCAAGCGCAGATCAGCGTGCGTTTCAGGCTCGAAAAAGACGCTGACTCGGCTGCCGCCGAAGTACGCGACCGTACGTCGCGGGTGCGCAACCGGCTGCCTCAGGCGATTGAAGAGCCTGTGATCGCCAAGGTTGAGGCTGATGCCTTTCCGGTCATCCAGGTGGCTTTTTCCAGCGATTCACTGACGCCGCTGCAGATCAACGACCTGGTCAACCGCATCGTCAAGCCGCGCCTGCAGACCGTGACCGGCGTGGCCGACGTGCGCGTCTTTGGCGAGCGCAAGTACGCCATGCGCGTCTGGCTGGATACCGACAAGCTCGCCTCCTACAAGCTGACCACCCAGGACGTGGAAGACGCCATCAGCCGCAGCAACCTCGAGCTGCCGGCCGGCCGCATTGAGTCGCAGCAGCGCGAATTCAGTGTGACCTCGCAGACCGACCTGGTCAGGCCCGCGCAGTTCCGCGAGATCGTCATCAAGAATGTGAACGGCTTTTCCGTCAAGGTACGCGACGTCGCGCGTGTGGAGGAGGGCGCGGCCGACGAGCGCACGGCGGTCAGGCTCAACGGCCGCTCCGCCGTGGCAGTCGGCGTCATCCGCCAGGCCACGGCCAATCCGCTGGACTTGTCCAGGGGTGTGCGGGAGGCCTTCCCCAAGCTGAAGGCGGACCTGCCGTCCGACATGCTGATTGACGTTGCCAACGACAACTCGGTGTTCATCGACCGTTCCGTCAACAACGTGTACCACACCATCGCCGAGGCGATCGTGCTGGTGGCCCTGGTGATCTTTGTGTTCCTGCGCACCCTGCGTGCCTCCATCATCCCCATCGTCACCATCCCGGTGAGCCTGATCGGCACCTTCGGCATGATGGCGCTGGCGGGCTTCACCATCAACACGCTGACCCTGCTGGCGCTGGTGCTGGCTATCGGCCTGGTGGTGGACGACGCCATCGTGATGCTGGAAAACATCTTCCGGCACATTGAGGAGGGCATGGACCCGTTCTCGGCCGGCATCAAGGGCGCGCGTGAGATCGGCTTTGCCGTGGTCACCATGACGGCCACGCTGGTAGCCGTGTATGCGCCGCTGGCGTTTACGCCGGGCCGCACCGGGCGGCTCTTCGTGGAGTTTGCCCTGGCGCTGGCCGGTGCGGTGGTGGTGTCGGGCTTTGTGGCGCTGACGCTTACGCCCATGATGTGCACCCAACTGCTCAAGCACAATCCCAAGCCCAATCGTTTTGACCGGTTCATGGAGCGGGCGTTGACGTCGATTTCCGACCGTTACGGTTCCGTGCTGCGCTGGGTCGTCACCACACGTTATGTGCCCGCGGCGGAGGAAGGCCCTGCCGGCCGGCCCTCGCTGGCCCAGCGCCTCAAAGGCATGGCCTTGCAGGCCCGCTGGCTTGTCATCGGCGTGATGGTGCTCAGTGCCCTGGCCATTGCGCTGGTGTTCCCGAGCATGAAGCAGGAGCTTTCGCCCATTGAAGACCGCGGGGTGATTCTGGCCAACGTCAATGCCCCTGACGGCGCCACGCTGGACTACACCAACCGCTATGCCAGGGCGCTGGAAAAAATGGGTGAACCCTTTCCCGAGTTCGACCGCATTTTTGCCAACGTGGGCAACCCGACGGTGGCGCAGGCCAGCGTGGTGTACCGCACAGTCGACTGGGACAAGCGTACGCGCTCCACCATCGACATGGCGCGCGAACTGCAGCCCAAATTCAACGCACTGCCCGGCGTTACTGCCTTCCCGATCACGCCGCCGTCCCTCGGGCAGGGCTTTCGCGAACGGCCGCTCAATTTTGTGATCCAGACCTCCGACAGTTACCAGAACCTGAACACGGTGGTGCGCCAGATGCTGGAGGAGATCGCCAAAAACCCCGGCATCGTCTCGCCCGACGTAGACCTGCGGCTGAACAAGCCCGAACTGCGCATTGAGGTAGAGCGGGACAAGGCCGCCGACCTCGGCGTCAGCGTCCAGGTTGTCGCGAAGGCCATCGAGACCCTGCTGGGCGGGCGCAACGTGACGCGCTACAAGCGCGATGCCGAGCAGTACGACGTGATCGTGCAGACCGAAGCCAGCGGCCGCACCACGCCTGAAGACATTGACCGCATTTATGTGCGGGGCCGCAACGACGCGATGATTCCGCTGTCGGCACTGGTAAAGGTGCGTGAAAGCGTGTCACCGCGCGAGTTGAACCATTTCGGCCAGCGTCGCTCGGTGTCCATCACGGCCAGCCTTGCGGGCGACTATTCGCTGGGCGAAGCGCTCAAGTTCATGGACCAGACCGCCGCCAAGGTGCTCAAGACCGGCTACAGCACCGACCTGAACGGCACCTCGCGCGAGTTCAGAAACTCGCAGGGCGCCCTGGCCATTGTGTTTGTATTGGCACTGGTGTTTATTTTCCTGGTGCTGGCCGCACAGTTTGAAAGTTTTATCGATCCGCTGGTCATCATGCTGTCGGTGCCGCTGTCCATGATCGGGGCCTTGCTGGCGCTCAAATGGTCGGGCGGCTCTCTCAATGTGTATTCCCAAATTGGTCTGATCACGCTGGTTGGCCTGATCACCAAGCACGGCATCCTGATTGTGGAGTTCACCAACCAGCTGCGCGGGCAGGGCATGGAAATGATCGACGCGCTGGTCAAGGCGTCATCGCAGCGCCTTCGCCCCATCATGATGACGACTGGTGCCATGGTGCTGGGAGCCTTGCCGCTGGCCCTGGCCAAGGGCGCGGGTGCCGAAAGCCGCACGCAGATCGGCTGGGTTATCGTGGGGGGCATGTCGCTGGGCACTTTGCTCACTGTGTTTGTGGTGCCCACCATGTACACGCTGTTTGCCCGCAAGGCGGTCCCAGGGGCCAACAAGGCCATTGCCAGGGAGCAACCCGATGAACACCTTGAGCATCCGGAGTACGTGGCGAAATGATCATGAGGAACCACACCCCCCAGGCCGGGTTCCTGGCATGCTGATGAGAAAACCGGTTTGACCGCAAACCCTGCGGGCCGAATCCGTACCGTTGCTTCTTTCCTCCTGATTCCATTCCTGCTTGCGCTGGCCCATACGGCTTCTGCGCAAGTCCAGGAAGCGCCTGGAACGGGCGCATATGGCGTGCAGTTCTTCTGTTCACCGTCCCAGCTGGAGCGGCTCGGCCCCCACATGTTCCGATATCTCCAGCAGCTCGGCATTCCAGCCCGCCTGGTTCAGGAAACTGTCGACAAGCCGCGGGGCACCATGACGTATTCCCTGCTGGGCTCAGGCGCGGCCGTGAGCACCCTGTTTTTGGCGCAACGCCCGGAGCTGGCGATCAAGGACGAGGTAGTGCTGGTGCCGGTGAGAAACAACAAGACACGCAAGCTCAAGACGGTTTCCAAAAAAGAAATCCTGTTGGCCTTGTTGCACCCGGGCCGGTTGACCGAATTCAGGGGAAAGGCTTGCGATGTGCAGGCATTGGCCGACCATGTCGGGATTCGCCAGAACACCGTGATCTGGGCAGAGGTGCTGGAATGGGGCTGGCCAGAGGGTGGCCCTGCCAAGTGGAATGCCCGCTATTGGATCAATGGAACTCCCAGGCTTCGTACCCCTTTGCACAAAGCCCTCAATGACATGTTTTTTGAGCAGGGGAAATACGAGATAGGCTGCTACGCCGCGACCAAGGTGGTATTTGCCCAGGGTGCACTGGATTACTTCCGCCGCGTCAAGAAGGATGTGGGCAGGGCGCAAGGCGTGGAGCGGCGATTACTGGCCGACGGTGAGCCGCTGGTTGACCTGGAACCCGGCCGTATGTGGAGTTTTGAAACGGATTTTGATCCGCTGGAGCTTGAACGGCCAGGCAAGGTCTTGCGCATGGTGGGCGGTGTTGCCGCCGGCAACTTTGTCCCGGGCGATTGGGCTTATTTTCTGAACACCGACCAGCGCACCAACCAGAAAACGGGGTATGAAGGCTCCAATGCCATCTACCTGGGCGGCAACCGGTTTGACGACTATTACAACGACAACGACCACCACTACACCTACGAGGAAAAACTCAGTGAGGTCTATCAGTGGCGTCATGATGTTTTCAGCCGGCAACGCGACGCCGCAAAAATACAGCACCTGGCCGCGCACGACTATGAGCGCCTGAACGCAACGCCGGAAAACGGCGGCTTGCTGATGAGCTTTCGGGTTGTGCCCTATTTTTTCGGCTACGAAGACCTGCCCCCGCTACCAGGTCCCCGAAACGACTAAGGCGGCGGCGCCGAGGATTCAAGGAGTTTACAGGGCGCCCTCAAACATGAGGACGTCAACCATGTCCCCTGCAGCGACATTGCCTTGCGCATGGTGAAGCACCATCAGGCCATTGGCTTCGGCCATGGAGCGCAAGACGCCCGAGCCCTGGCTGCCGGTGGTCCGGACCTCCAGGGAGCCGTCAGGCGCGGTGGATACCCAGCCGCGCTGGTATTCGGTGCGCCCCGGTTTCTTGCGAATAGGCTCCAGGCTGCGTGCCTTGAGCAGCGGCGCCGGTGCGGCGCTGGCGCCCATCATCTGGAGCAGGGCGGGGCGCACAAAGGCCAGAAAAGTCACCATCACCGCAACGGGATTGCCGGGCAAACCAAAAAGGATGGCGCCGTTGGGGTTGGGATTTGAGTATGAGTGTGGAGCGCTATATTTTTCATAGCTGCTTGCGCCCGTAGATATTGGGTTAGAGGTCGATTTCACTGTTGAAATTCGCCCCACGGCCATGGGCCGGCCTGGCCGCATCGCAATGCGCCAGAAAGCCACGTCGCCCAGCTTTTTCATCATGGCCTTGGTGAAGTCGGCTTCGCCCACGCTGACACCGCCGGAGGTGATGACAGCGTCGGCCTCAGCTGCCGCTCGTTTGAATGCGGCCTCCAGAAGTGCCGGCTCGTCGCGCACCACACCCATGTCGATGACCTCGCAGCCCAGCCGGCTGAGCATGCCGAACACGGTGTAGCGGTTGCTGTCATACACCGCGCCTTCGCGCGGTGCTTCGCCCAGCGACAAAATCTCATCGCCGGTGGAGAAGTAGGCCACCCGCAGCGGCCGCCAGGTTGACAAGGTTTTAAGACCCAAAGAGGCCGCCAGGCCAAGGCGCGCGGGCGTGAGCAGCTCTCCTTTTTGTAGCGCCGGCTTGCCCTGCATGAGGTCTTCGCCGCGCAGGCGGCGGTTGTCGCCGGGCTGGAGCAAACCTGGCGGGACGCTGATGCGCGTGCCCTGGCCGTCCTGGTGCACGTTGACAAATTCTTGCGGCACCACGGTGTCCAGGCCGGCAGGCATGATGGCACCGGTCATGATCTTGACGCACTGGCCGGGCCCGGCGCTGCCTTGCCAGGCCTTGCCGGCCAGCGCTGTGCCGTCGGCCACCTGCAGTTCAAGCGCCTTGCCGGCAGCCAGCTGCCCGCTGTCGAGAGCGTAGCCGTCCATGGCCGAGTTGTCGTGCGGCGGCACGTCAAACGGCGAAACCACATCCTGGGCCAGCACTCGCCCGAAAGCCTCCATCAAGGGCAGCTCGATCTGCTCCTGCACCGGCACGACAAGCCGGGACAGGAAGTCCAGCACCTGGTCGGCAGACAGGGACTGTGGGTCGTAGCCTTGCAGCTCTGCGGCAATCTGGTCGAGTGTTTTCACGGCTGGCGGGATTCCAGCTGGTGCAGCTCGGCCAGCGTATTGGCATTGAAGAAACTGCGGCTGTCGTCGCCGGGCTTGTCAAACGGCACGATGGCTGTTTTGTGCTGCGCCGTCCAGGCGTCTATCTTGCGGCCGCCACTGTGGGTGAAACGCACCAGGCTTTCCAGCATGTGGGTGCCCATGAGGCAAAACACTGGTTGGGGCCTGAGCTGCCCATCTTCTTCGGGCGCCGCGGCCACGGCAAAATCAGCGCCGTCCTGCGCAAGCGCTTCGGCAAGCCGTGCCACCAGGTCGTCAGGAAACAGCGGAGTGTCGCAGGGCACCGTCAGCAGGTAGGGCGTTTCGCAACGTTCCAGACCTGTGAGGAATCCCGCCAGCGGCCCGGCGAATTCGCCCAGACCTGTGCTGTCGGGCCAGACCGGAACGCCGAATGATTCATAAGCGGACAGATTGCGGTTGGCATTGATCATCACGTCGCCGACCTGCGGCGACAGCCGCATCAGCGTATGCAGGGCCAGCGGCACACCGTTGAAGTTCTGCAGGCCTTTGTCGACCCCGCCCATGCGCGAACCACGGCCACCGGCCAGGATCACGCCGGTGATGGCTTCGGCGTGGATGGGCATGGTGTTGTGGTCGTTGGTTGTCAAATCAGCCGCCTATGTAGCTCATCTCAACGCGCTTGGCGTTGTTTGAATCGGGTGTGCTGGTGTCAGCGGGCATCGCAGCGCGCAACTCCGAATAGCGGTCATCGCGCCCTTGCCAGATATGGGCCACCGCAGCTGCGATCTGGTCGTCGCCGTAGCCGCCGCGCAGCAGGGCGCGCAAGTCCTGGCCCTGGCTGGCAAAGAGGCACAAGAACAGCTTGCCTTCGGTCGATAGCCTTGCCCGGTTGCAGTCGCTGCAAAAAGCCTGGGTCACGCTGCTGATCACGCCGATCTCGCCAGCGCCGTCGGCATAACGCCAGCGCTCGGCGGTCTCACCGGTGTAGTTGGGGTCTATGGCTACCAAGGGAAATTCGGCGCCCAGGCGCTCCACCACCTGGGCAGAAGGCAGCACCTCGTCCATGCGCCAGCCGTTGGTGGCGCCCACGTCCATGTATTCAATAAAGCGCAGCACGGCACCCGAATGGCGGAAATGCCGGGCCATGGGCACGATCTCCGCGTCATTGGTGCCGCGCTTGACCACCATGTTGACCTTCAGCGGCGCAAGGCCCACTTTTTGCGCAACCTCGATGCCTTTGAGTACATCGGCCACCGGAAAGTCCACATCGTTCATGCGGCGGAAGATGGTGTCGTCCAGTGCGTCCAGGCTGACGGTGACTCGCTGCAACCCCGCGTCCTTGAGCGATTGGGCTTTTTTGGCGAGCAGGGATGCATTGGTGGTGAGGGTGATGTCCAGTGGTTTACCCTGCGGCGTTTGCAGTTTGGCCAGCATTTCAATCAGCACCTCCAGGTGCTTGCGCAGCAGCGGTTCGCCTCCGGTCAGCCGGATTTTTTCGACGCCGTGTGCTACAAAAACCTTGGCCAGTCGGGTAATTTCTTCAAAGCTCAGCAGCGAGGTTTGCGGCAGAAAGGCATAGTCCTTGTCGAATACCTCGCGCGGCATGCAGTAGCTGCAGCGGAAGTTGCAGCGGTCCGTCACGCTGATGCGCAAATCCCGCAGCGGCCGGCCCAGCGTGTCGCTCAGCAGTCCCATCGGCGCAGACAACCGGGCAGGGATATGCGGTACGCGGCTTGCGTAGCGGATATCTGCCAGCGGAATGATTTTGTCGGTCGTCATCGTGAGGGGCCCAAAGGGAGAATTTACCCCATTGGCCCGGCTGGAGCGCTAAAAAGCAGCCTTATCCCCAAAGGATGGGCGTTATTGCCGCCTGCTCATCCTCACCTTTGCGCGGGACTCTTCACCAGCAGGGGCCGCGGGACTGGCTTTGCCAGACCGCAGGCGCAGCGCCCCCTCGGGGGGAGCGAACCACACGCAGTGGGGAGCGTGGGGGCTCTATTTAGACACACCGGGCGCCGTCTACTTCCAGGCATACACCGCTGATGAAGTCCGCTTCGTCGCTGGCCAGGTAAAGCGCGGCATTGGCCACATCCAGCGCGGTCGAAAAACGTCCCAGCGGAATGCTCGCGCGAAACTTTGCCTTGCGTTCTTCATCCAGCGGGCCACCCGCAAATTCAGCCGAGAGGCCTGTGTCGGGGTTGAATACCGGGTTGATGCAATTGACCCGGATGTTGTCGGGGCCGAGCTCGGCCGCGAGTGATTTCGAGGTGGTGATGACCGCCCCTTTGGAGCCGTTGTACCAGGTCAGGCCCGGTCGCGGGCGTACCCCCGCCGTCGACGCAATGTTGATGAAACTGCCCCCGCCTTGCTCGCGAAATACCGGTGTGGCATGGATGGTAGCCAGGTAAATGCTTTTGACGTTGATGGCGTAGCACTTGTCAAAATCATCTTCGCTGACGTCCAGCGCTGGTTGGTTACGGTGCGTCCAGCCGGCGTTGCTGACCATCACGTCGAGCCGGCCGTAGCGCTGCACAGCGGCGTCAACCAGCGCCTTGACCTCGGCGGACTTTGTGACGTCGGCGGCAAAGAACGAAGCTGTGCCGCCGGCCTTGACGATGGCAGCCACGACTTTCTCACCCAGCGCCACATTGATGTCGTTGACGATGACCTTGGCGCCTTCGGCTGCCAGCCGTCGTGCTATGCCTTCACCGATACCGCCTCCGGAGCCGGTCACGATGATAGATTTTTCCTTGACCCGCATGGGTTTGTCTCCAGATTTTTGATTTGATACGTGAGCTTATTACATCTCTCGACACGGCCAGGCGGTTAACCGTGCCGTACCGCCACTGTTTTCAGCGTGGTGAAGCCATACAAGGCCTCAAAGCCTTTTTCACGGCCGTAGCCCGAGGATTTCACGCCGCCGAAAGGTAATTCCACGCCACCGCCGGCGCCGTAGTTGTTGATGAACACCTGGCCGCTTTTCACGCGCCTGGCCATGCGGAACTGGCGTGCCCCATCGCGCGTCCAGACGCCGGCGACCAGCCCGAACTGCGTGGCATTGGCAAGTTCCACTGCGTGATCCTCGTTTTTGAAGCTCATGGCGCACAGCACCGGGCCAAACACTTCCTCCTGCGCCAGCCGGTGCATCACCGGCACGTCGCGCAGCAGGGTGGGGGCCTGGTAAAACCCGGTGTCGGGTGCCTCGTCGACGATCTGGCCCTGGGCCACCATGGGAATGCTGGCAACCTGCGCATCGCTTAAAAAGTCCCAGACGCGCTGCTGCTGGTTTTGCCGGATCAACGGGCCGACGTCCAGGTCCATGGCGGCGGGGCCGACGCGCAGGTTTTCAAAGGCCTCGCCCAGGCGCAGCAGCAGGGGTTCGTAAATCGCCTGTTCTACCAGCAGGCGTGAGCCGGCCGAGCAGGTTTGCCCGGCGTTTTGCACGATGGCGTTAATGATGGCCGGGATGGCGGCATCCAGGTCGGCATCGGCAAACACGATTTGCGGACTTTTTCCACCCAGCTCCAGCGTGACAGGGCAGTGGCGCTCGGCCGCCACCTGCTGGATCAGCGTGCCCACCGAGGGGCTGCCGGTGAAGCTGATGTGGTCGATGCCTTTGTGGCGCGCCAGCGCGTCGCCGACCTCATGGCCGTAGCCAGTGACGATATTGATGGCGCCGGCTGGAAAACCCACTTCGGCCGCGAGTTGCGCCACGCGGATCAACGACAGGCAGGCGTCTTCGGCCGGCTTGACCACACAAACGTTGCCCGCGGCCAGTGCGCCACCCACGCTGCGGCCAAAGATCTGCATCGGGTAGTTCCACGGAATCACGTGGCCCGTCACGCCGTGGGGCTCGCGCCAGGTCATCACGCTGTAGCCGTCCAGGTAAGGAATGGTGTCGCCGTGCAGCTTGTCGCAGGCGCCGGCGTAAAACTCGAAGTAGCGCACCAGGGCCGCCGCGTCGGCTCGTGCCTGTTTGGTGGGCTTGCCGCAGTCGCGCTGCTCGATCATGGCCAGCTCTTCGGCATGCTCGGCCACCTTGGCGGAAAGCCGCATCAACAGTCGCCCGCGCTCGGCAGCGCTGAAGCGGCTCCATACCAGTTCCAGGCATTCCCGGGCGCTCTTCACGGCAGTGTCCATGTCGTGCGCGTTGCTGCGCTGGATCTCGTCAAACACCTGCCCGTCGGACGGGTCGATCATCGGGATGGTTTTGCCTGAAGAAGATGCGACAGAGGTGTTGGCGATGTAGTTGAGTTGCATGGCGCTATTGTGCTGAATTTGCCCCAAGCCGGAGTTGCCCGCCTCCGACGGGCAGAAATGGGCCATGAAGGCAAGGCCGGCCCGCGAGGTAACGGTCCCCAAAAACGTGCGTTTGTCACAGCCACAGCGTTGTGTCCCGGCCAATTTACAAATCCTTTGCTGCGCCAGGATTGGCATTTATGTAGGATTGAACCTACACATGCACCTTGCCAATTCCTGCAGGGAACGGTGCTCATGTTACGCAGCGGCCCGGCCGTATTGGCGTGACGACAGCGGCAGGCAGCCGGCAACTGCGGGTCCACATTTTTGACGCATACCGCGATGACTGATCCCACCAAAAGCCCAGCCGATGTCCCGCCCGGCGACGACGCGCCCACCACCAGCCTGCTGGCCTGGTTCAAAGCTTCCATGGCCCGTTTGCGCGACTGGTTGGCGATCCAGGCCTTTGGAATGAAGTTCGCCGTTTTGGCCGTGGCATTGATGATTCCGGCAAGCGCCTATTACGCCTGGTCGACCCTGGAGCGGCAGGAAAAAATGGCGCTGGAAGTCAAGGCCATGGCGGCATCAGGGCCGGGTGTTGAAGCGGCCTGGACTTACAACACCGCATTGCCGGTCGTCTTCGGAAGCGGGTCGGTCCTGAGCTTTCTCGAAGCCCATCCGGTCACGCGCATCACCATCATTTACCGGCCTATTTTGTGGACCGTTTCCGAGCGTTTTGTGCTGATTGAATCGGAGGGCAGGCAGTACGCCTATTACCCCTCGGACATGGAAACCAAGATACTGGCTGACAAGGCCGTCACAGCGCCCTGGGGCGGAAAGCTTACCTTCGTGCCCCGGGGCGCGCTTGATGACGCGAGCAAGGACATGCTGGCGCGCCTTGAGCAGCGTTTCGGTGACGCACGTCCGCAATCCGAACAGGACGCGTGGAAAGGCGGCGCCAGCGCGCTGGTCTCAGCCACCTTGACGCTGGGACTCATTGCCTTCCTCTGGTACCAGACGGGCGGGCAGCGCAAGTCCCTCAAGTTCATTTCCCCGGGACAGATCAGCGGCGACCTTGAGGACCTCGTCGGCATGGACGACATCAAGGCCGAGGTTGCGCAAATCCGCGACCAGTACGAACGCCGCCTCGAATACGCCGCTTACGGTGTGAACAAACCCTTCAACGTGATGTTCAGCGGCCCGGCAGGCACAGGCAAGACCAAGCTGGCCAGCTACCTCGCCAAAGAGCTGAACCTGCCGATCCTTTTCCATTCAGCCGCCAACCTTGAAACCGGCTATGTGGCCGGCGGCTCCAATACCCTGTCGCGCATTCTTGCCCTGGCCAAGCGGCGTAAACGCTGCATCGTCTTTCTTGATGAAGCGCAGGACCTTTTCATGAAGCGCGGCGGCAACCGCAAATACGACGATGACACGCAGAACATGTTGCTGGCCATCCTGGACGGCGTGCGGACCAAGTCGGATACTGAAATCATCTGGATCGTGGCGTCCAACTTCAATTCGGCCAACCTGCAGATGGACGAGGCCATGCTGCGCCGCTTCCAGATGAAGGTCGACTTCCGCATGCCCAACCAGCAGGAGCGCCTGGCCATCACCGGCCACTACCTGCGCCAGCGTGCCGACAAAGTGCTGCCCGACATGGACCTGCGTCATTTTGTCGAATTGACGGAAGGCTGCAGTCCGGCAGACCTCGAAACCATGGTCAACCAAGCCGGCATCATCGCAGTGCAGGCGGGCCAGATGATAGGCGCGCACACCCTGATGCAGGCTGCCGAGCGTGTGCTGGTGGGCAATGTCAACGACAACACCACCAAAGAGCGCGAGCGTGACCGGCGCATCATCGCCGTACATGAGTGGGGCCACTTCCTGATGGACTTCCAGCACCGGCGCAAGCTGGCCGGCGACAACTGGAACGCGCTGCTGGCCGACATGACCACCATCAAAATTTCGTTGAAGGCCAACCCCCGCAACAATGCCCTCGGCTTTGTACTGCACAAGCAGGACAGCAACCTGCTGCAGACAAAGGGTGACATGGAGCATGAGGTGCGGGTGCTGCTGGGCGGCATGGCGAACGAGGAGATATTCTTCGGCGAAGACGGAACCACGGGCGGCGCCCACAATGACATCACCCGTGTCACGCGGCTGCTGCACCATGCGGTGGCTGAAATGGGCATGTACCGCAAGACCCGGCTGAACTACGCCGCGCTCCTCAAGGACGGCGGCACGGCACCGCCGGACGAGGAAACCCGCAGCATCATGGAAGCCCAGAGCGAGCGGCTTTACAGTGAAACCAAGGCCACGCTGGCGCAGTACACCGCCCTGACGGAGTATCTGACCGGCTGCCTGATGAATGCCGGAGAGATGACATTGAGCGAAGCACTCCGCGAAATCAGGTACTTTGAAAGCGTGACTGCCGCACCGGATCTGGCGCTGCCTGGGCCGGGTTCCAGCCAGTGGATGCCGGCCTGAGTCAACGAACCTTTGCAGCTCCGTCCTCACCGGACACCAAAAAAAAGCCCTGCAATGCAGGGCTTTTTGCATGGGCCGGAGCGGTCTAGCGTGACGCTGGTGCGGCCGGCGTTGGGGTAGCCGCTGCATTGGGCGCTTGCGTAGGCGCGGGGGCCGGCATGGCGGGCGCAGTTGGTGTGGCGGCCGGCGCACTCATGGCAGCGGGCGCAGCCATGGGTGCTGCCGGGGCCGCTGCGGCTTCACCGCCGTGGAACTTCATCACCAGCGGCACGATCAGCAGCGCCACGATGTTGATGATCTTGATCAGCGGGTTCACGGCCGGGCCGGCTGTGTCCTTGTAGGGGTCGCCCACGGTGTCGCCGGTCACGGCGGCCTTGTGTGCCTCGGAACCCTTGCCGCCGTGGTGGCCGTCTTCAATGTACTTCTTGGCGTTGTCCCAGGCACCGCCGCCGGTGCACATCGAGATGGCAACGAAGAGGCCGGTGACGATGGTGCCCATCAGCAGACCGCCCAGTGCCTGGGGGCCGAGTGCCAGGCCGACCACGATGGGTACAACCACGGGCAGCAGCGACGGGATCATCATTTCCTTGATGGCGGCTGTGGTCAGCATGTCCACGGCGGTATCGTACTCGGGCTTGCCCGTGCCGTCCATGATGCCCTTGATGTCGCGGAACTGGCGGCGCACTTCGACCACCACGGCGCCGGCAGCGCGGCCCACGGCCTCCATCGCCATGGCGCCGAACAGGTAGGGGATCAGGCCGCCGATGAAGAGGCCGACGATGACCTTGGGATTGCTCAAGTCAAAGCTGATCACGTTGCCGTAGGCTTCGAGCTTGTGGGTGTAGTCGGCAAACAGCACCAGCGCGGCCAGGCCGGCGGAGCCGATGGCGTAGCCCTTGGTCACGGCCTTGGTGGTGTTGCCCACCGCGTCCAGCGGGTCGGTAACGGCCCGCACCTCGGGGGGCATGTCGGCCATCTCGGCGATGCCGCCGGCGTTGTCGGTGATGGGGCCGTAGGCGTCCAGTGCGACCACGATGCCCGCCATGCTCAGCATGGAGGTGGCGGCAATCGCAATGCCGTACAGGCCCGCCAGCGAATACGCCGTCAGGATGGCGATACAGACAAAAATCACCGGCCATGCGGTCGAGCGCATGGAGACGCCCAGGCCGGCAATGATGTTGGTGCCGTGGCCGGTGGTGGAGGCCTGTGCAATGTGCTGCACCGGCTTGTACTGTGTGCCGGTGTAGTACTCGGTAACCCAGCACAGCGCACCGGTCAGGATCAGGCCGACCGCGCAGGCACCGAAGAGGCGTATCTGCGTGCCGCTTGCCGTGACGGCGTTGTCGGGCATCAACCACATCGTGACGAAGTAGAAAGCGATCAGCGACAGTACGCCGGCAATCGCCAGACCCTTGTACAGGGCCGGCATCACGTTCTTCATGCCGGGCGAGGCCTTAACGAAGAAGCAGCCGATGATGGAGGCGATGATGGACACGCCGCCCAGCGCCAGCGGGTAGACCGCGGCAGTGGCGCCCGCGCCTGAGAGCAGCAGGGCGCCCAGCACCATGGTGGCAATCAGTGTCACCGCATAGGTTTCAAACAGGTCGGCGGCCATGCCGGCGCAGTCACCCACGTTGTCGCCGACGTTGTCGGCAATCACGGCGGGGTTGCGCGGGTCGTCTTCGGGAATACCTGCTTCGACCTTGCCCACCAGGTCGGCGCCGACGTCGGCGCCCTTGGTGAAGATGCCGCCGCCCAGCCGGGCAAAGATGGAAATCAGCGACGAGCCGAAAGCAAAACCAATCAGCGGGTTGAGCAGGTTGGCCAGCTTGAGGTCGGGTGTGTAGTTGCCATTGCCCACCAGGAACCAGTAAAAGCCGGTCACGCCCAGAAGGCCCAGGCCCACGACCAGCATGCCCGTGATGGCGCCGCCGCGAAAGGCGACGTCAAGCGCGGGGCCAATGCCTTTGGTGGCGGCTTGGGCGGTGCGCACATTGGCGCGAACCGACACGTTCATGCCGATAAAGCCGCAAGCGCCTGACAGCACTGCGCCGACGACGAAGCCGATGGCAGTTTTTCCGTCAAGGAAAAAGCCGATCAGTACGGTGAGGACGACGCCCACCATGGCGATGGTTTTGTATTGCCGTGCCAGGTAGGCGGCGGCGCCGGTCTGGATGGCGGCTGCAATTTCCTGCATGCGCGCATTGCCTGCATCCTGGGAAAGAATCCAGCTGCGAGCCCAGATGCCGTAACCCACGGCGACCAGCCCGCAGACGAGCGCAAGAATAAGCGCTGAGTTGCCTGTCATAGAAATCTCCTACGTTGTTTTTCGCTTGGAGGGGGTTTCAACGCTAGCAAATGGTGTCTTGACCCCCGCTGCGTTGCTTCCTCGTTGCTTGGTCTACGTAGAGACAAGACGATTGGCCAACTCGCGCAATTTACAGTGAAAACATGACAACTTTAAGAACCGTAAGGTGTGAATCAGTAAAATGAGGGTAAATACCGAGCAGTTGGCCTGTGCCACGGCTGCGCAGGTAGCCCATGTGTTTTAAGAATCTTCTTTTCTCCTTTCTTCCCTTCCTTTCTTCTTCCTTCCATAAAGAACTCAAGCGACCATGTCCCTCGATAAAGTTTCCCCCGGCAAAAACGTTCCCGAATCCTTCAACGTCATCATCGAGATCCCGATGAATGCCGACCCGGTGAAATACGAGGTGGACAAGGAGTCCGGCGCGATTTTTGTGGACCGCTTCATGAGCACGTCCATGCACTACCCGACCAATTACGGTTATGTGCCCAAAACCATCAGCGGCGACGGCGACCCGGTCGACGTGCTGGTGATCACCCCGGTGCCCCTGATTCCCGGTGTGGTGGTGACCTGCCGCGCCATCGGCATCCTGAAAATGACCGACGAAGCCGGTGAAGACGGCAAGGTGCTGGCGGTGCCCATCGACAAGAAATGCTCGCTCTACACCCAGTGGCAAAAACCTGAAGACATGAACCCGCTGCGCCTGAAGACGATTGCGCACTTCTTCGAGCACTACAAGGACCTGGAAGAAGGCAAATGGGTCAAGGTGCTGGGCTGGGAAGGCCCGGACGCGGCCAAAAAAGAAATCACGGACGGCATTGCCAACTATGCAAAGGCCGGCAAGGCCTGAGACCCGGGCACCAGGCCTGAAAATTTAAGCGTTTTAGTGTTGTAACTCGCTCAGGCCGTGCGCAAGCAGCTATAAAAAATATAGCAGTGGCGTTGAGGAAACGTAAAAAAGGCGCCTGCAGCGTGGTCTGCAGGCGCTTTTTTTATGCCTGGGTGGAATGGTATGTGGCGCCGCCCGGCGCCACATTGAAGCCTTACGCTTTTCGTGCAGGGTCCGGGAACACCAGGCCGTGCAGCTTGCCTTTATCCCCGCGCGAAAACGGCTTCCATTGGCCCTCAGCCTGCGCCAGCCGGTCGGCCACGGCCCACCAGGCGCTGGGGTTCACGCCCATGCCGATATGGCTGGCCAGCACTTCGATGTTTTCGGTCTGCGGATGGGTGGCACTGGCTGCCTGGATGCTGGCCTGCCATGCCACCACACCGTCGCTGCGCGAATAAATGCTGGTGGTCGGCACAGGCGGGGCGGCCGGCAGATCGTAGCTTTCGGATTCGCGCTCGACGTTGCGGCCGCTGGTGAGTTCATAGATGCGCCAGGCGTTGGTGGCCTTGTGCGAGCCCGCGAAGGGCGTGCCCAGCGTGATCACGCCGCGCACCATGTGCGGCAGCTCCTTGGCCAGTTCGCGTGCGTAGACGCCGCCCAGACTCCAGCCGATCAGGCTGACCTTGCGGCCTGTGGCGTCGAAGGTGCGGGTGAGGCTGTCGCGGGCTTCTTCCAGCACGCCGGCGCGCGGGCCGAAGTTAAAACCCTGTTCCCAGCCCCAGGGCCTGTAATTGAGCGACTGCAGGTATTGGCGCAGCGGCACGGTGGTGGCGTCGTTGGCCGACAGGCCCGGAAACACCATCACGGCATGGCCGTCGCCGCGTGGCGCGCGGGCCAGCAAGGGCCAGGCGGGCAGCAGGGCACCGAATTCCCAGAACGCACGCAGCTCAAGCGCCAGCAGCCAGGCGCTGGGCGGAACATCGTGCGGGGACGGTTTTGCTTGATCTTGGGGGGAGGATGAAGACGGATTTCGCCTGGGTGACGGGCTTGCCATGGCTTGAAGCATTGATTGTCTTGTTGGAGTTCCGACTAGGGTCTGATAGCGCTGTTTTTGCAAGATGCGTTGCGAGTCAAAAAGGCCATGAGCAAGGCGCAAAACGCAGGCGGGGTGAACCCCGTCAAGGCTTTGCAACGCCGCGCAGGGCCTTTTTGATCGCAACCCGTAGGGAACGGGGTAAAAAAGGCGCCACTCGGCGTTGCGCTCCTAGCTCAGACGCCCGGTCTGAGCGTCGTCGCGCGCCTTGATTGGCGCCTTTTTTACCCCGTTCGCATTTGCAAAAACAGCGCTATTAGACCCTAAGAGTATGGAGGCGCTTACGGTTTTTTACAGAGAGAGGGCTCTCTAAGGTGAGCGCCTGGCGGCGGTTTTCGTCGCTTTCGTGACAGCGGTTTTGCGGGTTTTTACCGGGGCGGCCTTCACGGCGGCTTTAACGGAGGCCTTCTTTGCCCTCTTTTTCGGCGCGGGCGCCGTGGCGGCGGGTGCAACAGGCGCCGTGCTCACCATCAAGGCTTGGGCCTGAGTGAAGGCCTCCTCGATTGCTTTCGCCAAATCCTTCGCATGCGGCAGCGCCTTCTTGTCGGCAACGATGCCGAAATCCACATGGCCGGCATAGGTCTGTATGGTGATATTGAGCGCCAACCCGTGCATGACGATGGACAGCGGGTGGAAGGTCAGGAACTTCGCGCCGGCCAGGTACAGCGGCACCGGCGGGCCCGGCACGTTGGAAATCGCCAGGTTGGCCACCATGGGCAGGCGGCTGGCGATACCGCTTTTGCCGTAGGCGTTCAGCGCCATCTTGGCTGCGCCGCCCACCAGCCACGGCGCCAGCAGCGAAGGGTAGTCGGTCGGCAGCAGGCCCTTCAGGCTTTGCATCGACGTTTTCACCTTGGCGGTCGATGCCATGATGGCGTTCATGCGCTTGAGCGGGTGCGCCAGCTGCGTGCCCAGCTCCACCAGGCTCATGCTGACCTGATTGCCCAGGTTGCTGGCGTCTGTGGCGCCGGCTTCGCGCAGCGACACCGGCATGGCCGCCACCAGTGACTTTTTCGGCAGGCTGTGGTGCTGCGTGAGGTAGCTGCGCAGCGCTGTTGAGCAGATCCACAAGACCACGTCGTTAAACGAGCCGCCCACCGCCTTGCCCATGGCCTTGCATTCAGCCAGCGGCAGGGTGGCCGTCACGAAGACGCGGTCCGTGGTGATGCCGGTATTAAAGGGCGTTTGTGGCGCCAGCTTCATCGGCATTTTGGCTTTGATGCCCGTGGCCGAACTGGTGGTGGATTGCTTTGCCAGCGTGCTGCCAAAAGTGCTGGCCGCAGACGGTAGCGCCTTGGCCAGTTTGGCCAGTTGGCCCAGCGAACTCGAAAACACCGAGCCGATCATCTTGCCCAGCTTCAGGTCGGCCTCGGTTTTGCGGCGGCGGGCAGGGTCGGGCGGCGGCACCTCGCGCGGCACCGGGCTGAAATCGAGCAGGGCATTGGCCAGCATCACGCCGCCTTTGCCGTCCAGCGCCGCATGGTGAATCTTCGAGAAAAACCCGGCCACCACCTTGCCGCCCTGCGATGCGGGCAACTGGATGCGGTCAAAAATATAAAACTCCCAGAGCGGGAAATTGCGGTCGATGACCTCGCTGTGCAGTTGCGCGCACAGCTTGTGTACCTCGGCCAGCGTCATGGCTGAATTTTGGTGTGAAGCACCTTTTTTGGCGGAGTCCGCGCGGCGGATGTGAAAGTCGATATCCACCGCGTCGGCATCCACCCACAGCGGATGGCCCAGATCCAGCGGCATGAACACCAGCTTGCGGCTGAATACCGGCGCCAGGTGCATGCGTTTGGCGATGTGCGCTTTGACCGCCTTGTGAAAACTGCCCTTGAAGCCCGCCGGCAGTTCGCACAGGTTGAGCGAGCCCACATGCATGGGCATCTCGGGGGTTTCAAGGTAAAGAAAGGTCGCGTCCAGGCCGGTAAGGGATTTCATTGTTATGTCTCCGTGAGGGAGACATTAACCGAGCGGGCCGGGTTGCGGCACTAGGGTTTGCCGTAGCGGCCTGTCCCGCAAAGCGCAGCCCGGAACGCATCAACACGGCAGGCCTGCGCGTGCTGGTGTCCAGGCGCTCAGCATTCGCCGAGCATTCCCTGTTCGTCGTCGATGAGCCCGGCCACCGGTGTCGCCTTGGCCAGCGCCATCCATACGCCCAGCGGCAGTTGCTGGCGCATACGCCGCGGTGCGGCCCTGGCAACGGCCAGGCGCGTGTTCTCCAGCACCATCACACCGCACTCCAGCGGCAACTCGCTGGCATCGCCAATCGGCCGGCCCTTGGCGTCGCAACCGAGCACATACCAGCACTCGCCGCCCAGGTCGAGGTAGGCGGCGCGTTTGTCGGGGCGGCGCAGGTCGCCCAGCAGGTCGGAGCGATGCACCTTGATCTCGTGCACGATCGGGTCGACGTATTCCTGCACGGTGGTGTTGCGGATGGAAAACACATCGGGCCGGGCGATGCACCAGCGGGCCTTGCCGCCTTCTTCTTCGGGCGGCAGCTGGGCGCGCAGGCCCAGGCCGCGCCAGGTGACGCGGCCGGCACGCACCATTTCGCAGGCCACCTGCTCGACCAGTGCCTCATGCTTTGAAAGCGCCGAGCGGTTGCGTACGAGCACGGTGGCCAGGTAGGCCACGCCGGCATCGGTCACGCGCAGGGTTTCGTGGCCTGCAGGGCCGGCCACGCGCTGCAGCATGCCGGTGGCCAGCAGTTCGATCTCCAGCAGGTCCTGGCAGGGCCAGCCGGCGGAGCGGTAGACCTCGCGCAGGCGCCGGGCGTGCGGACGGCCCAGCGGGGTCGCAGGGTCGGCGGTCTGCGTTGCGGGGTTTTCGGGTGTAGCAGTCACGAGAGCATTCATGGGGAAATAGCGGTTTGAGCCGGCGGTAGGGTGGCCGCCGGCGCCTTGAAAACCGTTCGGAAACAGGCCTGAAAGACAGAGCTTAAATCAAGCCGGGGCTTAAGGGAAACAGGCCACTGGCGCAATGCTGACGGGCGCGAGCAGCTATCAATACGATAGCGATTCCGCGCCGGCCGCACCGCGAAGCAGGCCGCCCGCCGGGCAAACTGCTTGAGGGGTCAAAGCGGAAGGATTTCGAAACGCGCGTTGTCCAGGTTGTCGCCCAGCGGCCGCATCGCCGCCAGGATCGCGTCGGTCTCGGCGTGTTGCCAGAGCGCAATGACCTGTTCTTCCGCCTCCGAGGCGTTCTCCAGCGGCAGGCCTTCGTGCAGCGTTTGCGTCAGCATGTAGGCCTGCAGCGAAGGCAGTACATATTCGGGGCCGCCCAATGCGAATTCAAGCGCCATGCGAAAACGCAGCTCAGCCGCTGCGCGCTCGTCGGTGGTCAGGGTTGGGCATTCGACGAGGTTGACGGTGTACGTACGTTCGTTGGCGCGGTTTTGGTTGCTCATGGAAATTCCTTTGAACGGGCTTTATAGCAAATAAAGATTGCCCGTGTGATGACAGGCATGACGAGGTTGCAGGTAAGGGCGCAAGCGCGGCCAGCGCATGTTTTGCACGGAATATTTATGGAGAAAGTCCCTGAAACCCAAGATGGACGAGCGCAAGCAGCTATGAAAAACGTAGCGCCTGCGGTCACCGCGAGCCGGCACCTAAGCCGAGGTGCCCGGCGCAGCTTGCCTGAAAGGGCTGCGGCGTTCCAGGTCTTCCATGTAGTTGTCGATGCCGGCGCCTTCGCGCGCCAGGAAACGCTCGACCGCGTCGGCAAACGAGGGATGCGCCAGCCAGTGGGCGCTGGTGGTCTTGACGGGCAGCAGGGCGCGGGCCATTTTGTGCTCGCCCTGCGCGCCGCCTTCAAAGCGCTGGTAGCCGTGCTCAATGCACCACTGCAGCGGCTGGTAGTAGCAGGCTTCAAAGTGCAGGCAGTCGACACGGGCGAGGGCGCCCCAGTAACGGCCGTACGCAACCAGGGACTGGTTTTCGGCGCTTTCCCCGCCGCGATCTTTTTCGGGACGGGCGCTGACGGCGATCAGGCTTGTCGCGATGGGCCGCCGCTGGCCGTCGGCGTTGTGCTCGGCCACAAACAGCAGCCAGTTCTCCGGCATGGTGTCCTGCATGCGCTGGAAGAAGTCGCGGCTCAGGTAAGGCGCGTTGCCGTGCTCGTAATAAGTACGCTCGTAGCAGCGGTAGAAAAAATCCCAATCGGCGTTGCTGATGTCTTTGCCCAGCGACCAGCGGAAAGTGATGCCCGCCTCGGCGACCTTGCGGCGCTCCTGGCGGATCTTTTTGCGTTTTTCCTGGCTGAGCGACATCAGGAAGTCGTCGAAGTCGCGGTAGCCGACCTGGCGTTCCGCCGACAGGCCGCCCTTAGGCGGAACGGCCCCCTCAGGGGGCAGCGAGGACACGCCAGTGCCGAGCGTGGGGGCACTGTTATCAGTCCAGTGGAATTGGACTGTGTGACGCAACATTAATCCCGCTTCTTCGCAGGCCGCCACGTCTTCATCCGCGGTAAACAGCAGGTGCAAGGACGAGAGATCCTCTTTCGTGCACCAGGCCACCAGCGCCTTTACCAGCAGGGCGCGTTCGGCCGTCGTGCGGGCCAGCAGGCGGGCGCCGGGTACGGGGGTGAAGGGTACGGCGACCAGCGCCTTGGGGTAGTACTCAAGCCCATGCTGCTGGTAGGCATTGGCCCAGGCGTGATCGAACACGTATTCGCCGTAGGAATGCTCCTTGAGGTAAAGCGCGCAGGCGCCTGCCAGTACCTTGCCCTGCCAGAGGGTGACAAAACGCGGTGTCCAGCCGGTTTCGGGCGTGGCGCTGCCGCTTTCGTGCAGCGCGGCCAGGTATTCGTGACGCATGAACGGGTTCGCGGGCTCGCCCGGGCTTTGTGCCGCCAGCAGGGCGTTCCACTCGGCCGCATTCACCTCCAGCGGTGATTTCAGCACGCGAATGACATAATCGTTTGAGTTCTTTTTCACGTGTTTTCGGGGTTCTACTTCAACATGCCACTCAAAATCTGCGTTGCCCAATTGAACTATTGCGTCGGCGATATGCCGGGTAATGCGCAAAAGATCATCGACGCTGCCCGCACGGCCTATGAGGGCGGCGCCCGGCTGCTGCTGACGCCCGAGCTGGCCATTTGCGGCTATGCGGCAGAAGACCTGTTCTTGCGCCCATCGTTCATCCAGGCCTGTGATGATGCCGTGAATCTGGTGGCCCGCGAGCTGGCCGGGTTAAAAGGCCTGACAGTGGTGGTGGGCACGCCCACCCACGGCGACAACGGCAAGGGGCTGCGCACCAAAAGCGTGGAAGTGCAGCAGCGCCACAACGCCGCGAGGGTTCTGCGCGAAGGCCAGGTTATCGAAACCTACGCCAAACGCGAGCTGCCCAACTACCAGGTGTTTGACGAGCGCCGTTATTTCACACCGGGGCAGGGCACCTGTGTGTTCCAGGCCGGGGAAGGCAATGACGCCGTCAGCGTCGGGCTGCTGATTTGCGAAGACGCCTGGTTTGAAGAGCCGGCACGCCTGGCCAGGGAAGCGGGGGCCGAGCTGCTGGCGGTCATCAATGCGTCGCCGTTTCATGTCGGCAAAGGCGGGGAACGCGAGCAGATGATGCAGCTCCGGGCCCAGGCTACCGGGTTGCCGTTGATTTATGCGCACCTGGTGGGCGGGCAGGACGAAATCGTTTTTGAAGGCGCGTCTTTTGCCTTGCAGGCCGATGGCGCCCTGGCCGGAAGGGCTGAAAGTTTCAAGGAAAATCTGTTTGTAATTCAGGCGGGACGAGCGCAAGCAGCTATTAAATTAATAGCAAGCACGGCACCTGAACGCAGCCACGAGGCGGATCTGTGGGACGCGCTGGTGCTGGGCGTGCGCGACTACCTGGGTAAAAACGGCTTTCCGGGCGCCATTCTTGGCCTGTCCGGTGGCATTGATTCGGCCCTGGTATTGGCGATTGCGGTGGATGCGCTGGGCGCCGACAAGGTGCGCGCGGTGATGATGCCTTCGCCCTATACAGCAGACATTTCCTGGATCGATGCGCGCGAAATGGCCGAGCGCGTGAAGGTGCGCTACGACGAGATTTCCATCGTGCCGGAGTTCGAGGCCTTCAAGGCTTCGCTGGCCGGCGAGTTCAAGGGCCTGAAGGAAGACACCACCGAGGAAAACATCCAGGCGCGTATCCGCGGCGTGTTTTTGATGGCGCTGTCGAACAAGTTCGGCTCCATCGTGCTGACCACCGGCAACAAAAGCGAAATGGCGACCGGTTATTGCACGCTCTACGGCGACATGGCCGGCGGCTTTGCGGTCATCAAGGACCTGCTGAAGACCACGGTGTTTCGCCTGGCGCGCTGGCGCAACGAAAACGACCCGTACGGCACGGGCAGCAACCCGATTCCCGAGCGCATCATCACGCGGCCGCCCAGCGCCGAGCTGCGGCCCGACCAGACCGACCAGGACAGCCTGCCGCCCTACGATGTGCTGGACGCCATCCTGGAGCGCTACATGGAGAACGACCAGGGCGTGGATGCCATCGCCGCTGCCGGGTTTGACCGCGCGCTGGTCGTGCGCGTGGCCCAGCTGATCAGAATCAACGAGTACAAACGCCGCCAGGCGCCCGTGGGTATCAGGGTCACCCACAGGAGCTTTGGCAAGGATTGGCGCTATCCTATTACCAGCAAATTCCGGCAATAGGGCCCCCACGCTCCCCACTGTGTGTGGTTCGCTGCCCCCCGAGGGGGCGCTGCGCCTACGGCCCGGCAAAGCCGGTTCCGCGGCCCCTGCTGGGTTAAGAGGGGACGCCACATGCTTTTGATGATATTTAGAACTAACGGAGATATTCAGTGAAACAAATTACCGCCGTCCTCAAGCCCTTCAAACTCGAAGAAGTCCGTGAGGCCCTCGCAGAATGCGGTGTTACCGGCCTGACCGTCACTGAAGTCAAGGGCTTTGGCCGCCAGAAGGGCCACACCGAGCTGTACCGTGGCGCCGAATATGTCGTCGATTTCCTGCCGAAGGTCAAGGTCGAGGTCGTGGTGAAAACCGAAGACGTGGAACGTTGCGTGGATGCCATCGTGCGCGCCGCACGCACCGGCAAGATCGGTGATGGCAAGATTTTCATCACCAGCGTCGAGCGGGTGGTGCGCATCCGTACCGGGGAAGAAGACGAAGCGGCGGTCTAGATAGGCCCCCACGCTTAAATATAGGCCCCCACGCTTTTCACTTCGTGTAATGCGCTGCCCCCCGAGGGGGCCGCTGCGCCTGCGGTCTGGCGAAGCCAGTCCCGCGGCCCCTGCTGGTATTGGGAGGAAATCCCCGGGGAGGGTCAGATTTGGTCGAGGCGGGTGTTGCCTGGCGTCATGCCGGCTGCCTGCACCAGCGTTTCCAGCAGTGATTCCGCGTCGCTGCTGGTGCGGATCAGGTCCATCAGCCATTCGTTCATGAAGCCGGTCTTCACCGAAGACGCCAGGAAGGCCAGCAGGGCGTCGTAGTAGCCGTTCATGTTGAGCAGGCCGACCGGTTTGTCGTGGTAGCCCAGCTGGCGCCAGGTCCATACCTCGAAAAACTCCTCCAGCGTACCGATCCCGCCGGGCAATGCCAGGAACGCATCGGCATGTTCGGCCATCATGTATTTGCGCTCATGCATGTTTTCCACGATGTGCAGCTCGGTGCATCCAGTGTGGGCCCATTCTTTCTCTACCAGTGCCTTGGGGATGATTCCCACAACACGCCCGCCGGCCGCCAGCGCAGCGTCGGCCATGATGCCCATCAGGCCGTTGCGGCCGCCGCCGTAGACCAGTTGCCCGCCGCGCTTGCCTATCCACGCGCCCACGAGGGCGGCAATGGCGGCGAATTCGGGTTGGTTGCCGGGACGGGAGCCGCAGTAAACGCAGAGAGAAAAAGCGGACTTGGAGGCGGTTTTGGAGGTATCGGTCACTTTGTTGATGCTTGCGTTCATGCGGCAAATCGCTGGAACAGCGCCAGGGCCCAGGTACCTGCGCACAGCAGCAGGCTGAGCAGGACGGCGGCGCTTCCCATGTCCTTGGCGCGCTTGGAAAGGTCATGCCATTCGGGGCCGATGCGGTCGATGGCGGTTTCAATGCCCGTGTTGAGCAGTTCCACGATCATGATGAGGATGACGGTACCGGCCAGGAGCACCGTTTCGACCCAGCTGCGGCCCAGCCAGAAAGCGGCGGGGATCAGCACAATCGACGCGATCGCCTCCTGGCGGAAAGCGGTTTCATGCCAGCCGGCGCGCAGGCCGGCAACGGAATAGCCGGTGGCGTGCCAGACGCGGCTCAGGCCCTTGCGGTGTTTTTGGGGGTTGACGGGCTCATTGGAGGCCAGTCGGGAGGTGGCGCCAGCGGGAGCGACATCAACATCAGATGGCGTCGCTGGCACAGACATGGGAAACTGAACTTGTTCGGACATGGTGCCATTGTCGCGCAGCTTTATGGCACATTGATGTTAGGGCTGATGGGTCGCAGTACCGGTGATACCGACTTTGTTTTTGGCCTTGCGCCCGGGTTTTTCGGGTGCGACCCAGGTGATGAGCCGCGTGCCTGCCCAGGCGTCGTGCCAAAACTGTTTTTGCGGATGAAAGCGCGCCAGGATGGCCCAGATGGCGACCCATCCCAGCGTCAGTACAGCGCCTTCCCGTCCTGGCAGCGCCATTGCCCAGCTCACGGCCAGGGGGGGCAGAAACCAGAGCCAGCTCAGCGCATAACGCAGCAGGGCGCGTTTCTGGGTGACGGGTTCACCGTTGACGTCGACTACGCGGATGTTCCAGGTTTTCATGGCCAGGGTCTGGCCTTTGGCCCAGAACCAGACGAAGTAAATACCGAAAATCACAAACACGAACGCCTGCAGGGCATGGCGATTGTCCAGGGCATTTCGGGTCTGGCTCAATGTGCTGAAGAGGTAACCGGCCAGAAAAACCACGCCGAACATCAGCATGCCTTCGTACATCCAGCAGGCCATGCGGCGGGGAATGGACGGAATGGGGAGGGTGTCTGTGACTGTCAAAGATGTCGCGATAAAGGTTGGCCGCAGTGAACGGCAGCAGGCATGGGCCAAGCCCAGCCGCTGCGGGTAGCGCTTAGCGTTGGGGCGTAGCGCTTGTTGCGGCACCGCTTGCGGACGGCGCGGCGGGCGTAGCAGCTGAGGCAGGTTGCAAAGCAGTGATTTTAGGGCCAGGTTTGCTGGCTGCCTTGACCGGATGCGGCGTCACGGGCGCCAGCTTCTGTGGCGCCACCGGTTTCACCGCTGTTGCCGCCCCGGTAGGCTTGGGACTGGCTTTGGCGGCTAATTTCTGCTTTTCTTCGGGGCTGAGGGCCTGGTAAGTCTCCCATTTGGCTTTTTTCTCTTCAGGCGTGAGCTGCTTGGAGAGTTCCTTGGTCTTGCCGAAGTTCAACCGGGCTTGCGCGCGCTGCTGGGGGCTCAAGGTGACCCATTCATTCATGCGGCTGTGCAGGTTGGCCTGCTCTTCCGGTGTGAGTGAAGGGTAATTTTTGGAGATTTCCAGCCATTTGCGCTTTTGCGCCTCGCTGACGGTATCCCAGCTTGAAGCCAGCGGTTTGAGCGCCTGCTGTTGCATGGGCGTGAGTTCGGCCCAGGTCGGCTTGGCCACGACGGGCTTGGCAGGGATGGCCGGCGGCTTCACAGCTGCGCTGGCAGGGCCTACGGGCTTAGGTGCTTGTGCAATGCCCAGAATGGGCCAGGCCAGCAGGGTAGCCGTCACAAGCCCGAACGACAGCCATTGCAGTCTCAACCGCATTGAGCTGCCATCGACAGACGAGGCGCGTCGGGAGATTGCGCGCGGGATCATTGGGCCGTAGGGACTTGGCGTGTGGTTTTGAGGTACTGGACAAAACCCGGATCGGCAAAAGCAGCGGGCGGGAGTTCGTCAGTAAGCAACGCTACATCGACTTCGGCCAGTTCCTGGGCGCGGTTGTCGTTCTGGATCGAATTGATGGCCAGCAGGCCTACAACCAGTGCAACAAGTGGAAGGACCGAACCAATCCGTGCCCACCAGCTCAGGCCGTCATCAGATCCCCATGACAGGGCGGCACTTGTGCCAACGCCGACAACGCTGGTGGCGGTTTGTGTTTTGGCAACTTTACGTTTTGAAACAGCTTGAACGCGTGCGGCGCGCAGGCGCTCGGAAATGTCGTAAGGCAGGTCTGCAGCTCCTGCGGACAGGTAGGACACGGTCTTCAGGCCAAAGCGGTCCTGCAGGATTTCGGCTCTTTTTTGTAGTGAGTTAGTCATAGTTTTATACCTTTGGCACTCAGGGCTTTGCTGAGGGCGTGAACTGCGCGGGAACAATGTGTTTTGACACTGCCCTCCGAACAGCCCATGGCGGCTGCTGTTTCAGCGACATCCATTTCCTCCCAGTAACGCATCAGAAAGGCTTCCCGTTGACGGCCCGGCAATTCCTTTACCTGCAGTTCGATCTCATGCAATATTTGCGCCCGCTCAGTAGCATCCTGGGCGCTCTCTGTACCCTCTGAGTTGGTAAGGCTCTCTAAAGTTTCCAGAAGATCGAAATCTCCGTCTTCTCCCTGCGATTCAAAGTCGCTCATGTTGGAGAAAAGCGCGTTCCGGGTCTTGCGGCGGCGGAACCAGTCCAGCGTGGTGTTGGCCAGGATGCGCTGGAACAGCATGGGTAGCTCGGCCGCAGGCTTGTCGCCGTAGTGCTGGGCCAGCTTCATCATGCTGTCCTGAACGATATCAAGGGCCGCTTCTTCATCCCGCACGTGGTAGATGCTGCGCTTGAAAGCCCGTTTTTCAACGCTTTTCAGGAAATCCGAGAGTTCTTGTTCAGTTGCCAACGGTGTGGGGTTCCGGTTCGTCCAGCGCTGCACAGGGTGGTCTGCGGGTACTCGCAGGGCCGATGCCAATAAGGCATGCATCCAAGGATACAGCTGGAAAATTATCGCATCCCGGCCGGTACCGGATGCGATTTTTCACCGCGTGCAGCCATTGCGCAACGCGAAATGCCATAATACGGCCTGCAATTCAAAAGGCAAACGGGTCATGACTCGGCGGTTTATGTTTCCGCTTATGGTTTTGGCCTCAAGTCTCGATGCTGCTTCACAAGAGTGGGCAAAGAGGCACCCAAGGTATTTCGTTAGAGAAATTCACAAAGGTTCATCATGGAAATCTCCAAAGCGGAAATCGCTTCCGCGGCAGCTGCGTCTGCACAAACAAATTCTCAAGAACTCCGCGGCGCGGAAATCCTCATGAAGTCCCTTCAGGCTGAAGGCGTCAAATACATGTGGGGTTATCCGGGCGGTGCAGTCCTGCATATTTACGACGCCGTTTACAAACAGGATTCGATCCAGCACATCCTGGTGCGCCATGAGCAGGCCGCTGTGCACGCAGCCGACGGCTATGCTCGCGCCACAGGTGAGGTGGGCGTGGCGCTGGTCACTTCCGGCCCGGGCGTGACCAACGCCGTGACCGGTATCGCGACAGCGTACATGGACAGCATCCCGATGGTCATCATCACGGGACAGGTTCCTACCCACGCCATCGGGCTGGATGCCTTCCAGGAATGCGACACCGTCGGCATCACCCGGCCCATCGTGAAGCACAACTTCCTGGTCAAGGATGCGCGGCACATGGCCGAAACCCTGAAAAAGGCGTTTCATATCGCCCGCAGCGGCCGGCCCGGCCCTGTGGTCGTTGATATCCCCAAGGACGTGTCCTTCAACAAGGTGCCTTACAACGGCTATCCGCAAACCATTGAGATGCGCTCTTACAACCCGGTGCGCAAAGGCCATGGCGGGCAGATCCGCAAGGCCCTGCAATTGCTGCTGGCGGCCAAACGGCCCTATATCTACACCGGCGGCGGCGTATTGCTCAGCAATGCCTCGCAAGAACTGCGCACGCTGGTCGACATGCTGGGCTACCCTTGTACCAACACGTTGATGGGCCTGGGCGCCTACCCGGCCAGCGACAAAAAATTCCTCGGCATGCTGGGCATGCACGGCACCATTGAAGCCAACAACGCGATGCAGCATTGCGACGTGTTGCTGGCCGTCGGTGCCCGGTTTGATGACCGCGTGATCGGCAACCCCAAGCACTTCGCGCAGAACGAACGCAAGATCATCCACATCGATATCGACCCTTCCAGCATTTCGAAGCGCGTGAAGGTCGACATTCCCATCGTTGGCGACGTGAAGGACGTGCTGACCGAACTGATCAGCATGATCAAGGAATCCGGTCTCAAGCCCGACGCGAACGCGCTGGGCGGCTGGTGGGACACGATTGAAGGCTGGCGCAAGCGCGATTGCATGAAATACAGCATGGGCAAGGGCGACGTCATCAAGCCCCAGCACGTTGTCGAAACGCTCTGGAAGCTGACCAAGGACGCCGACACCTACATCACGTCGGACGTGGGCCAGCACCAGATGTGGGCCGCGCAGTACTACAAATTCGACGAGCCACGCCGCTGGATCAATTCGGGCGGCCTGGGCACCATGGGCGTCGGCATTCCCTATGCCATGGGCATCAAGCTGGCCAAGCCCGATTCGGAAGTGTTCTGCATCACGGGTGAGGGCTCGGTGCAGATGTGCATCCAGGAGCTTTCCACCTGCCTGCAATACAACACACCGATCAAGATCGTTTCGTTGAACAACCGTTACCTGGGCATGGTTCGGCAATGGCAGGAAATTGACTACGAAGGCCGCTACAGCAGCAGCTACATGGATGCGCTGCCCAATTTCGTGAAGCTGGCCGAAGCCTATGGTCACGTCGGCATGCTGATCGAAAAACCGCAGGACGTGGAGCCGGCGCTTCGCGAAGCCCGCAAGCTCAAGGACCGTACGGTGTTCATGGACTTCCGCACGGACCCGACCGAAAACGTGTTCCCGATGGTGCAGGCCGGCAAGGGCATTACCGAAATGCTGCTGGGGTCGGAAGACCTCTAGGCCCCACGCCAACCACACCCATTCATTCACCGTCACCTGACGAATCTATTGTCTGCCGAGCCTGCGCATTACCGTGCGCAGGGGAGGGCAGCGAAAAGAGGAATCTTCTTATGAAACACATCATTGCAGTTTTGCTGGAAAACGAGCCGGGCGCTCTTTCCCGCGTGGTCGGCCTGTTCTCGGCGCGCGGCTACAACATCGAAAGCCTGACCGTCGCCCCGACGGAGGACCCGAGCCTGTCGCGCATGACGATACAGACCACCGGTTCCGACGACGTCATCGAACAAATCACCAAGCACCTGAATCGCCTTATCGAAGTGGTCAAGGTTGTCGACCTGACCGAAGGCTCCTACACCGAGCGTGAACTCATGATGGTCAAGGTGCGCGCAGTCGGCAAGGAGCGCGAAGAGATGAAGCGCATGGCTGATATATTCCGCGGGCGAATCATCGACGTGACGGAGAAAAGCTACACCATCGAGCTGACTGGCGACCAGTCCAAGAACGATGCATTTCTGGAAGCCATAGACCGCAGTGCGATCCTTGAGACGGTGCGAACCGGCTCCAGCGGTATTGGCCGCGGCGAGCGGATTTTGCGGGTTTGATTTAAGTCGTCCGTGCGCGCGTTTCGACAGGCTCAACGCGAACGGATTTTGAGTGGCGATATGCGTTTACCGTTCGCCCTGAGCCTGTCGAAGGGCATTTTCGCCAATACCTATTCTGGAGAGAAACATGAAAGTTTTTTACGACAAAGATTGTGATTTGAGCCTGATCAAGGGCAAAACAGTCGCCATCATCGGCTACGGCAGCCAGGGCCACGCGCACGCGCAAAACCTGAACGACAGCGGCGTGAAAGTGATCGTCGGCCTGCGCAAGGGCGGCGCTTCGTGGCCCAAGGTCGAAAAGGCCGGCCTGAAGGTCGCTGAAGTCGCGGACGCGGTCAAGGCCGCTGACGTGGTCATGATCCTGCTGCCCGATGAACAGATCGGCGCGGTCTACAAAAACGACGTGGCTCCCCACATCAAGCAGGGCGCTTCCCTGGTGTTTGCCCACGGTTTCAACGTGCACTATGGCGCCGTGATTCCTCGTGCCGACCTCGACGTCTGGATGGTCGCCCCCAAGGCACCCGGCCACACGGTGCGCAACACCTACGCCCAGGGTGGCGGCGTGCCTCACCTGGTCGCCGTGCACCAGGACAAGTCCGGCAAGGCCCGCGACCTGGCCCTGAGCTATGCCATGGCCAATGGCGGTGGCAAAGCCGGCATTATTGAAACCAACTTCCGCGAAGAAACTGAAACCGACCTGTTCGGCGAGCAGGCCGTGCTGTGCGGCGGCACAGTCGAGTTGATCAAGGCCGGGTTCGAAACGCTGGTGGAAGCTGGTTACGCGCCTGAAATGGCGTACTTTGAATGCCTGCACGAGCTCAAGCTGATCGTTGACCTGATTTATGAAGGCGGTATCGCCAACATGAACTACTCGATCTCGAATAACGCAGAATATGGCGAATACGTGACAGGCCCGAACATCGTGACCTCGGCTACGAAAGACGCGATGCGCAAGTGCCTGAAAGACATCCAGACAGGTGAATACGCCAAGAGCTTCCTGTTGGAAAACCAGGCTGGCGCGCCAACCCTGCTGAGCCGCCGCCGCCTGAATTCCGAGCACCAGATCGAGATCGTGGGCGAAAAGCTGCGCGCCATGATGCCCTGGATCGCGAAAAACAAGCTGGTCGACCAGACCCGCAACTGATCGAAGCCCGTCAGGGCTTTGTCCTGCAAAAAGCCGCGCAAAGGTCCTGCGCGGCTTTTTTTCTGACCAGAGCAGACTGGATGGGGTGAGGTAAAAGTTTCTGCCGAGTCCGACCTTGGTATCCTTGGAGGCTTGAGTCGACGGCCTATTCCTTCAAGGAGGCCCGGCTTCTGGATGGCATCTACGGGTGCTATGAATTCGATAGCTGTTTGCGCGCACCAGTTGTGCCTCAGGAGTGTTTTTATGCATGATGGTGAAGATTCGGCGTTCCCTACCGAAGCGGTGGTGATACGCAAGCGACGCAAGGGCATTTACATATTGCCCAATTTATTCACGCTGGCCGCCCTGTTTGGCGGCTTTTACGCCATCGTCATGGCCATGAACGGGCGCTTCGACCAAGCTGCCATCGGTGTGTTTTGCGCCATGATTCTCGACAGCCTGGACGGCCGCGTCGCCCGGATGACCAACACGCAAAGCGCTTTCGGCGAGCAGATGGATTCGCTCTCGGACATGGTGTCTTTCGGCGCCGCACCGGCGTTGATCGCCTACGTCTGGGCCTTGACCAGCCTGGGGCGCTGGGGCTGGATAGGCGCCTTTGTTTACTGCGCCTGCGCGGCGTTGCGTCTGGCTCGCTTCAATGTGAACACGGCCGTGGTTGACAAACGTTTCTTCCAGGGTCTGCCGTCGCCCGCTGCGGCGGCGTTGGTGGCCGGCTTTATCTGGCTGATGACCGATGCGGGAGTCAGTGGGCTGGAAGTGCGCTGGGTGACCTTCGGCCTCACGCTCTATGCGGGCCTCACGATGGTCACGAATGTGCCGTTCTACAGCTTCAAGGACGTGCAAATGAAGCGCAGCGTGCCTTTCGCGGCCATTGTGTTGATCGCGCTTGGAATCGCCGTTATCAATATCCATCCACCTACCGTGATGTTCGGCCTGTTCGTGCTTTATGGCCTGTCAGGTTACGTGCTGTACGGCTGGCGTAAGGCCAAGGGCCAGCAGACCAGCGTGATCTCGACGTCCACCGACGAACCCGACGAACGCGGCCTTCACAAATAATTGTGGTACATTGACCGGATGAAACATATTTCGCTAGCACTACTGCTATCTGCCAACGGGCGGAGACGGTAGCGCACGCGTACACCTGATTCAACGGCCCGTTTGCACCAGCAACGGGCCGTTTTTCTTTGGGTTGCTGGTTTTTTTGTAATCTTTGGGGTTGACGAAATGACCATGTTGAAAACACCTTCCAGCAAATACCAATCCTTCGCGCCTGTCCGACTGGCCGACCGCACATGGCCCGATGCCGTGCTGACGCAAGCGCCCATCTGGTGCAGCGTGGACCTGCGGGACGGCAACCAGGCGCTGATAGAGCCCATGGATATTCCCCGCAAGCTCAGGATGTTCCACACCCTGGTGAAAATCGGCTTCAAGGAAATCGAGGTGGGCTTTCCATCCGCATCCCAGATTGAATTCGACTTTCTCCGCCAGCTCATCGACGGTAATTTGATTCCCGACGACGTCACCATCCAGGTGCTGACCCAGGCGCGCGAGCCGTTGATCCGCCGTACTTTCGAGTCGCTCAAGGGCGCCAAAAAAGCCATCGTCCACCTCTACAACGCCACCGCGCCGGTTATGCGCCGCGTGGTGCTGGGCATGAATGAGGACGAGATTGTCCAGCTCGCGACCGACAATGCGCGGCTCTTCCAGCAACTGGCTGCGGCGCAGCCTGAAACGCAATGGACGTTCCAGTACTCACCCGAGATGTGGTCGGGCACTGAGCTGGCGTTTTCCAAGCGCGTGGTCGATGCCGTGACCGAGGTCTGGCAGCCGACGCCCGAGCGAAAATGCATCATCAACCTGCCGTCCACGGTGGAGCATTCCACGCCGAATATTTTTGCCGACATGATGGAGTGGATGCACCGCCACCTGGCCAGGCGCGACGCCATCGTGATCTCGGTTCATCCCCACAACGACCGCGGCACGGGCACTGCGGCCGGCGAGCTGGCCTTGATGGCGGGTGCTGACCGCATTGAAGGCTGCCTCTTCGGAAATGGCGAGCGCACCGGCAATGTGGACCTGGTAAACATCGCGCTCAATCTCTACACGCAAGGCGTATCGCCCGGGCTGGACTTCTCTGAAATCGACGAAATCCGCCGCACGGTGGAGCATTGCAACCAGCTGCCCGTGCATCCCCGTCATCCGTATGCCGGCGATCTGGTTTACACCTCGTTCTCCGGCTCGCACCAGGACGCCATCAAGAAGGCTTTCGCTGCGCGCAAAGAAGGCGACGTGTGGGACATGCCTTATTTGCCCATCGATCCCAAGGACCTGGGCCGCAGCTATGAAGCCGTGATCCGCGTCAACAGCCAGTCGGGCAAGGGTGGCATCGCCTACCTGCTGGAAAGCGAGTTCGGCCTGGAGCTTCCGCGCCGCCTGCAGATCGAGTTCAGCCAGGTAGTGCAATCGGTGATGGACGCGACCGGCAAGGAATTGACAGGCAAAGATATCTTCGCGCTGTTTGAGAAGGAATACGGCGTACAGACCGTTGCCGCACCGCAGCGTCTGGCGATTGAGGAAACCGGAAAAGCCGGCGGCGAGTCCTTCCACATCAAGGCCGAGGTTCAGCTTGGCGGCAGACGTCACGCCGTTGAGGGCACAGGCACCGGGCCCATAGATGCCTTCGTGGCCGGCTTGGCCGCGGCGACAGGCCACACGGTCCGCGTGCTGGATTACCACGAACACGCCATCGGGGCTGGGGCGAGCGCGCAGGCCGTGGCCTACCTG
The DNA here is from genome assembly GCF_056405675.1 of Polaromonas sp. P1_F4. Lineage (NCBI taxonomy): Bacteria > Pseudomonadati > Pseudomonadota > Betaproteobacteria > Burkholderiales > Comamonadaceae > Polaromonas > Polaromonas sp. P1_F4. Next base: position 276,249 of record NZ_JBFUBP010000003.1, on the reverse strand, counting down.
GAGCTGCGCATCAACGACCAGACGCTTTTCGGCGTCGGCATGGACGGCAATATTGTCTCGGCGTCGCTCAAGGCCATTGTTTCCGGCCTGCAGCGCAGCAAGGCCGGCCAGCCCGCCGGCGAGGCTACCATTAGCGGTTAACCCGGTTCAAGACCTTTCAAAAAACAGAGCGCCCAACGCATCAGGAATCCCGCCATGACTGACAAACTCATTATTTTCGACACTACCTTGCGCGACGGCGAGCAATCGCCCGGCGCTTCCATGACCAAGGACGAAAAGCTGCGGATTGCCCGCCAGCTGGAGCGCCTGAAGGTCGATGTGATCGAAGCCGGGTTTGCCGCCAGCTCCAATGGCGATTTCGAATGCGTGAAGGCTATTGCGGAGGTGGTGAGGGACTCCACCATCTGCTCGCTGGCGCGTGCCAACGACAGGGATATTTCCCGCGCTGCCGAGGCCTTGAAACCTGCGGCATCGGGGCGTCTGCATCTGTTCCTTGCAACCAGCGCCCTGCACATGGAAAAGAAACTGCGCATGACACCCGATCAGGTATTCGAGCAGGCCAAGCTCTCCGTGCGTTTTGCCAAAAACCTGATGGGTGATATCGAGTTCAGTCCCGAAGATGGCTATCGTTCGGACCCGGACTTCCTGTGCCGCGTGCTGGAGGCCGTGATCAAGGAAGGCGCAACCACCATCAACGTGCCCGACACCGTAGGCTACGCCATCCCCGAGCTCTACGGCAACTTCATCAGGAACCTGCGCGAGCGTATCCCCAACAGCGACAAGGCTGTCTGGTCCGTGCACTGCCACAACGACCTGGGCATGGCCGTGGCCAACTCTCTGGCCGGTGTGAAGATTGGCGGCGCGCGGCAGGTGGAATGCACCATCAACGGCCTGGGCGAGCGTGCCGGCAACTGCTCGCTCGAAGAAGTGGTGATGGCCGTGAAAACCCGCAAGGATTACTTCGGCCTCGAACTTGGAATCGACACGCAGCACATCCTGGCGGCCAGCCGCATGGTGAGCCAGACCACGGGATTTGTGGTGCAGCCGAACAAGGCCGTGGTCGGCGCCAATGCCTTCGCGCATGCCTCGGGCATCCACCAGGACGGCGTGCTCAAGGCGCGCGACACCTATGAAATCATGCGCGCCGAAGACGTGGGCTGGAGCGCCAACAAGATCGTGCTGGGCAAGCTGAGCGGGCGCAACGCCTTCAAGCAGCGTCTGCTGGAGCTCGGTGTCGCCATGGAAAGCGAAGCGGACATCAACAACGCCTTCGCCAAATTCAAGGAACTCGCGGACCGCAAGAGCGAGATCTTTGACGAAGACATCCTGGCGCTGGCGAGCGATGAAAGCGCTTCGCATGACAACGAGCAGTACGGCTTTGTGTCCCTGTCGCAACACAGCGAAACCGGCGAACGCCCTCAGGCCAGCGTCGTGTTCACTGTGGCCGGCAAGGAAGTCAAAGGCGAATCCGACGGCAACGGCCCTGTTGATGCCTCCCTCAAAGCCATCGAGTCACACGTCAAAAGCGGTGCGGAGATGGTGCTTTACTCTGTGAACGCCATCAGCGGATCAACAGAAAGCCAGGGAGAAGTCACGGTGCGTTTGCAAAACAGCGGGCGGGTGGTCAATGGCGTGGGCGCCGATCCCGACATTGTGGTGGCATCGGCAAAAGCCTATTTGAGCGCGTTGAACAAGCTCCAAAGTAAAGCTGACCGCGTGGCGGCACAGGGATGATGTAACAATTAAAAAAATAAAAACCTTTGTATTCAATGACTTGGCGTTGAATCTGGGTGCGGGTGGGGCTTTAAGCGTTAAAAACGTCACAAAGTGAGTGTGTTTTTAGGAAAGTCGCGCAAGTTTTTGATATTGCGTGACTTTTTCTATTTGTATACACTCCAGCCATCCCATTCATTGCAATCCACGCAGGCAAGACCACCATGTCTCATCAGATTTTCAATCGCGCATTAAAAATCGTTGGATTCATGGCCCTGATCGCCGCCTTTGCAGTGCCAGCCGCGAATGCGGCAACCACCAAAAAAACCATTGTCAAAAAGCAGCACGCCTCGTCCAAGGCGTCGGCTTCCCAAAAAGTTATTGCGACACGCAAGAGCGTACGTTTTGTTGCAGGTACAAAACGCAGAAGCATCATCCGCGTGTCCATTCCGGCCAAACCATCCTTCGGTCAGATTGCCGGTTTGCACGGTTCGCAAGATCCCCTTGAACTGAAGTCCAGCGTCGCGCTGGTGATCGACCAGGACACGCGTGAAGTGCTGTTCAGCAAGAACGACCATGCTGTGTTGCCGATCGCATCCCTCACCAAATTGATGACCGGCGTCATCGTCAGCGGCGCCAAGCTGCCCATGGATGAGCTCATCACCATCACGCAGGACGACGTGGACACCGAAAAGGGCAGCAGTTCACGCCTGAAGGTCGGCACCACGCTCACGCGTGGTGAGCTGCTCCACCTGGCCCTGATGTCCAGCGAGAACCGCGCTGCGCACGCCCTGGGCCGTACCTACCCCGGTGGCATGGGCACGTTTGTCAGCCTGATGAACGCCAAGGCAAAAATGCTGGGCATGACGGACACCAGCTATGTGGAGCCCACCGGCCTTTCCAGCCGCAACCAGTCCAGTGCGCAGGATCTGGCGACGCTGGTCAACGCAGCACATGGCGACCCGATGCTGCGCGAGCTCTCCACATCGACGGGTTATCAAGTTGCAGTCGGCACCCGCACGCTGCAGTACAACAATACCAATCGCCTGGTGAAGAACCCCGACTGGGATATCGGCCTGCAAAAAACCGGCTATATCTCTGAAGCTGGCCAGTGCCTGGTCATGCAGACCAAAATCGCAGGCCGCAAACTGATCATGGTGTTTCTGGATTCCGCCGGCAAGCTGAGCCGCCTGGGTGATGCCGAGCGTGTACGCCGCTGGGTGGAGTCGAATCCGGTGGCCGAACCCAAGGTGAATGTCAGCACCTCCATCAAGCAGGTGAACGGCTGAGCATTCCCGAGTTGCGCGGTCTGCTATTGTATTGATAGCTGCTTGCGCTCGGCCTGATTGGGCCGCAGCCTTTTTTTACTTGGGTTTGTAGCCCAGCGCGGCTGAAATCTCATTCGCAGTCGCCTGCAACTTGGGCAGCCAGTGTTCGTCCAGCCGGTCAGCCGGGGCCGAAATCGACAAGCCCGCTACCAGCTGGTTCTGGTCATCGTAAATACCTGCAGCCATGCAGCGCACTCCCAACTCCAGTTCTTCGTTGTCGCGCGCGATGCCGTACTGGCGCGCTTTGGAAAGCTCGCGTTCCAGAATCGGCAACTGCGTGATGCTGTTGCGTGTCTGTCCCGGCAGGCCGGTGCGCGTCGCGTAGGTGCGCAGGCGCTGCGGGTCGTCAAACGCGAGGAACAGTTTGCCCACAGACGTTAGATGCAGCGGCGCACGGCCCCCGATGGCCCGTACCACCTGCATGCCGGAGCGTTCGCTGTAGGCGCGCTCCACGTACACGATTTCATCGCCCTGGCGCATGCTCAGGTTGACCGGTTGCTGTGTGAGCTTGTGCAGCTCGCGCATGGGCAGCAGCGCAGCGTCGCGGACGTCCAGACGGGCTTTGACAAGGTTGCCCAGTTCCAGCAGTCGCATGCCCAGCCGGTAGCTGCCCGCTGCGGGGCGATCCACAAAACGGCCCGTGGCCAGATCGTTCAGGATGCGATGCGCAGTGGAGGGATGGAGCCCCGACTTCTCGCTGATTTCCTTGAGCGAAAGCGCTTCTTCGCGGTTCGCCAGGATTTCGAGCAGCGTGAACATCCTTTCAATGACCTGAACGGTCGGTGTCGCGGGAAGGGCTGAGTCGGGCTTTTTCATGTGCAGGCTTTCTGCTGCAAATTTTACCCTGTGAAATCCTGATGCGCTGGGTGATGCGCCTGATGGGGCCGATGCCTATGCCTTGTCGGATGGCCTGCCTGTATTTTCTGCCGCAGGCTCTGCGGAAAGCACCCACTGCCCGTCGACCAGCACTTCATTGGGTCTGAATCCGGCCTTGTAATTCATTTTTGGGCTTTCCGCGATCCAGTAGCCCAGGTACACGTAGGGCAAATCGAGGCGCCGGGCCTGCTCGATCTGCCACAGCACGCTGTAGTTGCCGTAGCTTGCGCGGCCATCCGGCTCATAAAACGTATAGACCGCGGAAATGCCGTCCTCCAGCACGTCAAGGATGGACACCATCTTCAGAGCGCCCGGCTCGCCGTCAGGCAGGCTTTCGCGAAACTCCACCAGGCGTGAATTCACACGGCTTTGCAAGAGGAACTGGGTGTATTGGTCAATGCTGTCATGGTCCATGCCGCCGCCCGCGTGACGGCCGTTCTGGTAGCGCAGGTAGAGCTGGTAGTGCTCCGGCATGAAGCAGAGCTTGAGGATGCGGGCCTGCAGCGCCTGGTGCCGCTTCCAGGCGCGGCGCTGGCTGCTGTTCGGGCTGAAACTGCCAACAGGCACCCGCAGCGGGACGCAGGCCTGGCACCCATCACAGTAGGGGCGGTAGGTGAACATGCCGCTGCGCCGGAAGCCGTTGGTCACAAGGTCCGAATAAGCGTCGTTGTGGATGAGGTGGCTGGGTGTGGCAACCTGCGAGCGGGCCTGTTTGCCCGGCAGATAGCTGCACGGGTAGGGCGCCGTTGCGTAGAACTGCAAGGTTTGCAGTGGCAGGTCTTTGAGATGTGTCACGGTAGGTCCAGGGTTCCCTTCGTTCCCGTCGTCAGTATCTGATTCCAGTATACGGGCTCAAAGCGCCAGTCGGGCCCCGTTTTACCCACACTTTGTCCGAGGTGGGCAACAAATTCCGCCCGGCTGATTTCTCCTGCGCCCAGGGACGCCAGGTGATGGGTATTTTGCTGGCAATCTATCATGGTGATGTGATGTTCACGGCAAAAAGCCACCAGTGCCGCCAGTGCGATTTTGGATGCATCGGTCTGGTGCGCAAACATCGATTCGCCAAATACCATGCGGCCCAGATTCACACAATACAAGCCGCCTGCCAGCTCGCCGTCGATCCAGGTCTCTACGCTGTGCGCATGGCCCGCCACATGAAGAGTGGTATAGGCCTGCACCATGTCGGGGACTATCCAGGTACCGGGTTGGCCGGAACGCGGCTTGCTGGCGCAGGCGTCGATGACGCGCTCAAAGGCGCTGTCGAACCTGATTTCGCAGCGAGGATGTTCCTGAAAACGAACTACCGCCTTACGCAGCGACCGGTGCAGCTTGAAGTGGCGAGTCTGCAGCACCATGCGAGGGTCAGGGCTCCACCAGAGCACGGGCTGGCCGACGCTGTACCAGGGGAAAATTCCACGCGAATACGCATGGACCAAGGTCGGCACATCCAGTGCGGCACCGGCCGCCAGCAAACCGGGTGCCGGGTCATGAGGCCCCCACGCGGTATCCAGTGAGGGAAAGTTTTCGCCGGCGGCAAGCCAGGGCACGGGGCGCGGAAGTTTACCCATGGCTTAAAAATGGACAGTCATAAAGCCATTAAAACAGCGGGCCGTGAAGGACATGCGCAAATGGTAGCCGAGCAGGCTGCGGCGGCGTGGCCAAAGCGTTGCCGAGATCAGTGATTCATAGACATGCTATTGATTTGATAGCTGCTTGCGCATATCAAACAAGGGTTGAGGGCCAATAGGCCGCCGTTTTTTTTGCCCACGAAGCGGTGTCTGCTCGCCATTCGGCAGGAGCCAAGGCATTGACAGAATGCCGCAGGCTTAAAAAGCTCGAAAATTGACGCTATAATCTAAGGCTGTATTCCTCAATAGCTCAGTTGGTAGAGCGCCGGACTGTTAATCCGTAGGTCCCTGGTTCGAGCCCAGGTTGAGGAGCCAAGAACAAGGCCCAACAAGGCCACCCCCGAAGCCCGCTGTCCATCAGACTGCGGGCTTTTTCTTTGAGCTGCAGGGCTTCTGGATGACGGTTGTCGCAGTACGGCGTTCCGCGATAATTGATCTGGCATTCGTTGCGCTGTCTTTACCGACGCTAGCCTTCGCAGCGCCATGCGAACACCTTCGCCCCGAGGAACAAATGGCCTCCGCTCTTTCATTTGCAGGTATTGGGGCCTGCACCGAAGCCGCGACGCTCAGGTTCTGGTGTGATGCACTGTGGATCACGGAAAACGAATGACTGCACTCATGAATGAAACCACTTTCGACCACGAATACCCGCGCGTGCTGAGCATTGCAGGTTCCGACAGCGGCGGCGGGGCCGGCATCCAGGCTGACCTCAAGACCTTTGCCGCGCTGGGCTGCTACGGCATGACGGCCATCACTGCGCTGACGGCCCAGAATACGCGCGGCGTTCGCGCCATCCATGGCGTGCCGCCGCAGATGCTGCGCGACCAGATCGATGCCGTGATCGAAGACATAGGCGCGCATGCGGTGAAGATAGGCATGCTGCACGCACCCGACATCGTGCGGACCGTGGCGGAGGCAATTGATCGGCATGCGCTGCAGAACGTGGTGCTGGACCCTGTCATGGTCGCCACCAGCGGCGCCGTGCTGATCGACAACCCGGCCATTGCGGTACTGGTGGGTGAGCTGTTTCCGCGTGCCATGGTGGTCACCCCAAATCTCGACGAGGCTTCGCTGTTGGTCGGCCGGTCGCTGGGCACCGAGCAGGACATGCAGGTTGCTGCACAGGAGCTGCTGGCCCAAGGCGCCCGCGCCGTGCTGCTCAAGGGCGGGCATTTGCCCGGCGATGTGGTCAGCGATTTACTGGCCACCCAAAGTGGCGAACTGCACTGGATGCGCGGGCCGCGCATTCCCAGCCCCAATACCCACGGCACCGGTTGCACGCTGTCGTCCGCGATTGCCGCTCACCTGGCGTTGGGGCACCCTCTGTTGGAGGCTGTGCAGCGCGCACGCGCCTATGTGCGTGCGGCGCTGGAGGCTGGTGCCAGAGTGCGAACGGGCGCTGGCGGCGGGCCGCTGAACCACGGCCACGCGCCCATCGCGATGCGGCTCAAGCCGCTGCGGTGATACCGGAGCGGCCGCTGCGCGTCAGGCGTGCCAGTACAAAGGTCAGCACCAGGGTTGGCAAAGCCGCACCCCAGTCCGGCGCGAGCTTCGCGCACAGGTGATAACACGCAATGCCCAGCACCCAGATCGCGACGGCGCTGGCATTCACCTTGCGCTCAGTCACCAGCGAAGCAATACCGGCCGTGCCTGCCAGCCGCGCAAGGATCACGCCGTACAAGGGCACAAACACCGAACTGAGCATCAACAAAAATGGCTCCAGGCTGTGCATGGGCAACACCAGCGCCAGCGCGGTGCACAGCAGTGCCAGCCCCACGCCCCAGCGCCGCACGCTCCAGGCAGGTTTCAGGCTGTGGCCGGCCACCGAGCCCGAATAGAGATCGCCATACGCGTTGTCGACCTCGTCGATCAGAATCAGCCCCAGCGCGATCAGGCCGCCTTGCGCCAGCAGCAGCGCGGCGACGAGGTCGGTGCTGGGCGCTGTAATCGCGACCAGCACGCCCAACGCATAGCACCAGATATTGGCGATCGCATAGCCCAGCCAGGTGCCGCGCAGCGCGGCTTTGCCATCGCGTCCATGGCGCGCGAAATCGGCTACGAGGGGTAACCACGACACCGGCATTGCGATCACCAGGTCGAGTGCGGACAGCGTGCTCATGCCGCCTTCACCTGGCCGCATCCACAGCGCGCTCAGGCCCTGGGCATTGGCCTTGGACAGAAACTGCCAGCTCAGCCACAGCAATGAGGCGATGACCAGCGGCAGGCCATAGCGGCCTATGAATTTGCGCACCAGCTTGACCATGGAGCCCGACAGCAGCGCCAGCAGCACCGCGCCCCACAGCAAAGTGGCCAGAAGAGGCCAGAAGGCACCTGCAAAGTTTCCGGATTGACGGGCGATGGCCACTGTCCCGTCACGCATCACCACCAGTTCGAAGGTGGTCCAGCCGATGAGCTGCACGATGTTGAGCAGCACCGGCAGGCGCGCAAAACTGCTGCCATAGGTGGCATGCATCAGCCCGGCGCTGGAAAGCCCGCTGTCGCAGCCGATCCTGGCCGTCCAGGCCAGCAAGCCGGCGCCAAGTACCGAGCCGCAGACGATCACCAGCAAGGCTGTCTGGGTGCCAACGGCCGGCACCAGGTAGGCGCCGATCTGCATGACCAGCAGGCCCACCCCGAGGCTGAGCCACAGTGCGGCATGGTCGCTCCAGCCGAACAGGCGGTCGCTGGAGGGCAACGGCGCAAGCGCGGTGTTGCCGGCGGCAGCAGAAGTAGAAGTCGTGGTCATCAGCAGTTCCGATCATCGATGCCAGGTCGGCCTGCTTGAAGCCCGCAAGAACAGCGGGCATCCGGAACATGCTTCCCTGCGCGAGGATTACCTCAAATCAGGTTCAAAGGGACTTTCTCAGCCGCCGCAACTCGCACGACGAATTGCAGCAACACCCCCAGCGAAAGCGCCTGTGTAGACGCCAGCCAAATTGTAGGGCGATTCCGGGCGGGCCTATTGCGTAAGCCGTACAGGCAACAAAAAGCCCGCACGCGGCGGGCTTTCAGGTGGAAGCGAGCCAGCTCGGCTTAGTCGTCAAACACCGGCGATTCAACACCCAGCACCTTGTGCAGTTTCGGGCTGGTTGTGGTGTATTGCAGGTGGATCTTCTTGTCCGGGAAGATCAAGGGAGCCGCGCCAAAGGCTGCCAGCGCGCACTCATGGAAGCCGCTCAGAATCAGCTTCTTCTTGCCGGGATAGGTGTTGATGTCGCCCACGGCAAAGATACCTGGAACATTGGTGGAAAACTTCTCGGTATCCACCTTGAGCTGTTTGCGCTCTATGTCCAGGCCCCAGTTGGCAATAGGCCCTAGCTTGGGTGACAGGCCGAAGAACACCAGCAGCACGTCCAACGGCACCACGCGCGTAACGCCATCGGAGCCGGTGACCTTGGCGCCGGTCAGCTTGCCGTTTTTTTCCTCGTAGCCAGTGATCTGTCCCACGATGAACTGCATCTCGTAGGCGTCGCAGAGTTCGCGCATTTTGGCCACGCTGGCAGGCGCCGCCTGGAAGCCGTCGCGGCGGTGAATCAGGATCACGCTCTCGGCCTTGTTCGGGCCTTCGGCGACAAAGTTCAGCGTCCAGTCAAGCGCCGAATCACCGCCGCCCACAATCACCAGGTTTTTTCCGGCAAAGTCGGCCGGGCTTTTCACGCGGTAGAACAGCTGGCTGTCGTCGAACTTCTCCAGGCCTTCGACGCGCAGCAGCTTGGGCTGGAAGGCGCCCACACCGGCTGCGATGAAAATGGTTTTGGTCAGGAAGCGCGTGCCTTTTGACGTTTCGACAAAGAAGCGGCCATCCTGCTGCTTTTCAACCACGCTGACTTCCTGGCCGAAATGAAAGGTCGCGCCAAAGGGCTCGATCTGTTTGAGCAGGTTGTCGGTCAGTTCCTTGCCGGTGCACACGGGCACGGCCGGAATGTCGTAAATCGGCTTGTCGGGGTAAAGCTCAATGCACTGGCCGCCCGGGTAGGCCAGCGAGTCGATCACATGGGCCTTGATCTCAAGCAGCCCCAACTCAAACACCTGAAACAGGCCTACAGGCCCGGCGCCCACAATCACCGCATCGGTTTCGATGGGACCGTCGTGCTGCGCTGCGGTATTGATCACTTCTTGGTTCAGTTGAGGTTCCATGGTTCCTGGGCGCTTTGCAAAGCGCGTGGCTGCCCGGGGAGGGCGAGGTGCCGTTGGCTTGGGCCGGTTGACGCGGCTTAGCGGACCAATTCGGACAATTTGCCCGTCTTGTCTTTCCATTCCTCGGCGTCGGGCAGGGCATCCTTGCGCTTGGTGATGCTTTTCCAGCCCGCGGCACGGCTCAATTCCACATTGAGCTGGATGAACGCCACCTGGTCGGCCGGTACGTCTTCCTCGGCGTAGATGGCGTTGACCGGGCATTCGGGGATGCAGACGGCGCAGTCGATGCATTCGTCCGGATCGATCACCAGCATGTTGGGGCCTTCCCGGAAGCAATCCACGGGGCAGACATCCACACAGTCGGTGTATTTGCAGCGGATGCACGATTCGGAGACGATGTGAGTCATGTTATTTGGGGCTAATCGGTGGAAACCCTCAATTTTAAGAGGATTCCGTGAGCAGGGTTAAGTCGTTGAGGGCGCGGGGCTTGATCCTGGTCAAAGGACCAGCAGGGCACCTGAGGTCTTGTTCGAGGCGGTATCCACCAGGACCAGCGAGCCCAGCATGCGCGAACGGGCATAGGGCAGGGTGGCCAGCGGCTCCTGCAGGCTCAGCTCGATATGTCCGATGGCATTGGGCGGCAGCTCGCTGGCGTCTTCCTCGGCCAGGGTGTTGACATCGAGCTTGTGGACGATGCGTTTGACCTTGGCCTTGACCCAGCGGTGGCCATGCAGCGCCCAGTAGATGCGCCCGGCGACCAGCGGCTCATCGTCCATCCAGGCCACGGTGGCCGAGATCTCCCTTGAGGGCTCAAAGGTATCCGTGGCCAGCAGCCAGTCGCCGCGCGACACATCGACTTCCCGGTCCAGCACGATGCCCGCGCTGTGGCCGGCCAGGATGGCTTTGGGCTGGCGGGCATGGTCCAGCACCTGTGCCACCACAGCCGTCTTGCCACTGGGGAGGATGGTCACGCTCTGGCCCGGCTGTACGCCGCCCGAGGCAACACGGCCCCAGAAGACGCGCCGGCCCTGAGAGGTATCGGATGAAGACGAAAACTTTTCAACCCATTGCACCGGGAAGGCAAAGGCTTCGGTGGTTTCGGCCGGCGTGACGGGCAAGTGTTCCAGCAACTGCAGCAATGACAAGCCTTCATAACCGCACCAGCCGGGCTGGGCGTCCACCACGTTAAAGCCCTTGAGGGCGGACACGGGCACGGTCGCTTTCACCGGGATTTTCGCGGCCCGGGCGAATGTCGCCAGCGCTGCCTCAATGTTTCTGAAAGCCAGCGTCGGGTCTTCCACGGCGTCGAGCTTGTTCACGGCGAACACGATGGACGGCACACGCAGCAGGTTGACCAGCAGCGAATGGCGGCGGGTCTGCTGCAGCAGCTCAAGCGCGGGGTTTTTCCAGTCGAGCTTGGTCGCATCCACCAGCACGACGGCGGCGTCGGCACTGGAGGCGGCCGTCACCATGTTGCGGGTGTATTGCTCGTGCCCAGGGGCATCGCCGATGATGAATTTGCGGCTTTCAGTGGCGAAATAGCGGTAGGCCACGTCAATGGTGATGCCCTGCTCGCGCTCGGCTGAAAGGCCGTCCGTCAGCAATGCCAGGTCGGTTTCACCCTGGCGCTGCACGCCGGCCAGGTGGTCCTGCAGCACGGCCTTGCTGTCCACCAGCAGGCGGCCGATCAGAGTGCTTTTGCCGTCGTCGACCGAACCGCAGGTGATGAATTTCAACGCGGGTTTCAGGTCGTTTTGGCCTGCAACCGTTTCTGGCTGTGCGCCGCCAGCTATCAAATCAGTAGTGTGGGTACTTGTAGTCATCTCAGTCTCAAAAATGGTGGCAAGGTCTTTATCAGTGGGGGCCGCGGGTCCGGCTGTGCCGGTCCGCAGGCGCCACCCCCTGGGGGGAGCAGGCGAAGCCTGTCCGGGGGAGAACTAAAAATACCCGTCTTTCTTGCGCTTTTCCATCGAAGCGTCGGAGGTCTTGTCGTCCATGCGCGTTGCGCCGCGCTCGCTCACGTCGGCGGCCAGCGTTTCGATCACGATCTCGGCGGCCGTGGCGGCCGGGCTGTCGACCGGGCAGGTGCAGGTGATGTCGCCGACGGTGCGGAAACGCACGGTCTTTTCAACGATCTGCTCCCCGTCGCGTGCCGGGGTGAGGTCCGTCACCGGTACCAGCAGGCCCTTGCGTTCGACCACCTTGCGCTGGTGCGCGTAGTAGAGCGACGGCAGCGCGATTTTTTCGCGCTCGATGTATTGCCACACATCGAGCTCGGTCCAGTTGGAGATCGGGAACACCCGGAAGTGCTCGCCGGGCTGCAGCCGGGTGTTGAACAGCGTCCAGAGCTCAGGGCGCTGGGCCTTGGGTTGCCACTGGCCGAAGCTGTCGCGGTGCGAAAAGATGCGCTCCTTGGCGCGGGCTTTTTCCTCGTCGCGGCGCGCGCCGCCAATCAGGGCGTCAAAGCGGAATTCGTCAATCGCCTCAAGCAGCGTGACCGACTGGTGCACATTGCGCGATTCGCCTGGGTGGGCCAGGCGCACCGTGCCGCGTTTCATCGAGTCTTCGACATTGCGCACGATCAGCTCGGCGCCCAGTTCTTTTGCGCGGAAGTCACGGAAGTCGGTCACTTCGTGGAAGTTGTGGCCGGTGTCGATCATCAGGAGCGGGTAGGGGATGCGGCCCACGCCGAAGGCCTTTTCCGCGCACTTGAGCATCACCAGCGAATCCTTGCCGCCCGAAAACAGCAGGGCCGGGCGCTCAAAGGCGGCGGCTACTTCGCGCAGGATGAAGATGGTTTCTTCTTCCAGCGCGTCGAGGTGGGAGTTGGACAGCCGCGCGATGGAGATCGCCGGGTCGGCTGGCAGCAGGTGGGATGGTGTGCGGGCGTTCATAGGTCAGTCAGTGCGCAAGGTGCAGGCCGCATTCGCGGTTGTCTTCGCCCTTGGTGGGGTCCACATAGTCGAAGTTGTTGGGCAGGCCGTTGATTTCACAGTACTGGTAAAGGTCCTTGGACGACCAGTGCAGGAGCGGCGCGACCTTGATCAGGCCGTCGGGGTTGACGCTGACCGGGTCCATCTGGGCGCGTACCGCGGTGTCGGTGGCGCGCAAGGCCGTGAACCAGACCTGGGGCGCGGTTTCACGCAGGGCACGGGCAAATGGCTCGAGTTTCACTTCCTCAGTGAATGTCGCATGGCGTGGATCGTCCAGCGCCGGGGTCGCGCCTTCCACGGCCTCGCGGTGTGCACGGGAGCGGCGTGGCAGGTAAATATGCAGGTCCAGCTTGAGCAACCTGGTCACTTCATCGGCGAAGCGGTAGGTGGCCTCGGTGTTGTAGCCGTTGTCCATCCAGACCACGGGAACGCGGGGATTGGCGCGCGTCACCATGTGCAGTATCACCGCCTCGAAGGGGCGGAAATTGGTGGTGACGATGGCGGGTCGGCCCAGTCCCACGGCCCAGCCCACCAGGCCCTGCGCGTTGTGGCCGAGTTCTGCGTTGATCTTTGTAAGGTCGAGGCTCATGGTATTCAGGCGGCAGCCGCTTCCTTGAAGTGGGGTCGCACGTCTACCGCGTCGCCCTGATATTTGCCTGCTTTGTAGCCGGGGTAGCTGCTCAACACACGTTGGGCAACGGCCATGTCCTGGTCAGCACGCAGCACGGCAGTGTCAAAGCCGCTGCGCTCCATCTGGGCGAGCTGGTCCACCAGTACGTCGCCGGTGGCGCGGATTTCACCCTTGAACTCGCGGCGGCGGCGCAGCAGGAAGGCCTGGCTGTAGGCGCGGCCATCGGTGAACTTCGGGAAGTGCAGGTCAATGCGCGCGATGCCGTCGAGTGTGATCTCGAATGGATCGGCATCGTTCGCAAGGACCAGGGTACCGGGTTGTTCGGCGCCGCTTTGTTCGCTGAAAGGCAGTAATTTCATCGTGATTTCCTTTCCAGTGTTCAGTGCGCGACGGTGTTGGGGGCAAAGCGCGCATTCTTGGCGGCGGCCTTGTAGGGTTCGATGCCGACGCGGCGGAAAGTCGCAATGAACGTTTCGCCGTCTTCGCGCAGCTGGCGATAGGTGTCGAGCACTGCTTCAATGACTTCCGGCACTTCGGCGCCGGTGAACGAAGGGCCCACCACCTTGCCAGGCACCGAGGCGCCGCTCAGCGTGGAACCATCGGAGCCGCCCAACGACACCTGGTACCACTCAAGGCCGTCCTTGTCTACGCCCAGGATGCCGATATGGCCGCTGTGGTGGTGGCCGCAGGAGTTGATGCAGCCGCTGATGTGCAGGTCGATCTCGCCCAGGTCGTGCAGCTCGTCCATGTCCTGGTAGCGCTCGGTGATGGCTTCGGCAATCGGGATGGAGCGCGCATTGGCCAGCGAGCAGAAATCACCGCCGGGGCAGGCGATCATGTCGGTCAGCAGGTGGATATTGGGCTTGGCAAAGCCCGCCTTGCGGGCGGCGCGCCAGAGCTCGGGCAGCTCGTCGCAGCGCACCCACGGCAGCAGCAGGTTCTGGTCGTGGGTGACGCGCACTTCACCGGCGCTGAACTGGTCGGCCAGATCGGCGGCGATGTCGAGCTGGTCGGCCGTCGCGTCGCCGGGCGCCTGGCCCAGGCGCTTGAACGACAGCGTCACGGCGCGCAGGTCGGGGTTCTGGTGCGGGGCCACATTGCGCTGCAGCCAGCGGCCGAACTCCACGTCGTCTTCGGCGGCGGCGCGCAGGATGTTGGCAATTTTTGTATCGGCGCTCTTGCGGTCGCAATTGAGCGCAGGCGGCACAAAGCAGGCTGTCACGCGGTCGAGTTCTTCCTGCGTGATGGTGTGCGGCGCGCCATCGTGTTCCAGGATCTGCTTGTATTCGGCCTCGACATCGTCGATGTAGCGCTGGCCTTCGGCCTTCACCAGAATCTTGATACGGGCCTTGTAGATGTTGTCGCGGCGGCCATAGCGGTTGTACACACGCACCACGGCTTCCAGGTAATTCATGATCTGGTTCCAGGGCAGGAACTCGCGGATCACGGTGCCGATCACGGGTGTGCGGCCCATGCCGCCGCCCACCAGCACCTTGAAGCCCAGTTCGCCTTCGGCGTTGCGGATCAGGTGCAGGCCGACGTCGTGCCAGGCGGTGGCGGCGCGGTCTTCACGGGCGCCGCTGATGGCGATCTTGAACTTGCGCGGCAGGAAGGCGAACTCGGGGTGCAGCGTGCTCCACTGGCGCAGGATTTCGCCGAAGGGACGCGGGTCGGCGATTTCGTCGACGGCGATGCCGGCACGCTCGTCGCTGGTGATGTTGCGGATGCAGTTGCCGCTGGTCTGGATGCCGTGCATGGCGACGCTGGCCAGCAGGTCCATCACCTCGGCCGACTTGTCGAGCGGAATCCAGTTGTATTGCACGTTCTGGCGCGTCGTGAAGTGGGCATAGCCGGTCGTCAGTTTGGAGCTGACCGACAGGCCGTTTTTCAGATTGACGGGGCCGAGCTTGTCCTGCTTGGCCTGGGCTTCACTGAACAGCGCGGCGTTGGGCTGGTCGTATTCGCGGGCGATTTTGGCCAGCACGCGCATCTGCGCGCTCGACAGCTCGCCATAAGGCACGGCCACGCGCAGCATGGGTGCGTAACGCTGCACATACCAGCCGTTTTGCAGGCGCAAGGGGCGAAATTCGTCTTCAGGCAACTGGCCTGCCTGCCAGCGGGTCAGCTGGTCACGGTATTGGGCGGCGCGGGCCTTGACAAACTCTCGGTCAAATTCTGTGTATTGGTACATGGCTGTCGGGATTCAAACGTCGTGGGATTTTTATAAGGAGCGGGTCAGATCGAAATCAGTTTCACGCCGGCATAGGCCAGCAGCACGGACAACAGCGAACGGATCACGCGGTCAGGCGTTTTGTGCACCAGGTGCGAGCCCAGCCAGATGCCGGGCAAGGAGCCGGCCAGCAGCTTGATCAGTAGCGGCCAGTCTACCGAACCGATGGAGGCATGGCCGAGGCCCGCCACCAAAGTCAGCGGCACGGCATGGGCAATGTCGGCCGCCACGATGCGCGGCAGCGGCAGGGTGGGGTAGAGCAGCATCAGCACGATCACGCCGATGGCGCCCGCGCCGACTGACGTCAAAGTGACCAGCGTGCCGATGACCGCGCCAAACAGCACCGGAAGGGCCCAGTGGCGCGCACGCGTGGCCTGCCCGATCAGTTCCGGCGCGATGGTGGTGGGAGCGGCCTTGCCGCGCAGCACCTTGTAGAACGTGGCGCCGGCTGTCAGCAACAGTGCCAGGCCTAGCGTGGTGGTCATGATGGCCTGGGTGCCCGGGTTGGCCGGGCCCATGCGCTGCAACATATAAAGAGTAGCCAGGGCCGCCGGGATGCTGCCCGCGGCCGTTTGCCCGACGATTTTCCAGTCGACCACACGGGCGCGGGCCAGGCTGACGGTCCCGCCCATCTTGGTAAAGGCCGCAAACAGCAGGTCGGTGCCGATGGCCAGGTGCGGTTTGATGCCGAAAAAGAAGATCAGCAGCGGCGTCATCAGCGAGCCGCCGCCCACCCCTGTCAAACCCACAACCAGGCCGACGGCAAAACCGGCAAATACAAAGGCAAATTCATGCATAGCGGGAAAATGTAAGTGCGCGGCTTATAAAAACAAACTACACATTTGTTCTGCCGTTATGCAGATAAGCTTATTCGCCAATAAATATGCGGGTTTCGGGCGGTTTTTTCGGGTCAGCGGCATAAGGCTTGCATTGAGGCTGACCATTCACCAGCCGACCCGTCACAAAGCGCTGGTACAGTCCCTGCTCTTTCGGATGAGCTGCCCGGTTTTGGGCTTGCCGCACGAACCGAATTGCCCATTTTTGGAGAAAACCCGTGAATTTGATGAAGTCCGCCCTGATGGGCGGGGTGTTTCTGGCCTGCGCCACGGCAGTGACGCTCGCCCAGGGCAGCCCGAAACCTCCCATCAAGATCGGCGAAATCAACAGCTACTCCGCCATTCCCCAGTTCGCCCAGCCTTACCGGCAAGGCTGGCAGCTTGCGGTCGAGGAAATCAATGTGGCCGGCGGCCTGCTGGGGCGCAAGATCGAAGTCATCTCGCGCGATGACGCCGGCAAACCCGAAGAAGCCCTGCGCCAGGCCGTCGAGCTGACCTCAAAGGAAAGGGTGGATGTGCTGGCGGGCGGGTTTTACTCCAGTGTCGGTCTGGCGCTGGCCGGTCATGCCCAGGCCAGCCGGCGGGTGTTCATCGCCAGCGAATCGCTGGCCGACGCCATTGTCTGGGAACAGGGCAACCGCTACACCTTCCGTCTGCGCCCCAGTACGTATATGCAGGCAGCCATGCTGGTCGAAGAGGCCGCCAAGCTGCCGGCCAAACGCTGGGCCACGATTGCCCCCAATTACGAATACGGCCAGAGCGCAGTCACCGTGTTCAAGGAGTTGCTGAAAGCCAGGCGCCCTGACGTCGAGTTTGTGAGTTACCAGTGGCCGGCGCTGGGCAAGATAGAAGCCGGCCCAACGCTGCAGGCGGCCATGCAGGCAAAACCCGAGGCGATTTTCAACGCGACTTTCGGGGCCGACCTGACCAGGCTGGTTCGCGAGGGCAACCAGCGTGGCATTTTTCCCCGCATACCGGTGGTGTCGATGCTTTCGGGGGAACCCGAGTATCTGGAGGCGCTGAAAGACGATACGCCGAAAGGCTGGATCGTCACCGGTTACCCGTGGGACCAGATCGACTCCCGCGAGCATGCCAGCTTCGCCGCCAACTACTATCGCCGCTTCAACGAATACCCCAAAGTCGGCTCGGCGGTGGGCTACGCCACCATGCAGGCGATTTTTGCCGCCATCCGCAGGGCCAATTCCACCGACAACGAAAAGCTGGTGGTGGCGCTGCGCGGACTGAAGTTTTCCACGCCTTTCGGCCCCGCCGAATTCCGCGCCATTGACCACCAGTCCACCATGGGCGCCTACGTGGGCAGGCTGGATCTGCGCGGCCACAAGGGCACCATGGTGCAATGGCGCTATGCCGACGGCAAGGCCTATTTGCCAAGCGATGCGTATGTCAAGGCCCGCCGGCCTGCCGCGGCCATGAAGTGACGTTTTGACAACGCAGGCGCTGAATTCCTTGAAGCCTCCCCGGTGATCCCCCCATAATCGGGCGCAATGACGAATACGGGTGGTGAGGCTGTCAAGCGGGTTTTTGTAAGAGTGTTCGGGTTTGATGACGTTGAGCGTCATGCCCTGAACGCAGTGTTTCGCATTTCCGAAACACGATCCATCGCCTACACCCCCTGGACGCCCGACGCGCCCGAAGAGGCCTTGATGGCGTTGATTGACGGCGACAGCTGGGAAGCTGCGCTGGAGCTGGCCAACCCCGCGAATGACGACTTCACCCTGATCTGGATCGGCGACAACCCGCCGGCCAGGGCGCGTCTGGTGATCCCGCGCCCGCTGCAGTGGACCGCCGTGATTGACGGCATGGACGAATTGCTGGCCGCTGAACGGCGGCAGGCCGCGCAGGCCCTGCAGCCGGGCAAAGCACATGGTGAGAAGGGCCTGGATCTCGACCTGCTGTCCGAATCCACCGCGCTGCTGGACCTCGATCTCGACTTTGATTCGCAGGCGCCTACCGCGCCGGCGCCGCTGGAAGCCCCGGAGCCCCTGCCGGAGCGCCCTCAGGTGTTGGTGGTGGATGCTGACCGCGACGCGCGTCTTTACCTGCGTGCCAGGCTGGCCATGGCCGGTTTCGTGAAGATAGACGAGGCGACCACCGGCACCGAAGCGCTCAAGCTGATTGACACGCATCTTTACAAGCTGGTGATTCTCGACATGGAGCTCCCTGACATTGAGTCCTGGGAAATGGTCAAGCGGGTGGAGGCATCGCGCCCTGCCATCGCCTACCTGATTTTGACCGGCAACCGTCTCTCCCCGCTGGACACCGTGCGCGGATGGTTCGGCGGCGCGCGCGGCAGCCTGCGCAAACCGCTGCACCCCGGAAAGCTCAAACGCCTGCTGCGCAGCGTGGAGTGAAGGCGCTCATTACGCCTTGAATGCTATCTATTTGATAGCTGCTTGCGCCCGTTCCCCCTTGGTTTCAGCCCTGTTTTGCTTAAGAATCTCAGGTATTGACGATCGGTGCGGGCGCCGCATGCTGCGGCATCAGCGCCTCCGCCAGCCGCTGTTCAATCGGCAAAGGTTCGGCGTGCAGCTTCGCCGCCAGCAATTCCCCGCAAAGCGCGGCAAACGTCAGCCCGCGCGACCCCATGCCGCTGCACACCCACAGGCCCGGGCTTTCTTCCAGCGGACCCAGTGCGGGCAAGCGGCTGGGCGTGGCGCAGCGCACACCCGCCCAGGACTGAACCTTTCCTGGCTCAAACTGTGCGGCCAGTGCACGGGCGGTTTGCGGCAACAGGGTTTGCAGCCGGCAGAGATTGTGCTGGTCGTCCTGGGGCCGCGTTTCGGCCTGGGTGTTGTCGCGTTCAAAGCTGGAGCCCATGACCCAGGCCAGGCCGCCGGCCTTGCTGGGCAGGGGCACCGCGGGCACCAGGCTGCCATGGCCGTTCACGGGAAAGGGCGGCAGTGCGCTGGCCGCGCCGGGCTCGTGCAGGCCCCAGCTCACCTGGCCCCGGATGGCCTGCAGCGCCAGGTCACCAGCCTTGTTCGTTGTAGCGCCGGCTGCCAGTTCCAGGCTGGCATAACCAGCCGCCAGCACCACGAGTTCGGCGCGGGCCAACTCCCGGCCCTGCGCATCCAGAACCTGCCACTGGCCCGAGGCCTGGTTCAGGCGGCTCACTAACGATCGGCCGTGCGATTGCACACCCGGCCCAGCCAGCCAGGCGTCGACGAGGGCGGCCGGCCGGATCCAGCCCGCCCGCGCATGCCACAACGCGGGCGTATCCGGCGGCAGGCCGCATTGCCTGAGCTGGGCAGCGTCGGCTGGCCCTGTCCAGTCCCCAGCGGCGTCGGCCCAGTCCGCTTGCCAGGCCTCGGGTTGTTTGCGCGGGTGCTCCACCGCATGCTCCAGTACGCCGGTGCGGCCCCAGTCGCCGGCCTGCAGCATGGCCTCGGCCTGCTGCAGCGTGGCGCGAATGCCATGGCGCGATAGGCGCGAGAGCGGGTTGTCGTCGGGCGAGACATGCGGCGCCAGCAAGCCGGCGGGCAGGCCGGACGCCCCGGCGGCGGGCTCTTCGGCCGCGTCGAGCACCACGACCTGCCAGCCGCGGCGCGCCAGGCTGGCCGCCACGGCCGCGCCGGCCAGGCCAGCGCCAATCACCACGCAGCGGGCAGGTGGCCGGCGTGCGGGCGAGGGATGTGTTTTTTTCGGCTCCCACGCCGGATTGAACTCACCCTGCAGGTTGTCGCGCTTGGGCGGAATGCCCGGTACCTTGTTGACCACAAATCCGCATTGCGCCAAGGCGTCGCGCACGCTGCGCGCAATCGTCCAGGTGGCTATACGCGTGCCGCGCCGGCAGCAGCGGGCGACCGCCTTGAAGGTATGCACGTCCCAGATGTCCGGGTTGCGCTGCGGGCTGAAGCCGTCCAGGTAGACCGAATCTGCCTCAAACGATTGTTCGCGCAGCATGGCCTTGGCGTCGCCAATGCACAGCGTCAGCAAGACCCGGCCGCCCTCAAACACCAGGCGGTGAAAGCCCGGCAGCAGCCCCCATAGCTGTGCCTGCAGCTGTTCGGCGAAAGGAAGTAGTTCAGGGTGGGTTCGGGCGCTGCGCAATACGTCTTCGGCGCTGGCTGGAAAGGCTTCGGTCGAGACGAAATGCAGCAGGCCAGGGCGCTGTGGGTCGGCCTTCCAGGCGGCCCAGGTCACAAGGAAGTTCAGGCCCAGGCCGAAGCCGGTTTCAAGAACAGTCCATTGCGGCTGGCCGGCCCAGGCTCCAGGCAGGCCGCAGCCCTTGAGGAAGACTTCTTTAGCCTGATCCAGCCCGCCCAGTTCGCTGCGGTAGCGGTCGCCAAAGCGCGGGCTGTAGGGGCTGCCGCCGGCCGTGCCGTCGTCCAGCCACTCGATCACCTCAGCCATGGCCGACCAATGCAAGTTTCATTGTTAGTGACAGGCGTGTGGTCCCCGGTTTCAGGCCAGCCGGGGCCGCGGAACCGGCTTTGCCGGGCCGCAGGCGCAGCGGCCCCCTCGGGGGGCAGCGCAGTACGCGAAGCGACAAGCGTGGGGGCCTTATTGAGTCGGGGGAACGTAGCCCTGGACGGCATCGGCGCCGTCACCGAAGAAGTGTTTCTCCATCTGGCGCGCCAGGTACTGGCGGGCGCGGGCATCGGCCAGGTTGAGGCGGTTTTCGTTGACCAGCATGGTTTGCTGCTTCATCCACTCCGCCCAGGCTTCCTTGCTGACTTCTTCCCAAAGGCGTTTGCCCAGCGGGCCAGGGTAGGGCGGAAAGTCCAGGCCTTCGGCTTCTTTACCGAGTTTGATGCATTTGACGAGGCGTGCCATGGGTAGTTCTTTCGTAGGGCTAAGGTGTCTAAGGATGTTTGTGGAATAAAGAACTGATTTTTTATTCGTTCCAGTTTCTAAGGTCTGCTTCCAGAATCCATTTTGTTCGCATTTACACGCAATTTTTTGGAAAAGAGAGCAACCATGACTTCACGCCGCAACTTTATCAATGTTTCCACCCGCGCCGCCGTGGCGGCCGGTTTGGGTTTGACGCTGGCAGGGTCACTGCTGACGGCCCAGGCCCAGCAGCCGCCCAAGCCGCCCGTCACGCTGCTCAATGTCTCTTACGACCCGACCCGTGAGCTTTATGTCGAATACAACGCGGCTTTCAGCAAATACTGGAAAGCCAAGACCGGCCAGGACGTCACGATCAAGCAGTCGCACGGCGGCTCCGGCAAGCAGGCCCGCTCCATCATTGACGGCCTGGACGCCGACGTGGCCACCCTGGCCCTGGCCGGCGACACCGACGCGCTGGTCAAAAACGGCGGCTGGCTGTCGGCCGACTGGCAAAAAAAGCTGCCGCACAACTCGTCGCCCTACACCTCGACCATCGTGCTGGCCGTGCGCCAGGGCAACCCCAAAGGCATCAAGGACTGGGACGACCTGATCAAGCCCGGCATCACCGTGATCACGCCCAACCCCAAGACCTCGGGCGGCGCCCGCTGGAACTACCTGGCCGCCTGGGAATTTGCCAAGCGCAAATACGGCAGCGACGCCAAGGCCAAGGAGTTTGTCGCCAAGCTGTACGGCAATGTCTCGGTGCTGGACACCGGCGCACGCGGCTCCACCATCACCTTCGCCCAGCGCGCCCAGGGCGACGTGCTGATCGCCTGGGAAAACGAAGCGTATTTGCTCGAAAAAGAATTCGGCGCCAAGTTTGACGTGGTCGCGCCGTCGCTGAGCATCCTGGCCGAGCCCGCCGTGGCCGTGGTCGACAAAAACGTCGACAAGAAGGGCAGCCGCGCCGTGGCCGAGGAATACCTGAAGTACCTTTATTCCGAAGAAGGCCAGGACATTGCCGGCAAGAACTTCTACCGCCCGGCTGTTTCGCAGAAAGCCATAGCCAAGTACGCCAAGCAGTTCCCCAAGCTGAACCTGTTCACCATCGACCAGGCCTTCGGCGGCTGGGCCAAGGCCGACAAGGAGCACTTTGCCGACGGCGGCTCGTTCGATCAGATCTATACCAGGAAGTAGGTTCTCCCCCGAAGCAAAACAGTAACCCCCCCGAAGCGGCCTCTGGCCGCCTCCCCCCAGGGGGCGCCCGCTGCGGCCCGGCGAAGCCGGTTCCGCGCCGGCACTGGAATGGGAGAGCTGGCACACGCCGCTTGGTAATCAATGCAAATCAGAGAGCTCCACAAATAATGTCCTCGCAACAATCCGTATTGCTCATTGCCGGCAGTCCTTCGGAGCAGTCCCGCTCCGCCGCACTGCTCGATTCCGTCAGCGACAGGCTGGCCCTGCGGGGCGGCCTGGTGGTCGACCGGCTCAACATCCGCGAGCTGCCGGCCCAGGCCTTGCTGCTGGCTGAGTGGGGTCATCCGGCGATCGTCAAGGCGATTGACCAGATTGCCCGCGCGCGTGCGATCGTGGTGGCCACGCCGGTCTACAAGGCGGCTTACAGCGGCCTGCTCAAGGTGCTGCTGGATTTGCTGCCGCAAACGGCGCTGAAGGAAAAAACCGTGCTGCCGCTGGCCACCGGCGGCAGCCCGCACCACATGCTGGCGCTGGACTACGCCCTGCGCCCGGTGCTGCAGGCGCTGGCGGCCCGCCACATCCTGCCGGGCGTATACGCCACCGATTCGCAGGTGCCGCAGTCGGCCGACAAGCGCTATGAAGTGGGGCCCGAGATCACCGTGCGCCTGGATGATGCGGTGCTGACCCTGCTGGCGGAAAGCTTCCGGATGCCGGCCACCACGGGCTTCGAGCCGGTGCATTTTTCGCGGGTGCGATGTAGCGTCTGAGCTGAGCCGCCCGCCGGTGCTGAATTCAGGCCATTGAATTCATCGATTTTCAGTTCAACGTTTTTTACCCAAGTTCCAGGAGAACCTGTATGTCCATCCAAGCCATCAACGTCCGCAACCAGTTCCGCGGAAAAATCAAGGAAATCATCCGCGGCGACGTGGTGTCTGAACTCGACGTCGAAACGCCCTGGGGCATCGTCACCTCGGTGATCACCACGCGCTCGGTGGACCAACTTGAGCTGGCCGTCGGCAGCGAAGTGGTGGCACTGGTCAAGTCGACCGAGGTGTCCATTGCCAAGCTGTAGGCTTGCCAGGGCGGGTTGATTGCCAAATTGCCGCCTGGCGCTTTATTGGCGGGCGCAAGCAGCTATTAAAACCATAGCAAATCCAGGGCCGTCCCGTGGTGATGAACAGCAGGGCGGCCGCCTGCGCGTGTGCCTTACTGCAGTTCGACGCCCGCCTTTTTCACCAGCTGCGCGTACTTCACCAGTTCGCTGCGAAAGTACTGCGCCGCGGCTTCCGGGCTGCCGGGGTTGATGGTGTTGCCCTGCTTGAGCATGGCTTCCTTCACCTCGGGCGTGGCATAGGCGGCAACCACCGCGGCCTGGATGCGTTTGACATCGGCCGCCGGCAGCTTCGCAGGGCCAATCATCGCGAACCAGCCTTCCATGTTGTAGTTGGGCAGGCCCTGTTCTGCAATGGTCGGGATTTCGGGCGCCGCGGGCGAGCGGGCGCTGCCGCCCACACCGATGGCGCGCAAGGCGCCGCTTTTCAGGTGCGCCTGAACGGCGGGGAGCGCCAGCACGCCCATGTCCACCTGCCCGCCGATCATGTCGGCGACCATGGGCCCCACGCCCTTGTAGGGAATGTGTTTGGCCTTGACCTGCGCTTCGTCCAGAAACATTTGCGCGGCCAGGTGCAGGATGGTGCCGTTGCCCGACGACGCATAGTTGTAGGCATCGGGCTTGGCCTTGAGCAGCGCGACGAGCTCTTTCACATTGGTGGCCGGCAGTTTGGCGGGGTTCACCACCAGCACCATCGGCGTGGTGCCAATGACGGTGATGGGCGTGATGTCCGCCAGCGGGTCGAATGGCAGCGACTTGTACACGCTGGGGTAGATCACGTGGTTGTTGGACACCACGCTCAGCGTCATGCCGTCGGGGGCAGCCTTCACAAGCGCGGACGTGCCGACAATGCCGCCAGCGCCTGGCTGGTTTTCAATCACCACCGGGTAGCCCAGCGCCTTGCCCAGCGCAACACTGGCCGCTCGCACGATGGTGTCCACACCTGAGCCGGCGCCCACCGGCAGGATGAAGCGCACCACCTTGTCGGTGGTCTGGGCCAGCAAGCTGCGCGGCATGGCCAGGAAAGCGCCGCCGGCAAAAAGGGCGCCCAGTCCCCAGAGGGCCTGGCGCCGGGTCGCGCGTTGGTTGTTCAAGGCTGAGGTGTTGGTACTGCGGATCATCTTCATCTTGGGGGTCATTTTGTCTCCTTCGTTGTCGTGAGTCGCGCAAATCGGCCGACAGGTTCAACTTACTGCCTCAACTGACTGCAGCTTGCCGGTGCAGGTCATCCACTTCACCACCGCTGTAACCCAGGCCTGCCAGCAGTTCGCGGGTGTGCTCGCCCAGCGTGGGCGGGTGCAGGCGAACCCCCAGCCGCTCCCCTTGCATGGTGATGGGGAACAGCGTGGTTTTTACCATCTGGCCGGCCTTGGGGCCATCGGGCAGGCGCACATCGGCCAGGCCGCCGGTGGCCAGCAGGTGTTCGTCATCGAACAGGTCTTCGGGTCTGCGGATAGGCGCAAACGGCAGGCCGGCTTTTTCCATCACGGCTGAAAGCTCTGCCGCAGCGTGCGGGGCCAGCCGCGCTGCCAGGTCCTTGATCAGGGCGGGGCGCACCGCCACACGCTGGTTGTTGGTGGCCAGCGCGGGGTCGGCCTTCAGGTCGGGAAAACCCAGCACGGTGCAAAACGTTTGCCACTGCGCGTCGCTGACGGCCGCCAGGAATATCTGTTCTCCGTCTTTTACGGTGAACACGTCGTACACCGCCCAGGGGTTGTCGCGCGCGGGCATGGGGGCCGGGTGTTTACCGGTCATGGCGTACTGCAGCATGTGCTGGCCCATCAGGAAGACATTGTTTTCATACAGTGCCGACTGCACTTCCATGCCCTTGCCGCTAATACCGCGCTGGATCAGCGCACCCAGCGCACCAATGGCGCCGAAGAGCCCGCCCATGATGTCGTTCACGCTGGTGCCGGCGCGCAGCGGGTCACCGGGCCGGCCCGTCATGTAGGCCAGGCCCCCCATCATCTGCACTACTTCGTCAAGCGCTGTGCGGTGGTCATAGGGCCCGGGCAAAAAGCCTTTGTGGCTGATGTAGATGATGCGCGGGTTGACGGCGCTGAGCGCGGTGTAGTCCAGGCCGTACTTGGCCATGGTGCCGGGCTTGAAGTTTTCGGCCACCACGTCAGCGCTGGCGCAGAGCTTGCGCGCCACTTCGGCGCCCACCGGGTCGTGCAGGTCAATGCCGATGCTTTTCTTGTTGCGGTTGAAGAGCGGAAAGAAGCCCGAGCCGGCACCCAGCAGGCGGCGGGTACGGTCGCCGTCAATGGGTTCGACCTTGATGACTTCGGCGCCCATGTCCGCCAGCACCATGCCGCAGGTGGGGCCCATGACCATGTGGGTGAACTCCACCACGCGCAGGCCGGCCAGCGGCTGTGGGGTGGCGGCTTCGGGAATAGTTTGCATGCAGGTGTTCCGGGGGAAAAGCTCAGGCCGCAGCGGCAGCGGAGGTAGCAGATGCGCGCATGGTTTTGGGCAGGCCCGCGCGCCACAGCGTGCCGTGCAGCGTTTCGCCTTCAAGCCAGCCCGCCACCCGGGTGCGCAGCGCCATCAATTTGTCAAAGTCAATGCCGGTTTCGATACCCATGCTGGCCAGCATATAGGCAAGGTCTTCAGTGGCCACGTTGCCGCTGGCGCCGGGCGCATGCGGGCAGCCGCCTATGCCGGCCAGGCAAGCGTCAAAGCGCGTCACGCCGGTTTGCAGCGCGGCATACACGTTGGCCATGCCAAGGCCGCGGGTGTCATGAAAGTGGCCGCAGTCAAGCCGCTCTCCAGCCACTTCAAAAGCCTGCTCAAACAACAGCCGCACCATTTCCGGGTCGGCATAGCCTACGGTGTCCGCCAGGCCCACGCGGTCGGCGCCGGCGTCCAGCACGGCGCGCAGCAGCCGCAACACTTCGCGCGGCTCGACCCGGCCCTGCAGCGTGCAGCCAAAGGCCGTGCTCATGCCGACTTCGATCACGATGGGCGAGCCGGAGGCATCACGCAGGTCGCGGATGCGGGCGATTTCTTCGACCACCTCATCGGGCGTCTTGCGCAGGTTGGCCAGGCTGTGGGCGTGGCTGGCCGAAATCGGCAGCAGCATCAGGTCGGCGCCGGATTCGATGGCGCGTTCGGCACCCTTGAGGTTGGGCACCAGCACCGAAGTGACCAGGCCGGGCAGTGTTTTGGCAAAGGCCACCAGCTCGGCGGTGTCGGCCAGCTGCGGCAGCAGGCGCGCCGGCACAAAAGAGCCAACCTCGATCTCGCGCTGGCCGGCGTCGTAAGCCGCCTGGATCCATTGCAGCTTGTGCGCGGTCGGCATCACGGCGGCAATGCTTTGCAGGCCGTCACGCAGGCCGACTTCACGAATCGTTGCCTGCCGGGGGAGGGCAGGCCTTGAAGGCATGTTCACTGGGGTCTCCGTTGTCGTCTTGTCAGATTCATTCTCAGGGCACAGCTGCAGTTTAGAATTTCCCAAAAGGCTTGGTTGATCAATTCCGGAAGCACTGACATTCCGATTGGGAATATCAAATCTGCCCCCTGACCGCCAGGAGCCGCCCATGAGAGACCTCGACATGACCACGCTGCGGCTGTTTGCGGCGGTATGTGATGCGCGCAGCATTGCCCGCGCGGCCGAGCAGGCCAACATCGTCGGCTCGGCCATCAGCAAGCGGCTGGCCCAGCTCGAAGACACCGTCGGCACGCCGCTGCTGGTGCGGCGCCGCCGCGGTGTGGAGCCCACACCTGCTGGCGAAAGCCTGCTGGAGCACGCGCGCACCATGCTGGCCAGCGCCGAGCGCATTGAACGCGACATGGCCGCCTATGCCCAGGGCGTGCGCGGCCAGGTGCGCATCCTGGCCACGGCTTCTGTCATGGCCGAGTCCCTGGCCGACGATGTGGCGGCTTTTTTGCAGGAGCCGGCGCACCACGACATCCAGGTCGACATGGAAGAGCGCGTCAGCCCCGATGTGATTCGCGGCATCAAGGAGGGCGTGGCCTCGGTCGGCATCTGCTGGGACGCCGCCGACCTGAGCGGCCTGCAGTCGCGCAGCTACCGCACCGATCACCTGGCCATCGTGACCCACCCGTCGCACCCGCTGGCAGGCGAGAAAACCCTGCACTTTGAGCAGACGCTGGATTTCGAGCATGTCAGCCTTCCCGCGCACAGTGCTGTGCAGGTGCTGCTCTTGCGGGCTGCAGCGCTCAAGGGCAAGGTCGTTGTCCACCGCGTCATCGTGTCCAACTTCGAGGCCGCCTTGCGCGTGGTGCGCGCCAACCTGGCCATCAGCGTGGTGCCGCGCGAGGTGGCTGAGCCTTATGCCACCACCTATGGCCTGCGTGTGATGCCGCTCGCCGACCCCTGGGCCCAGCGCCGCTTTGCCATCTGCTTTCGGGATGAGGCGGGTTTGTCGGCGGCGGCCAGGCTGCTGGTGGCCCATCTGGCGGCAAAAGGGTTGCCCGATGGAGGGTGAAAAGTACCGTAGACGCTCAGCGCGGCATTTCTAGCGCTATCAAATCAGGAGCTGCTTGCGCCCGGCAGCATTGGCCTCCAGCTATTTTTCATGCTTTAAACAGCGTTCAAAAGACGTTTGGTAACACCTGCAGGCACGCCAAATGGCCTCTGCAAGCCCGGGGAAAGCTTCCGGGCCTGCCGTTTAGAGGTAAAATAGGCCTCCAACCCACAGCAGACAAGCGCGAGCAGCTATAAAAAATATAGCGCGCAGGGCTGATCCAGGCTAGCCCGAAAGGGGGCCAGCAACCGCCGAAGGGCGGTTACCTGGTCCGCAAAGTGCTTGATTTAGGGGAAGGAAGCCCCAAATTCACTGCATGAACGCCACCCAACCCCATCCCCACAAAACCGACCTCACGGTCACCCACGTACTGGCCGAGCTGCTGGAACGGCTTGAGCACAGCGCGGTGCCAGTGGGTGCCGAGCAGTACCGCTCCGTGGTGCTGCACCTGGTCAACGAACTGGGCGATGTGGAACCCGGCATGGCGCTGGGCGCGCTGCTCGACACGCACCCGGCTGCGGCAGAGCTGTATGAAAACGTCAATTACCAGTATGCGGGCCTGTGCCGGTCTGCGCTGGACGCCTCGCTCGCTGCCGAGCTGAAGGCCAAAGAGGCCATTGAAAAGGCCATGAAACCCATCAACCCCCAACTGAAGGAAGACCCCAACCATGGCAAGAGCTGACGCCAAAACCGCCGTACTCGCTGACGGCCTGCGCTACAAGTCCAAGGTGTCGGGCTCACCGTTTGCTGCCACCACGTCATTTGGCGCTGCCACGATGTCGTGTTTCATGTGCGGCAAGCACCGCGCCCGCTCCCTGATGGGCACCCGTAAAGTGCTGGGCAAGTCCCAGGCCGTGTGTTCGCCCTCGTGCAAGGCACTCGACGAAGCCCTCGAAAACGCCGCCAACCAGGCCTGAAGCTGAACCACGGGGCCGGCACCGCTGGCCTCTACCTGGCTATTCACGGCCATCCAAGGCTACCCATCGACGCCGATGGGGCCGTACGGCTCCTTGATCACCGCGCACACCCGGGCGCATACTGTGCTGAAGACTTTTTCAACGTCTGAACACACAGCCAAAAGGTGATTTTCATGGCCGATTCGTCCCAACCCGACCCGTTTCTCGAACCCGACGACGCCATCGACCATATCCATGGCCCGGCGTCGGCCCCGGTCACCGTCGTGGAATACGGCGACTTCGAATGCCCGTCCTGCTTTCAGGCCTATGGTGCCCTGAAGGTGATGCTGCCGCACTTCGGGCGCCAGCTGCGTTTTGTCTTCCGCCATTTTCCGCTGCGCGAAGTGCACCCCCATGCCGAACTGGCCGCCGAAGCGGCGGAAGCCGCCGGCGCACAACACAAGTTCTGGCCCATGTACGAGTTGCTGTTTACCAACCAGCACCACCTCAAAGACAAGCACCTGCTCGACTACGCCGCCCAGGCCGGCCTGGACATGGCCCGCTACCAGAACGAAATGAACGACCACGTCTACCTGCAGCGCGTGCAGGAACACATGCAAAGCGGCCGCCACCTGGGCGTGCGCTCAACGCCGGCGTTTTATGTCAACGGCGTGTTTTGTGATGTGTCGTTTGGACTGCAGCATTTGCATGAGGCCATCGACAAAGTGTTGACCAGCCAACAGACTTAACCGTCAACAGGCTGACGCGGCGTCACCAGCGTCTTCTGCAAAAATGCCAGGTCCAGCCAGCGGCCAAACTTGAAAGCCGCCTGTTTGATCGTGCCGCTGTGTTCAAAGCCCAGGCGCTTGTGCAGTTCGATGCTGGTGGTGTTGTCCAGATCAATCGCGCCGACCAGAACGTGCATGCCTTGCGCTTCAGCCCTGGCCACAATCGCCTCCAGCAGCTTGCGCCCCAGGCCCAGGCCGCGGCTGTCTTTCTCCACGTAGACCGAATGCTCCACCGTGTATTTGTACGCCGGAAACGCGCGGAAGGTGCCGTAGCTCGCAAAACCCAGCAGCTTGCCGCTGTCGTCTTCCATCCCGACCACAGGAAAGCCGTTGGCGCGCTTGGTGGCAAACCAGGTCACCATGCTTTCAGGTGCGCGTGGTTTGTAGTCGTACAGCGCCGTCGAGTTGACGATCGCCTCGTTGAAGATGGCCAGGATTGCACTGGCATGGCGTTCTTCGGTGCATTCGACGAGATGCATGGGGATTCCTTTCGGGCGAGAGAGATTTGTCTACTATAAGAGATTATTTGTCCCTTATGATAGACGAATGCTTTTTCTGAAAGACACCCCATGACGATTGACGCCCTGATCGCGTCGCGGCTGCTGGCCCTGCGCCAGGCCCAGGGCCTGAGCCTGGCGCAACTGGCCGAGGTGTCGGGCGTCAGCAAAGCCATGATCTCAAAGGTGGAGCGCGTCGAAAGCAGCCCGACCGCCATGATCCTTGGCCGCCTCGCAGCCGGCCTGGGTGTGCCGCTGGCGCAGCTGCTCACCGAAGACAAGGAAGAAGAGGCCGGCCGCCGGCTGCGAAAGAAGGCGGAACAGGCAGTGTGGCGCGACCCGCAAGCCGGCTACCTGCGGCGCCAGGTGGCAGAGCGCGGGCCCGACCATGGCGTCGAGATGGTGGAAGTCGAGTTGCCGCGGTCGGCCAGGGTGGCTTACCCGCAGTGGAGCGGCCAGCCCTACCGGCAGCGCCTCTGGCTCGTCGAAGGCGGCTTGCGCGTGGAATACGGCGACGAAATTTTCAAGCTCGAACCCGGCGACTGCCTGGACTTCGGCGTTGACCGCCCCGTGGCCTTTAAGACCCTGGGGCGCAGCGCCTGCCGTTATTTGCTGGTCGTCTGGCCCGGCTGAATTTGTCGCCCCTTACCCATTAACTGGCAGCAGCAGACCCCGGCACAGCCGCGACGTTCAGCGCCGCATGGCGCGCGCGTATGCGCCGCACCTGCAGCGCTGCCCCAACGAGATAAAGCAGCAAGAGAACGCCCGTGGCGGCCTTGAGTTCGGGCGCATCGGCGTTGGGCAGCAGTGGTGCGCCCAATGGCAGGCGTGTCGATGTCTCGGTGATGGCCGGGATCATGTGGAACAAAAAGGTGATCGAATAGCCCAGTGTCTCAACATACGGCGAGGCACGGCCCAGCACCTTGGTGGTGCCCGCCACCCAGGCAATGCCCAGCACCAGCAAGGTGATGATGCCCAGCGCATGCGGCTTGCCAAAGCCGCCGTGCTGAAAGATGCCAAAGCCGGTGAGGCAGGTGAGCACCGTGGTCCAGATATAGACCTTGCCCAGTGTGGACGCGGCGATGATTTCCTTGTCGCGAAAGAAGGCAATTACGGCAGCCGCAACGGCCACCAAGCTGATGGCGGTGTGGATCACACCCAAGTACGTTAAACCATAGATCATCGGAATCTCCTTGTGCCCCTGCCAGGTGAGGGACGTGGGGTTGAACAAGCTGACATGGGTACCCATGCAAACGCCATGCCGCGCAGATTGTTGCTGGTGACGCCGCTTTTGCCTATGACTTTTCGGCCTGCCCGGCCACGGCCCGATAATCGGTAGTACACCGTGGCCGCAGCGCGCCACTTTTTAGACCAGAAGTACTCATGAAAAAAACCTACCAACTCAACATCGAAGGCAAAAACCGCGACCGCCTGCTCGATGCCGCCAAACACGACATACGCAAATACCTCAAACGCGAACGTGCGAAAGCCTTGCCCAAGGGCGTGGACTACTGGGACTTTGATTGCAAGTCAGGCGCGAGTGATGCCTCGGCTTCGGAGGTGCCGGTGGCAGACCTCATCAAGTCGATTGACGAGATCGTGAAAGACGGCGCACCGCAGTTCTATGTGGAAGTGGTTGCCAAGGGCGGCGTCAAGGTGCCCCGTGTGCGCAATGAGGGTGACGACGATTTCGCTGACGTCGAATAAGCATGCGCAGGCTCTTTGCACTCCTGCTGATGGCTGCGTTTGCTTCGTCAGCGAATGCGGACCCGAATCTTGTCGGCCAGTGGAAGTCTGACTCCGAAATCAGCATGCGCTTCAATAACGAGCGCGCAAAGCTTGACAGCAAGACGGCCCTGTTTCTTTCGCAGCTGATGGGCCATATGACCCTGACCTTTACGGCAGAGGCCATGACTTCCGAGCTGCCGGACCTGGAGACGAAAACGCAGGAGGGCCGAAAGAGGCCATTGACAGGCTTTCGCGAAACCCATCCGTACCGTGTCCTGGGTGCAGCTTCAGATTCGGTTGCAATCAAAACCGTTGCGCCAGTGACCGGCAGGGACGCCATCGTTGTCTATAACTTCATAAGCCCAGACATGCTGTGGGTGTACGCAGGCGGCGAAGACAACTCGGAGAGTCTTCATCTTCGTGAATACTATGTGCGGGTGAAGGAAGCGCCCAAGCCCGATGCGCCTAAAAGCGCTCAGCCCTAGGGACGTCTCGCCCCACGGGAGGAATTTTTCGTGGGTATGCGTTTTCTCATGAAACCACGGGAACCTGTATGAGACGTTGTTCATGGTGGGTGATCGTGGGGTTCGCATTGCTGGTGCTCGCGTTTGCAGGGTGGGGCGCGGGTGAGTGGTACGCAAGGAGTTTCGTTCCCGACAGGCCGGTCAGGATGGACGGGAAGAACTTTATTCATTCACCCCGAAGCGATTTCCTTCTCCGTGTATGGCTGCTTTCGTTCTCTACCCTCGTGTTGGCAGCTTTCACCAGTGTGATCGGCTTGCTCATCGGCCCGAGGACGCGCGCTTGCCTGCTCGCAGGGCTTGCAGGGCCGCTTCTACTTTGCATGCTTGTGGCTACGCCGGCAATTGTGAGCACCGTGCAGCAAATCAAGCGTGCGCTTTAAGCTGCATGGCCGCATAGGCGCCGGCGTCGACTGCGCGGGATGAGAAACTACGGCTTATGGACAGAGACCCAGAAGCCCCACAAGGCCCTTACCCCGACACCATTAAGCAGGGCGATGTGTTCTGGATAGAGGCTGACCCCTCACGCGGCTCCATACCGGGTTCTCCGCATCCCCATGTCGTCGTGCAAGACGACCTGTTCAACCGCTCCCGCATCAGCACTGTCATTGTTTGCGCGCTGACGTCCAACCTCAACCGCGCCCCGGAGCCGGGCAATGTCTTGCTGGAACCGGGCGAGGGCAATCTGGAAAAGCAGAGCGTGGTGGTTGTGTCGCAGGTGTCTTCCGTGTACAAAACACGTCTGGGTGCGCACATCGGGACGCTGTCGGGTGAGCGGGTTCAGCAGATACTGGCGGGGATGCGGTTTCTGCAGGCATCGTTTCACAACCGATAGTCTTTCGACCCATCAGCGGTCTCCGTATGCAGAAAGAAACACTGATTGCCGCGTTGCTGTTTGCATTCGCATCAATGCCTGTATTGGCATGCAAGCCCACGCTGGTACCCCGACAAGCACGGCCTGGAGCATTGGGGTAATGACTATGAACGCGCTCGCTGGGGCAAACCCTGCGAAATACCTGGCGAGATGCAGCAATGCGGCATGCGTAGTCAGGATGACTTCTATATACCGACTAAAGCCAACAGCTTTCAGAGCCGAATGTCATGATCGTCCGAACCAAAAAAACAATATTCCAATCAAACCACAGGATGYAATGGCAATGAAAAGCTATCTAGGCGTCTCCCATATTGACTACCCCAACAATCCAGACGGATATTTAAATGCTCTGGGGTACCGAGAGCTGTGGTCACTAATTGGTTTTTTTATCCCGATTGGCTCCATGCTGTTTACGCGGGGTTTTGACATCACCTGGGCCAAAGAAAACACCCCTCCGCTGTGGTACGGCGGGATACTGGCGGTTTCCGGATTCGGTTTTCCTATTTTCTTTTTTTTGGCAGAGCACCTGATGTCAAAACTGAGAAAAATATTAGGCGCCCATGAAGATGAAGGACTCTCGGAGATGATTTACGGCATTTACAAGAGAAACACAACGGAGCTATGGAGCCTGTATTACAAGACCTGTTTTGTTGGAGATATAACAATTTTCCTTAAAGCCACGACCATGGGTTGGGGTATTTCTTCAATTATTTATTTTGCAATAGGACGAACATGACTGCACAAAACTATTCTGAATGGTGGCATTTCTAGCCGATGCCTTTTTTGCCAATGGCGCCGTGGCTCTGGACGAAAAATCACGGGCAATGGTGATCGTCTTTGTGGAAAAAGCCATCCCCCATCCCGTTGAAAACGCGATCCTAATGGGCTTCGCCGATAGCTCGGAAGGCGACCCGAAGTCGATCAAGCGCATTGCAACCGCTCGTGCTGACTACGTCAAATCCTTGATGGTCAAGGCCGGATTTCCTGCCTCACGAGTCTTCGTAGAGAGCCGGCAGTTGATAGGCCCCCACTATGGATCGCCAGATGCCGCAAAGAACCGGCGCGTGGAGTTGGAGGTTCTTTATTTCCCGCCAGGCGCGTGCGGCGGGCCACTGCGGAAGTTTCCCTAAGGAAATTGCAGCAGGATTTTGAGTGAAGTTTATGTGTTCTACACCTGATCGGCTTTTAGGTAGCTCCATACCAAACCTCCGGCAGCACATGAAACTTTTTTTAAGCGCGCTCGGAAACTCAAAGAAATGACCTGAAGGCCCACATCATGCAAGCGCCGAGTGCCTCCGCCATCACACTGCTCGTGCTTCTTCCGCTGATCGCGTGGCGTGTCTACGCGCGTTTTCGCCGCATGGTCGGGCGCCAGCGCTTGTCGAGGATCCGTCCCTGGGTCACTCTGGCCATCTTTCCCGTCCTGCTTGTGTTGCTTGGCTTTGCTGCGCATGAACACCTCGAGCGGCTTTGGTGGCTGGCCGGTGGGCTGGGCCTCGGCGCATTGCTCGGCATCTTCGGGTTGAGCAAGACGCGCTTCGAACCAACACCCCAAGGTCTGTTCTACACGCCTAACGCTCACCTGGGCATCGCGCTTTCGCTGCTGTTCGTCGGGCGCATCGCATATCGCCTGTTCGAGATCTATACCGCAGAGCCGACCGTGCAGCACGGAATGGGCGACTTCGCACGCAGTCCGCTCACGCTAGCTGTCTTTGGGCTGCTGGCGGGGTATTACATTAGCTACGCGATGGGTCTTGTGCGTTGGCGATTTCGTGTTTTGCGGGCCAAGAGGACGCATGAAGTGCTGTGATCAGATGCTTAGTCTTCCACTGGTCGGATAGGTTTTGCAGGCTTCACCACCTCCGAGCGTTGTCTGCGCGACATACGGGATTTCTGCGGGTTCAGTGACTCCTGACTGTTGAATTCCGCTGAAGTCTGACTCGAGTTTGGAGTGAAACCCTTGGGCTGGACCACGGGGATCATCAGAACTAAGCCGGTGTATGCTGCGGGCCACTAAAGGGGAATGCTATGGCAGAGCTCAAAATTGGTGGAACGACTACGCAAATCAAGTCGGGCCGCCTCGTGACCTATGAATTGACATACTTCATTCCGGGGACCGAGACGCCCTGGACGGGGTGGATTCGGTTCGATGGTCGTCCGCGATTCGATTTGCAGGGCGGGCATGTGGTCAACGTTAACGAGGCGACAAGGGCGCAGGCTGTGCAGCTTGCCTTTTTCGCAGAGTTGGAGTTACTGGACCTGGACGCCCTACCAATTTAAAGGCAGCACTTCAAGGCGTCCGTGTCAATCTACGGGTAGCCATCGCCGGCCGCCGACCGCGCATGCCTCGCCTATCAGTCCAGTGAGCGAGCCGGCCAAGTTTCGCCGAACTGCGGCGTGAACTCAGAACCACGCAGCGTGTGGATAGAGAAAGCCAAGGAGATTTCCGCCTCAATGCGCTCACGATCCACTTCAGCCACGGGGTCGTCGATCGCCACTTGCGGCCCGAATCCGTTCTTTACTCGTAGCGCATATGTCTGGCCCTCGAATCTGAAGAAGTAGTTTCTATCAAATCCTCGTGGCAAGTAAGTTGGAACCCAAACGAGATAGTTTCCGCTGGCCCTATCAACCGCCCAAGTGCGGTTTGCCACTTCAAAAAAAGCTCTAACTTGCAGCCAACGTTGCTTGTGCGAATCAGATTCGTCAAACACTCGCTGCTTATCTGCTTCGGATATGGAGTCAAGAATGTACGGCATGCTGTGGAGGATTGTCGAACGTGATGCTAATGTAATGTGTGCCGCCAAACTTGCGGTGTAACTTGGGCACCAAGCTCTGGTCCTAGTGCTAACCTTCATTTCTGGCTGACTTGGCCCGCAACTTATCCTTCTTGCTAGGCCTTTTCCCCTTGACCCCACCGGTCCCCGCAGGATCCGCCGGATTCACCACCGCGTCTTCCGCCGGCTCAAACCCCACGACCTGCTCACGCGCCACCTTGATGCCAAGGCGCTTTTCGATCAGCTTGAAATGGGCTTCAGTCGCCGCACTCACAAAACTCACGGCGACACCCGATTCACCAGCCCGGCCGGTGCGGCCTATGCGGTGGGTGTAGTCGGTCACTGATCGCGGCAAGTCGTAGTTCACCACTACCGGCATTTGCGCAATGTCGATGCCGCGTGCGGCGACATCTGTGGCGACCACCACCTGCACGGCCTTGATCTTGAAGTCTTGCAGCACCTGGGTGCGTTTGCCCTGGCTCAGTTCGCCGTGGAAGGGTTCGGCTTCGATGTCTACCTTGCGCAGCTTGTCGGCCACGATTTCGGCGGCGTGTTTGGTGGCGACGAAGACGAGCACGCGTTCCCACTTTTCGGTTTGCACCAGGTGGCGCAGCAGCTGGGTGCGGCGGGGGGCGTCGACTTCGATGGCGCGCTGGGTGATGTCGGGCACGGCCTGCACCACGGCCTCTACTTCAATGCGCTGCGGGTTATGCAGCAGGCTTGCGGCCAGCGCTTCAATGGCGGGCGGGAAGGTGGCTGAGAAAAATAATGTCTGGCGTTTGGCCGGCAGCAGGGCGAGTATGCGGTTCAGCTCTTCGCCGAAGCCCAGGTCCAGCAGCCGGTCAGCCTCGTCTAGCACCAGGGTGCCGGTGTTGCCCAGCGTCAAGGCGTTGTGGTCGACCAGGTCGAGCAGGCGGCCCGGCGTGGCGACCACGATGTCGGCGCCGCCGCGCAGGTTCATCATCTGCGGGTTGATCGACACGCCGCCAAACACAATCGCCACCTTGATCCGCTTCGGCAGGTATTTGGCAAAGCTCACGATGGCTTCACCAACTTGCGCTGCCAGCTCGCGTGTGGGCACAAGAATGAGGGCGCGCACGGGACGGTGCTGGCCAGTGGCGGTGGCTTGTGAATTGACCAGCTGCTGCAGCAGCGGCAGCGAAAAAGCGGCCGTCTTGCCTGAGCCGGTCTGGGCCGAGCCGAGCACGTCGCGCCCTTCAAGAATGGCGGGAATTGCGGCGGACTGGATGGGGGTGGGCGCGGTGTAGCCTTTTTCCTCCAGGGCGCGCAGCAGCAGCGGCAAAAGCGAGGGCGTAAAACCGAGTGAGCTAAAGGGCATGGGAAAGTGTGGAGGAGAGAAGAGGGGGAGGGCCGCGCGCAGGGTGCGTGCGGTGGGGCGGTGCGCTGCCGTCTGAAGCCCCAAGTTTAAGCCTCGGGCCTTCTTCAAGGCTGTATTTGGCGGGTGGGTGTTGGCCGCATTGCCTTCCGCACCTGCCTGGTCCAAGAGTCTGCTATGAAAAATATAGCTGCTCGCGCACGTTCCTATTGGGTTGCAGCCACTATTTGCTTAAGAATGTGGCCCTGGTTGCTTCGCAGGCGCCAGAAACAGCAGCGCACAGGCCGATGCGCCCAGCGCGCACAGCACGCAGCCCAGCACCACCCAGCGAAACGCGGCCACCAGCACTTCGGGTGAAGCCGCCTGCAGCGGCCCGCCCAGGCTGGCGGCAAACACCACGCCCAGCACCGCCACCGCCAGCAGGCCGGCCACGCGCGCCACCGCGTTGTTGATGCCGGAGGCGATGCCCGCGTGGGTGGAAGGCACGGCGTTCATCACCGTGGTGGTGAGGGGCGCCACGGCAATCGTCATGCCCAGGCCCATCACCACCATGGCCGGAAAGAAACCGGCCCAGTAAGACCAGCCCACGCCGGGCAGGGCCAGCAGGGCAAAGCCAGCAGCCGCCACGGCTGGGCCGGCCATCAGCATGCGCCGCGCGCCGAAGCGCTCCGTGAATTTGGCGGTAGCCGGTGACAAAAAGCCCAGCAGCAGCGACAGCGGCAGCAGCGTGGCGCCCGCGGCGGTGGTGGAGTATTTAAAGGCACCAATCAGCACAAAGGGCAAAAAGAACAGCGCACCGCTGAGCGCAAAGTACAGCAGAAGCGTCAGCAAATTGGTGCCCACAAAGTCGCGCGACTTGAAAAGGCCCAGCGGCATCATGGGGGCACGCGTGCGCGCCTGTGCGTAGACAAACGCCACCAGCAGCACCACACCCGCCGCAAACGGGCCCAGCACGCCGACGGCCTGCCAGCCGCGCTCAGGCGCCAGCGTGAGGCCGTAAGTCAGCGCGCCCAGGCCGCCGGCCACCAGCAGCACGCCCAGCCAGTCGAGCTGTTGCGGCGCTTCGGGGTCGCGGCTGTCAGGTACGGCATACAGCGCCAGCCACACGGTGGCCACCGCCATGGGCATATTCAAAAAGAAGATCGCCCGCCACGACACGGCATCGACCAGCCAGCCGCCCAGCACCGGCCCGGCCGCGCCGGTAATCGCGGCCCAGGCGGCCCAGGTGCCGATGGCCTTGCCGCGCGCTTCGCCCTCAAACACATTGCCGATGATGGCCAGGCTGGCCGGCACCAGCAGCGCCGCGCCCACGCCCTGGACGGCGCGCGCGGCAATCAGTGCCAGCGGCCCGGGCGCAAAACCGCAGGCCACCGAGGCGGCCGTAAAGATGGCGATGCCAAGGATGAAAATCTTGCGGCGGCCAAACCGGTCGCCCAGCGAGCCGCCCACCAACACCAGCGAGCCCAGCGCCAGCAGGTAGGCATTGATGACCCACTGCATGGCGGCCAGCCCGCTGGCCGAGTCACCGGCCAGGTCGCGCTGGATGGCGGGCAGGGCGATGTTGACGACCGAGCCGTCCATGAACGCCATCGAAGAGCCCAGCACCGTGGCCGCCAGCGCCAGCTTGGGGTGCGCCGTTTTGCCGCAGTCGCCTCCCTGGGCGCGGATGATGCCTTCGTCACAAGGGGCGTGCGGGTTGGCGGGCATGGGGTCTCCTGCGATAACTGGTTGGGAGGTGAGTTCGTTGGTTTGACAAATTATCCAATAATAGATAATATTTCCAGATGACGACACACCTCGCGCAGCCACCCATGCCCCATCCTGCCAGTTCCCTGCCGTCAAAGGCAAGCAGGCCGGCTGATGCCCAACTCCTGTTGCTGGACAAACACGCAGTCGAGTCCCTGCTGCTTCCCGCCGATGTCCTTGCGGCCACGCGCGAGGCTTTTGTGCGCCACAGCCAGGGGGAGGGCCGCGTGTTCCCCCTGGTGCGTGAAAGGCTGGCCACCGGTGGCGTGTTTGGCATCAAGTCGGGCGACGTGGGTGCGCAGTCGCTGCTGGGTTTCAAGGCGGCCGGTTTCTGGCCCGGCAACCTCGCGCGGGGCGCCGACGCCCACCAGGCCACCATCATGCTGATTGACCCCGCCACCGGCCGGCCGACCTGCCTGATCGACGGCAACGCCGTTACCACCGAGCGCACCGGCGCCGCCGGCGGCCTGGGCCTGCAACTGGCGCGGCAGGACAGCCGCACGGTGTGCGTCTTCGGCACCGGCGTGCAGGCGCAGGCGCAACTGCGCTATGCCCTTCGCCAACTGCCTGGGCTGCGCCAGGTGTTTTACGCCACGGCCAGTGGTGGCCCGAAGGCCGCGTTTGAGGCAATGTTTGCGGGTGGCCCCTGCGCCATCTCGCATGCGGCAGACGTGAATGCCGCCGTGGCCCAAAGCGATGTGGTGATCACGGCCACCACCGGCAAGGGCCCGCTGTTCGAGCTGGCTGCTCTCCAGCCCGGCACCCACATCAATGCCGTGGGCAGCGACACCAAAGGCAAACGCGAGCTGCCCGAAGGCTTGCTCACCGGGGCGCGCGTGTTTGTGGACGATGCCGCCCAGTCGCGCAGCATCGGCGAGCTGCAATGGGCGCCTGACATCGCCTGCACTGAAATCGGCGATGTGCTGTCGGGCAAGGCCACCTTTGTGCGCGGCGCCGGCGATATCACTGTGTTCGACATGACCGGCATCGCCTTGCAAGACCTCACGGTCGCCCGCCTGCTGGAGCAACGCGCGCGCCTTGCCGGCAAGGGCCAAAGCATTGCCTGGCCCTGGTGAATTGTTTGATGCACTTACCGTTCTGGAGATTCCCTTGACCGCCACCCAACCCAACCCCCTGGCCACACTCGATACGCCCGCCGCGTTGATTGACCTGCCGCGCATGCAGCGCAACATCGCGCGCATGCAGCAGCGCATGAATGCGCTGGGCGTGCGTTTCCGGCCCCACGTCAAAACCAGCAAATGCGCGCCCGTCGCGCGTGCGCAGGTGGCCGCAGGTGCGCAGGGCATTACCGTCTCCACACTCAAGGAGGCCGCGCAGTTTTACGCCGACGGTTTCACCGACATTCTTTACGCAGTGGGCATGGTCGCTACCAAGCTGCCGCAGGCGCTGGCCCTGCGGCGCCAGGGCTGCGATTTGAAAATCATCACCGACAGCGTGGCGTCGGCCGCCGCCATTGCCGCGTTCGGCCGTGAGCACAGTGAAAAGTTTGAAGTCTGGATAGAAATCGACAGCGACGGCCACCGCTCGGGCATCAAGCCCGGCGAAGCCGCCTTGCTGGACGTTGCCCGCACGTTGCACGAAGGCGGCATGCAGCTGGGCGGCGTGATGACACACGCCGGCTCCAGCTATGACCTCAACACCCCCGAAGCGCTGGTGGCCATGGCCGAGCAGGAGCGCGCTGCCTGCGTGGAAGCTGCCGAACGTGTGCGCGCCGCGGGCTTTCCGTGCGCCGTGGTCAGCGTGGGCTCCACACCGACGGCGCTGTCAGCCGCGCAGCTCAAGGGTGTCACGGAAGTGCGCGCCGGTGTGTATGTGTTTTTTGACCTGGTGATGCACAACATCGGCGTGTGCGGGGCAGACGACATCGCGCTCAGCGTGCTGACCACCGTGATCGGCCACCAGCCCGAAAAAGGCTGGGCGATTGTGGACGCGGGCTGGATGGCCATGAGCCGCGACCGCGGCACGCAAAAGCAGGCGCATGACTTTGGCTACGGCCAGGTGTGCCGCACGGATGGCACGGTACTGCCGGGTTATGTCCTCAGCGGTGCCAACCAGGAGCACGGCATCCTGTCGCACGAAGGCGCGCCCGACACCGACATTGCCGCGCGCTTTCCCATTGGCACACAGCTGCGCATCTTGCCCAACCACGCCTGCGCTACCGGCGCGCAGTATCCGGAATATCACGCGCTGGCGGAAGACGGTGCGCTGGCAACCTGGAGCCGCTTGCATGGCTGGTGAGTCACGGCTTGCATGCGGCTAAGTGCTATTAAAAACATAGCTGCTTGCGCCCGACCTTATTGGTCTTCAGGTCTTTTTTACTTGAAAATTCTTTGAGCCGACTCACTTGCACATGGTGTAGCCGCCGGTCTCCAGGTGGAAATGGTCCTTGTGCGCGGCGTTGTAGTCAGGGCCCAGCACACCCTTGAAGTATTTGCAGGCCCCTTTATGGGCGTCGCGCAGCAGCAGTGCCTCGGGGCCTGGCGGTGTGGTGTCGTCTTCGTCAGGCCAGTGTTTCAGCACCGTGACACGCTTGCCGCTGGCCAGCGTGAAGGCGGAAATGTCCAGTGCGTTGGCGGTGGCATGCCGGCTGCGGGCACGGGCCGGCGCATTGGGCGGCGCGCCTTCGCCCCCGCCGTTGATGTTGCGGCAGGCATAGCTGCCCAGGTGGTCAATGCCCGCCACACGCTGGCCAAAATGCAGCTGCGCCGCCGGCTGCAGCGCATTTCTTTCCCACATGAAGAACGACAGCGCCATGGGGCAACTGAGCGGCAGGGCCGCGCCTATGCGCACCGGCGCCGTGCGCAGCCGCACCGCATTGCTGAAACCGCAGCCGTCGCCCGTGCTGCGGTCGGGCAATTCGTCGTACTGCATGCCGGTGCTTGCCAGCGCGGCCAAGCAGCGCGCCGGGTCGTTGCGGGCGCGTGACAGTTTGTAAAAGGTCAGCATGTTGGGCGGCGCCGTCACTTCCAGTGGCGCCCACGGATTGATGTGCGTGGGAATCTGCAGGGCGCCGCTGTAAACCCCGTACGCCGCCGTGACAAGGCCGCTCCACAGGGCCAGCCATACCCAGCGGCCCCAGCGCAGCTGCCTGGCTGGCGCTGCGTCGGGCAGAAGGCCGGAGTCTGGGGGAAGGGGCATGGTGTTCGTTGATAAGCGGGGGGTGCAGCCATGAGCGTACAGGCCTGCTAGCCCAAGATGGCCGGATTTGTTCTCTTGCGCCGAAATCCCGACTGCTGCAGGAGGATTCGACATGCAATTCGTCGTTTAATGGCATCGTCTGACTGATGCCAAAACCCGCGCGCACAAGCCGCAGGCAACAGGCTTAACGGAGTATTTTGATGGCCGACAACGCAACCCACACCCCAACCCAATCCCCGCTGGCCGCCGACACCAGCCGGCACCACCAGATGTTTCCGGTGCTCAGCGCCGCTGAAATTGCACGCATCCAGCGCTTCGGCAAGGTGTTGCAGTTCAAGAAAGGCGAGAGGCTGTTTGCCGCCGGTGAGCCCGGCCCCGGCATGTTTGTAATGCTCAAGGGTTCGGTCACCATCACCCAGCGCGACGGCCTCGGCCATGTGGTGCCCATCGTCAACCAGGGGCCGGGCCAGTTTCTGGCCGAGGTCGGCCAGCTGTCGGGCCAGAACGCGCTGGTCGACGGCCATGCCGAAGAAGATGTCGAAACCCTGCTGGTGCCGCCCGGCCAGTTGCGCGCGCTCATCATTGCCGAAGCCGACCTGGGCGAACGGCTGGTGCGCGCGCTGATCTTGCGGCGCGTGGCATTGATAGAAGCCGGCGCCAGCGGCCCGGTGCTGATCGGCCAGCCCAACTCGGCCGGTGTGGTGCGCCTGCAAAGCTTTTTGAACCGCAACGGCGAGCCCAACCATGTGGTGGACATCGCCCAGGACGCGGGCGCTGCCGCACTGATGGAGCAATACGGCGTAGCCGCCGGTGACGTGCTGGCGGTGTGCCCGGATGGCTCGGTGTTGGTGAACCCCGACGAGAACCAGTTGGCGCGCTGCATCGGCATGGTCGACACGGAAGAACACGACGAGCTGTTTGACGTGATCGTGGTGGGCGCCGGGCCCGCCGGGTTGGCCACGGCGGTGTACGCCGCATCGGAAGGCCTGCATGTGCTGGTGCTGGACTGCCGCGCCTACGGCGGGCAGGCCGGCGCCAGTGCGCGCATTGAAAACTACCTGGGTTTCCCCACCGGCATTTCGGGCCAGGCGCTGGCCGGCCGTGCATACGTGCAAGCGCAAAAGTTTGGCGTGGAAATGCTGATCCCCGCGCAGGCCCAGTCGCTGGACTGTGCCCACAAGGCCATCAGGGGCGAGCTGCAGGTGAAGCTGACCGACGGCCGCAAGCTGCGCGCCAAGACCGTGGTGGTGGCCAGCGGTGCCCGCTACCGCCGGCCTGAAGTGCCACGCCT
This sequence comes from Polaromonas sp. P1_F4, assembly GCF_056405675.1. NCBI lineage: Bacteria > Pseudomonadati > Pseudomonadota > Betaproteobacteria > Burkholderiales > Comamonadaceae > Polaromonas > Polaromonas sp. P1_F4. The sequence continues at coordinate 232,732 of NZ_JBFUBP010000003.1, read as the reverse complement.
TGAAGAATTTGAAGGCCGCGGTGTCTGGTATTGGGCCTCCGCACTCGAAGCCAAAATGTGCAGCCAGACCGACGTGGTGCTGGTGGGCGGCGGCAACTCGGCGGGCCAGGCGGCCGTGTTTTTGTCGCAGCATGCGGCCAAGGTCAACATGCTGGTGCGCGGCCCCAGCCTGGCCGCCAGCATGTCGCGCTACCTCATAGACCGCATTGAAGCCGCACCCAACATCGAGCTGCTGCCGCACACCGAGGTGGTGAAGCTGCACGGCGATGATGATGGCGACGGCGGCACAGGCCTTTCCGGTGTGACCTGGCGAAACCGCAAGAGCGGCACCGAACACGCGGCGGATGTGCGCAACGTGTTCCTGTTTGTCGGCGCTGATCCCGAAACCAGCTGGCTGACGAGTTGCGGCGCAGCCATTGATGCACACGGCTTTGTCCGCACCGGGGAGGCCGTGACCTGCAAGCACTCCGATTACAAACCCGCTCCGCTGGAAACCAATATTCCGGGCCTTTTTGCCATTGGCGATGTGCGCAGCGGCTCCGTCAAACGTGTGGGCGGCGCGATAGGTGAGGGTGCTGCGGTGGTGGCCATGATCCACCAGCACCTGGCGGCGATGGAGCGCACGGCGGTTGCTGCCTGACTGGAGCTTTGTATGCGTATCAAACCTTGCACCCATGTTCCTGCCGAGATTCACTCACCCAATGCAAGAGGCTGTGAAGAATGCCTGAAGATGGGCGATACCTGGATGCATTTACGGCTGTGCGTGCACTGCGGCCATGTCGGCTGCTGTGACGATTCAAAGAACCAGCATGCCAGCAAACACCATGCGGCTACAGGGCACGCAGTGATCCAGTCCTTCGAACCGGGAGAGAGCTGGATGTGGTGCTATGAGCACCAACTGCAAGTAGGTTAGGGCGCGGCAGCGGGCGGTGGCGCCGCCTTGGTGGTCTTGGTGAACTCCGTCGTGGCCACCATCACCGGGCTGGATTTTGGGCTGCGCTGCCAATGCTCATCGGCCGCTTTTTCCACTGCGTCCTTGTCGTAAACGCCTTTTGAGAGGTCCGCCCAGACATGCACGTAGGTCCGGCACCAGGCGTCGTGTGCCTCATTGACCTTTTCTTCGGAAAGCTCCGGGGTGGGGCCGCCTGGATCGGGCTCGGATTCTGTCACCATGCAGACATCCTAGCGGCCCAGGGCCGGCGAGTCTACTGTTGTGACGAGTAGAGAACCGGGAGAGTCTGGGCGAGCAGACTCAATTGAGCCACGAAGTCTTCAGGGACTGGCGTAAACGAACTCGGTATAACGCATTTTCGCGAGCTGCCATTCGTCCTTTAGTTCCACCGGCAAGTAAAACCGGGCGTCAAGCAAAAATGCGTACTCCACAGTACGCGGTGCCCCGGATTGGGGTGTGATCACGCATGAAACCGGCAGATAGTCTCCGCTTAACGAGGAGTTCAACTGCACTGCAGGCTGGCTAACTGCAGCTACTTTGCAAGCGACTGATTCGGTTCGCCGGAAATCGTTGGTGCGGCCAAACATGCCGGACGTTTTGACCTGTGATTCAACTTCAGTCTTGTACGAGAACTCGCCGCCTGGCGAAGGGTTGCAGATGGAAGGAACATTGGCCTCGAACGCAACCAGCTTTGCCCGGTTGCTGACATCAATATCGGACTTGATATTAAAAGGCACAAAGAGCTTGCCAATTGGCAGCGGGACGGCTGTTGATGTATCGACATTCGAGCCCGATTCAACCAGCAGTGTCACAAGGCCGCATAGACTCAGCGCTCGCCCGCGTCCCTTGCTTGAAGACCGGAACGCCGTCGTGGCTGTAATTCCGGCCAGCCCGTCATCCTGCATCGAGATCGCGCTGTATTCGTCGGCGTAGACCTTTGAGAAATTTGCCTTGTGGTTAATCTCATGCGTGGCAGCGTAGCGTTCAATGGTTCGCGCTGCCTTTCCTGCAGGAAGCTGTTCCAGTATTTTGGCCCGAACTTCAGGACTCAGAACAAGTTCCATGTCTGCGCTGCGCGCCTCAAGCGACAAGACGAGAAACAGGCCACCCAGCAACAGAAAGCGGGCGCGCAGGAATTGGCTCCTGGTGATACGAACAGAATGGACGCTCATTTTTTAACAACCTTTTCGGTGACCGGCTTTTGTGTGTCGATGTCCTCAATCCATACCGAAGAGGACTCTTTTTTCAATTCACCCTTCACCACGTACTTTCCGTTGGGCTGTGGCGTGAAATCCACCACGCCTTCAACAGAAAAGAAGGTTCCCGCCATCTGGCTCGCAATGGCTTGTATGGGTGCTGCAGTGGTGTGGCTGGCGCGCAGGGAGACTTTCATGGGCTTTGCGGGAACCTGCCTTTCGACGATTGACGTGGTCAACGCGAAGCCCCGTCCGTGGCTGGCGCTGGCGCTTGCCCCGAAGCTGTTTGCAATGCGGTTGCCGTCCACGCCATCAAGTACGAAAAGCTGCGCCTTGCTGCCATCTTCCGCAAAGCCGCTGTCAGCGACGGTTGCAACGGGGCCGGTGTAGCCCTCCGGGACGGGCTTGTAATTAGCGCATCCGGAAAGTACGACAAGGAGAAGGGCAGGCGCGATGAGTTTAAGTTTCATGACAAGGTCTGGAGGTTTTGGATGCGGGTGAGATTAGCTTGAGAAGACAAATTTGCCGGCCACTTTCTTCGGCGACAGGAAGCCCAGGTCCGGGAAAACTCTGGATTGGACGTAAAGGACAAAACCACACAAGGCCGCGCTGATGACCAGCCCGGCCAGGGTGCTGGCGGGCGCAGTGACGAAGCCGTCCAGCGTTCTTGCGACTCCCAATATGGAGAGCATTACATAGGCTTCGTATGCGACGGCCTTGTTGGCATAAAAAGCCCAGGCAAAGGCCAGTGGTACCAGCGTCATCAATGCGCTTGCGATCCAGGGAGCGTTCGGGCCAAGTTTGTAGCCGATTCCGTAGCCCACAAAGAAGGCAAGAATCGCCTGAATGAGCATGATCACGATCAACACCCGGACTTTGCCCCTGTGGGCTTCGGTGAGTTCGGGATCCGGGTGACTCGCAATCACAGTTGCGAGTTGCTTGTCTTTCATGCCCTGGCCGGACAACTGTGCAAACGTCGCGGTTTTTCCCTGCCCGGCGTCGAGTAATTCCCGCGCCATGTGCTTGACTTCGGATTTTTCCATCGGCTCCCCCTGTTGTATGAATTCTGACGGTGCGCGGACTGCGCCTGATTTTAGGTGCCGTGATTCGCTTGCGGTGCAAACGGGGCGGATTAAAAAGCACGCTCGTTGTTTGCCAGGGAAAACACCTTATTTCACGCAACCTATTCCCTGAAGCGCAGCCTTGACATCCGCTGGCCCCCGCACATGGACCGCCTGCAGCCCGGCGGCCCTTGCGCCTTCGACGTTGTCGGGATGGTCGTCAAAGAACAGGATGGCATTCAGGGGAACGCCGATCGCGTCAGCGACGTATTCAAAGGCCCGGCGCTCGGGCTTGCGATAACCCATTTCAGACGACACAAAAATGCGCTCGAATGACTGCGCCAGATCGGGATAGAGCGCTGTCCATGCTGCCTGGTGCGTGGCGTTGGTGTTAGAGAACACGTAGCAGGGAAGATGGGTGCGCGCCTCCTGCACCAGGTTGCGGGTTTCGGTGATTTCGCCGCCGAAAATGGCGTTCCAGCCTTTGGTGATGTGCGTGGGGTCGTCCTGCAACTCCAGGTTCGCGGCCAGGTGCGCGAAGTATTGCGCCGCCGTGATTTCGCCGCGTTCATGCTGCTGGTAAGGCAGGTCAGAACTGAAGGTGGCTTTCAGCTCTTCAAGGGACAACCGGGAAATCGGCTGCCAGTACTCAAGCACGCGGTTGAAATCGACATCGATCAACACCCCGCCGAGATCGAACAGAAGTGCCTGGATTTTGTGTGTGGTCATGGGATGGATTTTTTATATTCTTGCACGCGCTACGCTTCAATCGCCGGCTGACCACTGGGGGTTCCATACCGCCTCCCACAGATGCCGGTCTGGATCCTGAAAGTAGCCGGCATAGCCGCCCCAGGCGGTGTCATGTGCTTCCTTGGTGATCACGGCACCCGCTTTTTTGGCCTGCGCCATGACGGCATCAACTTCTGCTTTCGAAGAGACGTTATGGCCCAGTGTGAATTCGGTTGCGCTGGCATTCTCCAGCGGAACACCCGAATCATGGGAAATGCTTTTGCGCGGCCAGAGGGCAAGCTTCAGGCCCGCCTGCAAGTCGAAGAATGCCACGGCGCCATGTTCGAGCTCGGCACCAATAATGCCTTCTGTCTGAAGGCCAAGGCCATCGCGGTAGAAGCGAAGCGATCTTTCCAGATCATCAACGCCGACAGTGATGACCGTAATCCGTGGCTTCATGGGAACTCCTTATATTGGGTTGATGTGTCTCAAACATGCGCCCCTGATATCAAGGCTTGCCAAGCGTATGAAGTCTATTCCTGGCGATAAATGCTGTCCCCGTGCGGTGCTGCCATGAACTCAGGCAGTTGCTCAGCCCGGGCAGAGAATTCACAGAGGGCCGGGTAGTCGGCGGCGTTTACCACCTCTGGAATCATGGCTTGCGTGAAGTGCCAGGTAATGCCCACGGTCACACCGTCCTGACCCATGGTGCCGCTGGTCGCCGCCAGCGGTTTGCGCCGAAGTTCTGATTCCAGTTCACCATAGGCCGCCAGCAACTGGCCCGTCACACGAGACACCCAGGGCTGGTGCAGCTTTTCAGCGGGGCGCAGGTTGCGCTCGTAAATAATCTGCACGTTTTTTTCACAGGCGGCCATGGCCAGGCCGATCACGCGCAGCGCCTGCTGGCGCTCGGCAACGGCCGCCGGCATCAGGCTTTTGGGTGGCGCCTGCTGGGCGGCCAGCGCCTCGGCGTAGTCGATGATCAGGGTGGAGTCCATCAGCACCGTGCCGTCGTCACAAACAAGGGACGGCGCTTTGACGACCGGGTTGATCTGCCGGAATTTCTCGAAAGTGCTGAACACCGAGATCGACTGGTGTTCAAAGCGCAAGCCGAGGAGTTGCAGGGAAATGGCTACGCGGCGAACGTAGGGTGAGTCGAGCATTCCTATGAGTTGCATGGCAGTTCCTGTTCAGGGTTTACCGGTCACGACGGATTTGTCTTGATGGGGAAGAGGCGGCGACTGGACCATGAGGTCACGCACCGAGCCAATGGCCAGCGCCAGAAAAGCGGCGGCGCAAAGCTTGTAGGTCACCTTGGCCCACCGCATGCCGGCCCGGCGAAAGATCCGGTCAACCACTGCCGCGCAGAAGAATGCCCATACCACCGACGACACCATGAAGCCCACAAAAAAGATGCCGTAGTCGGCAGCCGTTGGTTCATGGATTCCGACGGCGCCCAAGGCGCTGCCGAGCGCGGCCCAGTAGGCAATGTTTTGGGGGTTGGTGATGGACAGGAGCACCCCCGCGCGCATGGCCTTTTGGGGTTCGGCCGTTGCCGGGTCCGTTAAAGTGAATTCCTGGCTGGCGCAAAGCCATGAGTCGCGCGCAAGCCAGAAGAGATACAGCGCCCCGGCGATGCCGACGGGCCAGCGAATCCACTCCAGTTGAAGCAGCAGCCCGATGCCGACCAGCCCGAGCAGGGCCCACAGCGCGTCGCCGGCCAGCGACCCGATTTGCACCGCCAGGGCCGGCCGGAAACCGCCGCGTACGCCCTGGCGCACCGTTTCGGCAAAAACGGCACCGGGCGCGGCGTTGAACAATAGCCCGAGCAGGAAAGCGGAGATGAAAAGCGTGGTCATGGACGCGAAGGGAATAGAGACGACCTGACGTTTATACCGCGCAAGCGGCACACGCGCAGGCCTTGTGCGCGCACCGGATGTGGCGCCCCCAAGCCGGCCGCCTCAGCGCACCGGGAAGGTCGGGGCCAATTCCCGGAGTTTTTCGACCTGCCACGCGAACTCTCCCTCGAAAGCCGACGGGTCGTTGACCGCGTAGCCGCCGTAGCCGTAGACGGCGGCATAAGCCGCGTAGCCGGCCGCATCCAGGGCCCGGCCAGCCAGTGCATTGGCCACGGCGTAGGTGGCAGAGACGGCTGCGTGGGCCGCGCCGTCAATGGAATTGGAGCCCCTGTGGCTGTTGGCCACCGCGGCGACTTCCTGCGCCGCCTGCGCCAGGGCGGGCCTTTCCAGTTTGCCGTCGACGAAAGCCTGAAGCTGTGCCAGGCAATCAACGGCCCGGGGGTCTTCCAGCAAATGCTGCACGCGGCCGGCGCAAGCCAGGCCAAAGGCCAGCCGGAGGGCTTCCTGACCCGGTTCATCAAGATGGATGCTGGCCGCCAGGCGCGAGAGCTCGTGGTTCATGGCAATTGTTTCGAGGTACGGGTATTTTGCGCGACTGCCGGACTGAATTTTCGGGGCAAGAGCAGGGCCGCCAGGTATTGCTGGCGTTTCGCAATTTCCAGCAGGAGCAGCGGCAATGCGACACCCGCAGCCAGGCTTGCCGCTCCAACGAGGTAGTCGTTGTGGCTGAAGCGGGAAAGCAGCAGGAAGGCCCGCCCCTGCGCGACGGGATGAAACACCAGGATGAGCAGGCTGCCGGAGCCGATGTAGGTCAATGGGCGCTGCAGCCGCGGATACCGCGCCAGCAGTGCAGAGATGCAAAGCACCATATAAATGCCCAGCGCGGCCTGCAGTGTCGCAATGAGCGGCTCGCCGTAGATGCGCAGGTTCAGGTCCATGGTCTCGTTGAAGTGGTAGTGCAGCGCCGCAAAGGCAATGGCCGCGGCAAGCAGCCTGATGGCGTTGAATTTCACGGCCATGACCTGTTCGCGCAGCAGAAACCCGAACAGCAGGCAGGCTGAGCTGATGAGGGTCAAATCGAGGCTCCAGGGCAGCCCTGGCAAGCGGGCGAGGCCCATGAAATGCAGGCTGGCCGTGTCGATTTGCCAGAAGCTCCCAATCCAGCGGATGCCCGCGGCCAGCAGCATCGAGGCGGCCAGAAAAACCCAGCGTGCGCGGTGTTCAACGGCCCTGGTGGCGCGCAGGATGGCCATGGCCACCACCGACGCCACAAAGAGGTGCGGCAAAAACCAGAGCGGTGCCCACGCAATGGTGGGTGCGGTGGCATACAACACGCCGAAAAAATACTCAGAGGCGCTTGTGTCGGCGGTGGGAACCATGTCGGAATCAAGCGCCATCAGGATGCCGACCAGCGCCAGCACGACAAAGTAGGGCTTGAGAAGCGCGTCGGCCCGCGACAGCGCAAACTTGCGCAGGGAATCGGAATCTTTCAGGAACAGGCCGGAGAGGAAAAAGAACAGCGGCAGGTGAAACGCGTAAATCACCCGGAAAAGCTCGCCCTTGTTTTCCAGTACCAGGCTGTTGTGCCCGAGCACCACCAGGATGATTCCGATGCCCCTGGCGATGTCGACGGTGGCGTTGCGGTGCGTGTGTGTCATGGTGTGGATCAATCAGGAAATGACGGACTCAGACCAGGCGCCTGATCGACTTCTTCTTCCAGACCAGCCGGTAGTAAGCCGTCTGCAGACCCAGCATGGCGATGAAGGTGACCGGATAGGCCACCCAGATGCCGTTGATGCCGATGCGGTGGCTCATGAGCCAGGCGACGGGCACCTCCACCAGCGCGATGCAGGAGATGGCGATTCCCGTGGGCACCAGCACCGACCCGCTGGCGCGCATGATGCCCGAGAGCACCGAGGCCATGCCGAAGATGACGCTGCTCCACAGCATGATGTGCAGCAGCGTCTGCGCCACCTCAATCACCGGTTCGCTGGTGATGAAAAAGCCCATCAGGTGGCGCGAGAACAAATAGCCCAGCAGCACGAGTGAGCCGGTCAGCGCCAGGTTCATCAGCAAACCGGTGCGCACGATGGTGCCCAGTTTGTCGGTGCGGCCCGCGCCGATCGCCTGCGCACCCAGGATGGAAGCGGTGATGGCAATCGAAATCGCCGGGAACTGCACATACGCCACCACCTGGTTGACGGCGCCGTAGGCCGCCGTGGCGTTGGATCCATAGCTGTTGACCAGCGAGAGCAGGGCGACTTCAGCCAGCGCGATGACGATCATCTGCACGCCGGTGGGTACGCCGATCTTGAGCACGGTCTTGAGGATGCTGCCGTTGATGCGCATGTGGCGTACAAATTCCGCATCAGGTGCCAGCGGGCTGTGGATGCGGCGTAGCCTGAAGGCCAGCCAGGCCGTGGCCGTCACCATTGACAGCACCGAAGCCACCGCACCGCTGGCCACACCGAGCTGCGGCAGGCCGAACCAGCCGCGGATCAGCGCCGGTGTGACGGCGAGGCCCACCAGGGTCGAAATGCCCAGCGTGTAGAGCGGGTTGACCGTATCGCCCACGCCGCGCAGCATGGCGGTGGCCAGCAGGTAGACGAAGAGGCCTGGCCCCGCAATCATCATGATGCGGGCATAGAGCGTGGCGTCGGGCAGGATGTCGGCCGGTGTGCCCAGCGCCCTGAGCAAGGGCCCGGTAAAGATGCCGCCGAACAGCGCGACGAGCAGGCCAAAAATCAGGCCGACACTGAGCGTCGTGCCGGCAATCGATTTGACTTTGCCAGTGTCGCGCGCTCCCCAGGCCTGGCCGATCAGCACGGAGGCACCTGCGCCCAGGCCGATGGTGAAGGCAATGAAGAAAAACAGGATGGGGAAGAAACTGGACACGGCCGCCAATGCGCCGACGCCGATCATCTGGCCGACATACACGTTGTTCAGCGTGCCCGACAGCGACTGCAGGATGTTGCTGAGCAGCATGGGGCCGAGGAAGGCGGCAAAGGTCTTCCACATCGGCACACCGTCGTTCAATGCGGGCCGGGTGTGCGAAGCGGGTTTCGCCGCCGCGGGCTGTGTTGCCAGGGGCGGAGCCGCGTCGGCCACGGAAATCGGTGGCGCCGCGATTTCGCCCGCTGCACGCACGTCGCCCTCATGCATTTCGGTTTCAAGCCGGTGATCGAGGGCGGAAAGATCCGGCGGCTTCATGCGACGCTCCAGCTGGCTGCGGCCAGTGCCGCCAGGTAGGTTCGCACATCTTCAGGCCAGGGCTCGACCAGGGTGTCAAAACGCAGCCGGTCGCCGGCAAACAGTGCGCGGGTGGCTTCTTCGAAGCCGGGCAGGTCGCCCGCGATTTCCGCCATGAAGCGGTAAGCGGCTTCGCGGGAGGCCCGTACCACGTCGCGTGCCTCGTTGGCCCTGCTCGCTTCTTCCACCAGCTTGCGCAGCGCAACCGAAGCACCGCCTGATTGGCGGCTGAGCCATTCCCAGTGCCGCGGCAGCAAGGTGACTTCACGCGCAACCACCCCCAGCCTGGGGCGCCCGACAGAACGCGTCACCGGTGCTTCGGGTTCGGCGGCGGGAAGGTCGGGCGGCGTGTCGTCGGGCGCATCCACGGCGTCGGGCCGCAGGTCAAGGTCCAGGCGTTCCCCGTTGGCATCGTTGAATATGCGAAGCAGTATGTCGGCCTGCTGGGGCGTGGCGCGCAACTGCGCGAGCAGCTCACGGCGCGGCCCGGAGGCAATGCGCTGGAACCCGGCGAAGGCGGTCAGGGTGCGGGGCGTGGCGATCAAAGTAGAGGTCATAAAGTCATTACGGTTAATTTTGTCCGGGGGAAATTAGGAGTTTATATCATCCGGGTATAAATGATCAAGTTTTGGCTGAAAAATGCGTAAAAGGCTGTAAATCGGGTTCTATAGCTGATTAATCATCTAACTAGTCTATTTAATATTCTTTTGAGTTTGGGAGAAGCTAGGCTAAATTCGCGTCCTGTTCAAAAAAGAGCCTCACACGTTTTCACAAGAACCGTGAGGGGTGACAAGGTTTAGCGAATTTTCATGATCGAGCTCAAAGGCATTTTTCAAACCTACAAGGGCTCCACGGGCCCGGTCGAAGCGCTGCGGGGCGTCGACCTTCACATCAACCCGGGCGAGGTCTACGGCATCATCGGCCGCAGCGGTGCCGGCAAAAGTTCGCTGGTGCGCGTGGTCAACCTGCTGAACCGGCCGACGGCTGGCCAGGTTTTGGTGGGCGGCCGGGAACTGACTTCGCTGAACGGCGAAGCACTGCGCGTAGCCCGGCGCGATATCGGCATCATCTTTCAGCACTTCAACCTGCTGTCGTCGCGCACCGTGTACGGCAACGTGGCCTTGCCGCTGGAGATTGCGGGTCTATCGGCAGCGGATATCAAGGCACGTGTTGAGCCCTTGCTGGACCTCGTCGGCCTGAGCGCCCTGGCGGATCGCTACCCGGCACAGATCAGCGGCGGGCAAAAGCAGCGTGTGGGCATTGCGCGCGCGCTGGCCAACCGGCCCAAGGTGTTGCTGTCGGATGAAGCTACTTCGGCGCTGGACCCGGAAACCACGCGCTCCATCCTCGGCCTGCTGCGCCAGATCAACAAGGAATTCGGCCTCACCATCGTGTTGATCACGCACCAGATGCAGGTGATCAAGCAGGTGGCCGACCGCGTGGCGGTGATTGACGCCGGCCGCATTGTCGAAAGCGGCCCGGTGATCGATGTCTTCACGCGTCCGCAACACGAAACCACACGCAGCCTGATCGCCGAGATCGTGCCGCAGGATTTGCCCGACAGCGTGCTGGCGCGCATACGCACCCTGATGAGTGCCGAGCACCCGGAAGAAGGGCAGCTGCTCAGACTGGCCTTTGCGGGGGATGAGTCGGATCGGCCCTTGCTGTCAGACGTGATCCGCCGCTTTGGCATTGACCTCTCCATCGTGCACGGTCAGGTTGATGAAATCCAGGGCAAGCCCTTCGGTTCGCTGGCAGTGTTTGCGCGCGGCGCACGCGAACAGCTCAACGCAGCGGTGGCGCATTTGCGCGGCGCCGGTGTGCATGTAGACCAGGTCGGCGGTGAGCTGGCCGTGGGCGGGAGGGTTTAAGCCGTGTTCAGTAATTTCTCACAAGCCCTGCTCGAGCTCTTTGTCAGCTCGCTATGGGAAACCATCGTCATGGTGGGCATTTCGGGCGCGGTCGGTGCGCTCATCGGTATTCCACTCGGGGTGTTTTTGCGCCTGACAGACGAGGGCGGTGTGCTGCAAAACGCTGGCGTGAACCGCGTCGTCGGCGGCCTTGTCAATGCGGTGCGTTCCACGCCGTTCATCATTTTGCTGGTGGCCATCATTCCGCTGACGCGCTTCATCACCGGGTCTTCCATCGGCACGGCGGCGGCGGTGGTGCCGCTCACCATCGCGGCCGCGCCGTTCATTGCGCGGCTGGTGGAAACCTCGCTGCGCGAAGTCGACCACGGGCTGATCGAAGCCGCGCTGGCCATGGGTGCGACCACACGGCAGATCGTCTTCAAGGTGCTGCTGCCCGAGGCTCTTCCCGGCATCGTCGCGGGCCTGACCATCACCTTCGTGAGCCTTACGGGTTATTCGGCCATGGCCGGCGCCATTGGCGGCGGCGGGTTGGGCGACCTGGGCATCCGCTACGGCTACCAGCGTTTTTTGCCTGAAGTCATGCTGGCCGTGGTGCTGGTGCTCATTTTGTTTGTGCAGGCGGTGCAAAGCCTGGGCGACTGGGCTGTGCGCAGGTTGAGCCACAGATGACCCCGTCCATCCATGACAGCCATGCGCGGCGATGTTGATTGCTACGCTTTTGATAGCTGCTCGCGCACGTTCCCATTGGGTTAGAGCCCGATTTGCCTCTTAAAAATGGCCTTGAAATTGACCTTCAGGGCAAAAAAACAGATTCATTCATCTTCAAAAAAGGAAACACCATGAAAAAACGCACCCTCATCCAGTCCGCCGTCGCACTTGCGCTGGCCGCCTCGTTCACCGGCGCTGTGCTGGCACAAGACAAGCCGCTGAAGATCGGCGTTACCGCCGGCCCGCACGCGCAGATTTTTGAACAGGTCAAAAAGATCGCCGAAAAAGACGGCCTGAAGATCCAGATCGTCGAGTTCAGTGACTACATCCAGCCCAACGCCGCGCTGGCCGCAGGCGACCTGGACGGCAATAGCTACCAGCACAAGCCTTTCCTCGACCAGCAGGTCAAGGACCGCGGCTACAAGATCGTCAACGTCGGCTACACCGTCAACTTCCCGATCGGCCTCTATTCCAAAAAGGTCAAGAGCCTGGCCGAGCTGAAGGAGGGCGCACGTTTTGGCATTCCCAATGACCCGACCAACGGCGGCCGTGTGCTGCTGGTGCTGCAGGACAAAGGCTTGATCAAGCTCAAGCCCGAAGCAGGCCTGAAGGCCACGCCGCTCGACGTGGTCGAGAACCCGAAGAAGCTCAAGTTTGTGGAGCTCGACGCCGCCCAGCTGCCGCGCTCGCTGGACGACCTGGACGCCTCGGCCGTCAACACCAACTACGCGCTCTCCGCCGGGCTGAACCCCAAGGACGCGATTGCCCAGGAAGCCGCCAAGTCACCGTATGTGAATCTGCTCGCCGTGCGTGAGCAGGACAAAGACAAGCCCTGGGTGGCCAAGCTGGTCAAGGCCTACCACTCCGAAGAAATCCGCAAGTACGTGCAGGCCGAGTTCAAGGGCGCTGTGCTGCCCGGGTTCTGAGCGTAGCCAGGCGGAGCGCAAAGCATGAGCCGGTTGCTGACCCTTCCCAATGCCGGCGCTTTGTCGATTCGCGCCAAGGCGCTGGTGTTCGAAGACCCCGGCTCGCTGGCCTTGCTGGAGCGCGTCGACCAGGTCGCGCCGACCGAAGCCACGGTCCTGATCATTGGGGAAACCGGCACCGGCAAGGAGTTGCTGGCGCGCCGCATCCACCAGGGCAGCGGACGCAGCGGACCTTTTGTGGCGGTGAACTGCGGCGCTTTCAGCGAGTCGCTGATCGATGCCGAACTGTTTGGCCATGAAACCGGCGCTTTCACCGGCGCTGCGCACGCCCGCGCGGGCTGGTTTGAGGCGGCCGACGGTGGCACGCTGTTCCTTGACGAAATTGGCGACTTGTCGCTGAGCCTGCAAGTCAAACTGCTGCGCGTGTTGCAGGAGCGCCAGGTGGTGCGCATCGGTTCGCGCAAGCCCATTGCGTTGGACGTGCGCCTGATTGCGGCAACCAACGTCGACCTGCGTGACGCGGTGAACGCCAGCCACTTTCGCGCCGACCTTTACTACCGCCTCAGCGTTGCCACGCTGGAGCTTCGCCCGCTGTTTGAGCGGCCCGGCGACATCCTGCCGCTGGCGCGACATTTCCTGGCGAGCTACGCCGCGCGCCTGGGCATCAAGGATGCAAGCCTTTCGCCCGAGGCAGAGCAGGCCCTGCTGGCCCATGACTGGCCCGGCAATATCCGCGAGCTGGAAAACGTTATCCACTACGCGCTCATCGTGGCGCCCGCGGCAACGCTGCATGTCGCGGACCTGCAGGGCATTCACCGCTCTGCACGCATGGCGTCCCGCGCAGCACCTGCTGCATTGCCGGCACCTGCTTCCGTAGAACAGGTTTCAACCCCCATGGTGCAGGGCGCTGCACCAGACAGTTTGCGCGAGGTGCTGCTGCAACGCATGAACCAGGCCGAACCTGAACTGTTTGAAACTGTCGAGGCCACGCTGGTGAGGACGGCCTTCGACTTCTGCCATGGCAACCAGGTGCAGACGGCCAACTTGCTGGGCCTTTCGCGCAACGTGCTGCGAACCTTGCTCAAGCGCCATGGTTTGCTCGACCGACCTGCGCAGGCTGATGACGTGGCAGAAGATCAAACCGCTTCGTTGTCACAGTAACTGCAGGTGGGTGCTGTATTCACAGCAGCCGTTGAACACTTTCCCTCACCCAGTCCTGCCCGGCTGCTTCGATTGCAGCAAGAGATTGAAAAAAAGCCGTACGGTGCCCGGTTTTCACTGGCACAGGTCATGCGTAGAAGCTTGTCAGCAGCGTCATTTCTGCCGCCTGTTTTATCAACGACACAAGGAGCTTCTTCATGACAACATTGCCCGTGGATATTCACCCGGTCGCCGGCCGCATTGGCGCCGAGGTGCGCGGCCTGCGCCTGTCTGCCGACCTGCCAGGCGCCACCATCACCGCGCTCAACCAGGCGCTGCTCAAGCACAAGGTGCTGTTCTTTCGCGGCCAGCAGCATCTGGACGACGCATCACAGGAGGCGTTTGCCAAGCGCCTGGGCGAACCGGTGCCACACCCCACGGTGCCGGTGCGCCAGGGAACGGGTTTCATTCTTGAGCTGGATTCGGAACATGGCGGGCGTGCCAACTCCTGGCACACCGACGTGACCTTCGCCGTGGCCCCGCCCAAGATCTCGGTGCTGCGCGGCGTGGTGATCCCGCCCGCCGGCGGCGACACGGTGTGGGCCAACACGGCGCTGGCCTACCAGGGCTTGCCGCCCGCGCTGCGCGAGCTGGCTGAAAAGCTCTGGGTGATTCATGGCAACGATTACGACTACGCCGCCTCACGCAGTGAAGACGAAGTGTCGAGCGAAGGCTTGCGGCATTACCGCGAGGTTTTCACCCGCACCTTGCATGAAGCCGAGCACCCGGTGGTGCGCGTGCACCCCGAAACGCGCGAGCGCACGCTGGTGCTCGGCCATTTCGCCAAAAAGCTGGTAGGTTATTCCAGCACCGATTCACAGCACCTGTTGTCGGTGCTGCAAAGCCATGTGACGCGCCTTGAAAACACCGTGCGCTGGCGCTGGATCCAGGGCGACGTGGTGATCTGGGACAACCGAGCCACCCAGCACTACGCCATTAATGACTACGGCGACCAGAAGCGCATCGTGCGCCGCGTCACGCTGGCCGGCGACGTGCCGATCAGCGTGGACGGCCGCCGCTCGCGCGTGCATGGCGGCCAGGCGCAGCCACCCAAGGCCGCCCAACCGGTGGTGCCTGCCGAGGCCGTGGCTGCCTGATTGATCTCTTGTGTGGCATGGCCGTGCCGCCGGCGCGGCCGGCCATTTTTGCCGGCTTCGCGCCGGCTTTTTTTGTTTTTAGTCGAAAAAATGGCCGTTTTGATGCATTTTTAGCAATCAAAACGGCCGCTAGCCCAATGAGAATGTGCGCCACCAGCTATTAAATAGATAGCATATGGTGGCGATGGGTTGAGGCTCAGGCTCTTTGCAGCAGATGGTAGCTGTGGTCGTCCGAAGCGGTTGACTTGCGGCCACCGCCCCAGCCCACGGCTTTGCGGTAGCTGCCGAGCAGCGCGCCATGGCGCAAGGCTTCTTCGTCCACCTGCACGGATTCATCGGCGCTGGGCGCGACAAACAGCGCGTCTTCCGGGCAGTACAGCTCGCACATGAAGCAGGTCTGGCAATCTGCCTGGCGCGCGATGACTGGCGGGCCGCCGGGTACGGTGTCGAACACGTTGGTGGGGCAGGCCGTCACGCAGATGTTGCAGCCGGTGCATTGCGAAGCGCTGATGAGCTCGATCATGCGACCGCTTCCTGGCTGACCCGGATCTCGTCGAGCCCGTTGCTGATGAGGCGGTGCCGCTGCGTGGGGTCGGGCGCGGCATGTTCCTGGCGCCGGTGCATGCCCCGCGTTTCGTTGCGGGCCAGGGCGCTGCGGTACATCCAGCGCGAATGGGCCAGCAGCGCGGCGGCTTCGCGTGTGCGAACCGCCTGCTGCCTGTCCGCCGGTGCGGCTTGGCGCAGGCGAATCCAGAGCGCATCGAGCCGCGACAGCGAATCCTCGAGCACGCCGCCGCTGCGGAACCAGTTGCGCTCATAGGGAAACACTTCGGCCTGCACGGCCAGGATCAGGGCTTCGCTGTCGGTGTGCTCATTGCCTGTTCCCTGCAGGCCCACGCCGCCGGCGCGCAGCACCGCGCGTGCGGCGCTGTGCCCGTTCGAGCGCGCGAAGCCGGCCGCACCCGCACCGGCCCAGAACCCGGACGACAGGGCCCAGGCCGCGTTGTGGCTGCCGCCGCCGGTAAAGGCGCCGCAGATCAGCTCGCGCGTAGCAGCATCACCCGCGGCGTAAAGGCCGGGCACTGAAGTCGCGCAGTCGCGGCCCGTGATGCGCAGGCCGCCGGTGCCGCGCACCGTGCCCTCCAGCCGCAAGGTCACGGGGAAGCGCTGGGTGAAAGGGTCGATGCCCGCGCGGTCGAAGGGCAGGAAGAAGTTGGGCTGGGCGGTGCGCATCCAGGCTTTCACCTGGTCGTCGGCTTTATCCAAACGGCCGAACACGCGCTGGGTCTGCAATGTTTTGGCAATCAGGCTGCGGCCAAAAGCCGAGCCGGCGCCTTCAATCACGCTGCCGTCTTCGTAGTAGAAGGTGGCCCATTGGTAGAACAGCGACTTGGTGACCGAGGCAAATGCCGCACCCAGGCCGTAGGCGTTGGAAAACTCCATGCCCGAAAAATCGGCACCCACCTCGGCGGCCATCAGGTGGCCGTCGCCGGTCAGCACATTGCAGCCCAGCGCGCGGCTTAAGAAAGCGCAGCCGCCGGTGGCGATCACGACAGCACCAGCGCGCACCACCCAGGGCTCGAGCGTCTGGCGTTGCTGGCCGGTGGCGCCGCACACGGTGCCTTGTTCGTCCACCAGCAGTTCCAGTGCCGGGCTGTGGTCGAGGATGCGCGCGCCTGCCTCCTTGGCGCGCTTGCGCATCAGGCGCATGTACTCGGGGCCTTGCAGCGAGGTGCGGCGCTGCTCGCCGTCTTCGCCGATCGGGAAGGGGTAGCCCCATTCGGCCAGCTGCTGCATGTTGGCGTAGGTCTGCTCGAGCACGCGGTCCATCCACGCGTGTTCGGCCAGTTGCCCGCCCTTGTCGAAACGGCTGGCTTTGGCGTCTTCGCGCTGCGTGCCTTGCGGTTCCACGTACCAGACGCCTGTGCCCGAAGGCGCCGTGGCGCCCGAGGTGCCGCAGTAGCCCTTGTCGGCCAGCACCACCTTGGCGCCCTGTGCCGCGGCGCTGATGGCGGCCCAGGTTCCGGCGGGGCCGCCGCCTATGACCAGCACGTCGGCATCGTGCTGCCGGGCGCCGGCGGCGTTCGAGAGGGCGGTGAAGTTGAAGTCGCGGCTTCCCATCACGCCACCTTTTGGGCCTTGACGGCGAACTGGTTGACGGGCCGGTCCAGACCGAGGTTTTCGCGCAGCGTGCTGCCTTCGTATTCGGTGCGAAAAATACCGCGGCGCTGCAGCTCGGGAATCACCAGGTCCACAAAATCGTTGAGCGATTCGGGCAGCACGGGCGGCATCACGTTAAAGCCGTCAGCGGCGTCGTTTTCAAACCACTCCTGGATCTTGTCCGCGATGGTCTCTGGTGTGCCCACCACCACCCAGTGGCCGCGCGCACCGGCCAGGTATTCATAAAGTTGGCGCACCGTGAGCTTGTCGCGCCGGGCCAGCTCCAGCACCACATGGGCACGGCTGTTCTGGCCCTTGGGCGGTTCGGGAATGTAGGGTGGCGGGGCGTCCAGGTCCCACTTCGTGAGGTCTTCGCCGGGCCAGAATTGAGCAATGGTGTTCAGGCCCACGGAAGGGTGAATCAGCTTTTGCAGCTCGGCCCACTTGGCTTCAGCCTCGGCCTGCGTGCGGCCGATGACGGGCGAGATGCCGGGCAGGATCAGCAACTGCTCAGGCCGGCGGCCGTACTTGGCCAGGCGGCCTTTCACGTCGCGGTAGAAGGCCTGCGCTTCCGCCAGGCTGGTCCAGGCTGTGAAGATGGCTTCGGCGGTGGCCGCCGCGAGTTCGCGCCCAGGTTCGGAAGAACCGGCCTGCACGATCACCGGGTAGCCTTGCGGCGGCCGCTCGAGGTTCAGCGGGCCCTGCACCTTGAAGTATTTGCCGTGGTGGTTGATCTCGTGCAGCTTGGCCGGGTCAAAGTAGCTGCCTGTTTCGGGGTTGCGGATGAAGGCGTCGTCCTCGAAGCTGTCCCACAGGCCCTTCACCACGTCGATGAACTCATGGGCCTGCTCATAACGCACCTCGGGGTCGGGATGCTTGTCGAGCCCGAAATTTCCGTAGACGTTGTCGGCACCGGTGGTCACGACATTCCAGGCGGCGCGGCCCTTGCTGATGTGATCCAGCGAGGCGAACTTGCGCGCCAGCAGGAAGGGGTCTTCATAAGTGGTGGAAGCCGTCGCTACGAAGCCGATGTGTTTTGTCACAGCCGATAAGGCCGCCCACAGCGTGACCGGTTCGAAGTAGGACACGCGGCCCTGGCGGCTGAAGGCTTCGTCGGTGCCGTGGAATGCGACGCCCGGGCTGTCGGCCACAAACACCTGGTCGAACAGGCCGCGCTCGGCGGTTTTGGCCACCTCAATGTAGTGGTCGATGTTGACGCCCGAATCGACCTGCGAGCCGGGGTGCCGCCAGGCCGCGATATGGTGGCCTGTGGCCATGATGAATGCGCCCAGGCGAAGTTTGCGTTGAGTCATGTGGAATGTCTTTCGTGTCTGTATGTCTATTTGTCGATACGGGAGTCGGCTTGAATCAGCTGTGCGAGGAAGCAGGCTTCCACGCCGTGAAGTGGCGCTCCAGCGCCTGCAGCGCGAAGTTCAGCGTGACCCCGATGGCTGTGATGGCGATGATCCCGAAGTACATGTCGGCGATCAAAAAGCTGAACTGGGCGTAGATGATCAGGTAGCCCAGCCCGGCCTTGGCACCCACCATCTCGGCGGCGATCAGCACCAGCATGGCCGAAGCCGCAGCCAGGCGTATGCCCACAAAGATGGTCGGTACGGAAGCCGGCAGGATGACCTTCAGGAACAACTGGCGCGGTGTCACGCCCATGGTGCGTGCCGACTTCACGAGCAGCGGATCCACCTGCCGCACGGCCGAGATGGTGTTGAGCAACAGGGGCCAGGCGCACGAATACACCACGATGGAGACCTTGGACACCTCGCCAATGCCCAGCAGCAGCAAGAACACTGGCAGCAATGCCAGCGGTGCCGTGTTGCGCAGCAGCTCAATCAGCGGGTTGAGCGTGTTGCCCAGGCGCCGGTACCAGCCGATGGCCAGCCCCAGCGGAATTGCGAACACGATGGCCAGCAGCAAGCCGCCAAGCGAACGGGCCAGGCTGATGGAGGTGTGTTCCCACAGCTGGCCGTTCAGTGCCAATGCCCAGCCGGCGGCAAGCACCTCGCTGAGCGGCGGCAGGAAGGTTGGGTCGGTGAGGCCCAGGCGCGGCGCCAATTCCCACAGCAGGGCCAGTGCCACGATCAGGCCGGAGCGCCAGGTGGCATTGGCCACTTGCGCCTGCAGGCGCTTCCAGAGCGGCGGCGTGTGAAGGGCTAGCGGTGCGGCGCCCGCGTTCAGGGCAATGTCAGACATGGGCAATTTCCTTGAGGATGGGTTGTGAGGAAATACGGGCGCGGCGTTCGCGGCGGGCGGATGCCACTTCGTCATGCAGCTGCGACCAGATTTCGTGGCGCAGCTCGCCGAACAGCGGCAGCGAGCGCACGTCGTCGGTGCCGCTGCGCAAGGATTCGGGGATGTCCACGATCTGCTTGATACGGCCCGGCCGGGTGGTCATGATGGCCACGCGCTGGCCCAGCACCACGGCCTCGTCGATGCCGTGCGTGATGAACACAATCGTCTTGCCGGTGCGTTGCCAGATTTCGACCAGTTCTTCCTGCAGCGTTTCGCGCGTCTGCGCGTCGAGCGCGGCAAAGGGCTCGTCCATCAGCAGCACCTGCGGTTCGTAAGCCAGGCTGCGCGCAATGGCCACGCGCTGCTTCATGCCGCCTGAAAGCTCATGCGGAAAACGGTTGGCAAAGTCGGTCAGGCCCACCAGCTCCAGGTAGTGCGCAGCCTTTTCGCGCCGGGCGCGTTTGCCCACGCCCGCGACTTCCAGGCCAAAGGCCACGTTGTCCAGCGCACTGAGCCAGGGGAAGAGGGCGTACTGCTGGAACACCACGCCGCGGTCGCGTGCCGGACCGGTAATGGGTTGGCCGTCAATCAGCACGCGGCCGCTGGTGGGCAGCGCCAGGCCGGCCAGCAGGTCAAGCAAGGTGGACTTGCCGCAACCGCTGGGCCCGACCAGCACCAGGAACTCGCCGGGGCGCACGTCAAGCGTCACGTCATGCACGGCAACAAATCGTTTGGCGGCGCCGCCGTCGTCCGCGCGAACGGTGAACTCCTTGCTGACGTTTTCAAAGCGGATTTTTGCGGCGCTCATTTGGCGGCCGCCAGCTTGTCGCCGCTGTTGGCGTAGGGGTTAAATGCGTTGGTGTACAGGTCTGTGGGCTTGACCTGGCCGGGTTTGAGCAGGCCGTCCTTGACCAGCCAGTCGATCCAGATCTGCAGCTCCTTGTCCTTGATCACGCCTCCGGTTCCCGCCACGCCGGTGCTTTTCCAGTACTGGATGGTGTCTGCGCTTTCGGCGCGCTTGCGGCCGTCAATGATCTTGACGAAGCGCGCCCGCACCTCGGCTGGCGGTGTGTTGCGCGCCCATTCGATGGAACGCGCCAGCGCTGACACCAGGTGGCGGCTGGTGTTGGGGTTTTGCTCGATGAACTTGTTGTGCAGAACGATGGAACCGGCCGTGAAGTTGCCGTACAGGTCCCGGTCTGTGAACAGCGGGCGTATGCCGCCGCGCTCCCGCGCCTTGTCGCGCAGCACACCGCCCAGGGTGGTGACTTCCACATGGCCCTGGCGCAGCGCTTGCTCTCCAGTCACCGGGGGCGTGACCACCAGGGTGACCTGCTTGGCCTCCGCGTCGCTGACTTTGGCGCGCTCCAGGTACTCGCGGACCATGAACTCGTGATGCGCGCCCAGCGTGTTCACCGCGACTTTTTTGCCGATCAGGTCGCGTGCGGATTTGATCGGGCTGTCTTCCTTGACGTAGTAGCCGGTCCAGGTGTTCTCGTCCACCCCGTAGTAGCCCAACACCGCCTTGATTGGCGCTTTCTTGGCCAGCAACTTCACGACGGCGCCGTTGAAGGCGCCACCCAGGTCGACATCGCCAGTGACCACGCTCTGGATGTCCTGCGGCCCGCTGATGGTGTTGCCCACCCATTTGGCCTTGAGCGGCGCAAGGTAGCCCAGGTCTTCTGCCAGTTCGATCCAGGTGACCTGGCCGGCCCAGCCCTGGTAGCGGATTTCGGTTTTTTCAGGTGGGGGCGCGGCATGGCCTTGAGCGGACAGGAGGCCAAACGACAAAGCTGTGAGACCGAGGAAGCGAGTGATATTCATGGCGTGAGGAGTGAGTGGTTGACGGGTTCAACATCGCAGCATCCATGCCAGTGATTTCGGGCTGATTCAGGGGTGATTTCGGGGTTTTCAGGGCGTCCGGGTTGCTTTGTTGCTGCATCCCGGGCAGCCGGCTGTTGGGGTGCTGTCTGGTTTTGCGCAGAAGCGGCCTGGCGTGTTGACGGGAAGCGGGCAGCGCTACGGAACCTTGGGGTATTTCTGTCCTGAAGTCCTACAGCGCGCGGCGGTGAATTGATTTAAAACCGGGAATGCCGTTTGCGAATTCGCGCATTCGCTGATCAAACCCTTTCATTCCCACCCTCCTGGAGAACCCCATGGCTCAATACAACATCGCTGTCGTCGTCGGCAGCATCCGCAAGGATTCGTTCAACAAAAAACTCGCCAGCGCGCTTGAAAAGCTGTTTCCTGCGGACTTCAGCTTTACCCATGTGCGCATTGACGACCTGCCGCCTTACAACCAGGACGATGACGGGAATCCGTCGGCAGAGGTGAAGCGGCTCAAGGGCGAGATCAAGGCGGCGCAGGGCCTGCTGTTTGTCACGCCTGAATACAACCGCTCGATTCCAGGTGTGCTGAAAAATGCCATTGACCATGCCTCACGCCCTTATGGCCAAAGCGCCTGGGACGGCAAGCCTGCCGGCGTGATTGGGGCATCGGTTGGCGCCATTGGCACCGCGCTTGCCCAGCAGCACCTGCGCAATATCCTGGCCTACCTGAATGTGCCTACGCTGGGCCAGCCTGAGGCTTTTGTCCACAACAAGGAAGGTTTGTACGACGCTGATGGCAGCATCAGTGAAGGCAGCCGCAAGTTTTTGCAGGGGTGGGTGGATGCTTATGTGGGGTGGGTTAAGAAGCACGCCTGAGCTTGCGTTTCCCGTTGCTGCTCTTGTTCGGCGGCTACGCTTTTTGCTGAGGGTTGCTGGCCGGGGGTTGCCCGGCATGCAACTCACTTTCTTTTGCTTCGCCAAAAGAAAGTAAGCAAAAGAAAGGCGACCCTGGTTCCTGCGTCCCTACGCTTCGCTACGGGCAGCCTGCGGTGCTCGGTCCAGACGGGGTCAAAAACAACTCGCTTCGCTCAGACAAGTTTTTGCCCTGATCCGTCTGGCCCTGCGCTCCTCGGCGCATCCACAAGGGGGTGGGGAAGGAATACCTAAAACCGAAACCCGAATAGCGGACACAAGCTCCCGTTTAAAACGGCGCGTCGCCTTCGATGGTGGTGCGGTAGAGCTTGCGGCGCAGGTGGTCGGGGGTGCCTGCTGCCAGGTGGGTGACTGAGCGGTTGTCCCAGAACACCATGTCGTGCGGCTGCCATTGGTGGCGGTAGATGAGTTCGGGGCGTGAGGTGTGTTCGAACAGTTCGCTGAGCAGCGCGGTGCTTTCGTCCTCTGGTATGCCCAGGATGCGGGTGGTGAAATGCTCGCTGACAAAGAGTGCCTTGCGGCCGTTTTCGGGGTGGGTGCGCACCACCGGGTGAACAACCGGCTTGACCTCTTCAACCTGCTCTTGTGTGAGCTTGGGCCGCCATGGGTTGCGGCTGCGCAGCTCTTCGTATTTGGCGAGGTAGGTGTGTTCGGCGCGCAGGCCCTGCACAGCTGTCTTTAACGCGTCGGGCAGGGTGTCCCAGGCGGTGTGCTGGTTGGCGAAGAGGGTGTCGCCGCCTTCGGAGGGCAGCTCCTGCGCATGCAGCAATGAGCCCAGGCTGGGCTTGTCTTTGTATGACAGGTCAGAGTGCCAGAAATGGCCGGCGTCGCCCAGGCCGATGGGTTCGCCGTTTTCCTTGATGTTGGAGACGATCAGGATTTCAGGGTGGTTTTGCAACTGGAAGTTTTTCAACACATGAATTTGCAGCGGCCCAAAGCGGCGGCTGAAATCAACATGTTGCTGCGGCGTGATGCGCTGGTCGCGAAAGACCAGAACGTGGTGGTCCAGGTGTGCGCGGTGGATGCGACAGAAGTCAGCTGTGGTGAGCGGTGTGGACAAATCCATGCCCAGCACCTCGGCGCCCAGCGGGGCGTCAAAAGGCCGGATCTCGATGGAGGATTGGGTATGCGTTGCTGCCGATGCATCGGCACGGTCGTTCGGAGTCAAAGTCGCTGTCATCTTCATCTTTCTCATCTGCGTCCTGGGGCGCCGGTCAGCCTATAAATGTAGGAGTGCCGCCGTGCAAAGCGAACTACCTATTCGTCGTTTGTTAATTACTTTTAAGTCTGTTCGGCTTCGCCACACGAGGGCGCCAACCATCTTATCTATCGGATCCACTCACCCGCAACGCTTTCACCACCAGCGAAAAGGCCGGTGAAGGCTGGCGTCTGCTGGGATAGTACAGGTGGTAGCCGGAAAATTTTGGGCACCAGTCCTGCAGAACGCGCATCAGCCGCCCGGCTTCAATGTGCGCCGTCAGTTCGTCTTCCGGCAGCAATGCGATGCCCAACCCCGCCAGTGCCGCGTCGACCTGCGGCGTTGTCGTGTTAAAGATCAGCGGGCCATCCACACGGACATTGACCTGCCGACCGCGGCGCTCAAAGTCCCAGACGTACAGCCCGCCGGAAGTAGGCATGCGCTGGTTGATGCAGTGATGTGCGGTGAGGTCGTGCGGTGTTTTGGGGATGGAATGGACCGCAAAATAACCGGGTGAAGCCGCTACTGCCATACGCAGCGGTGGGCCAATCGGCACGGCGATCATGTCTTTGTCGATCGTGTTTCCCAAGCGTACGCCGGCATCAAAACGGTCGGCCACGATGTCGCGAAAACCATAGTTCACGTCGAACTCCAGCTTGATGTCCGGGTACTCGCGCAGCAGCGGTGAGAGCTTGGGCAGCAGGGTGCTTTGCAGCACGTGGTCGCCACACGTGATACGCACGGTGCCTGCAGGTTTGTCGCGCAAATCGGTCAACGCGTCGAGTTCAGACTCGATTTCGTCAAAGCGGTGACCGATCGCCTTCATCAGCCGCTCACCCGCAGACGTTGTGGCGACGCTGCGTGTGGTGCGTGTGAGCAGCCGGATCTTCAAGCCTTCTTCCAGCCCCCGGATGGCCTGGCTCAGCGCTGACGGGGTCACACCCAGCGTGGCGGCGGCCCGGGTGAAGCTGCCCTGGCGCGCCACGGTGACGAAGGCCAAGAGGTCGTTGAGATTGCGTCGAGGCATTGCGGGTCTCTGTTTCGTGGGCTACTGATTAGCTATGCTAACAAATTTATTAAGAATTCATTACCTAGTCAATGTTAAAGGTACTTGGCAAACTTCAGGAACTGCGAACGGAACACGGACCACGTCGAGCAAGGGCAACCGTCACGCGTAGTGCCTTCTGACCCAACCAAAGAGGAACATCGACCATGAAAACACCATCAGAGAACGACGGCCGCGCAGCGGTCGAACTGTCCAGCGACGCCTCTGGTCGCCGTGAGTTTTTGAGAATGACTGGAACAGGCGTGGCTGCGGCCGGCATGCTTTCGACCGTTGGAGGCGCTGCCTTTGCGGCGGATACGCCGGCCGTATCAGGCAAGCCCAGTGGTGCCGATAACTTTTACAAGAGCGACATGGTGACCGTACAGAAGGTCACCTTCAGGAATCAGTACCGGATGAACGTCGCGGCGAATCTTTTCATTCCCAAGACGCTTGATCGGAAAAAACGCAACCCGGCGATTGTTGTGGGCCACCCCATGGGCGCGGTAAAAGAGCAAAGCGCGAACCTGTACGCCACCAAGATGGCGGAGCAGGGCTTTGTGGCCATGTCCCTGGATCTCGCTTTCTGGGGCGGCAGCGACGGCCAGCCGCGCAATGCCGTTGCGCCGGACCTGTACGCCGAGAACTTCAGCGCTGCAGTGGATTACCTCGGTAGCCAGGCGTTTGTCGACAGGCAGCAGATCGGCGCCATCGGGATTTGCGGCAGTGGCAGTTTTGTCATCAGTGCGGCGAAGATTGACCCGCGCATGAAAGCCATCGCCACAGTGAGCATGTACGACATGGGCGCGGCCAACCGCGACGCCCTCAATCATTCGCAGACGCTCGAGCAGCGCAAGCGGATCATTGCCGCCGCCGCCGAGCAGCGCGATGTGGAATTCAAAGGCGGTGCGATCCAGTACACCAGTGGCACCGTGCATCAACTGACGGCGGACACGCACCCCATCCAGCGCGAGTTTTACGACTTCTACCGCACACCGCGAGGCGAATACACGCCCACGGGCGGATCGCCGCGAACCACCACGCACCCGACCCTGGCCAGCAACGTCAAGTTCATGAACTTTTACCCGTTCAATGACATCGAGACGATCTCGCCTCGCCCCATGTTGTTCATCACGGGCGACCAGGCGCACTCGAAAGAATTCAGCGAAGACGCCTACAAGCGGGCCGCTGAACCGAAGGAGTTGTTTATTGTTCCGGGCGCCGGCCACGTGGATCTGTATGACCGGGTGACGCTGATTCCCTGGAGCAAGCTGACCGCGTTCTTCGGTAAGCACCTGGTGCAGACCGGCGCCTGATGGCAGTTCAGTCGGGCAACGCTGCCGCGCACAGACGGAGGTTTTGCGCCTCGCTGATGCTTCCACTGCTTTTCACGAGTAGTCTCGCTGCTGCGGGCGGCGACATCCGGGTAGTTTCCCAACAACCATCTGACCCGACACCCCGCAGGAAGGCCCCCGTGATGAAAATCCAGATGAGCGTGGATGGCATCGTCATTGCGACGGCAACACTTGACAGCAATGACAGCGCCAGAGATTTTGCGGCACTGCTTCCGCTGAACCTGGTCCTGAAAGACTACGCGGCTACGGAAAAAGTCGCTGACTTGCCGCGTGCGCTGTCAACGAAGGGCGCACCGGTGGGGCACAAGCCCTCCACCGGCGATATCGGTTATTACGCTCCGTGGGGCAATCTGGCGATTTATCACAAGGACTTCGCTTTTTCAGACGGCCTGGTTCGGCTCGGGCGGCTTGATTCAGGGCTGGACGCCATGCGGCGCCCCGGCCCCGTGACGGTGAGGGTTGAACACGCTCCTCAATGACGCTGCACGGCGCAACGTGTCGGGCCGTGTGCATCAGGCCGATGATGTTGGCGAAAACGAAAAAGCCCGCAGTTGCGGGC
Source organism: Polaromonas sp. P1_F4 (assembly GCF_056405675.1). Taxonomy (NCBI): domain Bacteria; kingdom Pseudomonadati; phylum Pseudomonadota; class Betaproteobacteria; order Burkholderiales; family Comamonadaceae; genus Polaromonas; species Polaromonas sp. P1_F4. The sequence continues at coordinate 206,561 of NZ_JBFUBP010000003.1, read as the reverse complement.
TTTTTTCCGTACGGCGTTCCGGCATGGGTGCCGGACGCCTGTGGCTCAGGCCGCCAGTGCAGCTTTTTCCTGGTTGGCAGGCTTTTGCGTGTGGGTCACGATTTCAATCTGCGCGGCTTCCAGTGCGGCAGCCTTGGCGGCTTCGCCCATGGCAAGGCCTTCGGCGCGCACAAAACGCACGTCGGTGATGCCGAAGAAGCCGAACACCACTTTCAGGTAGCTCTCCTGGTGTTCCAGGGCTGTCATCGCGTCGCTGGTTGAATACACACCGCCGCGAGCGGATGCCACGATCACCGTCTTGCCGCCGGCCAGGCCCACGGGACCTTTGTCGGTGTACTTGAAGGTGCGGCCGACTTGCGCAATGCGGTCGATCCAGGCCTTGAGCTGGCTTGGAATTGCGAAGTTGTAGAGCGGTGCGCCCACGACGATCACGTCGGCGGCCAGGAATTGCGACACCAGCGCTTCAGACACGGCGTTTTCGCGCTTTTGCACGTCGCTCAGCGCCGTGCCGGCAGGCATGCGGAAGCCGAGTGATTCGGCGGAGAGGTGGGAAGGTGTGTCGGCTGCCAGGTCGAGGTAGCTGACTTCGGTGCCGGGGTTGGCGGCGCGCCATGAGGCCACGATCTGGGCTGTGAGCTGGCGGGAAACCGAGTTGCCGCCAAGGATGCTGGAGTCGATGTGAAGAAGCTTGGTCATGGTGAATTCCTTGAATTGAAGTGATTGATCGGGTGGGATAAACCGGTTTTCAGGCCGTGTTCACCTTGAACCGCAGCCATGGGATAGATTGTGCGTATGAGTCGAGTGTTTGATAAGTCGGCAATAATGCGACTTATCGTTCTACTGATGAGACAATAAACACCGCAAAATCACAAAAATGCCTTCGATCCGGTGCCTTCGGTAAGTGGCGGAAGGCGAGCAAAGGCGGCGAAAGGCGACGAAAGGACTTTTTCCATGCAAGACCTCAATGACATGCTGTACTTCGCCGAAGTGGTGGAGCGGGGCGGCTTTGCCGCGGCCGGCCGGGCGCTGGGGTTGCCCAAGTCGCGCCTGTCGCGCCGCGTGGCCGAGCTGGAGGCGCGGCTGGGCGCACGACTGCTGCAGCGCACCACCCGCAAGCTGTCACTGACCGAGGTCGGCGAGATTTACCTGCGCCACTGCAGCGCCATGCGCGACGAGGCGCTGGCCGCATCCGAAGCCGTGGCGCAAATTCAGGTCGAGCCGCGCGGCACCCTGCGCATCACCTGCCCGGTGACGCTGGCACAAAGCACGGTGGGTTACCTGGTGCCGCGCTACATGGCGCTTCACCCCCACGTGAAAGTCGACATGCGCGTGACCAACCGGGTGATTGACCTGGTGGAAGAGGGCATCGACATTGCCTTGCGCGTGCGGCCCACGCTGGAAGACAGCGGCAGTCTGATCGTGAAAAACCTGGGTGCCGGCTCCGGGCGCCTGCTGGCCAGCCCGGATTTGCTGAGGCGCCAGGGCACGCCGGAAAAACCGGAAGACCTGCACAAGCTCGACACCGTCGCCATGTCGTGGGTCGATGGCCGGGCGTCGTGGACGCTGATGGGCCCCGACGGAAAAGAGTTTGTGCTGCAGCACCAACCGCGTTATGTGGCAGACGACCTGCAAACCCTGAAGCTGGCCGTGCTGGCGGGCACCGGCATGAGTTTTTTGCCCGAATCCCTGAGTGCGGTAGAGCAGCAGGCGCAGTTGCTGGTGCCCGTGCTGCCGGGCTGGGCGCTTCGCCCCGGTGTGGCGCACGCGGTGTTCACTTCACGGCGTGGGCAGATTCCGGCGGTGCGGAGCTTTCTGGACTTTCTGGGGGAACGTATGCGGGGTGAAGAGCTGGTTTGATGGGTTGATCCGGCGGATTAGCCGGCCGCGAGCGCGGATGAAGGCGCTATGGATTTAATAGCTGCTCGCGCTCGTCCTTATTGGGCTGGAGGCAGTTTTGATGCTAAAAAAGTCAAAGCGGCGGTAAAAAGCAGGCTGATGGGGCGGTGCCGGGGGCATGTTGAGGCTGCCAGAGGTTCCTGAAAGCCTTTTTCTTATGAGGAATATGGCTGTAGGCCAATAGAAACGGGCGCGAGCAGCTATAAAAATAATAGCACCTGTGCCGGCCCCAATGCAGGTTCCGATGGGTGTCCAGTCGCAGCAGCCCACCCAGGCGGCGAGGCTCAACACCGTCTGGACCGGTGCGTGGGTACACCGGGTCTCGCAGCCGACGGCAACCGGGCGGAAGCCGTCGGGCGATTTCAGCGAGCAATGTGATTCAACGCTATTTACTGCCAGTTGGCAGCAATCACCGGCGCCAGACTGCTCTGGTAGCTGGCAGGCAGGGTGGTCTCACCTGCTGCCGGCGGGCTGAACGATGCCATGGCTTGCACGAGGTTTTGCACCTGGGTGTTGAGCAAGGCATGCCCATCACTCACCTGAAAGACTTCGACCTGGTTGAACATGCTGGCGTACCAGTCTTTCACCGTGATCTTGTCTGTCGTACCGATGACTGACACCTCGAGGTCGTTTCCGGTTTGCCGGAACCAGAGCTGGTCATCAGTGATGTTTGCACCGAACACCAGCGTATCCCGATAACTCGGGGCGTCCGGGTGTGCTGCGAAATAATCCGGTGCAGCTGCATTGGGGTAGAACCGTACGTCATCCGTAATGGTGTCGCTTCCGTCACCGAGGTTGAAGAGATACGTGTCCTTGGCATAGCTGCCAATCAATGTATCGTTACCGGTACCTCCCTCGTAAATATTGTCGAAATTGGTCCCGTCGTAATGCGGAACGGTCAGTGTGTCGTTGCCTGCACCCCCTATCAGATGCGTGCCGTACCCTCCGGATGTCAGTACGTCGTCGTGCCGGCTTCCCTGAAGCGTCCCGGTCCCCGTCAGGTTGAGTCCCAAGCCCTCCAGTACGTTCAGCGCAAAACCAATATGGGTCGATGCACCCGAGGTGTCGGTTGCAAAGACTTTCAAGGACAGGGCCCCGATGTCGCCCATTCCAGGCGTGCCGGTGAAAGTACGGGTAGCGGCATTAAAGCTCAGCCAGCTCGGCAGCGCCGTGCCGTCCGCCAAGGCTGCACTGTAAACAAGCGCATCACCATCAAAATCACGGAAAGCATTTTGGGGTACCGCCAGGCTCCAGGCCGCGTCTTCCCGGGCCTGCTGCGCTGATATGGACTGAAGGGCCCACGGCGCGTCGTTGCCTGCCGACACCGAACCGCCATGGGTCTGGATTTGCTCCACATCTGTGGAAGACCAGCTGCTACCGTCGGCAAACTCAATTTTCTCCAGCTTGCTGAAGATGGTGCCGTCATACCAGTCCTTGACGGTGATGCTGTCAGCGCCGCTATTGAGCGTAAACACGGCGTCATTGCCGGTGCGCGAGACGGTTACGTCTTGCTGGGCAATGCCTGCGCCGAACACCAGCGTATCCCGGTAGGCTGCGTCGTCTGGATGTGCAGTGAAATAATCCGGTCCGCCCGAATTGGGATAAAAGCGCACGTCATCAGTGATGGTGTCGTGGCCGTCACCCAGGTTGAACACATAAGTGTCTGCACAATAGCTGCCGATGAGCGTGTCGTCGCCCGTTCCACCTTCATAGGTGTTCGCGCCAATCGTGCCGGTGTTGTGCGGAACCGTCAGCAGGTCGTTGCCGGCGCCGCCAATCAGGTGTCCCAGTGCGCCCATGCCGGTCAGTACATCGTCGTACTGTGATCCCTGCAAAGTGCCGGTTCCCGTCAGGGTCAGGCCGGACATACTGGCCATATAGGCAGAATCCCAGACCGTGCCATCGGCGAACGCGACCTGCTCGATCTGGTAGCCGGTATCGGCAAACCAGCCTGTCACCGTAATCTTGTCGGTGCCGTTGGCATGGCGGAAGATCATGTCATTGCCTGACCTACCCAAGCTGATATCACTAACCAGAATGCCCGCGCCGAACACCAGCGTGTCAGTCGGCCTGAAGTTGGACTGGTTCTCGGTGATGGTGTCCTGCCCGTCGCCCAGGTTGAACTTGTAGGTGTCGGTAAGGCACGTGCCGACGATGGTGTCGTTGCCTGTGCCGCCCTCAAACACGTTGTTGTTCGGGCCGTAGTAGAAGGCACTCAAGGTGTCATTTCCGGCGCCGCCGATCAAGGTATTGGAGGTGGAGCTTTGTTCGCCGTACAGCACGTCATCGCCGTCACCGCCGTCGAGGATGTTCACACCTGCGCCTCCGCGGATGTCGTCGTTGCCAGCGCCACCATGAAGAATGTCGTTCATGACAGTTCCGGTCATCACATCGTTACCGGCCGTACCGGTAACTTCCAGCCCGGCCGAGGTCAGGGCTGGCTCCAGCCACACGGTTCCGTCAGCAAACTCGACCCGTTCGATCTGGTAACCCGAGTCGGCAAACCAACCCTTGACGGTGATCTTGTCGGTGCCATTGGCGTGGCTGAACACCATGTCGTTGCCCACGCGAACAAAGCTGATGTCTGCAACCAGAATATCTGCGCCAAACACCAGCGTGTCAGTCGGCCTGAAGTTGGATTGGTTCTCGGTGATGGTGTCCTGCCCGTCGCCCAGGTTGAACTTGTAGGTGTCTGTAAAGCACGTGCCGACGATGGTGTCGTTGCCTGTTCCACCCTCAAACACGTTGTTGTTCGGGCCGTAGTAGAAGGCACTCAAGGTGTCGTTGCCTGCGCCGCCAATCAGGGTGTTGGAGGTGGAGCTTTGCTCGCCGTACAGCACGTCATCGCCGTCGCCGCCGTCGAGGATATTCACACCCGCGCCTCCGCGGATGTCGTCGTTGCCAGCGCCACCGTGAATGATGTCGTTCATGACCGTTCCGGTCATTACATCGTTACCGGCCGTACCGGTAACTTCCAGCCCGGCCGAGGTCAGGGCTGGCTCCAGCCACACAGTGCCGTCAGCAAACTCGACCCGCTCGATCTGGTAACCCGAGTCGGCGAACCAACCCTTGACGGTGACCTTGTCAGTGCCATTGGCGTGACTGAACACCATGTCGTTGCCCACGCGAATGAAGCTGATGTCTGCAACCAGAATGCCCGCGCCAAACACCAGCGTGTCGGTAGGCCTGAAGTTGGACTGGTTCTCGGTGATGGTGTCCTGCCCGTCGCCCAGGTTGAACTTGTAGGTGTCTGTAAAGCACGTGCCGACGATGGTGTCGTCGCCTGTTCCGCCCTCAAACACGTTGTTGTTCGGGCCGTAGTAGAAGGCACTCAAGGTGTCATTTCCGGCGCCGCCAATCAGGGTGTTGGAGGTGGAGCTTTGCTCGCCGTACAGCACGTCATCGCCGTCACCGCCGTCGAGGATATTCACACCTGCGCCTCCGCGGATGTCGTCGTTGCCAGCGCCACCGTGAATGATGTCGTCCATGACCGTGCCGGTCATAACGTCGTCGCCGGTGGTGCCGGTCACGATGAGTCCCGCAGTCGTCAGGTCGGCCGAATTCCAGATTGTTCCATCCGAAAACTCGACCCGTTCGATCTGGTAACCGGAATTGGCAAACCAGCCGATGACCGTAATCTTGTCGGTGCCATTGGCATGGGCAAAGACCATGTCGTTACCTACCCGGTAGCTGCTGATGTCGCCAGCCTGTATGTTGGCGCCAAAGACCAGCTTGTCGATTGGCGTGGGGCCCGTCGACTGGTTCTCGGTGATGGTGTCCTGGCCATCACCCAGATTGAATTTGTAGGTATCCACAAAACAGCCGCCAGTGATGGTGTCGTTGCCCGTACCGCCCTCAAATACATTGTTGCCGGGGCCATAGTAGAAGACACTCATCGTGTCATTCCCCGCACCGCCAATCAAGGTGTTGGATGTGGAGTTTTGCTCTCCGTACAGCACGTCATCGCCATCACCACCGTCCAGAATGTTTGTGCCCGCAGCGCCGGTAATAGTGTCGTTACCGCCCATGCCAAGCAAGGTATCGCCCATGGGTGTGCCGGTCATGACGTCGTCGCCGGCCGTGCCGGTGACGATCAGGCCTGCGACCGTCAGGTCAGCCGAATTCCACACCGTCCCGTCAGCAAACTCGACCCGCTCGATCTGGTAACCGGAATTGGCAAACCAGCCGATGACCGTAATCTTGTCGGTGCCATTGACATGGGCAAAGACCATGTCGTTGCCCACCCGGTAGCTGCTGATGTCGCTGACCAGTATGCCTGCACCAAAGATCAATTTGTCGACTGGCGTGGGGCTGATTGACTGATTTTCCTGGATGGTGTCGTGGCCGTCGCCCAGGTTGAATTTGTAGGTGTCTGTAAAGCACGTGCCGACGATGTTGTCATCACCGGTTCCGCCTTCAAACACGTTGTTGTTCGGGCCGTAGTAAAACGCGCTCAGCGTGTCATTACCGGCACCACCGATCAGGGTGTTGGAGGTAGAGGTTTGGTCGGCGTACAGCACGTCGTCACCGTCACCGCCATCCAGCAGGTTAACGCCCGCACCGCCATTGATGGTGTCATTGCCGGCGCCGCCGTACAACTCGTCGTTGCCTCCGCCGCCAGAAATCACGTTGGCGCCGGCACTGCCAACCACCGCCCAGTTTGCGTTGTCCTGCACCGCGTGGTTGGTATCGCCGCTTCCCAGTACAGCGACATGCTCCGCCGCAAGCATGGCCTGAATTTCAGGCGTGTTGGTGTTGTTTTCAAGAATGCTCTGAAGCGTGAAATAAGGTTCCCAGCCCACTGCTTTAACCGTGGCGGAGGCGTACTTGTGCAACTCAACCAGGTCGATGGCTGTGTTGTACGTGTCACTCACAGCCCGGGTGTTGGCCACGGCCTGCGCAACGGTAGTGTTGAAATGTATGCCGGTCTCATCAATCGCCAGCTCAATGCTGTCGAGGTAGGGCCTCAAACGGGTCTGAACAACAAGTGCGGAGTACACACTTTCCTTCAGCGCATCGTAAGCCTGCTGCAACAAAGCCAGTTGTTGCGGCGGTGGGCTGATGATGTATTCATACACCACATTGCCGGTTTCGGTGGGCTGGTGACTCAGAATCGCAAAACCTGCCGGCCGCGGGCCGCCTGTTTCGTCGCCATAAAACCTGCTGCCGTTGAAGGCTTCAAGCACGTAAATGAGATTCCGGTACTGGGCAACGGTAATGCCCGGTGGCAAGTTATAAGTTGTGCCAGCGTTGTAGCCCACCGCCAATCCGTGCGAGAAACCAGAGGTGTCTGCCCAGGCAGATATCAAAGTATCAAGCTGAGCGCGCTGGGCATCGCGTGTGGTGGCGGCCGCAAAGGTCTCCAGACGCGTAGCAAGGTCTGCGCTCAGGCTGGCCGCCGCCTGCAAATTGCGGACCATGCCAGAACCATTCATCTGCGGCAATGCTTGGGCTTGCTCGGTGATGGGAACAGGGTTACCGGCCTCATCCACCACTTCCGGTGGGAACTCAGTAAAGAAATTGTTGATCTCGAAATCAATGGCGCCAACGGTGTGTGCTTGGCCGTTTTGAGTGAACGTGGTGCTCAGGGCCACGGTATTGTTGTTAATCACTTGCCCTGCTTGTGGGCCCGTGCTGCTACCGTTGACGCCAATGCTGGTGATGTTGAGCTCTGCCAGGGTTTTGAGCTCGGTGCTTTGGCTAATGCCGTCCTGGTTAGCGTCCTGCCATATCTTGAGCTCGCCAAATGCGGCATCTGCACTGGTGATGAAGCCATCGCCGTTGGCGTCCAAGTCACGCAGCGCATCGAAGCCGTCAGTGGCCAGTGTGCTATTGCTCTTGATTGTGTCTACACCAAAAAGCTCCCTGCCAGTATCTATAGTGCCGTTGCCGTTGAGGTCACGCACTAGGAAGCCATCATCGGGCCTGGCCCAGCCCGTACCAGTTTTGATTTCGTCTGCATTGTGGTCGAAAAGGACACTCCCAGAAGCTCCAGCCAACTCCAGACCATCGCCATCCAGATCAAGAACAAGCGGGTCTCTCCGGATAACGACATTTTTTGCAGCGGTAAATCCCAGGCTAACTAAAAGATCAATACTTGCGCGGGATAGATCACCGATAAACGTAGGTTCCTGCGCTGCATCGTCAAGAACTCGCATTAACTCATTTCCCGCCCAGACAAAATTCTCCCGGTTTTGCCAAACCAACTGTGCTGCTGTAGCCACGGCGACCAAAGGCACTGCCCAAGGAGATAGAGCGACCAAGCCTGCGCCAATGAGTAGCGTATCAACAGCCGCTGCGGTTCCGCCAATTGCGGCTAGTACTCCTAGTCCAGCGGCAATAGCTTCATTCTGATTCGAATTTTGCAGAGCCGTCGTCAATTGGCTGACGTTTGCCGTCAAAGCTATCAGATTTGTAGCCAATCCAAACTTTCCGACCAATTCAGCAACAGGAGTGCCTGGCGTAGTTAACGCCTGCGCAGACGTCGCCAAGAGCCCAAGCACAGAGGCTGTCTGCGACCACGTAGTCGGTATCTGAGTAACATCCCACTGCGCATTCTGATTTGCCAGTCCATCAAGAAATGCTTTTCCATCATTGAAAGCCGCACCGAACGCAGCAGTGAATTCGCCTATTTTTGCGATACCAGAATCCATTAAATTCTCCCAATAGTTACTAACAACATAGTGGCTGCCATCCACCCAAAACCAAACACCGCAGCGAAAATCCCAAGGTGCTGCGAGATAAAGGAAATTCGAGCGGCAAATCCAATGCTTTGAAATTGCTCAGCTGTTAATTCATGCCAACGCATCGATAGCAAAGACGAAGGCATATTTTTTTTTGCGGACCAAATCAGTATTCGAGCAACTAGGGTGATCACTAACGCGATTGAGCACACAAAAACACCTAATGCCAGCAAAAGTGCATCCGTTCCGTTGAATCGCATCGCATGCACAACTGATGTAAGAATCCCAAAGATAAATGAAAGAGAAGCCAAACCTACCGAATGCTTTCGAACGTAATCAAGCATTTTTCCCTTCCGTGCAATTGCAAAATTTCCGCAGATATATTCGCGCTAACAATACGCGACATCTCTCCCTCAAACTCTCACGACCCGCCCTCTGAATCGGGCTAAACAAATACTCAATCACCCGTCGCTCCCGGTCCTAATCTCAGCGGCGAGGTTCATGCCGGATACCAACTGAATCATCTTTCCRTCCACATCAATTTGTTTAGTCTTTAGGGCCAGCGTCACCGGAAAAACGGTACCTCGCTTTTTGTGATTCACTGAGTCGGCCGTGACCTGCGCGCCCTCAGTCACGATGATCATCAGAGCCTGTGCTTCGGCGACATCGCTCCCTGTAGTGCGAATAGCGAGTTGCTGCGCTACGCCTGCAACAGGTGCCTTCAAGGTAGAGAGGTTTTCGCGCTGGCTGGCCAGGTCGCGCTTGAGCTCAACGCGTTCGCGGGTTTTGTCTTGCGTGGCGTGGCCGGAGTTATAGCCTTGGTCGACCAGCTTTTTGAAGTCGGTCTCACGCGCCGTGGCGATGGGGACCTTGCGCTCGAGTTTGGTTACGGGAGTGAAAGCCATCACCCAAGCCGGGAAGCCGGATTGGCCGAGTAGATGGTCCCCCGATGAAAACGGGCGAGCGGGAGTAGGGCAGGCAAACCGAAGATTGCGGCGCAAGAAGACACATTGGCGACAGAGACGGCGGCAATACAACTTGTCTTATTGGTTCTTTGCGCGTGCGCTGGCGTCTCCTTCGCCACAGCTGCTTCTGCCTGAGTCATACACTCCCTGCCCGTTCGTTATTTATTGGTAGCCATTGCCAGTTTATGTTGAATGGCTCCGGCAAACCAAATCAAATCGCACTCGTCGTCTGGCCGCCACAAGTCGTTTTCATTAGTTAACGCAGAGGAAGTCCAGCAAACGTTTTACTCAAGCGTTTTGGGCGCGGACCGAGCAGAGGTAACCCACACGCGATGGGAAAAATTTACCTACGTCACAACAACTGAATATGAACAGCCCACACCGCGGCCGCTCAGAGTAGACCGCGCCTTTTTCGGGAGAATTGAACGCAGAAGCAAATGGCGTCCGTCGTTAGGTCTCCACAAAATCTTTCATCACCTTGTTGAATTGCGCGCCAACCGGAGCGGCTTACTATGTCTATGACGAGTCGGGCCGGCTGCTGGATGAGTACGACGCCAACGGAACACCGCTCTACGAAACCATTTACATGGGCTTGCCGGTCGGGGTGATCAAGCAGACGGGCACGGCAGCAGCCAGCGACATTGCCACATGTCTAACGGGAAACGGTGGCATTGCCTGCTTCAATCCGCCCAAGACACACCCGTCAATTTCCACTAATACATGCCTCATGTGGAATACGAGGATAGGATTTACTTAGATGCTATCGTTCCAGAAGACCCTGCAAGCATTCCGTTGCGTCTTAGCGGCGGGCTTGGCTGCGGCATGTTTGGCCTCCTGTGAAGGCCTTCAGGCAATCGAGGCGGACGTCTATGCGGAGCGGTTTCCATCATCGCAGACGGGGCCGGTCGCCCCAGTCACAATTGTCGATATCGATGATGCAACCCTCGTTGCCTTGGGCGGTTGGCCGCTGCAGCGAAGCTACTATGCGCGAGCAGCGCTTTCGGCGTTTGATGCAGGGGCCGCCGTCGTGGCGATCGACGTCATGTTTACCGAACCCCCTGCGCGACCCGACGACGCTTTGATTGAGATGGTAGCTAGCGAGCAGTCGCGCCTCGTGCTAGCGCTCGATGGCAGTTCGCCCCCCGGGCTCTATCTCGCACTGGCGCAGATGGCACGACGAAAAGGCCACGTACTCGCCTCCGTCAGCGCGAACGGGCAAGTCACGGCAGTACCTTTAGTGCAGGGATATCAAAGCTTCTCCGAAGCAATCTACATGGCATATTGCGAAGCTGTAGCAAAGCCCTGCCGCTCCTCTCCAAGGCTGAGCCCGCGCGAGCCCGCGTTTCGCGGCGGTGGGGAAGCAGGCTGGGGAATAGACTACCCTTTCGCGGTTGCGACCATTCCGCGCATTAGCTTCCGTCGGTTGCTGGAGGGCGCGAGACCCAACTTGCGCGGGCGCATCGTCATCATCTCGCCTTCGGCTTCGCGGCTACTGGACATGAAAACGCTTCCGCTGGAAAACCGTCATCCACGACTGGAGCATCCGGGCTCGGTGGCGATGGCCTACGCGGTTGAGACGCTATTTCGACAAAGCGAGATATGGTCCTTGCCTCTTTTGCTATGGTCCGTTGTATTCACCGTCGCGAATCTGCTTGTCCTCGCAACACGGGCACGGTTTCCAGCGCTTCGCCGAGATGTCTTCTGGATATTCATCCTGCTCTGCCTTATCGTAGGCTGGGCATGCTTCCGGCAGTTGCATCTATACGTACCCGGTACGCTTTGTGTGCTTAACGGGCTATTCTTGTGGTTAGCGTGTGGATTTTTGTGTTTGTTTGATCCGTTTTCCCATCGAACGCTGAGCCATTAGCGACGCCTTTTGCGCAGGACTGGCAATCCACATTTCAGGGTTTTGATGGGATCAAGCGACTGCGAAAAGGTGGGTCGCATTGACGCGAAACTTGACAGTCATGGGTTGGCTCTCGCCTCCTACGGCGAAGTACGCTCAGGCCAAACTCAACACCGTCTTGACCAGTGCCTGCGCACGCGGCACCAGCGTATCTAGGCAGCAGTATTCGTTATCGGTATGCGCCTTCGCGCCCACCGGGCCAACGCCGCACAGCGTGGGAATGCCCAGTGAGGCGGTGAAGCCCGCGTCGGAACAACCGCCCGTGGCTTCACCGGCAACGTCGAAACCGACCTGGGCCGCACTCGTTTTGTAGCGCTGCATCAGGTCGCTGCTGGCTTCGGGTTCAAGGGGCAGCGACTCCGACATCTGTGTGATGCGGATGGTGGTGCCCGGCACACCGGGCGCGGCGGCCAGGGCGTGGATGCTGGCGAACACCGCCTGGCGTTCGGGCAGGGTGCGAAAGCGCACGTCGAGCTTGGCCTGCGCGGCGGGTGCTACGGTGTTGGTCGACATGCCGCCGCTGATCAGGCCGACATTGGTGGTGATGCCGCAGCTGTAGTCGGTTAACGCGTGCAAGGCGGTGACCAGCTGCGCCAGGGCGCCGATGGCGCTGGCGCCGTCAGCGTGGTTCATGCCCGAGTGGGCGGCGCGGCCGGTGACTTCAATCAAGAAGGTGGCGCCACCCTTGCGCTCGGTGACCAGGTTGCCGCTGACGCGGCCGGGCTCGGAGTTGAAAACCGCCCGCGCGCCCCGCGCATGGGTTTCGATGGCGATGCGGCCGTTCTGCGAGCCGATTTCTTCGTCGGCCGTGAAAAGGCCCAGCACAGGGAAGGGCAACGGCGGCAGTTTTTGCAGCGCCATCATCACAAAACATTGCAGCACCAGGCCGGACTTCATGTCGGAGACACCGGGGCCGTAGCCGCGCTCGCCGTCCACGCGCCAGGGGCGCTGGGCCACGGTGCCGGTGGGGAATACGGTGTCGCGGTGGCCCATTAGCACCACCGGCGCTGCCGCAGGTTGCGCGCCCGGCAGGCGGGCCAGCAGCACGTCGCCCTCGGCGACATCACTGCGGTGTTCGGCGCTGATGCCGGCGGTTTGCAGCCAGCCCGCCATGGCCTGGGCCACGCGGTCGGTGCCCGGCTTGTCGTGGCTGCTGGAGTCGATGTCGACCAGCGTGGCCAGCGCTGCTTGCATGGCGGGGCGCTGGCCGGCAAGCCATTCGGTGGCGGCGCAGGTTGGCGCGGTCATCGGGGCGGCCATTGCGGCGCTCATGCGCATTCCTCCATCACGCCGGCGCCTTCTTCGGCCAGGTCCCAGAACATGCCGGCCATGATCTGCAGCGACTCACGGGTGGTGTCCACCAGGATGTGTTCATTGGGGGCGTGCTGGGAGCAGGCGGGGTACGAATGCGGCACCCACAGCGTGGGCAGGCCCAGCGTTTCAGAAAACACGTCGTTCGGCAGCGAGCCGCCGAGGTTGGGCAGCAGGGCCGGGCGGCGGCCGGTGCTGCGCTCGATGGAAGCCATGCCCCAGCGCACCCAGGCGTTGTCGGGGTCGAGGCGGGTGGCGGCCATGTTCACGTCGGTGCCGCGCACTTCCACATCGTCAAAGCCGTGGGCCAGCAGGTGCTTGCGGATGTGCGCCAGAAAACTCGCCGGGTCGCTGCCCACCACATAACGCATGTGGCAGTGCGCGCGTGCCTCGGCCGGAATGGCATGCACTGGCATGGCCGGGTTGCCGGTGGTAAAGGCCAGCACCTCCAGGCTGTTCCAGCCGATCACGCGCTCGGCCGGCGAGAGGCCCGGCTCGCCCCAGTCGGGATCGATCTCGGGATCGTTCGGGCCACCGCCGACCTCGATGTCCTGCAGCGCGGTGCGCACGCTGGCCGGAATGGCGGTGGGCAGCAGGCCGGGCACCAGGATGCGGCCGCGCGCGTCCACCAGGCTGGCAATCGCATGGGCCAGGCGGATGCCGGGGTTGCGCAAAAGGCCGCCCCAGTTGCCCGAATGGTGGCCGCCGTCGCGCAGCTTGAGGTGCAGGTCGAAGTTGAAAACGCCGCGCGAGCCGAGAAACAGCGTGGCGCGCGAAGCCGACACACGCGGGCCGTCGGAGGCCAGGAACAGGTCGGCCGCCAGCGCATCGCGGTGCAGGGCACACACTTCGTTCAGGCCGGGCGAGCCGTCTTCTTCACCCATTTCCAGGATGATCTTCACGTTGTAGCCCAGGCGCCCGCTGCGCACGGCCAGCACCTGTTCCAGCGCGGTCAGGTTGATGGTGTGCTGCCCCTTGTTGTCGGCGGTGCCGCGGCCGTACCAGCGGTTGCCGTCCACCACGATCTTCCAGGGGCTCAGGCCTTCGCGCCACTGGGCGTCGTAGCCGCGCACCACGTCGCCATGGCCGTAGGTCAGCACGGTGAAAGCGGCGCCGGGCTCGATGCGCTCGGCCAGCAGGAAAGGGCTTTTGCCCGGCACCGGGTTGTCGACGATGCGGCAGGCAAAACCCAGCTCCGTGAGCTTGGGCGTGATTTCGTCCTGCAGGTAGGCGTGCAGGATGGGGCCGCTGGCGGCGTCCTGGCTTTCGGTTTTGTAGGCAACGCGGCGGTCCAGCGTTTGCTGGAAACGCCCGTCGTCGAAACAGGCGAGGGTCTGGGCCACGGCTTGGGTACGGCTCATGAGAGGTCCTTGAAATTGAAGGGAAATTGCGCGGTTGAAATGGAGAGGTAAAACGTCAGGCGATGGCTTCGCTGGCGATGTCGGGTACGCCCAGCCCGGGCTCGGGCGTGAGGGCCGAGGCCAGCAGCATGCGGGTGTAAGGGTGCTCGGGCCGGGCAAAGACCTGTTCACGCGTGCCCAGCTCGACGATGGCGCCGCGGTGCATCACGGCCACGCGGTCCACCAGGTGTTCGACCACACCCAGGTCGTGGCTGATAAAGAAGTAGGTCAGCCCGAACTCGGCCTTCAGGTCCATCAGCAGGTTCAGGATCTGCGCCTGCACCGACACGTCGAGCGCCGATGTCGGTTCGTCGCAGATCAGGATGTCGGGGCGCAGCACCAGTGCCCGCGCAATCGCCACGCGCTGGCGCTGCCCACCCGAAAGCTGGTTGGGGTACTGGCTGTGCGTGCGCTCGGGCATGCCGACCAGGTCGAGCATCTCGCGCACCTTGCGCTGCTGTTCCTGTGCAGTGCCCACTTTGTGCAGGGCCAGGGGCACCCCGACAATGCCTGCCACCGTGCGGCGTGGGTTCAGTGATGAATACGGGTCCTGAAAAATCGGCTGGATGTGGCGCGCCAGGGCGCGGCGTTGGCTGCTGTCGACTTCCTTGCCGTTGACCAGCACATTGCCGGAGGTGGGCGGCAGCAACCCGAGCAGCATCTTGGCCAGGGTGCTTTTGCCGCAGCCGGACTCCCCGACCAGGCCCAGGGTTTCGCCCTTGCGGATGCGCAGGGAGACGTTATTCACCGCCCTGATTTCACCGGGCGCTGTGAACAGCCCGCGCTTGAGTTTGAAGACGCGGCTGAGTGCGCACAGCTCCAGCGCAATGTCTTCGCTGCCGCCGGGGGGCGTTGCCAAAGGGGTGGTGGGGTTCATGCGGCCTCCGCCAGCAAGGGTGAAGCCGCGACGCAGCGCACGGCATGCTCCGCGTCCAGCGCCACATAGGGCGGGGTGGCGGCGCAGCCTGCCTGTACCTGGCTGCAGCGGTTGGCAAAGGCACAGCCCTCTACCTTGCCCACCAGGCTGGGCACCACGCCGGGGATGGCCTGCAGGCGGCTGCCGGGCAGGGTCTTGCCGCGTACCGGAATGCAGTTGAGCAGCCCGCGGGTGTAGGGATGGGCGGGGTGGGCGAACAGTTCGGCCACCGGCGCGGTTTCCACCACTTCGCCCGCATACATCACGGCCACGCGGTCTGCGATGCGCGCCACCACGCCGAGGTCGTGTGTGATGAAGACCACCGCGGTGCCGAACTCTTTTTGCAGCTCACGGATCAGTCTAAGGATCTGCGCCTGGATGGTGACGTCCAGCGCGGTGGTGGGTTCGTCGGCAATGATCAGGTCCGGCTCGCACATCAGGGCCATGGCAATCACCACGCGCTGGCGCAGGCCGCCCGATAGCTGGTGCGGGTACTGCCGCAAACGGTCTGCGGCCTGCGGAACGCCCGCGCGTTCGAGCAGGTACAGCGCACGCTCACGCGCCTCGGCCATGCTGACCTTGCGGTGTGCGCGCAGCGCCTCGCACAGCTGGTCGCCCAGCGTGTACGACGGGTTCAGCGCCGTCATCGGCTCCTGGAAAATCATCGCCATGCGCGAGCCGCGCAGCAGGGACATTTCCCGCTCAGGCAAGCCCTGCAGGTCCACCCCGCCGAAGCGGATGTGGTCGGCGCTGCGCACCGCCTTGCGCGGCAGCAGGCCCATCAGTGCAAGCGACGTCATCGACTTGCCGCAACCGGACTCGCCGACCAGGCACAGCATTTCCCCGCGCCGAACCTGGAAGTCGATGCCGCGCACGGCATGCAGCATACCGCCCGGTGTCGGCAGGTCCACACGCAGGTTTTTCACGTCCAGCAAAATGTCCATGGTGGTCCTCTTTCAGTTGCGGCCGTCGGGCGCGGTCAGGTCACGCAGGCCGTCGCCCACCAGGTTGATGGCCAGCACCAGCAGGGCCAGCACCACGCCGGGCACCAGGATCACCCAGGGCTGGAAGAACATGTAGGCCTTGCCTTCGGCCACCATCAGCCCCCACGACGGCGTGGGCGGCTGCACGCCCAGGCCCAGGAAGGAGAGGGTGGACTCCAGCAGGATCGCGTGCGCCATCTCCAGCGTGGCCACCACGGTCAGCGGGCCCATCAGGTTGGGCAGCAGTTCGCGCACCAGGATGTAGGGCGTGGACGCGCCGAGCGCCTTGGCTGCGGCGATGAATTCGGCGTCGCGCAGCTGCTGCGTGGCCGAGCGCGTGACGATGGCAAAGCGGTCCCACAGCAGCAGGCCCAGCAGGATGATGACCACCTGCAATGAGCCGCCGATGAGGGAAGCCGTGGCCAGCGCCACCAGCACCACCGGCATGGCCAGCCGGGTGGTAATGATGTAGCTGACCACGGCGTCGACGCGGCCGCCGAAATAGCCCGCCAGCACGCCCATGGTGGTGCCGATCAGCCCGGACACCAGCGCCGCGACCAGCCCGATGCCCAGCGATACGCGGGCGCCGTACAAAAGGCGGCTCAGGTAGTCGCGCCCCAGCTTGTCGGTGCCGAAGACGTGCTCCCAGCTCCCCTTGTCGTGCCAGAACGGCGGGATCAGGCGCTGGGTCACGTCTTGCGCATACGGGTCATGCGGGCTGAGCCAGGGCGCGAACAGGGCGGCCACCACGGCCAGGCCCAGCAGGATGCTGCCCAGCGTCATGCCGCGGTGGCCCAGCACACGCCGCAGGCTGCGGCGCCAGGCGGGGACGGGCGGCAGCGGCAGCGCCGGCGCGGCGGAAACGGTCAGGGAAGGTGCGTTCATGGTGATGTCCTAGCGTGTGCGCATGCGGGGGTCGAGCGCGGCGTTGAAGACATCGGCCAGGAATGTCAGCCCGATGTAGAACACGGCGATGATCAGCACCACGGCCTGCACCACGGGGTAGTCGTTGCGCGAAATGGAGTCCCAGGCGAGCTGGCCCAGGCCCTGCATGGAATAGACCGATTCAATGACGACCGAGCCGCCCAGCATGAAGCCCAGCTCCACGGCCGCGAGGGCCACAACCGGAATGATGGCGTTGCGCAAGGCGTGCTTGAACACCACGCGTGCCGGGCTCAGGCCCTTGGCGCGCGCGGTGCGGATGTAGTCTGCGCCCAGCACGTCGAGCATGCCCGCGCGCGTCAGGCGCATCAGCGACGGCATGGCGTAGTAGCCCAGCGCGACGGCCGGCAACACAAAGTGCTGCCAGGTGGTGTTGCCCGCAACGGGCAGCCAGTGCAGCCCGACGGCGAAGAGCAGGATCAGCGTCAGCGCAAACCAGAAGTTGGGCATGGCCTGGCCGACCACCGCCACCATCAGGGCCAGCCGGTCTATCCAGGTGTCGCGGTAGACGGCGGCCAACACGCCCAGCGGAATCGCCACCGACACCGCCAGCAGCAAAGACACGGCGCCCAGCTTGAGCGTGATGGGCAGGCGCTCGCCGATGAGTTCCATCACGGTGTTCTGGAAGAAGAACGAACGCCCGAAGTCCAGGTGCAGCGCGCCCCACAGCCAGTCAAAGAACTGGGTGGTGATGGGGCGGTTCAGGCCGTACTGGACGCGCACTTCCTCGACGGCTGCGGCGTTGGCCTCGGCGCCGGCGATGGAGGCCGCCAGGTCGCCGGAAAGGTGCAGCAGCATGAAACTGACGACGGCCACCGTCAGCATGACGCTCAGGGCCACCAGAAAGCGGCGGAATATGTATTGCAGCATGGGAAGGCCCCGGTTGTTGCGTTAGCGGACTGCGCGGGTCAGCCCAGCCGTGCGGCGCACGGCTGGACCATCGTGGCTACTTCCAGCTGGCCTGGCCGAAGCGCGGCAGCTCGTCCGCATGCGCCGTGAATTTGAGGTCCGGCGTGAAGGCGTAGTTGGTGGAATAGGAGAACATGGGCGCCATGTAGGCCTGCTCGCTGATGCGCTGCAGGGCCTGCGCATATTTCTTCTTGCGCTCGGTCTTGTCCACCGTGCTGTCGGCGGTTTTCAGCAGTGCAATCACCTGCGGGTCTTTGGCCGTGTCGTCCGGGCCGCCTTCAAAGTAGTTGCCGACAAACGCGGACGCGTCGTTGATGGAGAACGATCCCCAGGACTGGAAGGTCAGCGGTGCGCGGCCCGAGTAGATTTCGGTGCGCAGCACCGGGTACTGCACAAAATGCAGGCGCGCGCGTATGCCCACCTTGCGCAGGTCGCCCACCATGGCTTCGGCATATTCACGCTCGCGGTAAGCCCACAGGTCGGTGTCGAAGCCGTTGGGGTAACCCGCGGCCGCCAGCAGTGCCTTGGCCTTGGCCGGGTCGTAGGTGTACTTCACCTCTTTTTCGGTTTCGCAGCCGAACTGGGTGCGAAAGCACGGCGAATACACCGGCTGGCTGCCGCCGCGCACCAGGCTGTCGGCCAGGCCCTTGCGGTTGATGGCGTGGTTGACGGCCTGGCGTACGCGAATGTCCTTGAAGGGCAGGGCTTCCGGCGTGGTGCCGTTGCTGTTGATCGACATGAAACCCACGCGCATGGTTTCACCGCTCAGCACGGTGGTGTTGGGCCTGGACTTGAGCGACTCGGCCTGGTCGGACGGCACGCGCCAGATCCAGTCCACCGCGCCCGTCATCAGCTGGGCCACGCGCGCTTCCGGGTCGCGGATCACTACAAACTTCACCGTGCCGATATTCGGCTGGCCGGCCGGGCTGTCCTTGAAGTAGGCCGTGTTCTTCACCATGGTCACGCCCTGGCCTGGCACCACGGCGGTGATCTTGTAGGCGCCGGTGCCAATGGGCGCCTTGCTGTAGCCCTCCAGGCCCACCTTCTTCATGTAAGCGGCGGGGTAGATCGGCGTGGGCCCGGCCAGGTAGTCCATCGCGGCCGGAAACGGTGCCTTCAAATTGATGCGGACCTGGTAGTCGCCGAGCTTTTCGACGTTTTTGATCCAGCCCGTGTTCTGGCGCGTGGCGATCTTGGCTTCCGGCGCCGTGACCACATTGAAGGTGTAGGCCACATCGTCGGCGCTGAACTTGTCACCGTTGTGGAAGGTGACACCCTGGCGCAAGGTGACCAGCAACGCGGTGGCGGATTCCCATTTCCAGGCGGTGGCCAGCTGGGGTTTGAACTCACCGGTTTTGGGGTCCCGGTAGACCAGCGTGTCCCAGGCCAGGTTGGCCAGGATCACGCCTTCACGCATGTTGTTGTGGTACGGGCTGACGTTCTCAACCTCGCTGTCCGAGGCGTAAACCAGGGTGTCGTTGGCTTTGCCGGCATGGGCTGCAGTCAGGCCTGCGCCGAAGGCCGCAAGCACAAAACTTTGACGCACCATCGTGGTGAAAAATTGCTTCATAAAAGTCCTTCGTCATGGCGTGGGGAGTGGAGACGGCTCATTCTGCGCAAGAACCAGACCGAAAGACCATTCCATGCATTAGAGAATATGTATGATTGCGTTGCCAAATCGGCAATGCTCTGGCTGCCCCATGCCCAACAGCTCCGCCATCACCCGACGCCCATGACCCTTTCTCCCCAGGTTGCCCGTCAATTGCAGGACACCGCGCTGCGCTACTTCCTGGAGGTCGTGCGCTGCGGCTCCATCAGCGAAGCCTCCCAGCGCCTGAATGTGGCGGGGTCGGCCATCAGCCGCCACATCGCGCACCTGGAAGACCTGCTGGGCGCAACGCTTTTTGACCGCCATCCCAGGGGCATGGTGCCCAGCGCTGCCGGGGAGATGCTGGCCGTGCACGCGCTTAAATCGGCGCACGACTCGGAGCGGGTGGTGCATGAGATCCAGGCGCTGCAAGGCATGCAGCGCGGGCGGGTGCGCCTGGCCTGCACCGAAGGTTTTGCGATGGAGTTCCTGCCCAAGGCCATCGGCGACTTCATGAAGACCCATCCCGGCATCCAGTTTCACCTGGGTGCGCACCCCCCGGCGGAATGCTCGCGCCGCGTCCTGCATGGGGATGCCGACATCGGCCTCACCATGAGCCGCACGCCCGAAAGCGGCATTCAGGTAGAGCACCTGCAGCCGTCGCCGGTGATGGCGGCCATGCGCTACGACCATCCGCTGACCCAGTTCAAACAGATCAACCTGAAGCAGCTGCTGGCCTATCCGATCGTGCTGCCGGAAACAAACACCACCGTGCGCCAGCTGTTTGACATCGCCTGCAGCCTGCAGGGCCTGACTGTTTCGCCGGTGCTCACCAGCAACTACATCACCAGCCTGAACGACTTTTTGCGCCACTACCCGGAAAGCGTCACCATTGCGGGCGAAATATCGGTGCGCTACAAGGTCCAGCGCGGCGAGTTTGCCTGCATACGCCTGCGTGACCGTGGCCTGGATTTGCGCAATGTGGAAGTGCAGACGGCGACGGGCCGCACGCTCTCGCGCGCGGCGCAGGCCTTTCTGGCGCACCTGAAGACGGAGCTCTCGGGCTCACCGGCCTGAGCTGCCGGCTGCAGGGCGGGCGCCCCTGCGGGACCTGTGCCAGATTGCTATCAATACGATAGCTGCTTGCGCCCGTTGCTATTGGGCTGGAGGCAATTCTTGTGCTTGAAAACGCCCCCTGAAGCTCCTTGAATCAGGGTGTTGGGGCCGTATTTTGACGCTGCCAGGGTGCTTTCGGCGCAGCTATTAGAGACAAAAATGGCCAGTAACCCAATAACGCTGGGCGCAAGCAGCTATCAAAACCGTAGCACCAGAAAATGCCAGTTCCTTGAATCGTTATTCGTTTATTGAGATAAATTAAGAGCGATATATTCTTTTGAGTTTTAACGCTTGCTCCCCACAATGCTTTGATCAGCAATCAAGGAGCACAGCATGACCACTCTCAGACTCGGCGACACCGCCCCCGATTTCACCCAGGACTCCACCGCCGGCAAGATTTCTTTTCACGAATGGGCTGGCGATTCATGGGTGGTGCTGTTTTCGCACCCCGCAGACTTCACACCCGTCTGCACCACCGAACTCGGCAAGACCGCAGCCCTGAGCGGTGAATTTGCCAAGCGCAACGTCAAGCCCATCGCCATCAGCGTGGATGCGCTGGAATCCCACGGCAAGTGGGTCAACGACATCAACGAGACGCAAAACACCACGGTGAATTTCCCCATCCTGGCCGATGCCGACCGCAAGGTGGCCAACCTGTACGACATGATTCACCCGAATGCCCTGAGCACCGGCCCCACGGCCACCGTGCGCAGCGTGTTCATCATTGACCCGAAAAAGGCCATCCGCACCACGTTCACCTACCCCGCCAGCACGGGCCGCAATTTCGACGAGATCCTGCGCGTCATCGACTCGCTGCAGCTGACCGACGGCTACAAGGTGGCCACGCCGGTGAACTGGAAAGACGGCGACGACGTGATCATCGTGCCCAGCCTGCAAGACCCGGCTGAACTTGCCCAGCGTTTCCCCAAGGGCTTCAAGGCCATCAAGCCGTACCTGCGCGTCACGCCGCAACCCAACAAGTAATCAGACGGGTTCACGCGAAGTGCGTTTCATCATCGTCCCTGGCTGGCGTGACTCGGGCCCCGGCCACTGGCAAAGCCTGTGGGCCGAACGCCTGAGCAATGCGGTGCGCGTGCGCCAGGACGACTGGATCACGCCTTCGCGCAAGGCCTGGGTCGCGTCGCTGGCCAACACCATCGTGCTGCAGGACGAGCCGGTCGTGATCGTGGCGCACAGCCTGGGCTGCATTGCCACCACGCATCTGCCGCCGGAGGCGGCAGAGCGTATTCATGGCGCCTTGCTGGTGGCGCCGGCGGACCCGGAGCGCCGCGCCGTGCTGAGCGACTTTGCGCCCGTGCCCTACCAGAAGCTGCCTTACCGCAGCGTGCTGGTGGCCAGCAGCAACGACCCGTATTGCCCGGTGCGCCTGGCCGGTGCCTATGCCCGCGCCTGGGGCAGCGAATTTGTGCGCATGCAGGACGCCGGCCATATCAATGTGGAGTCGGGCCACGGCGAATGGCCGCTGGGCATTGCGTTGCTGCAGTCGCTGGCAGGCGATGCGTCGCTGACGGCACCGCATCTGGATTTTTCTTCTTCGGCAAATTCTTCGTCTTCTTCTTTTGGATCCCTGGAAACGGCATGACTTCTTCAAAAATAAAAATCGCGCTTGCAACGCTGGCACTGGCCGCGGGCGCTTCATTCTCCGGCACGGCCTCGGCACAAACGCTTCTCAATGGCTCGTATGACGTGGCGCGCGAGTTTTACAAGGAATACAACGCCGCTTTCATTGCCCACTACAAAAAGACCACGGGCAAAGACATCAAGATTGACCAGTCGCACGGTGGCTCCAGCGCCATTGCACGCTCGGTAGCCGACGGCCTGGATGCCGATGTGGTCACCATGAACACGTCGACCGACGTGGACTTCCTGGCCGGCGCCGGTGTGGTGGCCAAAGACTGGGCGAAGAAGTTTCCAGACAATGCATCGCCCACCACCTCGACCATGCTGTTCCTGGTGCGCAACGGCAACCCCAAGGGCATCAAGGACTGGGACGACCTCGTCAAGCCCGGCATCCAGGTGATTCTGGTGAACCCGAAAACCGGCGGCAATGGCCGCTACGCCTATCTGGCCGCCTGGGGTTACGCGAAGAAGAAGGGCGCCACCGATGCGCAGGCCGCCGAGTTCGTCGGCAAGCTCTACAAAAACGTGCCGGTGCTGGGCAAGGGCGGGCGCGACGCGACCACCGTGTTCCTGCAACGCAATATTGGCGACGTGCTGATTACGTTTGAGTCCGAAGTGCTGTCGGTGAACAAAGAGTTTGGCGAAGGCAAGGTGGACGCGGTCTACCCGTCCATCAGCATCCTGGCGGAAAACCCGGTGGCGGTGGTGGAGCGCACCGTGGCCAAGAAGGGCACGGCCGAGCTGGCCAAGGCCTACCTGAACTACCTCTATTCAGACGAAGGCCAGGAAATCGCTGCACGCCATGCATTGCGCCCGCGCTCGCAGGCCATCCTGAAAAAATACGCGAGCACTTTCAAACCGTTGCAGCTCTTCACGGTGCAAGACGTCTTTGGCAGCCTCGGTGAAGCGCAAAAAGTGCACTTCAACGACGGCGGCCAGTTCGACAAGCTCTACACCGTCAAGTAAGCCGCACCACCATGACTGCCTTGTCTTCTGTGGCGCCGCCTTCCGCGGTGGTGCCGGGTGTTCCTGCGGGTAGCAAACGCGCCGCAAAACGCGTGCTGCCCGGTTTCCGCCTCACGCTGGGCTACACCGTCCTGTACCTCAGCCTGATCGTGCTGATCCCGATCTCGGCGCTGTTTTTCAAGACCTTCACGCTGAGCTGGGACCAGTTCATCACGGCAGTGACGTCCCCGCGCGTGCTGGCGTCTTACCGGCTCACGTTTGGGGCATCGCTGATCGCTGCGCTCGTGAACCTGGTGTTTGGCCTGCTGCTGGCCTGGGTGCTGGTGCGCTACAAATTTCCGGGCAAAAAAATCGTCGATGCACTGGTGGACCTGCCGTTTGCCTTGCCGACCGCCGTGGCCGGTATTTCGCTCACGGCTTTGCTGGCCGGCAACGGCTGGATCGGCCAGTACCTCGAACCCATGGGCATCAAGCTGGCCTTTACACCGGCCGGTGTGGTGATTGCGCTGATCTTCATCGGCCTGCCATTTGTGGTGCGCACGGTGCAGCCAGTGCTGGAAGACGCCGAGAAAGAACTCGAAGAAGCCGCCACTTCGCTGGGCGCCACGCGCCTGCAGATTTTCACCAAGGTCATCCTGCCGCACATCACGCCAGCCTTGCTGACTGGCTTTGCCATGGCCTTTGCGCGGGCGATTGGCGAATACGGATCGGTCATCTTCATCGCCGGCAACATGCCCATGATTTCTGAAATCACGCCACTCATCATCATCGGCAAGCTGGAGCAATACGACTATGCCGGCGCAACCGCCGTGGCGGTGGTGATGCTGCTGGTGTCGTTTGTCCTGCTGCTGGTCATCAATGGCCTGCAAGCCTGGCAACGCCGAAATGCAGGAGCGCCCGCATGAGTGCACCTTCTTCCCAATCTGCTCGCCGGGTTACGGCGGGTACGACCGAATCCCCGTGGGTTCGCTACACGCTGATCACGGTCGCGCTGACGTTTGTGGTGCTGTTCCTGATCCTGCCGCTGGCCGCCGTGTTCACCGAAGGCCTGCGCAAGGGCTTTGGCGCCTACATTGCCGCGCTGCAGGAGCCCGACGCCTGGTCGGCCATCAAGCTCACCTTGATTGCCGCGGCGATTGCCGTGCCGCTGAACCTGGTGTTTGGCGTGGCCGCGGCCTGGGCGATTGCCAAGTACGAATTCCGCGGCAAGTCGGTGTTGACGACGCTGGTTGACTTGCCGTTTTCCGTGTCGCCCGTGGTGGCCGGCCTGATCTACGTGCTGATCTTCGGCGCGCAGGGCTGGTTCGGGCCGTGGCTGCTGGCGCATGACATCAAGATCATTTTTGCCGTGCCCGGCATTGTGCTGGCCACCGTGTTCGTGACGTTTCCGTTCATCGCGCGTGAGCTGATCCCGTTGATGCAGGCGCAAGGCAATGACGAAGAGCAGGCCGCCATCGTGCTGGGCGCCACCGGCTGGCAAACCTTCTGGCATGTGACCCTGCCCAACATCAAGTGGGGCCTGGTGTACGGCGTTATCTTGTGCAACGCACGGGCCATGGGAGAGTTTGGCGCAGTGTCGGTGGTGTCGGGCCACATTCGCGGGCAGACCAACACGCTGCCGCTGCATGTGGAAATTCTGTACAACGAATACCAGTCGGTGGCTGCATTCGCCGTGGCATCGCTGCTGGCCATCCTCGCGCTGGTCACGCTGGTCATCAAGTCGGTGGCCGAATGGCGCCACGAAGCAGAAATGAAAGCCGCGGCTGATTTGCCGCCGGAGCGTCCACGGACTCCCGTTGACGGGGCCGCCGTGGCAGCCGCTCGCTAAAGGAAAACATCATGAGCATCGAAATCCGCAACGTCAGCAAACATTTTGGCAACTTCCAGGCACTGGGCGACGTCAGCCTGGACATTCAATCGGGCGAACTGGTCGCCTTGCTTGGTCCCTCGGGCTGCGGCAAGACCACGCTGCTGCGCATCATTGCCGGTCTGGAAACCGCCGACCGCGGCAGCATCCTCTTCAGCGGCGAAGACACCACCGACGTGCATGTGCGAGAGCGCCAAGTCGGTTTTGTCTTTCAGCACTACGCCCTGTTCCGCCACATGACCGTCTTTGAAAACGTGGCCTTCGGCCTGCGCGTCAAGCCGCGCGGCCAGCGGCCCAGCGAAGCGCAAATCAAGGAAAAAGTGCATTCGCTGCTCAACCTCGTGCAGCTCGACTGGCTGGCTGAGCGCTTTCCGTCGCAGCTCTCAGGCGGGCAGCGCCAGCGCATTGCCCTGGCCCGCGCGCTGGCGGTGGAACCCAAGGTGCTGCTGCTCGACGAACCCTTCGGCGCGCTCGACGCCAAGGTGCGCAAGGAGCTGCGCCGCTGGCTGCGCCGCCTGCATGACGACCTGCATGTCACCAGTATTTTTGTGACGCACGACCAGGAAGAAGCGCTGGAAGTCGCCGACCGCGTGGTGCTGATGAACCAGGGCAAGGTCGAACAGATTGGCTCGCCGCAAGAGGTGTGGGACCACCCGGCCAGCCCGTTTGTGTATGGCTTCCTCGGTGACGTGAACCTGTTCCACGGCCGCGCCCACGAAGGCGAAGTGCAGCTTGAAGGCCTGCGCCTCAATTCACCCGAGCATGCCGGCGCACAGGACGCCAAGGCCTTTGCCTATGTGCGCCCGCACGACCTGGACGTGCAGCGTTATGCACCAGGCGCCGAAGGCATCGTCGCCCACCTGGAACGCGCCATCGTGATCGGCCCGATCGCGCGGCTGGAACTGATTCCCGCGGAAGGCTTCGAACAAAAGGGCAACGTCTCGGGCGACTCGATCATCGAAGCCCAGATGACCTCGCAGCAATTTGCCGAGATGGGCTTGCGCGAAGGCGACATGCTGGTGGTGACGCCGCGCAAGGCGAGGGTGTTTGTGGAGGGGTAGCATCCAAGCCGAGCGGTACCGGCATCCGACTTGAGTGATCGGTTAATCCTCGAGTTCATGGTACGAACCACCGCTTGTCTTTCCTGAGTCCAAGGCCACTGAGAAGACATGCCATGTGTCATCAAAGCACCAAGCCTCGCCTCGCAAGCAGGCGCTTTCAATTTCGATACTGCGGAATCCATCCCAAGATATTCGACGTGTTCGCCAAAGGCGATCCACACCGCGATATGCAGTGAAGTCGCAGTTGCTACCTGTAATGACTTGTCCATCGTCTGGAAAATGATGAAAAAACTCAATGTCGTTGTCGTGGTGGGCGAGCAATTGCCTGGTTTCAATACAAACCACGTAGGCTTGGCCGCCGACTATCAAAAACGCCGTTCTTTCATCTTGTGCCACAACCACTGTATTCAGAGTAGTGACGCCAGGCTGAAAATTACCGATCCAGGACTCGTTGCTCTTTGGAAAGAACTCGACCACCAAACCTTCCCGATACATTCCTTGGCCAGTAGCACTGAACTGCAATGGCCAGGGCCCTACCCCTGGTAGTCCAGGCAAGATATGGTAGTTCGGCATTTTCTGTAGATCCATGGCGGGTCACTCGATGCCCAGGATGCTTGGAACGCTTTGCTCAAGCATCTCTATCAGTTCCTTGTCCATGAACTTGTACTCATCAGGAATATCAAGAACGTGTAAGGCCTTGTCATCAAGAAGCCTCGTGAACTCCGCCTTCAACCTTGACTTGTGTTTTTCTTCCATGACGAGAACCACGTCGGCCCAACGGATGTCATCGACTGACACGGTATGGCGCGCATTGGGGCTGGTCCCACCCGAACGGGTTAGCAGCTGCGGGTGCTTGCGCCAGAGTTGTTCGGCCGTTGGGCTTCGCCATTGGTTACGGCTGCAAACGAACAATACCTTCAGGCGTTCAGTGCTGCGGGCGGTTTCTTCCTTCTGCACAAGTTGCTTTGCAGTCGTGCGAGGGTAATCGAGGCCCAGTTGCTCTGCACGCGCAACTTTCTTTGACCGGATATACAGGTCTTTCCAGCGTTTCTCCCTGGGCAAATCGTCTTTGGTCGTCATATGTACTTCATGCTTGTTTTTGTAGAGCTGATTTATCCGGCTTCAACCAATATGCTGCTGCAAACCTTCGACCAATGCGTCGAAGGTGACACGGCAACGCGGGCTGTGACGCAGGTCTTCGTGCATGGTCAGCCAGGTTTCGAGTTTGAAGGACAACTCGCCAAGCAGAACCCGTACCAGGGCGGGGTCCCGCGCCGCCAGCGCTGACTGGCACACGCCAATGCCGGCGCCAGCACGTATCAGTGCCAGTTGCGCGAGGTCGCTGTCGGTACGCGTGGAAAACGCCGCCCGCTTCCATGCGGGCAAGGCTTTGCGCGCCGAACGCAGGAAGGGCGTCTCTTCGTCAAACCCGATCAGCGCATGCTGCGCCAGGTCCGTTGATGACTGCGGCGTGCCGCGCGCGTCCAGGTAATCGCGGCGTGCGTAGAGACCCAGTTCCACTTCGCCCACGCTGCGAGCGATCAACAGGTCCTGCTTGGGCTGTGTCATGCGCACGGCAATGTCGGCTTCGCGTTGCAGCAGGTCCTGCACGCGGTTGGTCAGCACCAGTTCGATGGTCAGGCCCGGGTGCGTGCGCTGCAGTTGCGCGACGATGGGCGGCAGCACTTCAACACCGATGACTTCGCTCACCGTGACCCGCACCGTGCCGCGCACACCGTCACCCTGGCTTTCGGCGGCGCGGCGCAGGGCGGCTGCGGCGCTGGCCATTTCTTCGGCGAAGGGCCGCAGTCCCAGCGCGGCTTCGGTCGGCGCAAAACCGGTTTGTGAGCGCGTGAACAGCGCCAGGCCGAGCGACTTTTCGAGTGAGGCAACATGGCGTCCGACCGTAGGCTGTGCCACCCCCAAAGACCGTGCCGCACCCGAGAGCGAACCCTCGTGCAGCACCCCTAAAAATGAACGGTAAAGCTCCCAGCCAGCATCTTCTTCCATACAAAAATGTATAGCCGTTACCCTGCTTTAGTCAATTCCATTTTGATGCCCCGGGGCCCAGAATTTCCCCATGACAACTTTTTTGGGGAATGGCATGAGCAGCAAACAAGACAAATCAAACACAGCACTGGTGCTGGGCGCAACCGGTGGCATCGGCGGGGAAGTCGCGCGACAACTGGAGGCGGCAGGCTGGCAGGTTCGCGCGCTCAGGCGTGGCGAGCCGCGGCCGGGCGAGCAACGTGGCGGCATCACCTGGCTGCGTGGCGATGCGATGAATCCCGGTGATGTCATGGCGGCAGCACAAGGCTGTGGCGTGATAGTGCACGCTGTCAATCCGTCCGGCTATCGTCGCTGGGGCGAGCTGGTGCTGCCTATGCTGGACAACACGATCGCGGCCGCCCGGGCGCAGGGCGCGACCATCGTGCTGCCCGGCACGGTCTACAACTACGGGCCAGACGCATTTCCCAGCCTCCGGGAGGATTCACCGCAACACCCGCAAACGGCCAAAGGTGCGATTCGCGTGCAGCTCGAGCAGCGGCTCAAGGACGCGACCAGCGACAGTGGCCAGGGCTGCTGCCGGGTGATCATCGTGCGCGCGGGGGATTTTTTCGGGCCGGGTGCCGGGAACAGCTGGTTCTCGCAAGGCCTGGTTCGGCCGGGCGTTCCGGTGCGCAGTGTGAAGCTCCCCGGCAAGTCTGGCGTCGGTCACCAATGGGCCTATTTGCCGGATGTGGCGCGTACCATGGTCGCCTTGCTGGCCCGGCGTGACGTTCTGCCTGCATTTGCAACCTTCCATATGAACGGCCAGTGGGACGCCGACGGCCGCCAGCTGGCTGAAGCGATCTGCCGTGTCGTCGCACGGCGCGGTGGCCCTCAGCCGTCTATCAAATCCTTTCCCTGGTGGGCGGTGACCCTGGCCGCGCCCTTTGTTGAGACCCTGCGCGAGCTGCGCCGGATGCGCTACCTCTGGAACACGCCTATACGCATGGACAACGCCGCCCTGGTGGCGGCGCTCGGTGCGGAGCCGCACACGCCGCTGGACATTGCTATGGAGGAAACACTGCAAGGGCTGGGCTGCCTTCCTGCGCATGGCCGGGATTTCAACCACGGTGCTGTCCGCCGTGGCTGAGCAAGTCAAGCTCGGCTTTTGATGTTGTCAGACGCTTCCAGCTGGGTGAGGTCGACTTGGAGGGGAGCCGGATACTGGCTCGTGCCAAACCTTAGCGCCGACCTGGCCCGCACGACCTGGATGTGCAGCGTTATGCGCCGGGCGCCGAAGGCATCGTCGCCCACCTGGAGCGCGCCATCGTGATCGGCCCGATCGCGCGGCTGGAGCTGATTCCCGCGGAAGGCTACGAACAAAAGGGCAATGTCTCGGGCGATTCGATCATCGAGGCCCAGATGACTTCGCAGCAGTTTGCCGAGATGGGCTTGCGCGAAGGCGACATGCTGGTGGTGACGCCGCGTAAGGCGAGGGTGTTTGTGGAGGGGTAGACCCACACCGATAGACGCCGATAAGAAGGGTTAAGACTACGCCTGACCGGGAGCGAGGTCATGAAAGTACAACCAATCAGAGTCTTCGTTGAGGCGAATTTCGATCGGATAGCGCTCGGTCTCTTGTGGCATGGTCGACAGGCGGCCCACGAACTCTTGAGGGCTCTTCACGAAGAAGACAAACTCCCGCTCTCCTCTGCCGGTGACGACAGCAGCAAGCACCGAGGACATGTCCTGCTCCACAGCTCCGACAAGTCGGTCTTCAAATACATGCAGGCGCACCAGCTCTTGCTTGGTGGCAAGACCTACATCGTCTGTATCGTGCATAGACCAAAAGATATTCAAGCGCTTTGGATAGTTTGAGCGAGGAAAGTCTTCTGGGAATTGCCGAAACCGAACAAGATATGGATAGGCGTCAGTATGACCTTCCGCTACAGCCCAAGGGATCTCAGCAAAGGATGTCGACAACTTGACTCCAGGATGGTTTGCGCGAAATCGGCATGGCAGATGGTAACGCCGCGCAAGGCGAGGGCGTTTGTAGAGGGTTGAGGGCCTGAACGAGCGGACGTTACTGACTCGTGCCAAACCTCAATGCCGACCTGGCCCGTGCCCGTTCGGCTTCCACCTCCCGGTTGCGTGGCTCGGCGTTGGTTACCAGTGAGCGGATCAGAACCCGTGCCGAGGCCGCCACCTCTTCCACAGCACGATCGAACGCGGCTTCATTGGCCTTGGAGGGGACGTTGAGGCCGCTGAGCTTTCTGACAAACTGCAGCGAGGCGTCACGGATTTCCAGTTCCGTGGCCGGCGGCTCGAAGTTGAACAGGGTCTTGATGTTGCGGCACATGGCAGCTCCTTGAGACGAAAGTATCGAATTGGGTTACGCCGACAAAGGTACGCAGCTTGAGGATTCGAGAAAAAATTTCATGCGCTGCTGCCGTTCCTCACGTCGGAAGATCGGCACTGACCGGAGGATCAGACGGCGCCCGCCCGGTTTTTTTGGGCACATCATGAAGAACGGGCTTAACCTGCGGCACCGAGTAGACATTGACTCTGTTCTTGTACTTTGCCCGAAGTGCCGGGTGCATACGATCAGGAAAGCTGCAAACCCAGAGTGCAAAAACAGGTCCCACTACGGGAATGAAGGCAACTATCGTCACTGCAACTTTTAAAAGAACGGGATCTTCGCGGCGCCATATCAGGAACGCCACCAGGCATGAGCCCACGGCAGAGGCTCCGAGAGTAATCAGGGCAGGTAGAGGGATGTCAGCTAGAGCCATGTGTCTTGCATGCGCATCGATGCGCTGTTCATGGGTTATTTTGCAGGATCGACTCGATTACCTCAGAGCCTCCAACAATGTCCTCATTTCCGGCGAAGCGCGAGACTTCCATGCGGCCATCTTCGAACACGTCAATCTCAACTCGCTCACCCACAAGGGTCAAGGTGACCAGTATCGTGTCCGGCCGATGTCTTCCGAGCGTGAAATGGATATTCGCGGCTTCAAGTGTAGAAAGCAGCTGAAATAGCGGGTGATTCATGCCGCCTTATTTAATCGCAAATTGGCGATCAAAACCCTATGGGCTCAAAAAAGGAATCACCGCTTACCCCGAATACTTCGGAGTTGACGGCTTTCGGTTTTCAGCTGGCAGGCCTGATCACCACCGACTCCGCCGAAGCCACAAAAGGCCCGTGGTACACCGCCTCAATGTTGTTGCCGTCCGGGTCCAGCACAAAGGCGGCGTAGTAGCCGGGGTGGTATTTGCGCTCGCCCGGCGCGCCGTTGTCGGTGCCGCCTGCGGCCAGGGCGGCTTCGTAAAAGGCTTTGACCTCTGAGTGGTCCTTGGCCCGGAAAGCCAGATGGACATGCGAGGTAGGTCCGTCTGCCTGGTCCATCCACAACTCGTCGGCCGAAAAATGGTCGTCGGCCTCCTGGATGGCACTTTCCTTGTTCAGTGACTTGAGCACGGCACGGTAAAAGCGCTTGCTCGCCGCGAGGTCATGGGCGCGCAGGTGAACATGGTCGATGAGTCGTCCGCGGTGTATTTCCATGGTGGGCTTCCTTGTTCGGGGGTGAAGGATCTGTTCAGCGGATCACGCCGGGCATCAGGGCTTCGGCAATGGCAATGTGGTTGCCGTCGGGGTCGGTGATCATCACTGTCCTGACCTTGTCACTGGACGTTGTATGGCTGGTGTCTATGCCCAGCTTTTGCAGGTACTCGATTTCCGGTTCAAGGTCGTTGACGGCCAGAGTCACCGAGCCTTCGCCGGCGCGTTCGGCCAGTTCATACACCTGCAGGCCGCCGCCGCGCAGGAAATGCCATTCGCCGACTTCTGGCATGGGGCGGCTGGCTTTGGCGTCCAGCAGTTTTTCGTACCAGGGGATGGATGTGTCCAGGTTGCGGACGGCGACACTGGCAAGGGCGTTTTGCACAATCATGGGGGTCTCCAAAAAGATCTATTCCTGAAAATCTACGCCCGCCGGCGCCTCCCAGTTGTAGGACAAATGCTGGCAAATGCGGGTATGACGGGGATAGAGGGCCATCAAAGGCCTATTGCAGGTGGCTTGAAGTTGAGCAAGGTCTTGATGTTGCGGCGCGCAGCGGCTTCTTGAGACCAGGATTTCTGCTCAGAAACGATAGTCGGTGCCGTCGCTAATTTGGTGACAGGGCAACTGGTCAGGTTGACGCCGCGTAACCCACGACCTCTGCCAATTCGCCTTCACGCTCGCGATATTGCTGCAATGACTCATTGATGACATGAATGTGATTTGCAGTCTGATCGTAGCCTGCGGTAGACCACCTGTATTCGCCGCTGAAACGGTAAATATTGAAGAGGATTTCCTCCGGCTCACCCATCAAGGTTGTCGCAAGAAGCTCCCTGATTTCATGAAGAGCTACATGGCGATAACCACCGTGAATGCCAACAAAAAAGACCGGAAATTCATTCTGCGAAATCTCGAAGAGGCGATGCGTTGCCTTGGGGTCAACCTGTGCAATGGCATAAGCTTCGGCAACTTCTTTGGACGACGAGAGGCAAGTGATCCAGGAGTGCGAATTCTTTTTGCCTTGCCAGGTGGTCTCGATGGAAAACATGGGTCTAGCTTGACCTGCGAAGGGTGATGCCTGCAATCATCCGCATTCTGCAGTGGCATGAGACTCAGCTGCGCACACAGGCTGCGGCAGAAGTAAAAAACTGGCGACAAGCAGCGTTGCCCCAACCAATGCCCGGAGTGACCACGACAACTTCATCAAAACAAAACCGAGAGTGATCAACATGGCCAGAGCCATGCCCCCAAACACAATGCCAACGGCGGCACCCTGAAGCGAACTGCCGCATAACGCCACCGCGTAGCCCGCAGCAAGCAAAGACGCAACCAGCGCCGCTACGCCAGCAATCGCTGTTGCCGCGATCTTGCTGGCGAGTAAGAGGTGGGGATGAATGAGCATGACGGTCAAGGTCTAAATTCAGCGGCGCTCAAGGAGGATGGAATAAATTGTCAGGTTATTCATCATGGGGGTGGTATTCCGTTCCATCGCCAGGAACATAAGCAGTCACACCATGTTTACGCTGCAATTCACCCACAAGATCACCAACCATCTCACCGGCAGAAAAAACACACGCAAGGACAAGGTGGCAAGGGGAGCGATCTATCCTGCAACTCCATGGGCTAAATGTCGCGTCATCTATCTTGTCTAATGGAACGTCGTCAATCTCTGGATGTCTCGCAACGAGTTCTTCATAAAAAGCATCGATGGATGGGGTGTAAGTCCGGAAAGATCACCTTCCACCAAACGTGCATACAACTTACCGGCAGCCGCATCACCAATAGGCCTCTCGGTTCGCCAGATAGCTATGTCAAGACTCATGTATTTATGGTGGAAGCAGGTTGAACCGAGACACGCACCGCGAAGCGGCCTTTTGCGTGGTTTATATCAGTATTCTCCGAGGAGAATACTGACGGGATTTTCCTGATCAGGGAACTTATCCCTTCCTAAACGCCCGAACCCCTGGACAATTCATAATTCATCCAGAAAAAAGAGGGCTCCCTGATGTTTTTGACATATTTCGACGCCATGCCGCGCCGCATGCTGGCGCTGATCGCCGTGGCCTGCGTGGCCATGCTGGCCTTTGGCCTGTACCTGCAGCATGTGGTGGGCCTGGAGCCTTGCCCGATGTGCATCGTGCAGCGGTATGCGCTGGTGCTGGTGGCGGTGGTGGCGGGCGTGACGGCCATCGCCAAAAGCCGGGGCCTGCTGATCGCCGGTTCAGGCCTGATGGTGCTGCTCTCGGGTTTTGGTGCTTTTGTGGCGGCGCGCCAAAGTTTCCTGCAGTGGTATCCGCCTGAAATTGCCTCTTGCGGCCGCGACTTCTACGGAATGATTGAAACCTTTCCGCTCAAACGCGCCATTCCCATGATCTTCAAGGGCAGCGGCGACTGCACCAAAATCGACTGGACCTTTCTGGGCGGCTCGATTGCCAACTGGTCTTTCCTGTGTTTTGTGGCTATTGCGGTCGTGGGCTTGCTGCTGATCGCACGCCAGGCGCGCAAGCGGTAAGACCGCGCGCCTTTGCGGATCAGGCGATCGTCAGCCCGCCGTCGAGGATGAATTCACTGCCAACGGCATAAGTGGATTCGTCCGAGGCCAGAAACACCACGGCCTTGGCGATCTCGATGGGCAAGCCAAACCGGTGCGCCGGCGTCAGCGCAACCAGCCCGTCCTTCATTTGCTGCAAGGCCTCGGCAGGCAGGCCCAGCTTTTCATAAATAGGCGTGGTCACGGTGCCAGGGCTGACGACGTTGACCCGGATGCCCCTGCCGATCAATTCCCCCGACAGCGTTTTGGCCAGCGAAATCATCCCGGCCTTGGTGGCCGAATAGACGCTGGAGGCGGGCATGCCCAGGTGCGCATTCACCGAGGCGTTCAGGATGAGGGAGGCCGGGTTGGCCAATGTGCCCAGCAAAGCCTGCAGCAAAAAGAAGGGCCCCTTCAGGTTGACGGCCATGGAGCGGTCGAAGGCAGCCTCGTCCCACGCATCAAGCGGCATGAAGACGCCGATGCCCGCATTGATGAAGGCCACATCAAGTTGCCCAAAAGAGTCTTTCACCCGTTGAGCCAGTTTTTTCTGCTCTGCCAGATTGCCCGCGTCGGTCTTTGAGAAGCTTAAGAAGTGGGCGTCGCTGCCGAGCTGCCGGCGCGCTTCGTCCAGTGATTCGTCGCTGGATCCGGTCACCATGACCCTGGCTCCTTCGGCCAAAAACTGTTTGGCCGTTTCAAGGCCGATGCCCGAAGTGCCGCCTGTAATCAGCGCACGTTTGTTCTGCAGTCTGTTCATCAAATTTCCTGGAATGAGGTAGCAAGTACCGGTGGTCCAAGCGTAGGAGGGGCCGATGCCCGGCGCTGGCTGGTTCCGGACATGTGTTTCAGGCTGATGAATCTGGGGGTCTGCTTTTTACTTCGGCTTGCCTGGCGTGTTGGGTGGGGTGAATACCCCTTATTTGCCAGGATCTGAATCAGCAATATACTGTACATAAATACAGTATTTATCCAGATTTGAATCCCTCGCCATGCTTTCGCCAACACTCGTGGACCGCGCCTTGCCGGACTTCGCCAACGCCAATGTATGGCGCGCCGGCGAACTGGGCAGCGCAAGCCTGCGGACCCTCCCCACGGGCTATGTGGCGCTGGATGCTGTCTTGCCCGGCGGCGGCTGGCCGCAGGGGGCGCTGGTTGAGGTGATGCAGCCGCAGGCCGGGCTGCATGAATGGGGCCTGATGGCGCCGGCACTGGCAGCCCTGCAGGCAGAGACGCCCGGCGGGCTCACCGTGCTGGTGGGCGCGCCCTGGTTGCCTTTTGGCCCGGCGCTGGGCGCGCGCCGGCTCAACATGCAACGGCTGCTCAGCGTGCACGGCAAGCCGGGTGATGCACCTTCGCTGCTGTGGGCCACGCGTGAAGCCCTGCAGTGCGCCGACGTGCACAGCGTGCTGGCATGGCTGCCGGATGCGCGCAGCGCGCATCTGCGCCGCCTGCAGATTGCCGCGCATGCGCACCACAAGTTGCTGTTTGTGTTTCGGCCGCCGCGAGCTCAACATGAATCGTCACCTGCGCCGCTGCGCCTGCTGCTGGAAGGCGCCGTGCAGGAGGGCGGCAACCTGCTGGTCCACGTGCTCAAGCGCCGCGGCCCGCCACTGGCTGCGCCGGTGCTGCTCGACACCCGGCCCGCCCGGCTGTCAGCGCTGCTGGCAGCCAGCCGCGACAGGGCCCGGCAAAAGCGGGAAGAGCTTGCGCCCATCCTGCTGCCGTCACTGGTTTCGCTGCCTGTCACCTCACCCCGGAGCCCCATCCATGCGTTGCTGGATCGCATTGCGCATCTCGACCACCACTGATGCGGTGCAGCCATGGACCCAGGACGCCGCTGCCCTGCAGCGCGCGGTGGCCAGCCTGGCGCTGGGCTTCACGCCGCGCGTGGCGCTGGTGGATGAAGCGGTGCTGATGGACGTAACGGGCAGCCTGCGCTTGTTTGGCGGGCTGGCGCGGCTGATGCAGCTGCTGGCGCAGAAAATTGAGCTGTTTTTTGAATCAAATCAGGTTGTAGCCCTTATGGAACGGGCGCAAGGTGCTACATCTTTGATAGCGATCGGGCGGCTTCGGCTGCAGCAGGATCAGGCTGGTGCGTTGAAAAAACGCGTGGCCGACCTGCCCATGCACACGTTGACGGCGGCACGCCCGCACCTTGGTGTGCTGGAGCGCATTGGCTGCCGCAGCTGGGACGACTTGCTGCGCCTGCCGCGTGACGGCGTGGCCCGGCGTTTTGGCGCGGAACTGCTGGAGGCGCTGGACCGCGCCCGCGGCACCGTAGCCGACGACTACGCGTGGCAAGTGCTGCCCGAACACTTTGAGGAAAAACTGGAGCTCAATGCACTGGTCACCCATGGCCCCGCGCTGATGGCGGGCGTTGATCGTTTGCTGGTTCACCTGCACGCCTGGCTGCTGGGGCGGCAGAGCGGGCTCTGCGCCCTGAAAATCATCTGGCACCTGGACAAACGCCGTGATGTGGCGCCGACTGGCGAGCTCGAGATTCGCACCGCCCAGCCCGCACAAGACTTGCGTCACGTGGCGCGCCTTATCTCAGAACACCTGGCGCAGCAAAAGCTGCCGGCGCCGGTGCACAGCCTGACGCTGCAGTCGCTGGCCACCGAGCTGCTGGCCGACTCGGCAGCCGCCACCGGCAGCCTGCTGATGGAAGCGCGCCGGCAGGGCGACAGCGTGGTGGAACTGGTCGAGCGGCTCAGCGCCCGCCTGGGCGATGCCCATGTGCAAGCCTGGCAACCTTGCACTGACCACCGGCCCGAGCTGATGCAGCGCTGGGTGAGCGCCCGAAGTGCTATTAAATCAATAGCTGCTTGCGCACAGCCACCGGGCGCCAGAGGCATAAAACACTTGCAAAAAGACGCTTCCCCGGTTTTTCCGAAGGCCCGGGCTGAAGCCTTGTACCCGGCCTGGCTGCTGCCCGAGCCTTTGAGGCTGCAAGCTGCAGGCAACAGCCCGGTGTACCAGGGCAAGCTGACGCGCCTGGCCGGGCCGCAGCGGCTGGAGGCTGCCGAATGGTTGCTGGCTGACCGCGACAACCGCAGCGCTGAGCCGGGCCTGTGTGAAAAGCCGTGGGCGTTTCGCGACTACTACATCTACCGCAGCCAGCAGGGCGGCTTGCTGTGGGTTTACAGCGAAAGGCTGGGCTCCGCCGCCCAGGCCGGCCGGCAGCGCACCTGGTATTTGCACGGTTTTTTTGCCTGAGGCCCGCATGCCTGCCTACGCGCTTCCCGATTACGCCGAGCTGCACGCGCTGAGCAACTTCAGCTTCCAGCGCGGCGCCTCGCACGCGCAGGAGCTGGCCGAACGCGCTTCCGAGCTGGGCTACAAGGCGCTGGCCATCACCGACGAGTGTTCGGTGGCGGGGGTGGTCAGGGCGCATGAGGTGGCAAAGGAGATGGGCCTCAAGCTGCTGCCGGGCGCGGAATTTTTGGTGCAGGCGCCCGATGCCTTCAGGCTGGTGGTGTTGCCCCACAACGCCGTGGGCTGGGGCAACCTGTGCGAGTTCATCACCGAAGCCCGCAAAGCGGGCGACGTGGTGGAAAAAGGCAGCTACCGCGTCGCGTTGGGCGAGACGGATTTCTCCCGGCTGGGGGATTGCGAAATTTTGCTGGCGCCTTTGCATGAAGTGGGCGCGGGTGCTATCAATACAGAAGCGCTTTTCGCCCATTGCGCCTGGGCTGCAGGCCTTTTTGGCATCAATGCCTGGCTGGCGGTGGAGCTGCTGCAGGGCCTGGACGACGCGCTGCGCCTGCAGCAGCTGCAGGAAGTAGCCCGGCGCACCGGCATACGGCTGGTGGCGGCCGGCCATGTGCTGATGCACAAGCGCTCACGCAAGCCGCTGCACGATGTGATGACCGCCATCAAGCTGGGCAAACCGGTGCATGAATGCGGCTTTGCGCTGCAGCCGAATGCCGAAGCGCATTTGCGGCCGCGCATGCGCTTGGCCGAGATTTACCCCGCCAGTCTGTTGCGTGCCACGCTGGAAGTGGCTGCGCGGTGCAATTTCACTCTCGATGAGATTCGCAACCTGTACCGCTACCCGCAGGAAGACATGGTGCCGGCCGCCGAAACGCCTTCGCGGTGGCTGCGGCGGCTGACCTGGCAGGGCGCCCATACCCGCTACCCGCATCACATACCGCACAAGATCAGGCGGCAGCTGGGCTTTGAGCTGGCGCTGATCGAAGAGCTTGAATACGAGATGTTCTTCATCACCGTGCACGACATCGTGCGGTTTGCGAGAGAGAAGGAAATCCTTTGCCAGGGGCGTGGCTCGGCGGCCAATTCGGTGGTGTGTTTTTGCCTGGGCGTCACGGCCGTCAACCCGGCGGAAAGCAAGCTGTTGTTTGAGCGTTTTATCAGCCGCGAACGCAGTGAACCACCCGACATCGACGTGGACTTCGAACATGAACGGCGTGAAGAAGTCATCCAGTACATCTACGGCAAATACGGCCACGACCGCGCCGCCATTGCCGCCACCGTCATCAGCTACCGGCCGCGCAGCGCGATCCGCGATGTGGGCAAGGCGCTGGCAATGGCGCCTGAACTGATTGACCTGTTCGCCAAAGAGCATTTCTGGTTTGACGGCAGCGAGGTGCTGCAGGAGAAACTCAAGGAAGCCGGGCTGGAAGGCAGGGAAGGGCCGGTGCTGCAATGGTTTGACCTGTCGGCGCAGCTCATCGGCTTTCCGCGCCACCTGAGCCAGCACGTCGGCGGTTTTGTGCTCACCCAGGGCAAGCTCACGCGGCTGGTGCCGGTGCAGCCGGCCTCAATGGAAGACCGCCGCATCATCCAGTGGGACAAGGACGACCTGGAGGCCATGGGCCTGCTGAAAGTGGATGTGCTGGCGTTGGGCATGCTGTCAGCCATCCGGCGCTGCCTGGACCTGGTGAACCGGACACGGGGCAGTCAGCTGGAGATGCACCAGGTCGAGCCGGACGACACGCCCACCTACGACATGATTTGCGAAGCCGACACGGTGGGTGTTTTCCAGATTGAAAGCCGGGCCCAGATGTCCATGCTGCCGCGTTTGCAGCCGCGCAATTACTACGACCTGGTGGTGGAAGTCGCTATCGTGCGGCCGGGGCCCATCCAGGGCGGCATGGTGCACCCGTACCTGAAGGCACGCGATAAAAAGCGGCGGGGCGAAGACGTCGTGCCGGAATACCCGGCGCTGAACCCGGCCCTGGAACGCACGCTGGGCATCCCGATCTTCCAGGAGCAGGTGATGCAGATCGCGATGATCGCCGCTGACTTCACACCGGGGGAGGCCGACGATTTACGCCGCTCCATGGCGGCCTGGAAGCGCAAGGGCGGGGTTGACCGCTTTCATGGCCGCCTGGTCAATGCCATGGTCAAAAACGGCTACAGCGCCGAATTTTCAGAGCGCATCTTCAGTCAGATATTGGGCTTCGGCGACTACGGCTTTCCGGAAAGCCACGCCGCCAGCTTTGCCAAGCTGGTTTATGTGAGCTGTTGGCTCAAGCGCCACGAGCCGGCCTGCTTTCTGGCGGCCATGGTCAATTCGCAGCCCATGGGTTTTTACACGCCGTCCCAGCTGGTGCAAGACGCTGTCCGCCACCAGGTGGAGGTGCGCGCAGTGGACGTCATGCACAGTGAATGGGACTGCACGCTGGAGCCGCAGGGTGTGCTGCCTGCGGGGACGCAGCCGGCGGTGCGCCTGGGCCTGCGCCTGGTGGCTGGTTTGCGCGAAGAGGCCGCCATCCGTTTGGTGGAGGCGCGGGCACAAGCGCCTTTCATTTCGACGGAAGACCTGGTGTCGCGCGCCCAGCTGGGTACGCTCGAAATCAACGCGCTGGCCGCCGCCGATGCCCTGCTGCCGCTGGCGGGCCACCGGCGCCAGCAGGTCTGGGAAGCTTCAGCCATCAAACTGGCGCCGCGCCTGCTCAAATCGGTACCCACGCACGAAACGCCGCTGGCCTTGCCCGACACGCCCGAGGGCGAAAATATTTTGTTCGACTACCAGGCCACGGGCCTCACGCTGCGGCGCCACCCGGTGGCCTTGCTGCGGGAACGGCTGTCACGCAGGGGCCTGCTGAGCGCCAGCGAGCTTAATGCCTTGCCCGACGGCGAAGAGGTGGCCGGCTGCGGCATCGTCACCGTGCGCCAGCAGCCGCAAACCGCCAAGGGCACCATCTTCGTCACGCTGGAGGATGAAACCGGGCCGGTCAATGTGATCATCTGGAAATCGCTGCGCGAAGCGCAACGCGGCGAGGTGTTGCACGCCCGGCTGCTGGCGGTGTACGGTATATGGCAGCGTAGTGAAGAGCAGCGCAGTGAAGAACGCGGCAGCGCCAAAGGTTATGGCGCGGTGCGCAACCTGGTGGCGCACCGGCTGGAAGACCTCACGCCGTTGCTGGGGCGGCTGGGCACATCGAGCCGCGATTTTCATTGAGGCGACGGCACCTCAATCAGGCACCTTCAGTCAATCCATCGTCATGCGCGGTCATCAGACAAATCCTGCTTGAAGGTCAGACTGACCCGGCAACCCGCTTTAGCGCGTCGTCGGTTTGCTGCTGCAGCGCCACCATCAGCGAGCCGGCATCCCGGTGCTTGAGCAGCGGTGCGGCCTGGCCGGACCAGAGCGACATCAAGTCTGTTCTGCCTTGGGCAATAGCAGCCGGTTTCAACTGGCCGGTCAGCCAGTTCTGGACCGGGTAGGGCGCAATACCTCCCTCGTGCGCCTTCAACTCGTTCATGAAACGGTTTTCAATGCCGCGCGCCAGGCGCCCGCTGAAGGCGCGGGTGAGGGCGGTGTGCCTGGCGTCGGCGCTGAATAACTTTTCGCGGTGGATGTCGCTGGCGGATGACTCAACACACGCCAGAAAAGCCGTGCCAATCTGCACACCCTGGGCGCCCAGCGCCAGGGCTGCTGCAATGCCGCGCCCGTCGGCAATGCCGCCTGCCGCAATGACGGGGGCCTTGATCGCGTCGACCACCTGGGGGATCAGCGCCAGTGTGCCGGTGAGCGAATTTTCGGCCGGGCGCAGAAAGGACACGCGGTGCCCGCCAGCCTCAAAGCCGGTTGCCACCACCATGTCAACGCCGGCGCTGTCGAGCGCTATTGCCTCTTCAGGCGTTGTCGCGGCGCCCAGTGTCACGATATCAAGCGCCTTGCATTGGCGCAGGATCTCCGGCGACGGGATGCCGAATACAAAACTGAACACGGCGGGCCGGGCTGCCAGCAGGCCCTGCACCTGGTCTTCGTAGCGCGGACTGAAACGCTCCGGCCGGGTTGGCAGGGGTTCACCGAGCTCCTTGAAGTAGGGCGCGAGCAGCGCCAGGTGCTGCCCGAACTGTGCATCTGTGAGCGGCGGGTCCTCGCTCTTTTCATGCGGCACCCACAGGTTCAAGGCGAAAGGACGTTTTGTTTTGAGGCGTATGGCCTGCACCGTCTTTTCAATTTGGGTGCCTGTCAGGTGATGCACGCCAAATGAGCCCAGCCCACCGCTTTCGCAGACCGCCGCGGTCAGCGCCACCGAGGAAAGGCCGCCGCCGAAGGGACCTTGCACAATCGGCGCCGTCAAGCCCAGCCTTTGGGTCAGGGCTGTGGTTTTCCAGCGGATCATGCCAGCAGCCCTTCGGCCTTCAGGGCCTCGCGCACGGCGGGCCGGCCAGCCACGCGTGCCAGGAAGTCCTGCAGGTGCTTCAGGTCTGCCAGGTCCAGCGACACGTACTTGGCCCAGCCCGTCACCGCAAACAAATAAGCATCGGCCACGGTGAAGGACTGGCCGAGCAAATAGTCTTTGGATTGCAGCTGGGTGTTGACCCATTCGTATTTTTTGCGCAGAACGCTGGCCAGGGTTTTTTTGGCGCTGCTGTCCAGGTCCGGGTTGAACAATGGCGTGAAGGTTTTGTGCAGCTCCGAGGTGATGTAGTTCTGCCACTCCATCACGCGGTAGCGGTCCATGCTGCCGGCGGCCGGGAGCAGGTCGGCGCGGCCCGCCTTGTCGGCAAGGTATTGGGCAATGATGGGGCCTTCTGTCAGGCGCTCGCCGCTCTCGAGCTCCAGCAGCGGCACTGCACCCTTGGGGTTGATGGCGTAGTAGTCGGCCCCGTCTGCGGTGGTGTGGGTGCCTGTGTCAACTTTTTCAAGTTTGAACGCCTGCCGGGTTTCCTTCAGAACGATGTGGGGAGCCAGTGAGCAGGCGCCGGGAGAGAAAAACAGTTTCATGGGTTCCTTGGACTAGGTGGGTTGGGAAGGCCTCATGCTATTGATGATGTCTGGTGAGATAAATGGAGGTTGATTAACTTCATAAGTTACATGGTGTAATAGATAATCCACGGAAAATCAAAACCATGAGCCGTCAATTCGATGATCTTCAGCTGGGAAGCATTGAGCTTTTTTGCCTTGCGGCAGAGCTCAGCAGCTTCACGGCGGCGGCAACCAGTGCCGGCCTCACGCCCGCTGCCGTGAGCCGCTCGGTGTCGCGCCTGGAGGAAAGGCTGGGCGTGCGGCTCTTCACACGCACGACGCGGCATATACGGCTGACCGAAGCCGGCCGCGCTTATTTTGAGCAGGCGCGGCAGGCCCTGGGGCAGCTGGTGGAAGCCGAGCGCGAAGCCACGGGTCAGCAATTGGTGCCCGCCGGCGTGCTGCGTATCAGCCTGCCCACGCCTTACGGGCATTACCGCGTGCTGCCGCTGCTGCCGGCTTTTCGAGCCCTTTATCCAGCAGTGCAGGTCGAGGTCAACCTGAGCAACCGCAATGTCAACTTTGCCGACGAGGGCTACGACCTGGCCATACGCGGGCGCGCACAGCCCGACTCAGGCCTGGTCGCGCGCAAGCTGGAAGATGCGGCGCTGGTGGTGGTGGCTGCGCCCTCGTACCTGCAGCAGGCGGGAACCCCAACCTCGCTGGAGGCCTTGCAGCAGCATGACTGCATCCAGTTTTTGTTGCCCAGCAGCGGTCAGAAAATTCCATGGCTGTTCAGCGATGCAGGCAAGGAGCTGGAGGTGGCAACCAGCGGTGGATATTGCTGCTCAGAAGACTTGCTGGGCGGGGTGACGCTGGCCCGGCATGGCGCGGGCCTGCTGCAGACTTACCGTTTTATCGTCGAAGAAGACTTGCGCCAAGACCGGCTGCAAGAGGTGTTGCAGCCCTTTGCGGGGCGGTCACGGCCGTTTTCATTGCTATACCCGCACGGGCGGCACGTGCCCTTGCGGGTGCGCTTGTTCATCGACTTCCTGCTTGAAAAGCTCAAGCAGTAAATGCGGGCCGCAGACTAGAGGGATGGGCCTGGCCGCCTGGTCCAGCCAGACGCTATTAGCGGCTTCGCGCTTCGTCGGTTTCTGCGGTGCTCTGCTGCATGGCCAGCTCCAGCAGCTTGCTGTAGTTCTCCAGCTTTTTATACAGCAGGCGCACTTCCAGCGCATTGTGGATGCGCGTCTTGACTTCGACCAGGTCAAACGGTTTGCTGATGAAATCCTTGGCGCCGGCCTGCAAGGCGCGCAGCTTGTGGGCCGGCTCCGCTGTCAGCACGATGACAGAGAGGTATTTGTCATGCCTGTCTTCCTTGAGCGCCTCCATCACCTGGAAGCCGTCCATGCCGGGCATTTTCAGGTCGAGCAGGATCAGGTCGTAGCGGTGCTCTGCGTGCAGCGCGGCTACCTCCGGCGAATTCATGGTGGACCTGACCTGGGTATAGCCGGCGCCTGCCAGCAGCTGCTCGAGTAACTGCACATTGACGGGCTGGTCGTCCACCACCAGGATGCTGCCGTTCAGGATGTCGAATTCGGTGTTCATGCGGTTTTTTCCGGCACGGGGGCCTGCATGGACTTTGTTTTGGAAAATGCCAGCGCCAGGTCCAGGGTGTCCATGAACTCATTGATCCTGATGGGCTTGGTGAGGTAGCGAAAGAAGCCGGCTTCCATGCCTTTTTCAATGTCACGGGGTATGGCATTGGCGCTGAGCGCCACCACCGGAATGTGTGCAGTCAACGGATCGGCACACAGAATCTGTGCCGCCTTGATGCCGCTGATGCCCGGCAGGTTGATGTCCATCAGGATGATGTCCGGCTGCGAGGCTTTGGCCATCGCGATGCCGCTGATGCCGTCACGGGCCGACAGCAGCCGGATGTCGGAGCGGCGCGCGATGAGGTCTTCCACCAGCATCAGATTGGCAGGGTTGTCTTCTACGTACAGAAGTGTATGGGCACGTGGATCGGTAGCCACCTGGCTTTGCAGGATCGGTGCCAGGGCTGCCAGCGCTGTTCGCAATGCAATTTCGTCGGTCACGTCCATTTCAATCCAGAACACACTGCCTTTTCCGACAACGCTCTCGACGCCGATGACGCCACCCATCAGCTCGATCAGGCGTTTGGTCATCACCAGCCCAATGCCCGTACCTTGTTCGGTGGTGGCTTGCTGGCCCAGGCGGTTGAAGGGCTGGAAGAGCTGCTCGATCTTGGCAGGGCTCAGGCCTTCGCCCGTGTCTTCAATGCAGATGCGGATGCGCTTTTGAGGCAGATCCACGCAGTTGATCAA
Source organism: Polaromonas sp. P1_F4 (assembly GCF_056405675.1). Taxonomy (NCBI): domain Bacteria; kingdom Pseudomonadati; phylum Pseudomonadota; class Betaproteobacteria; order Burkholderiales; family Comamonadaceae; genus Polaromonas; species Polaromonas sp. P1_F4. The sequence continues at coordinate 161,814 of NZ_JBFUBP010000003.1, read as the reverse complement.
GACCGTTCCACTGCTGGTGTTGTACTTGATCGCGTTCGACAGCAGGTTGATCAGAACCTGTTTAAGCCGCGTGCGGTCGGCACTCACGAAGCAGGGCACAGGGAATTTCGGAAAGGTCACGGTAATGCCGCGTTTGCCGGCCTGTGACTCGATCAGGGTCTCGCATTCAAGCATGACCTCGGCCAGCGACACAGGTTCCAGCGACAGCGACAGCTTGCCGGACTCGATCAATGCCAGATCCAGGATTTCGTTGATGAGTTCCAGCAGGTACCAGCCGGCCTGGAGGATCTGGTCCACACTGCGTTTTTGCGAGGGCGTTGGCTGGGGCGTGCCGGATTCGATCAGCTGCGCAAATCCGAGGATGGCGCTGAGCGGTGTGCGCAGCTCGTGGCTCATGCTGGACAGGAAGTCCGATTTGGCGAGATTGGCCTTCTCGGCCACGGCCATCGCTTCCTTCAGGGCCACTTCGACCTGCTTGCGTACCGAGTTGTCGGTGCCGATCAGCAGGTAGCCGATGATGGTGCCGAAATCGTCGCGCAATGCGGTGATGGACACGATGGCCGGAAAGCGGCTGCCGTCTTTACAGATATAGGTCAGCTCGTAAATGTCTTCGATGCCGCGCGAGGCCTTGAATGCAAGTGCCTCGAAGCCGGGCGTGATGGTGGTGGCGAGCTCCAGGCTCAGCGCCTGGGCCCGGGCCATCACTTCCTGCGGATCATGGATGTCGCTGGGGTTGATCTTGTTGACGACTTCAGCCGCCATATAACCCAGCATGCGTTCGGCACCGACGTTGAAGAGCTGGATGATGCCTTTTTCGTCGGTTGCGATGATCGAGAAATTTTCGCTCGTCAGGATGGCCGTCTGCAATGCGCCTGTCTTGAGCAGTGCTTCCTGGCGCTTGACCTCTATGCCATCGGCTTTGGCAATGGCGTCAAGAACGCTCAGGCTGGTAATAGGTGACATGGGCCATGTTTCTGTAAAAGTAACGACGACCCTGCGAAGCGCCGGCTATGGGCGGCACTTCCAGGATCCTGGCCGGGAATGTGTGAAGTCTTTGGGAAGACTCCGGGAGTTTTGCAGGGAGGCTGTGAAAAGTCTGTTCGCCAGCGCACATAGCGGGGCCGTGCAGCCCGGGCACGTCCCTAGCTGTTCGCGCGCCGGTAGAACGCCAGCGAGCCCGCCAGCGCCAGCAGCGCGCCGCCGCAGGCGCGGTCTATCCAGCGTGTGGCCGAGGCCTTGAGCAGGCGTATGGCGCGTGCACCTATGAAGGCATAGCCGAACATGACGGAAAAATCGATGCCGGCGAATACCAGCGAAATGGCGAGGTATTGCGGTGCCTGGGCAGCAGCCGGGTCAATGAACTGCGGGAGCAGGGCTGAGCAAAAGAGATAACCCTTGGGGTTGGTCACCGCCACCAGGAAGGACTTCATGAAAATTGCGCGGCCGCCGTGCTGCGTGCCGGCATTGCCTTCGGCGGGAATCTCAAATCCGCCGCGCGAGCGCAGCAGGCGAATGCCAAGCCAGGCCAGGTAGACCGCGCCGGCCCACTTGAGCACCGAGAACCAGAACTCGGAGGCCGCCAGCAGCGCACCCAGACCCAATGCGACCGCGCCGACCAGTACAAAGTCTGACACCACGGCACCCAGCATGCCGGGCACGGAGCGGCGCACGCCGTAGCGTGAACCATTGGCCAGCGCGAGCAGGACGGTGGGGCCGGGCGTGGCGATGGCTACCAGCGCCACGATGGAAAAGAGCAGCAGGGTGGTGGTGTTCATGGTGCGGCTCCGCAACCCTGAGGTTTAAAAACACGCTCTTTCGAAGGTGGGTATTTGGCCAGCATGTGGGGCGGGCGGCGCGGCCGTGCGCTAAATTCACCGCCGCAGTTGGGGCAGACGCCTTTGAGCTTGGTGGTGACGCAGTCAACACAAAACGTGCATTCAAAGGTGCAGATGCGGGCATCGGGCGACTCGGCGGGCAGGTCGCGGTTGCAGCATTCGCAGTTGGGGCGGAGCTGGAGCATGCTGGGGTTTCCTGTGTAGATGGGATGGGAGGAGTCACCGGATGCTAAAGAAAAACCGTTCAAGGGGAAAGCCCCTAGGACAACTTCTTGACCAGCACCTGGCTCTTGCGGTCCCAGTTGTATTTGCGCTTGCGGCCTTCGGGCAACCAGTCCGGGTCTACCTGCACAAAACCGCGCTTGATGAACCAGTGCATGGTGCGGGTGGTCAGCACAAAGATGCTTTGCAGGCCGGCCGCGCGGGCGCGCTGCTCGATGCGTTTGAGGATTTTCTCACCGTCGCCCTGGCCCTGGCTTTGCGGCGAGACGGTGAGCGCCGCCATTTCTGCCGTTTTGGCTTCGGGGTAGGGGTAGAGCGCCGCGCAGGCAAAGATCACGCCGTCGTGTTCGATGATGCTGTAGTTGGCGGCGTCGCGCTCGATTTCGGTGCGGCTGCGTTTGACCAGCGTGCCGTCGTTTTCAAAAGGCTCGATCAGCTGCAGGATGCCGCCCACGTCGTCTTCCGTGGCTTCGCGAAGCTCTTCGAGCTTTTCATCGATCACCATGGTGCCGATGCCGTCGTGCACATAGATTTCCAGCAGCAGCGCACCGTCCACCGCAAAGGGTAGGATGTGGCTGCGTTCCACGCCGGCCTTGCAGGCCTTGACGCAGTGCTGCAGGTAAAACGCGGTGTCGGTGGGGCGTTCCCCGTTGGGCAGGGTGGCCAGCAGTTTTTCGGCGGCGGCCAGCGGCAGCTCGGTGTCGATGGGGTTGTCTTCGCTTTCGGGCTGGTCGTGGTGGATGCGTATGCCGGGAATTTCGCTCAGGAAAATCAGCTTGTCGGCCTGCATGGCGATGGCCACCGAAGTGGCGACTTCTTCCATGGTCAGGTTAAAGGCTTCGCCGGTGGGTGAGAAGCCAAAGGGCGAGAGCAGCACCATGGCGCCGAAATCCAGCACACGGCCGATGGCGGCGGTGTCCACCTTGCGCACCAGGCCCGAGTGCTTGAAGTCCACACCGTCGAGGATGCCGACCGGCCGCGCGGTGATGAAATTGCCCGAAATCACCCGTACCGTGGAGCCGGCCATGGGGGTGTTGGGCAGGCCCTGGCTGAAGGCGGCCTCAATCTCGTAGCGCAGCTGGCCGGCGGCTTCCTGGGCACAGTCGAGCGCGACTTCGTCCGTGATACGCATGCCGTGCGAATATTTGGCGGCGTGTCCCTTGGCCTTGAGCTGCTCGTTGACCTGCGGGCGAAAGCCGTGCACCAGCACGATCTTCACGCCCATGCTCTGGATCAGTGCCAGGTCCTGGGCGATGTGCTGGAGCTTGCCGGCCGCAATCGCTTCGCCGGCAATGCCTACGACGAACGTTTTACCGCGGTGGGTATGTATGTAGGGTGCGACCGAGCGGAACCAGGGCACAAAAGTGAAATTGAAGACGGCAGACATGGGCGCGCTTTCGGGATCGGTTGTGGCGGGTCAAGGGCAGCCGGGACGGCGCGAAAGAGGCAAGCGGTCTCCCTGGGCGCTGTTTCCCCGGTAAACGGAAAAAGTCCAGTGAGTGTAAGGGAGACACCGCCCGGCCTGAGGGATGCAAATGCCGGCTTTGGCGAGGGTGCGCTTTTTGCCGGCGTACTTCATTTGGGGGTTTGCTTAATGAGGGGCGGCGGGGTATGGTTAGGGTTCATGGACAAATACGCGATCGGGTTTTGGGGCTGCTATTTCGGGTCAGCCAGCCTGATGCTGGCCGGTTCGGCATTTGCCTATATCCGGTCCTTGCGGCGTATTGCCGTCAATGCGGCTGTCTCGGCAATCGCCTCGACTTTTTTTGTGGTGGCCTTCCTGGGCGGATTGCCCATCGAGAACGCCGATGTTCTGGACCGTTTCCTGGCCCATGTGGCCAGCGTGGTGTCTGCGCTGCTGGCTTACCTGCTGTTTTCCATCCTTGGCATCCTGCGCAATCCGGACTCGGCCAGGCGCGCCTTGACCTGGCTGGCGAGCCTGGCTCTTCTGAATATCGCGGTTGGCTGGGCATTGAGCCCGCGCCACGCCCTGGCACTGAGCCTGGCGGTGGCCTGTTTTCTGGGGCTGGTGGCAATGGCGCTCAGTCTTCGCAGTGCCGTTCGGGGGGACCTGCTTGCCTGGGTGGCTGTCTCGGGCGTCTCCTTCATGCTGGTGGCCATTGCCGGGTTGAGCTGGGTGGCGATGGACCGTGCCCACGTGCCGTGGCAGGTGCACGCGGTGACCGCTGTCGCCGGCACGTGTTACCTGGCCACCATGGCGGCTGTGCTGTGGATCCGTTATTCCTACCTGATCGAGCTGAACCGGGCCATGGCACATGGCCCCAGCTACGACCCGGTCACGCGCATGCGCTCCCACAGCGAAACCGGCAACATGCTGGAGGCAACCTTCAGGCGATACCGCGATGAGCCGGTGCCGTTGGGCGTGATTGTGGTGTCGGTCGCCAATCTTTATGTGCTGGAAAAGCTTTACGGCCACGCGGCTGTGAACCACGCGCTGTTTGTGTGCGCCGGCCGGCTGCGGCGCACCGTGCCCGCTGGTGTGGAAATGGGACGCCTCGAAGAGAACGGGTTTTTGCTGCTGATGCGCAATTGCCATGACAGCGGCCAGCTGATCCACCTGGCGCGCAGGGTTCAGTCGGCCCTGGCCAGGTCGGTAGTGCTCAACACCACGCTCGAAGGCGATCTGGTAGGGAACCAGCAGACGCGCTGGGTCGCTGAAGTCGGCCTTGGCGTGCTCAGGGTCTCCAAGTCCGACGCACGCGCCTCTTCGGCGGTGAGCACAGGGCGGGGCATGTCGCGCATAGCGCTCAGCTACCCAAGCCGCATTGCGTGGTTTGACGAGACCAGCGGGGAAGCCGTCGACCTGCCCGTGCTGGCGGCCTGATCGCGATGCCATAACCATAGCCGGTCCGCTGCGGGCTGGAACACCCGATAATTGAGCGCTCTGGCAGCGCTGCTGCCGCTTTTATCCTGCTCTGCTTGCCTTTTTCTTCGCTTCCATCCTTGTCTCCCCTCGCCATTACCTTTCCAGAGTCGCTGCCCGTTTCGGGCAAACGCGACGAAATCACCGCCGCCATGGCGGCCCATCAGGTCATCATCGTCTGTGGCGAGACCGGCTCGGGCAAGACCACGCAGTTGCCCAAGATTGCGCTGGCCATGGGGCGCGGCAAGCTCAACTACCCCGCCGGACAGGGCCGGCTCATCGGCCATACCCAGCCGCGCCGTATTGCCGCGTCCAGCGTGGCAAAGCGCATCGCGGAGGAGCTGAAGACGCCGCTGGGCGATGTGGTGGGCTACAAGGTGCGCTTCCAGGACCGGCTGAGCCGCGACGCCTCCGTCAAGCTGATGACCGACGGCATTTTGCTGGCCGAGACGCAGACCGACCCGCTGCTCAAGGCCTATGACACGATCATCATTGACGAGGCCCATGAGCGCAGCCTGAACATCGATTTTCTGCTGGGCTACCTGCGCCAGCTGCTGCCGCGCCGGCCCGATCTGAAAGTGGTGATTACCTCGGCGACGATTGATGCGCAGCGCTTCGCGGATTATTTCGCGTCCAGCAAAGGCCCTGCGCCGGTGATCATGGTGTCGGGCCGCATGTTTCCCGTCGAACAGCGCTACCGGCCGTTTGAGGAGTCGCGTGAGCATGACCTGAACGACGCGATTGCCGACGCCGTCGACGAACTCTGGCTGAGCCCGCACAGCGCGGGCGACATCCTGGTGTTTTTGCCCGGCGAGCGAGAAATTCGCGAGGCGGCCGACCACCTGCGCAAGCACCTGGCGCACCAGCCGCTGACGCGCAACGCCGAGGTGCTGCCGCTGTTTGCCCGCCTGAGCCAGGCCGAACAGGACCGCATTTTTGACGGCCACAGCGGCCGGCGCATCGTGCTGGCCACCAACGTGGCCGAAACCTCGCTGACTGTTCCGGGCATTCGCTACGTAGTTGATGCGGGCACGGCGCGCGTCAAGCGTTACAGCTTTCGCAACAAAGTTGAGCAGCTGATGGTGGAGCCGGTGTCGCAGGCTGCCGCCAACCAGCGTGCCGGCCGCTGCGGCCGCGTGGCCGACGGTATCTGCATACGACTGTATGACGAGAAGGACTTCCAGGGCCGCCAGCCTTTTACCGACCCTGAAATCCTGCGCAGTTCGCTGGCTTCGGTGATTTTGCGCATGAAGGCGCTGCACCTGGGCAATGTGGAAGAGTTTGCCTTCATCGAGCCACCGCAGCGCCGCGCGATTGCCGATGGCTACCAGTTGCTGGCCGAACTGGGCGCGGTGGACGAGGACAACGAGCTCACGCCCGTGGGGCGCACGCTGGCCAAGCTGCCGCTGGACCCGCGCGTGGGCCGCATGATTCTGGAAGCCAAGGACCGCAACGCGCTGGACGAGGTACTGGTGATTGCCAGTGCGCTCAGCGTGCAGGACGTGCGCGACCGCCCCATGGACAAACAGGCCCAGGCCGACCAGCAGCACGCCAAGTTCGATGACGAGAAGAGCGAGTTCAGCGGCTACCTGAAGCTGTGGAAATGGCTGGGCGATGCGCGGGGCGGCCACGGCACCGACCACAAACTCTCCAATCGCCAGTACGAGAACCTGCTGCGCGAGAACTACGTCAATATCCGCCGCGTGCGCGAGTGGCGCGACATCCATTCCCAGCTCCACACGGTCGTTGGAGAGCAGAAATGGGTGCTGAATGACAAGCCTGCCAGCTATGAGCAGTTGCACTTGTCCATGCTTTGCGGTCTGTTGGGCAACATCGGCTGCAAGAGCGACGAGGAAGACTGGTACCTGGGTGCGCGCGGGATCAAGTTCTACCGCCACCCGGGCGCACGCCTGAGCAAAAAGCCGGGCCGCTGGATTGTGGTGGCCGAGCTGGTGGAAACCACACGCCTTTTCGGCCGCGGCATTGCCAACATCGACCCGGCCTGGATAGAGCAGGTGGCCGGCCATTTGCTCAGCAAACAGCTGCTGGACCCGCACTGGGAGAAAAAGGCTGCGCAGGTGACAGCACTGGAGCGTGCCACGCTCTACGGCCTGGTGGTGTACAACGGCCGGCGCGTCAACTTCGGCCGTGTCGACCCGGTCACGGCGCGCGAAATTTTCATCCGCGAGGCGCTGGTGGCCGGCAACTGGGAGACCAAGCTGCCTTTCCTTGCGGCGAATCTGAAGCTGATCCAGCAGGTGCAGGACCTTGAGCACAAAGCCAGACGCCAGGACGTGCTGGTGGACGAGGAACTGATCTACGCTTTTTATGACCAGCAACTTCCGGCTGGCGTACACAGTGGTGCAAGTTGCGAACATTGGTACAAGGAGGAAGTCAAAAAGCAGCCGCAGCTCCTGCTCTTGACGCGCGAAGAATTGATGCGGCATGAGGCTGCGGGCATTACCACGCAGTCGTTTCCCAAGACACTGCGAATGGGTGGCGTGGATTGTTTGGTCACTTACCTGCACGAACCCGGCGACGCGCGCGATGGCGTGACGGTGGACGTGCCGCTGTTCGCACTGAACCAGGTCAACGAAGAGCGCTGCGAGTGGCTGGTGCCCGGCATGCTCAAGGACAAGGTGCAGGCGCTGATCAAGACACTGCATCAGCGCCCGCGCTCGCGGCTGGTGCCGTTGCCCGACACCGCTGCCCGCATGACGGAGCAGTTGCTGCAACCCGAGGTGTTCGGCAGCGGCTCGCTGACCGACGCGGTGCTCAAGCTGGTGCGCGACGCGACTTCGCTGGACGTCAAGCGCAATGACATGAAGCTGGATATGCTGCCGCCGCACCTGTTCATGAACTTCCGTGTGGTCGACGAACATGGCCGCCAGCTGGGTGCGGGCCGTAACCTGGGCGCACTCAAGGGCGAATTGGGCTCGCAGGCACGGGGTGCCTTCCAGGCGCTGGCGGGACTCAAAAACCTGGCAAAAGCACCCGAATCTGGTTCCGAAAAGCCCGTTTTTTCCGAAAATTCAGCATCAAATCGGCCTGCAGCCCAATCAGGACGAGCGCAAGCAGCTCCTGAAAAGATAGCGGCGAAAGCGCCGGAGCGCTACACCAGCTGGAGCTTTGGCGAGTTGCCGGAGCTGATGGAAATCCGCAAGGGCGCCCAGACGCTGATCGGGTTTCCGGCGCTCATTGATTTGGGCGACGCAGTGACGATCGAGGTTTTTGACGAACCCGACGTGGCGGCCGCGAAGCACCGCGCCGGCTTGCGCCGGCTGTTCTCCCTGCAAATCAAGGATGCGCTGAAGTACCTGGAAAAGAACCTGCCGGAGCTGCAGAAGATGGCCACCAGCTACATGCTGGTGGGCCGCGCCGCCGACAACTCCGGCGGCGGTACGCTGGAGGAATTGCGCGAGCAGATCATCGAAGTGGCGCTGGACCGCGCGTTTTTGCTGGACCCATTGCCGACGCACGAAGCCGAGTTCAAAAAACGCATCGACGATGGGCGAGGGCGCCTGACGCTGATTGCCAGCGAGGTGGCCCGGCTTGCAGCCGGCATCCTGACCGAATTCGCCGTGGCCCAACGCAAGATCAAGGACACCAAAAATGCCGCTGAAGCCGCGGCAGATGCCGCCCAGCAACTGCAGCGTCTGGTACCCAAACGCTTTCTGACGGCCACACCTTATGGGCAACTGCAGCACTTCTCACGCTACCTCAAGGCCATCACGTTGCGGCTGGAAAAATGGCGCGCCGACCCGGCACGTGATGCCGCGCGGATGGCCGAATTGCGGCCGCAGGAGCAGCGTTACTGGCGGCTCGTGGCTGAGCGAAAAGGCGCGGTGGATGCGCGCATGCAGGAATTCCGCTGGCTGCTGGAAGAGCTTCGTGTGAGCTTTTTTGCGCAGGAGCTGCGCACACCGCAGCCGGTCAGCGTTAAGCGACTAGACAAGGCTTGGCAGCAACTAAATAGTTGACTCAGGCTTGTGAGATGAGAGTGCAAAAAAATGGCCTTGCAACGCAAGGCCATTTTTCCTGGTGAATCACCAACGGAAGGTGCTGACTAGATGCGTCCCATCAGCAGCAGGATCACCAGGATCAGCACCACCAGGCCGACACCTCCGCTGGGCCCGTAACCCCAGCTGCGGCTGTGGCCCCAGGTAGGCAAAGCGCCGACCAGGATAAGAATAAGAACGATCAGCAGAATGAGGGATAGGGACATTTGAAGCACTCCTTGTTATGTGAAGTGATTCTTTCCCGATGCGGGGCGCAAACAAGCAGGATGAACGCCTGTCAAGCCGTCGGCAAATACTGACAGCCTTGGCTTACACGCGAGACCTGCCGCGCTTACAACTTGGCCAGGCGCTGCAGCGCCGTGTTCAATGTTTCGTCTTTTTTGGCAAAACAGAACCGCACCACACGCTGGTCAAAGCCATTGCCGTAAAACGCCGACAGGGGAATCGCCGCCACGCCGATTTCGGTGGTCAGCCACTTGCAGAACCCGGCTTCGTCCAGGTCGCTCACGCCGGAGATGTCCACGCACTGGAAGTAGCTGCCTTCGCTGGGCAACAGTTTGAAGCGGGTTTTGGCAAGGCCTTCGCGAAACAGGTCGCGCTTGCGCTGGTAGAAGGCCGGCAGGTCCAGGTAAGGCTGCGCATCGGCCATGTACGCGGCAAGCCCGTATTGCACAGGGGTATTCACGGTGAACACGTTGAACTGGTGCACCTTGCGGAACTCGGTGGTCAGTGCTGCGGGTGCGGCCACGTAGCCGACCTTCCAGCCGGTGACGTGGTAAGTCTTGCCGAAGCTGCTGACGATGAACGCACGCGCGGCAAGGCCCGGAAAACGTGCGGCGCTTTGATGGATGCGTCCCTGGGCCGCATCGAACACCATGTGCTCATAGACCTCGTCGCTGATCAGCAGGACGTCAGTGGGTGCCAGGATGTCCTGCAGCATGAGCATGTCGGCCTCGGTCCATACCGTGGCGCTCGGGTTGTGCGGCGAGTTGACGATGATCGCCCGTGTCCTGGATGTGATCGCTGCGGAAATTTTGTCGAAGTCGGGCCGGAAGGTACCGGGCGTGAGGGGAACGCGCACCACGACGCCACCGGCCAGCTCGATGTTGGGCACGTAGCTGTCGTAGCAGGGCTCCAGCACGATGACCTCGTCGCCGGGGTGAACGACAGCCAGGATGGCCGTGATGATGGCCTGCGTGGCGCCGGCGGTGATGGTGATCTCGCTGTTGGCGTCGTAGCGGTGGCCGTAAAGTTTGGCCACCTTGGCCGAAATGGCTTCGCGCAGCGCCGGAACGCCCGTCATGGGCGGGTACTGGTTCAGGCCTTTTGTCATCGCGTCGGTGACGGCATTGACCAGCTGCGGGTCACACTCAAAATCAGGAAAGCCCTGGCCCAGGTTGACAGCGCCTTTTTCAGCGGCCAGCGTGGACATCACCGTGAAGATCGTGGTGCCGACAGCGGGCAGCTTGGTTTTGAGCTTGGGGGTGCGTTCGAGGATGGTGGTCATGGCAAGGGCTAGATAAGGTGATTTTTCTTCATCAAGCAGTCAGCGCGGAACCGGCTTCGCCGGGCTGCAGCTGGCGCCCCCTTGAGGGGGAGGCGGGCGAAGCCCGCCACGGGGGGGAGTCAAACCTCATAGTCATTGACACGGCCGGCCATGGCCTTGGTGATCAGGGCGCGGTCCAGCTTGTCGCTGAGCAGTTCGGCGAATTTATAGACGAAATTGCGCAGGTAGGCGCTGCGCTTGAAGGCCACGCGGGCGACGTTGATACCGAACAGCGGGCCGGCCGCGATGGCGATCAGGTCGCTGTTGGTGCCGTCTTCCTTGATAGCCATTTCTGCGACGATGCCCACGCCCAGTCCCAGGCGCACATAAGTCTTGATGACGTCGGAGTCGATGGCTTCCAGCGCGATGCGCGGCTGCAGGCGCTTGGCGGCAAACGCCAGGTCGATCTTGGTACGGCCGGTGAAAGACGGGTGGTAAGTGATCAGCGGTTCTTGCGCCAGGTCTTCCAGCGTGATGTTGTCTTTTTTGGCCAACGGATGGTCGACAGGAATGACCAGCATGTGCTGCCATTCGTAGCAGGGCAGGGTCACCAAGTCTTCGTACTGCGTCAATGATTCGGTCGCAATGCCGATTTCGGCCACCTCATCAAGCACCATGCGCGCCACCTGGTCGGGCGAGCCCTGGTGCAGGCTGACATTGACTTTGGGAAAGGCTTCACGCAGCTTGGCGACGGGCTGCGGGAGCACATAACGGGCTTGCGTATGGGTGGTGGCAATGGAGAGGGTGCCGCTGTCCTGGGCAGAAAACTGCTCGCCAATGCGGCGCAGGTTACCGACCTCGCGCATGATGAGTTCAATGCTTTTGAGGACGTGTTCCCCGGGTTCCGTCACACGCTTGAGGCGTTTGCCGTGCCGTGCAAAGATTTCGACGCCCAGTTCCTCCTCAAGCTCGATGATGGCCTTGGATACGCCGGGCTGCGAGGTGTGCAGGGCCTTGGCGGTCTCTGTCAGGTTCAGGTTGCGCCGGATGGCCTCCTGGACGAAGCGGAATTGGTGAAGGTTCATATCGAATTGAGGCTAATTATTGATTTTATTATGCCTGTTTTATGCTAAAGAGGAGCCCAGCTGCCGTACCGATGCGCCATGCCTCCACGGCTATGACAAGGCAATGCTGGCCATAAGTGCGGTCAATTCGCGGTATTCCCCGGCTGCAGGCAAAAGCTCGACTTCTACGCCCGGATGCGCCAATCTGACGCGCTCGACCAGCAGCGGCAAGTCTTCCCGGGCGTGCTTGCCTATACCAAAGAAAAGCGGAAACACCCTTATATGGCGTGCGCCAGCAGCTATTAAATTTGTAGCAGATTCAGGCAACGAAGGAGGGCAAAGCTCCAGGTAGGCGCAACTGACAGGGGTGCCGGGCTCGCGGAGACGGACTTGCGCGGCAACCGCCTCAATGGGGTCGCGCCACTGCGGGTCGCGCGAGCCATGGGCAAGCAGGATAATGCCGCGCGGCGTATGGGCCAGGGGCGTCATGAACGGTAGCGTCCGTTAACGCCTGAGCACCAGCCAGCCAAACGCGCCCAGCGAGACGGCCATATAAAGCAGGCCTGGCGTGGCAGCCGCAAGCCAGGGCTGCCAGTTTCGCAGGTTGCCGATATAGCCGAACACGTTGTTGAGCAGGAAGAAGCTGATGCCGATCATCACACCGGCGAACACGTAGCCGGCAATGCCGCCGGAGCGAAAGTGAAGGTAGGCAAAAGGCAGCGCCAGAATCACCATCACCAGGCAGCTGAGCGGGTAAAAGACTTTTTTCCAGAACTCTATTTCATAGCGTTGCGCGGTCTGCCCATTGGCGTCCAGGTGACGGACGTAATTGAACAGGTCGATGGTGCCCATGCGCTCAGGCTTGAGCAGCGCCACCGACACCATTTCCGCGCTGATTTCGGTAGGCCAGCGAAAGCTCTTTAGCACCGCGCGGCTGACCTTGGCGCCGCCCGCGGGTTTGGCGGCGCTGCTGGCGCCGGCAGGAACATCAAACTCTGCGCGCGTGGCCTGGTTCAATTCCCAGGCATCGCCGGCGGTGAACGCTGCCAGCGGCGCCTGTGTGGTGGAGACGATCAATCCCTTGTTGTTGAACTCGAAAATCTGCACATTCTGCATTTCGTTGTCGGGGGTGAGCGCCCTCACATTGACCACAAAGGTGTTGTAGGCCTGCTTTTCCTTCAACCATGCACCGGTCTGGCCGATGGTGATCTTGTTCTGGTAGCGCGCCTTGAGCAGCTGCGCGGCCCGTTCGCTGGCAGGCGCCACATAGTCGCCCACGGCGAAACTGAACACCACGAACAGCGCCCCCAGGACCAGCAGCAACTTCAGAGCGCGCCAGGGGCCGAGTCCGCTGGTGCGCAGGATGGTGTATTCGGAGCTCTGTGCCAGCCGGGCCATCACAAAGATGGTGCCTATCAGTACGGAGATCGGCAGCAGCTCGTACAAATGATTGGGAATCAGCAGACCTACATATAGCAATGCATGCCTGATCTGGTAGACATCGGCTGCGTTGATGCCGCTGCTCTTGCCGAGATATTGCAGTTCATCGACCAGGTCAAAAAAGAAGAACAGGGCCAGAAAGCCGAGCGCCACCAGGGCGATGGCTGCGAGTACTTCACCGTAGATCAGGCGGCGTATGGTTTTCATGCGTGGCTTTCGCTGTCGCGTACAGCCAGCGGCGTACGGTTGATGCGCCGGGCGGGCCGCAGCGTCCAGTTGAACTGGCGCTTGGACAGCCAGGCCAGGGCCAGCAGCAGGACGCCGCCATGCAGCGCCAGCAGGAAGTTGCTGAAACTGATGAGGCCCACAAAAATCCAGCTTTGCCCGAGGTTGACCAGGTTGTTGTAGACCACAAACGTCAGCAGCACAAAAATCATGTTGCCGCTGCGCCCGCCGCGCGGGTTCACGCTGGCCAGGGCCACCGCCAGCACAACAAAGTTGATGGATGCCAGCGCCAGCCCCAGCCGCCATGCCAGCTCGCTGAGATTGCCGCGGGTCGGTGCCTTGACCAAGGAGCGGGTGGAAAGCAGTTTGGCTTCCGGTGCGTTTTCGGTCAGGGGGTTGTTATCACCGGTTTTGGTACCGTATTCTTCGAAGTCGCTGATTTTGAGCGCTGATTGCCCGATCACGTTTTCCAGTCGCTGGCCGTTTTCGAGCATGAGGAACTGCGCGTCACCTCTGGCCTCGATGCGGCCCGAGCGGGCCGTGGTGATGGAACTCTTGCCTTTTTCGGTCGCAGCGATAAAGACGTTGTTACTGGAGCGCTCGCCCGCCAGGTCGCGGTCGATGAAGAAAACCCGGTTGCCGCTGGAGGATTCCTGGAACTGGCCAGGGGCAATGCGGTCGAGGTCGCCGCGCTGCTCATACCGGCTTTGCATGTCTTTGGTTTGCTGGTTGGTCCAGGGCCAGACAAAAAGAGCCATCAGCGTGATGACCAGCAGGACGGGCCATGCAAAACGGAAAAGCGGCCGCAGAAAACCCGCCAGGCCCTGACCGCTGGTGAACCACACCACCATTTCGCTGTCGCGGTACATGCGCGACAAGGTACTGACCATCGCAATAAACAGCGACAGTGTGAGGATTGTCGGCAGGCGTCCCAGCGCCGAGTAGGCCATGAACAACATGACGTCCTGCGGATTGATGAAACCGCGCGATGCCTGGCCCAGGGTGCGGATCAGAACAATGGTCATCACGATGGTGACCAGGACCACCAGCGTGGCCCCAAAACTGCGCGCCAGCTCTTTGCGAATCGTGGATTGGAATAACATTGACTGAATATCTGCCTTGGCTTCGTTTTATTTTTGTTTTACTTTGGTTTATTTACCAGACCCTGAATTATGGACTTTGAACTCAAAACACTGACACCCATCCGTATTTGCAGCGAAAAAACCGATGCGCTGCTGATTCTCGTACCCCAGAATCCGGGCTCCGGCAATGACCCGCTTTCGGTGCTCGCATCGCTGGCGATCAAGTCGGGGGACTTTGAGGCCAAGCCGGGCAAGCTCCTGAGCACGTACCGCGCTCCCGGCATCACTGCCAGGCGGGTCGTACTGGCGGGCGTCGGGGATGCCAGTGCCAAAAATGTTCGTACCGCCGTCAGTGCCGGCCTGGGCGCCCTGAAGGCTGCGAACGTGCAGCACCTGACCATTTGCTTCGGTGCCGTGGGCCATCTGCGAGCTGAAGCCGTGCGCGCGGCCGTGGTCGCTTGCGGTGATGCTACCTATACCTACGCTACCACCAAGTCCAAAGCCGCCAAGACCGCAAAAGCCGGCCCCGGCAGGTTGCAGCGGGTGGTGGTTGCCGTGAATGACGCCGCAAGTGCCCAGATAGCGCGCCCCGGCATTGACAAGGGCGCAGCGCTGATCAAGGGCATTGAATTTGCCAAGGAGTGGGCGAACCGCCCGGCCAACCACGCGACACCGACGCTTCTTGCCGGCGCTGCCAGGGAACTGGGCAAGCTGCGCGGCATCAAGGTAGAAGTGCTGGGGCCCAAAGAGGTCGCCAAACTCGGCATGGGCTCCTTCATGGCCGTGGCGCAGGGTTCGGCCGAGCCGTTGCGCTTTATCGTGCTGCGCTATGAGGGGGCGGCCAAGGCCGAGGCGCCCGTCGTGCTCGTTGGCAAAGGCATCACCTTTGACACGGGCGGTATCTCCATCAAGCCCGCGGCCGAAATGGACGAGATGAAGTTCGACATGTGCGGTGCCGCCAGCGTTCTGGGCACCTTCCGGGCGCTGGCAGAGCTGCGGCCGGCGCTCAATGTGGTAGGCCTGATTCCGGCCTGCGAAAACATGCCGGGCAGCCGCGCCATCAAGCCCGGCGATGTGGTGACCAGCATGAGCGGGCAGACCATTGAGATTCTGAACACCGACGCCGAAGGGCGGCTGGTGCTCTGCGACGCATTGACCTACGCTGAGCGCTTCAAACCCCGGGCTGTGGTGGATATCGCGACGCTGACTGGTGCCTGCGTGATTGCCCTGGGCGGCGTGCGCAGCGGGCTTTTCTCCAGCGATGACACCTTGGCAGGGGCCTTGTCGGCGGCAGGCGAATCATCCCTGGACCTGTGCTGGAGGATGCCGCTGGATGACGAGTATGCGGAAGGGCTCAAGACCAATTTTGCAGATGTCGCCAATGTGGCGGGACGTGCCGCAGGTGCGGTGACCGCGGCCAAGTTCCTGCAGCGGTTTACGGCCAGTTTCCCGTGGGCGCACCTGGACATTGCCGGTACGGCCTGGAAAGGCGGAGCCGCCAAAGGTGCGACCGGCAGGCCGGTGCCGCTGCTGCTGGACTACCTGCTGGACCAGGTGGTGCCTGCCAGGGCAGGGACTTCGGCTCAAGCATCGGGCAAAAAAACCAAAACAGTCTCCAGGCGCAAACCCGCATCCAAAACCCGGGCATGACCGAAATCGCCTTTCACTTCAATGTGCCGGACAAGCTGGCCTATAGCTGCCGGTTACTTCGCAAGGCCTACCTGAGCGGCGCCAGCGTTGTGGTGACGGGGGACGCGGCGGTGCTGGCGGAACTGGACCAGTTGATCTGGAGTTTTTCACCTGCGGAATTTGTGCCGCATTGCCGTGCAGGCGCCCCCGAAAGTACATTGGCGGCAACGCCGGTGGTGCTGGCCGAGTCGCTCAAGGCTTGCCCGCATTACGGCGTGCTGGTCAATCTGGGACATGGCATCCCCGCCGACTTTGAACGCTTCGAACGTTTTATCGAAGTCGTGGCGCAGGCCGACGATGACCGTCTTGCAGCGCGAAGCCGGTGGAAGCACTACACCGACAGGGGCTATGCCATGAAACGCCATGACCTTGCGACGGCCGGGGAGGGCGCATGAGCCGTCCGCCCGCACCGCCGCGGTTTGTGCCGACGCTGACGGAAGTCGTGCGGCCCATGCCTGCGCCAATGCCGATGCCGGCTGCGCCGCCAGAAACGGCCAGGACTGGTTTGCCTGTGGCCCCACCCATCGCTTCTGCAGAGCTTCAGGAGCAGATGGTGCAACGCGTGCTGCAGCGGGTGAACCTGGTCCTTGAGCGGCGTTTGCGGGAGGTCGTAGGGCAACTTATCCTGGAGCACACGCAAACCCTGGTCCCACGTCTGCGCGAAGAAATTGAGGATGTTGTCCGTCAATCTGTGAGCCAGGCTTTGAAGCCCGAAGCGGCACCGCCAAACAGGGATGCATAGGATGCGCGAGCGGCTGTCTGCACAGATGCTTTTTCGCTGTGCCCAACCCTTGAAACACAAGTTCACATAAGGCAATCTGCTCCCCGGGTAAACCCCCTTATCGGAATTTAACCTAGGGACGTTGCTATGGTGCGGGCCCGGAAATTGCGTTATGTTCGGCCCCGTTGAGTAAAAAAATTGTTCTCAACCTTTAACGGTAATTTCCTAATCGGAGTGTTTTTTATGCAAATGAAATTAAAACTGACAGTAGTGGCTGCTCTCGCTGCAGTAGCGGGTTTTGCCTCTGCCCAAGACGCAGTGATCAAGATCGGTCACGTGGCGCCGCTGTCCGGCTCGCAAGCCCATTACGGCAAAGACAATGAAAACGGCGTGCGCATGGCCATCGAAGACCTGAACGCACAAAACGTGGTCATCGGCGGCAAGAAGGTCAAGTTTGAAATTGTTGCTGAAGATGACGCCGCTGATCCAAAACAGGGCACGGCTGCCGCACAAAAGCTGTGCGACTCCAAAGTCGCTGGCGTGGTCGGCCACCTGAATTCCGGAACCACCATTCCTGCCTCCAAGGTCTACAACGATTGCGGTATCCCCCACGTCACGGGCGCTGCAACCAACCCCAACCTGACCAAGCCAGGCTACAAAACCACCTACCGCATCATTGCCAATGACAACGCCCTGGGCGCTGGCCTGGCTTTCTATGCTGCCGACACGCTGAAGCTGAAGAAAGTCGCCATCATTGACGACCGTACCGCTTACGGCCAAGGCGTTGCTGAAGTGTTCAAGAAAACGGCCCTGGCAAAAGGCATGACCGTGGTTGACGAGCAGTTCACCACCGACAAGGCCACCGACTTCATGGCCATCCTGACCGCCATCAAGGCCAAAGCACCTGACGCGATCTTCTTCGGAGGCATGGACCCACAAGGCGGCCCAATGCTGCGCCAGATGGAACAACTCGGCATGGGTAACGTCAAGTACTTCGGCGGCGACGGCATCTGCACCGCAGAACTTGCCAAGCTGACCGCAGGCGCCAAGACCATCGGCAACGTGGTTTGTGCTGAAGGCGGCGCATCGCTGGCCAAAATGCCAGGCGGCGAAGCCTGGATGAAGCGCTACGAAGCCAAGTATCCGAAGCAGTTCCAGGTCTACAGCCCGTACACCTACGACGCTACCTTCGTTCTGGTCGACGCCATGAAACGCGCTGGATCCTGGGATCCAAAGGTTTACACCCCTGAGCTGATTAAAACCAACTTCAAGGGCGTGACCACCACGATCGCTTTTGAACCCAATGGCGAACTGAAGAACCCCGCCATCACCCTGTACGTCTACAAAGACGGCAAGAAGTCTGCCCTGAACTAATCGTTCACCGCAAGAAAAAAGCCACCGTAAGGTGGCTTTTTTTTGCCCGGAAAAACCCGGGAAGACCGGAAGTGAGGCGCCGAAAAGTGGAGTGGGCACAAAAAAGCCCAGCAAGCTGGGCTTTTAGGAGTTTTTGCCACCGTGTGGAAACTCACGGCGACGAGACTGTTTGGCGGAAGAGGCGGGATTCGAACCCGCGGTAGGTTTAACCCTACGCACGCTTTCCAGGCGTGTGACTTAAACCGCTCATCCACCCTTCCGCGAAGCCTTCGATTATAGCAGTGCTGCGAACAGACGGAGGCAGAAATTGCACCCGACGCGCAACAGGCTCAGTGGAGTGCGCCCTGGAACCGGTGCTTTTCCAGCTGGGCCAGGGAGACGAATTCCAGCGCCTTGCTGTGCGTCGACTCCAGCAAGACAGGCGGCGCAAAGCCGGCCTCCAGCGCTTCACGCCACCGGTTGGCACACAGGCACCAGCGGTCATTCGGCTGAAGGCCCGCAAAGCGGTACGCAGGCTGCGGTGTGGAAAGATCGTTGCCGCGGCTGGCGGAAAAAGCCAGAAATTCACGCGTGACGCGAACGCATATCAGGTGGGACCCTGCATCCGACTCATCCGTGTTGCAGCAACCGTCGCGAAAGTAGCCGGTCAGCGGGTCATAGGAGCAGGGCACCAAATCCGTGCCCAGTACGTTTTTTGCGCTCATGGTCTTGCCTGCGAAAACCTGTCGTTACGCCTTGTTGGCCTGCACCATTTTCATGGCCGAGCTGATGAGCGCACCGACTTCAGTCATGTTGCTGGGCACGACCAATGTCGTTTTGGCGTCCTTCGCCACCTTCGAGTAGGCCTCTACCGCCTGTTGCGCGACCTTGAGCTGCACGGCTTGTTCACCGCCAGGTTGGCGGATGGCGGCAGCCACCAGTTCAATGGCTTTGGCGTTGGCATCGGCCACAGCCATGATGGCGGCGGCTTCGCCCTGGGCGTTGTTGATGGCGGCCAGCTTTTCCCCTTCGGAGCGGGCAATGAATGCCTCGCGCTCACCGGTGGCAATATTGATCTGCTCCTGGCGGCGGCCTTCAGAGGCGGCGATCAGCGCGCGTTTTTCCCGCTCGGCGGTGATTTGCGACTGCATGGCGTGCAGGATTTCCTTGGGCGGCGTCAAGTCCTTGATCTCATAGCGCAGCACCTTCACACCCCAGTTCAGGGCGGCCTCGTCAATGGCGGCAACCACCTGCGCATTGATGATGTCGCGTTCTTCAAAGGTCTTGTCGAGTTCGAGCTTGCCGATCACGGAACGCAGGGAGGTCTGCGCCAGCTGCGTGACAGCCACGATGTAGTTGGATGAGCCGTAGCTGGCCCGCATCGGGTCGGTGACCTGGAAGTACAGGATGCCGTCGACCTGCAGCTGCGTGTTGTCGCGGGTAATACAAACCTGGCTGGGGACGTCGAGCGGGATTTCTTTCAGGCTGTGCTTGTAGGCGACGCGATCGACAAAGGGAATCAGCCAGTTCAGGCCGGGGGTCAATGTTCCCGCATATTTCCCCAGGCGCTCCTTCACCCAGGCGTTCTGCTGGGGTACGACCTTGATGGCGCGGATGACGAAGATCATCGCGACGATAAAAATGATCAGTGCTACATAAGACGACATGCTGACTCCCTCAGGTTTTTTCTACGATTAGTTTGCTGCCAATGACTTCCCGGATGCGGTGGGTTCCAGCGGAGGGCGTTCCGCCTTCCGCCTGAACCACAGCCCATTGCGCGCCGCGGTAGCGGACCTGCGCCGTGCCGTCCGCCTGCCAGGCGTCCACCTGCACGGTTTCGCCGACGTCCATGTTGACGTCCGGGTTGGTGCCTGCCGGCAATTCCCTGGGCCCGCGGCTGCGGACAAAATGGCAAATGCTCACGGTGGCCGAGCCCACGACGGCCGCTGCAATGAGCTGCATGGACGTCGAGGCGCCCATATGCGCGGCAATGGCAGCCGCTGCAATGCCCAAAGCCACCATCAGCAGGTAAAACGTTCCCGTGGCCAGCTCCACCGCCACTGCGGCCCCCGCCAGCAGCCACCAGATAGTCGATTCACTCATGCATCCTCCTTTTGTCGGTCATCCGCTACATTTTGGGGCAATTAGACCCCAAGACAAGCGTAGCGCAACAATATGTCCTTACACTTCGCTGCTTGGAAAAAGCTTCCTCTCACCGCCCGGGCTCAACCTGTCTATGCCCTTTGAGCGTTTCCCATGCCCTCCGACAGGTTCAGGGCGACCATGAACTCCAGCCCAAGCCATGAAATTCCGCTTTCCCATCGTCATCATTGACGAAGACTTCCGCTCCGAGAACACCTCCGGTCTGGGTATCCGTGCGCTGGCGCAAGCCATTGAAACTGAAGGCTTCGAAGTCCTGGGTGTGACCAGTTACGGCGACCTCTCGCAGTTCGCCCAGCAGCAAAGCCGGGCCAGCGCCTTCATTTTGTCGATTGATGACGAAGAGTTTTCACCAGGCCCCGACCTCGACCCGGCCGTGCTCAACCTGCGCACCTTTATTGAGGAAGTACGCCGCAAGAACCTGGATGTGCCGATTTACGTCTATGGCGAAACCAAGACCTCGCGCCACATCCCCAATGACATCCTGCGCGAACTGCACGGATTCATCCACATGTTCGAGGACACGCCCGAGTTCGTGGCGCGCCACATCCTGCGGGAGGCCAAGAGCTACCTGGAAGGCGTGCAGCCGCCGTTTTTCAAGGCACTGCTCGACTATGCCGAAGACGGTTCCTATTCATGGCACTGCCCGGGCCATTCGGGCGGTGTTGCTTTCCTGAAAAGTCCCGTGGGCCAGATGTTCCACCAGTTTTTTGGCGAGAACATGCTGCGCGCCGACGTCTGCAACGCGGTGGAAGAGCTCGGCCAGTTGCTGGACCACGATGGCGCCATTGGCGCCAGCGAGCGCAACGCCGCGCGCATCTTCAATGCCGACCACTGCTTCTTCGTGACCAACGGCACCTCCACCAGCAACAAGATGGTGTGGCACCACACAGTGGCGCCCGGTGACGTGGTGGTCGTTGACCGCAACTGCCACAAGTCCATCCTTCATTCCATCATCATGACGGGTGCGATTCCGGTGTTCCTGAAGCCGACGCGCAACCATTTCGGCATCATCGGGCCGATTCCACAGAGCGAGTTTGAACCGGAAGCCATCCGCGCCAAGATCGACGCCAACCCGCTGCTCAAGGGCGTGGACAGCAGCAAGGTCAAGCCGCGTGTGCTGACGCTGACGCAGTCCACCTACGACGGCGTGCTCTACAACACCGAAACCATCAAGGGCATGCTGGACGGCTACATCGACAACCTGCACTTTGACGAAGCCTGGCTGCCGCACGCAGCCTTCCACCCGTTCTACGGCAGCTATCACGCCATGGGCAAAAGCCGCATCCGGCCGAAGAATGCAGTGGTGTACGCCACGCAGTCCATCCATAAGCTGTTGGCAGGCATCAGCCAGGCCAGTCACGTGCTGGTGCAGGATTCGCAGAACACCAAACTCGACAGGCACCTCTTCAACGAGGCCTATCTGATGCACACGTCAACCTCGCCGCAATACAGCATCATCGCCAGCTGCGACGTGGCCGCCGCCATGATGGAGCCTCCCGGCGGCACGGCACTGGTTGAGGAAAGCATTGCCGAAGCGCTGGACTTCCGCCGTGCCATGCGCAAGATCGACGAGGAATACGGCACCGACTGGTGGTTCAAGGTCTGGGGGCCGGACAAGCTGGTCGAAGAGGGCATCGGCGAGTCGCAGGACTGGATCATCAAGGGTGAATCCCGCAGCGCCAAGACGGCCAAAAACGGCGCCAACAACTGGCACGGCTTCGGCCAGATGGCCACCGGCTTCAACATGCTGGACCCGATCAAGTCCACCATCGTCACGCCCGGCCTCGACCTGAACGGCAAGTTCGCCAAAACCGGCATCCCGGCCAGCATCGTGACCAAGTTCCTGGCCGAACACGGCGTGATTGTCGAAAAAACCGGCCTCTACAGCTTCTTCATCATGTTCACCATCGGCATCACCAAGGGCCGCTGGAACACGCTGCTGACGGCGCTGCAGCAGTTCAAGGACGACTACGACAAGAACCAGCCGATGTGGCGCATCCTGCCCGAGTTCTGCCAAAAGTACCCCAAGTACGAGCGCATGGGCCTGGCCGATTTGTGCCAGCACATCCACACGCTGTACGCCAAGTACGACATCGCTCGCCTGACCACAGAGGTCTATCTGAGCGACCTGGCACCCGCCATGAAACCCAGCGACGCCTATGCCCACATTGCCCACCGCACGACGGAACGGGTTGAAATCGACCACCTGGAAGGCCGCATCACCGTGGGCCTGGTTACGCCGTATCCGCCAGGCATTCCGCTTTTGATTCCGGGTGAGGTGTTCAACCGGAAAATCGTGGACTACCTGAAGTTCTCGCGCGAGTTCAACGCCCAGTGCCCAGGCTTTGAAACAGACATCCACGGTCTTGTGGAACAGGTGGATGCCAAGGGCAAGACGCGCTACTACGCGGACTGCGTCAAACGCTAGGCTGGAATAAACAGGTACTTTCGTTTGCTATAGTCCCTCCCATATTTACTGGGAGGCGGCATGTTCAAGACGATTCTCTTCGGGGTGCTCGGCGTCATCGTCGGCGCAGTGTTCCTGCGCGTGCAGGCCAGCGGGGACAGCGAGTTGCGGCTGCTCATGGCCAGCGGCAAGACGGCCGTGGTCGAGCCGATCAAGGAATACAAGAGCTTTTCCCAAAAGGGACACACCACCTACACGGCGGAACTCAAATTCCGCACCGACACCGGGCAAGCCATGACGATCAAGCGCTCGTTCCCTGAGGCCGTGCTGAAGGATTTCGCGGCGGGCAGGCCGGTAAACATCTACTACATGCCCGGCGACCCGAGCCAGGTGGGGTTCGCGCAGGAAGCCGGCGGATCGTCCTTCCTCAAGTGGGTTGGCTGGTTCTTCGTCATTGCCAGTCTGGGCTACACGGGTCTGGGCCTGCTGGCGAGCCAGAAAAAATAAAACCGCCTCCCCGGGGCGTTTGCTATTCTTTTTGCAGCTGGTGGCGCAAGACTGACAAGCACTACAGGCTATTTTCCTGTTGCATGCAGCGGGCGCGAGGCCAGCTCACGTTGGTCTCCGGCGGTGCGCCGATTTGCGGGCCCACCTTTTAAAGCAGCTGGTCTTCCCGTACCCGCATGAAGCTGGCAAACCGGGGAAGGCCGCTGTCGTTGAGCCCGCGAAACCGGTAGGTGACGGTGCTGCCCACAGGCGGTGGAGTCTGGCGCTGTTCATCGCTGAGCCCGGTTCCCAGCTTGAAGCGCCGCCCCGGCTTGCCGTCAGCGCCGGGCATTTCCACCAGCAGCGCGCCCAGCATGCCGGCGTACTTTCCCTTGCCGGGAACATGCGCCACCACGCGGGCTTCGGTGTCTTCATGGGTCTTGACCTTGAGCAGGTCGTCGTTGCGTGCGCCTTTGTAGAAAGACGTACCGCGGTGCAGCATCAGGCCTTCGCCGCCGCGCTTCACGGTGGTGGCCAGTAACGCCTGCAAGGCGGCGTGGCTTGCCACCTTCGATTGCGCCACGGCCTGCACCCAGGGCTGGTCGATGCGGCTCACCACGCCATTGAGGGCCGGGATGCGCTCGCTGAACGGGCCGCCTTGCGCGGGCAGGTCAAACACCATGAAGCGTATGGCCCGCCAGGCAGCGTCGTCCGGGGTTTGCTGGCGCACGGTAGACACCGCCCTGGCAAACTGGCCGCGGCCAGCCCACAGCTCGCCGTCCAGGGGTGTTTTGGGCCAGCCTGCGGTAAACCAGGCCGGCGCGGCGATGCGTTCACCCCCGCGCGTGAGCAGCTGTTCTCCGTCCCAGTAGCCGCGCACGCCGTCGAATTTTTCACTGACCCAATAATCCTGAAGGGGGACGCCGGGTTGGTACACCTTGGCGAGCATCAGCGGTGGCGCCTGCGCAACTGCGGACGCCGACAATGCAGGAAGTGCTGGCGCCAGCAAGCCTGCGGCCGCCAACAACCAGTGAAGCGTTTTGAGGCGAAAAAAGACCGTGTTGGCCCGCTCGCCGGAGCGGGTGATGTGCTGCCGCATGGGCCCTCCCTGTTTTTCTTGACTTATGACTGTATGAATGTACAGTTTATAGTTCAAATTTGCGTGGCGCAAGCGTTCTGATGGCGCCTGTGTTGCCCGCGCAACCCCGTCAACCATGAAGGCTGCAATGGCCATGAGAGGAATCAACTTATGACAGAAAAAATGACTTCCAGAGGGAGTTGCCATTGTGGAAAAGTCGCGTTTGAGGTCGACGGCCAGCCGAACAGCGCCCTGGCCTGCAACTGCTCCATCTGCCAGCGCAAAGGGTCGCTGCTGTGGTTTGTGCCGCATGACCAGCTTCGTTTGCTGACACCCGATGAAAATGCCAGCAACTATCAGTTCAACAAGCATGTGATCAGCCACCGTTTTTGTCCCACCTGTGGCATTCATCCCTATGGCGAAGGAACGGACCCTGCCGGCAATCGCATGGCAGCTATCAACGTCCGCTGCCTCGAGGGGATCGATCTGGACACCATCAAGGTGACGCATTTCGATGGGCGTTCTTCCTAGCCCGTCCTGGATACCCCCAGCTCCTGGGACGGACGCAATAATCTGCCACTTCGCCCGTACCCGTAGGGCCGGTATTTTCGGCCTGTACTCATTGCTGTTTGACTCCCTTGGGCCAGCCGGCCCCGGCATTCTTTTATCGACACCATGACTTCCACCGACATTGAACATATCGAGCGCGCCACTGTGGCGGCTGTATCACCCGAGGACCAGCTCGAAATCGGTGGCTGGTTGCTGCCCTTTGACAGCGGAACGGTCAGCCGGGCCAAAAGCGCCGTGCCCCTGCTGCATCAGCCTCCCGCCGACGGCGTGATCGATAGCATCGAAGGGCTGTACCGCGCGCGCGGGATGCGGGCAGTTTTCCGGCTGGCCAATGAGGCCTGTTTTGATGCCTTGCGCCGCGAACTGGGCGCGCGGGGTTACACATCGGGCAAGCCGGTGCTGGTTGAAGTGGCGCAGGTCAAGTCCATGCGTGGTGTGTCGGCGCAGGCACTCGCTGAAACTGCCGGTACGCCGGACGAGGCCTGGGCCGCGTTGTTCCTGGCCGAGGGTTTCGACCCCGTGGACGGCGCCAGCCGTGTCAGGTCGCTCGGCCGCGGGCGCGACTCTGTGTTTGCCAGCGTGCGCGAGGGCGGCAAGGCCATTGCCGCCGGCGCGGCGGCTTTCAGCCACGGATGGTCCAGCGTCCACGGGATGCGAACCGACCCGGCACACCGCGGCAAGGGGCTGGCAGGGCGGGTACTGGCCGCCATGGCCGAAGCGGCAATGCAGCGGGGCATTGAGCGCGCGTTCCTGCAGGTGGAAGAAGGCAATGCCGCTGCGCGGGCGCTTTACCGGCGGGCGGGTTTCCAAACCGTCTGGAGCTATGACTACTGGACGCAGGGTTGACGCCTGAACTTTGACGCGAAGTGCAGCAAGGCGCTATTATTTTTATAGCTGCTTGCGCTCGTCAGTATTGGCCTGTAGCCTATTTTGGCACTGTTTCGAGGCCCGGCCCAGCCAAATCCGGCTGTTTTGCTGCCTGACCCGGCTTTACGAGGGCCTGCAGAGTGCCTGCAGGCCTTATTTGATGCGTGCATTTGACCTACAGCCCAATAGGGGCGGGCGCAAGCAGCTATCTATTTTATAGCGAACGAATGCCGTCATCGTGGCAGCAACGCCCGGCATGCGAGCCGGGCGCAGGATGCTGTCAGGCTTCAGCTGCCGGCTCGGCGATGCCTCCCACCACATGGCTGAAGCCGCCGTCCACGTAGGTGATCTCGGCGCTCACGCCTGCGGCCAGGTCGCTCAGCAAAAAGGCGGCGACGTTGCCGACGTCTTCAATCGTCACGTTGCGGCGGATTGGCGAGGCTTCGGCCACCACGCTCAAAATTTTGCCGAAGCCCTTGATGCCGCTGGCAGCCAGGGTTTTGATAGGGCCGGCGCTGATGCCGTTGACGCGCATGCCCTTGGGGCCCAGCGATTCGGCCAGGTAGCGCACCGAGGCTTCCAGGCTGGCTTTGGCCAGGCCCATGGTGTTGTAGTTGGGCACGGTGCGCACGGCGCCCAGGTAGGTCAGCGTGAGCAGGGCCGAGTTTTTATTCAGGTAGGGCAGGGCAGCCTTGGCCATGGCGGGGAAGCTATAGGCGCTGATGTCGTGGGCGATCCTGAAGCCCTCGCGCGACAGGCCTTCCAGGAAGTCGCCGGCGATCGCCTCGCGCGGTGCAAAGCCGATGCTGTGCACAAAGCCGTCGAAGGTCGGCCAGGTTTTGGAGAGGTCGGCAAACATCTTGTCGATCTGCGCGTCGTCGCCCACGTCGCAGTCAAAAATCAGCTTGGAGTCAAAGTCGGCGGCAAACTCGGTGATGCGGTCCTTGAAGCGCTCGCCGACATAGCCGAAAGCCAGCTCGGCGCCCTGGGCATGGCAGGCCTTGGCGATGCCGTAGGCGATGGACCGGTTCGAGAGGACCCCCGTGATCAACAGTTTTTTGCCAGTGAGGAATCCGGTGTTCGTGGCCATGCAGGTGCTCCAGTAGGTAGTTGGCGGGAGAGAGGGCAAGGGGCGCAGTGTCTGCGCGCCGGAATCTTGCCAGCTTAAGTAGTGCAGAATTGTCGCATGCGGGATTTTCCTTTTTGGCGGTTGCTGGTGGCGTTGCTTGCGGCCGCCCTTGCGCCGCTGTCGCACGCCGCCCATGCTTACGCCCAGTTTGGCGACATCAAATACCCGCCGGGCTTCAGCAACTTCAGTTACGTCAACCCGAATGCGCCCAAGGGCGGCGAAATCCGCATGGTGCCGCCCACGCGGCCGACCAACTTCGACAAGTTCAATCCCTTCACCCTGCGCGGCACCGCGCCCTACAACATCGGCGGCCTGCTGCTGGAAAGCCTGCTGACGGGCAATTCTGAAGAGCCCACCACGGCCTACGGCTTGCTGGCCGAAGATGTCGAGGTGGCGGTGGACAAGCTTTCGGCGACCTTCCGCCTCAACGAAAAAGCGCGGTTCCACAATGGCAAGCCGGTGCTGGCCGCCGACGTGGTGCATTCCTTCAAGACGCTGATCAGCAAGGAAGCCGCGCCGCAGTTCAAGACCATTTACGCCGAGGTCAAGGACGCCGTGGCCGTCTCCGAACGGGTGGTGCGCTTTGACTTTGCCACGCCGAATCCCGAGCTGCCGCTGGTGGTGGGCGGCATGGCGGTCTTCAGCCGCGACTGGGGCGTGGCTGACGGCAAGCGCAAGCCCTTTGACCAGATCGTGTCCGAACCGCCCATTGGCTCTGGCCCATACAAGCTGGCTTCGCTGGCCATGGGCCGCGACATCACCTACGTGCGCGACCCGAAATACTGGGCGGTTGATCTGCCTACACGCAAGGGATTCTTCAATTTTGACCGTGTCACCTACAAGATTTACCTGGACGAAACCTCCAGGTTTGAAGGCCTGAAGGCGGGTGAATTCGACTTCCTGCGCGAATTCACCTCGCGCAACTGGGCAAGGCAGTACACCGGCAAGCAGTTCACTTCCGGCGAATTGGTCAAGCGGGCCTTTGAAAACAGGAACCCCGGTGATTTCCAGGGCTACATCTTCAACCTGCGCAGGCCGCAGTTCCAGGACATCCGGGTGCGCAAGGCCATCGGCCTGGCGATGGATTTCGAGTGGATGAACCGCCAGCTGTTTTACGGCATCTACAAACGGGTGAACGGCTATTTCCCGAACAGCGAATTCCACGCCGAAGGCCCGCCCAAGCCCGACGAGCTGGCCCTGCTGGAACCGCTGCGCAGCAAACTCCGGCCCGAGGTTTTTGGTGAAGTTCCGGTGTCGCCCAGCACCGCCCCGCCGGGAAGCCTGCGCGAAAACCTGCGCCAGGCCCAGGCCCTGCTGAAAGAAGCCGGCTGGACCTATCGCGACGGCGCCCTGCGCAATGCCAAGGGCGAGGCCTTCGTCATGGAGTTTCTCAATGACCAGCCGGGGTTGATCCGCATCGTCGGGCCTTTCCAGAAGGCGCTGGAAAAGCTCGGCATCACCATGACTTACCGGGTCGTGGATTTCTCCCTGTCCAAGCAGAAGATGGATGCCTTTGACTTTGACATCACCACGGCCCGCTTGCCCGGCAGCACCGCCCCTGGCGGCGAATTGCTGGACCGTTGGGGTTCTGCCGCGGCCAAAACGCCGGGCTCGTCCAACATCTGGGGCATTGCCGACCCGGCCGTCGATGCACTGCTGCAAAAAGTGGTCACCGCCAAAACCCGGCCCGAACTGGGCGCAGCCGTGCGCGCGCTGGACAGGGTGCTCACCCACGGTTATTACTCGGTGCCGCAATACTACGGTGACGCTTTCCTCATCGGCTACCGGCCGCGTCCGCTTGTGCTGCCGGCGACCATTCCGCCGTATTACGAGGCAGACACCTGGGCCATGAGCACCTGGTGGGCCTCGGAAAGCAACAAATAGGCGAACGATGGCCAGCTACATCCTCAAGCGCTTGTTGCTGATGATCCCGACCCTGCTCGGTATCCTGCTGGTCACGTTTGCGATGGTGCAGTTTGTGCCGGGCGGGCCAGTCGAGCAAATGGTGGCCCAGTTGCAGGGGCGTGATTCGGGCGGTGAACGCGCCGCCACGTCTGGCGCTGGCTACCGTGGGCGGCAAGGTGTGGACGCCCAGCGCATTGCAGAGATCAAGGTGCTTTACGGCTTTGACAAACCGGTGCACGAGCGCTTCTTCCAGATGCTGGGCCAATTTGCCCGCTTTGACCTGGGCAAAAGCTTTTACCAGCACAAAGATGTCTGGCAGCTGGTGAAAGAGAAGCTGCCGGTCTCCATCAGCCTGGGGCTGTGGACGTTTTTCATCAGCTACCTGATCGCCGTGCCATTGGGCGTGGCCAAGGCGGTGAGGGCGGGCAGCCGGTTTGACTTTGTCACGACGCTGATCGTTTTGGTGGGCTATGCCATTCCGGGTTTTGTGCTGGGCGTTGCATTGCTGGTGGTCTTTGGCGGGCAATTGCAGTGGTTTCCGCTGCGCGGGCTGACGTCGAGCAACTGGGAAAGCCTGAGTTGGGGCGCAAAAATCGTCGACTATCTCTGGCACATCACCCTGCCGGTGATTGCCATGGTGCTGGGCAGCTTTGCGGTGACGGCCGCGCTCACCAAGAATTCCTTCCTGGAGGAAATACGCAAGCAATACGTGCTGACGGCCCGGGCCAAAGGCCTGAGCGAACGGCAGGTGCTATGGAAGCATGTGTTTCGCAATGCACTGATTCCCATCATCACCGGCTTTCCTGCGGCTTTTATCGGCGCCTTTTTTACCGGCTCCCTGCTCATTGAAACCCTGTTTTCCCTCGACGGCCTGGGCCTGCTGAGCTACGAAAGCGTGATCCGGCGGGACTATCCGGTCGTCCTGGGCACCCTTTACTTCTTCACGCTGATCGGCCTGGTGACCAAGCTGGTCAGCGACCTTTGTTATGTGTGGGTTGACCCCCGAGTGAAATTCGATTGAGCATGAGCAGTCCAGCACCGTCCCTTGCCCCCTCCGTCGCGCCGCAGTCGGTGTCGCCTTCGCGCCGGGCCTGGCGGCGTTTTCGCCGCAACCGGCTCGGTTACTGGAGCTTGCTGGTATTTACCGTGCTGGTAATTCTGAGCCTGTTCGCTGAGGTGCTGTCCAACGACAAGCCGCTGGTGGTGAGCTTTAACGGGCAGTATTACTTTCCGCTGGCGAAAGACTATCCCGAAAAGACTTTTGGGGGAGATTTTGAAACCCCGACCGACTACCTGGATCCTTTCATCCGCGACAAGCTGAACGAGGGCAGAAACTGGGCTATCTACCCGCCTAATCCGTATGGCCCACGCACCATCAACTACTTTGCCAAGGCGCCCAATCCCTCCGCCCCCTCGCGAGACAACCTCTTTGGCACCGACGACCGTGGGCGCGATCTGCTGGCCCAGCTGATTTACGGTTTTCGGTTGAGCGTTCTTTTCGGACTGGCCCTTACCGTGATCGGGGTAGTGGTGGGTGTCATCACCGGCGCCATCCAGGGCTATGTAGGTGGCAAGACCGATTTGACGATGCAGCGCCTTATTGAGATATGGGCCTCCATGCCAGAGCTCTACCTTTTGATCATCTTCAGCGCCGTGTTTGCGCCCAGTGTGGCGTTGCTGCTGTTGCTGCTCAGCCTTTTCGGCTGGATGGGCTTGTCGGATTACGTACGGGCTGAATTCCTGCGCAACCGGCAGATGGACTATGTGCGCGCGGCCCGGGCGCTGGGCGTAGGCAATGTGCAGATCATGTGGCGCCACATCCTGCCCAACAGCCTGACACCGGTGGTGACGTTTTTGCCGTTCCGCATGAGTGCGGCCATCCTGGCGCTGACCTCGCTCGACTTTCTGGGCCTTGGTGTGCCGCCGGGAACGCCCTCGCTGGGCGAATTGCTCAACCAGGGCAAGGCCAACATCGACGCCTGGTGGATATCCATTTCCACGTTTGCCGTGCTGGTGATCACCTTGCTGCTGCTGACCCTGATGGGCGATGCGTTGCGCGATGCGCTGGACCCCCGGAAGGTGGATGCATGACCGCGCCTTTGCTCAAGGTCGAAGGCCTCACGGTCTCATTCGGCGGCAAGGAAGTCGTCCACGGCATCGATTTTTCCATCGCACCCGGCGAAAAGCTTGCGCTGGTGGGCGAATCCGGTTCGGGCAAGACTGTGACGGCGCTGAGCCTGCTACGGCTGGCGCAAAACGCCGTGGTCGGTGGCAAGGCTGTTTTTACCGGCATCGATGCGGCAGAGCGGACCGCCAGCGGTGCGCCGCCCAGGGCGCCCGTGGATTTGCTGTCCTTGCCGGAACAGTCCTTGCGGGGGATTCGCGGCCGTGACATCGCCATGATCTTTCAGGAGCCCATGACGGCGCTGAACCCCCTGTTCAGCGTGGGCAACCAGATTGCAGAAGTTCTTCAGCTAAAACAGGGTTTGACCCCCGCAGAATGTGCGCGAGCAGCTATCAAATTGCTAGCAGATACGGGTATCACCGAACCCGAAAGGCGGGCCAACTCCTTTCCGCACCAGCTTTCGGGCGGCCAGCGGCAGCGGGCCATGATTGCGATGGCGCTGGCCTGCCAGCCCAGGCTGCTGCTGGCCGACGAACCCACCACGGCGCTGGACGTCACCCTGCGCGGCCAGATCCTGGACCTGCTCGGTGAGCTGCAGCAGCGCAACGGCATGGCGGTGCTGATGATCACCCACGACCTGAACCTCGTGCGCAAGTTTGCCGACCGCGTGGCGGTGATGGAAAACGGCCACATCGTGGAGCAGGGTGCGGTGGCGGAAGTTTTTGCCCGGCCGCAGCACCCCTATACCCGCAAGCTGATCGATAGCAGGCCGCAGCGGGACGGACTGGCGATCGATACCAGCGCAGACCCGGGCGCGGCACCCGTCATGCGGGCAGAGCACCTGCGCGTGGCCTATCCGGTGCCCATTCCCGGCATACGGGGCTGGTTCAGGCATGCCGAATTTGTAGCGGTCAAAGACGCCAGCTTTCATATCCCCCCGGGCAAAACGCTGGGCGTGATCGGTGAATCGGGATCCGGAAAATCCACCCTGGCGCTGGCCAGCCTCGGCTTGCTGCCCTTTTCGGGGCAGCTGCAGGCGGCCGGCCAGGCCTGGAGCCGGGATGCGGCACGCAACAAGGCCATCCGCCGCGCCGTTCAGGTCGTGTTCCAGGACCCGTTTTCTTCACTGTCACCGCGTATGACTGTTGAAGCCATTGTGGAAGAGGGCCTGACGGTGCACGAGCCCAAACTGGCCCCAGCCGGGCGGCGGGAACGGGCGCTGCAGGCGCTGGCCGATGTCGGTATGACCGAGGCCCAGTTTCCGGGTTTGCTGCAGCGCTATCCGCACGAATTTTCAGGCGGGCAGCGCCAGCGCCTGGCGATTGCGCGCGCGCTGATCGTCAACCCCAGCCTGCTGGTGCTGGATGAGCCCACCAGCGCGCTGGACGTGACCATCCAGAAACAGGTGCTGGGACTGCTGCAAAGATTGCAGCGCGAACGTGGCTTGAGTTATTTGCTGATCACGCACGACGTCGACGTGATCCGTGCCATGGCCCATGACGTCATGGTGATGAAGGACGGCGATGTGCTGGAGTCAGGCTCACTGAGCGAAGTGCTGGATACACCTCAGCATCCCTATACGCGGGTTCTGGTCACAGCGGCTTGAACATTGTGCGTCTCCACGGACCGCGGAGATCAAGAAAAAAATCTTCATGAATTACTTTAATTAAATTAAAAATCTATATGATTTAATTGGTTTTTATGGATTTATAAATCTTTTACAGGGGAGCGTGAGCAGAAGGTGTCATTTAGACATTCACGCAGCGATGCATCCGTTTTTCACGCTGCGTCTTTCTAGCGGAGACGCCGGAATGGTTAACCGAAAAAATGTGCCCTAGCCTGCTCATCAGGCCTGGTTCCAATGAGCAGGGCGGACGTCGTAATCAGAAGGATTTACATCGACGGTTCAGGCGTTCTCTAGCGTGTCAGGCATGGAAATTGTTTGCATCAAAGGGCGCAGCACGTTACAATAAGAGCTTCACGACCAAATGGGCGGGTTTTCACCGCCCATTTTTTTTGGGCGTTTGTTTTTGAACATACGGATTTAGAGCGGGTTTAAGAGACTGAATGGCATTGCAAGAGACGATTGAGCAAACTGTGACGGGGCTGGGCTACGAGCTGGTCGAGATCGAACGCACCGGCGGTGGTTTGCTGCGCGTCACGATCGACATGCCTTACGTCAAGGGTGCCGAACAGTTCATCAATGCCGAGGACTGCGAAAAAGTCACCCGCCAGCTCCAGTTTGTCCTGGAAGTCGAAGGCGCCGAATATGCGCGGCTGGAAGTCAGTTCTCCCGGCATCGACAGGCCCTTGCGCAACGAAAAAGATTTTGAGCGTTTTGCCGGTGAGTTGATCGACATCACGCTCAAGGCTCCCATTGGTGTGGCTGCCAGCGCCGGTTCAACCGTCGCGGCCAGCCGCAAGAAGTTTCGCGGCACGCTGGAGCGCGTCGTGGCCGCGGACGGCGTTGCCGGCTGGCAGATCGTGTGGAGCGATGAGCCGGCCGTCAAACCCGGCCAGAAGGTCAGTAAGAAGAAGGTTCCCGCACCGCTGCAGGCGTTGGGTTTTACCCTCGATGAGATTCAACAGGCGCGCCTCGCGCCCGTGGTTGATTTCAAGGGGCGTAAACCCAAAATAACGCCTGGTGCCGAGCCCTCCGCAGAGAATTAATTTCAAGAAATGAAGAAAGGCAGGCTTGTGAAATGAATCGCGAACTGTTGATGTTGGTTGATGCCATCTCGCGTGAAAAGAATGTGGAACGTGACGTCGTTTTTGGCGCCGTCGAGCTCGCGCTCGCCTCGGCCACCAAGAAGGTCTACGAAGGCGAAGTGGACATCCGCGTAGCCGTCGACCGTGACAGCGGCAATTACGAAACCTTCCGCCGCTGGCTGGTGGTGCCTGACGAAGCCGGCCTGCAGAACCCTGAAGCCGAAGAGCTGGTCAGCGACGCACGCGACGAAATCGCCGACATCGAAGAAGGCGACTACATCGAAAAGCCGGTGGAAAGCCTGCCGATCGGCCGCATTGGCGCGCAAGCGGCCAAGCAGGTCATCCTGCAGAAAATCCGCGACGCCGAGCGCGAAATGCTGCTCAACGACTTCATGTCGCGCGGCGACAAGATTTTTGTCGGCACCGTCAAGCGCATGGACAAGGGCGACATCATTGTCGAATCCGGCCGTGTGGAAGGCCGCCTGCGCCGTTCCGACATGATCCCGAAGGAAAACCTGCGTTCCGGCGACCGCGTCCGCGCCATGATCATGGAAGTGGACACGACCCTGCGCGGCGCGCCCATCATCCTCTCGCGCACGGCGCCCGAGTACATGATCGAGCTGTTCCGCCAGGAAGTCCCTGAAATCGAACAAGGCTTGCTGGAGATCAAATCCTGCGCCCGTGACCCCGGCTCCCGCGCCAAGATCGCCGTGCTGTCGCACGACAAGCGTGTCGACCCGATCGGCACCTGCGTCGGCGTTCGCGGCACCCGCGTCAACGGCGTGACCAACGAGCTCGCCGGCGAGCGCGTGGACATCGTGCTGTGGAGCGAAGACCCGGCCCAGTTCGTGATCGGCGCGCTGGCCCCGGCCAACGTGTCGTCCATCGTGGTCGACGAAGAGCGTCACGCCATGGATGTCGTCGTCGACGAAGAAAACCTGGCGATTTCGATCGGCCGCGGCGGCCAGAACGTGCGCCTTGCCGCCGAGCTGACCGGCTGGAAGATCAACATCATGACGGCCGATGAGTCTGCGCAAAAGCAGGCCACCGAGACCGATTCCAGCCGCAAGCTGTTCATGGAAAAGCTCGACGTGGACGAGGAAATCGCCGACATCCTGATCTCCGAAGGCTTCACCAGTCTCGAAGAAGTGGCTTATGTGCCGCTGCAGGAAATGCTGGAGATCGAGTCCTTCGACGAAGACACCGTCAATGAGCTGCGTACGCGCGCCAAAGACGCGCTCTTGACGATGGAAATCGCCAAGGAAGAAAATGCCGAAGGCGTGTCGCAGAACCTGCGCGACGTCGAAGGCCTCACGCCAGAGCTGATCGCCAAACTGACAGAAGCGGGCATCCATACCCGCGACGACCTGGCCGATCTGGCCGTGGACGAACTTACCGATATCACCGGCCAGTCTTCGGACGAAGCCAAAGCCCTGATCATGACCGCACGCGCCCATTGGTTTACCGATGAACCCGCTGCCGCTGACACCCCTGCACCTGCAGCGGCCCAAGAGCAATGATCATGGAGGCCAGCAGGAAAAAAACATATGTCCAGTACCACTACCGTCGCTGAATTCGCAGCTGAACTCAATAAATCTCCCGCCACCCTGATCGAGCAATTGACCAGCGCGGGTGTCGCCAAGGCGCAAGCCAGCGACCCCTTGTCCGAAGCGGACAAGCAGAAGCTTCTCGGCTATCTGCAGGCCAGCCATGGCACCGTCACGGCCGAGCGCAAGAAGATCACCCTGGTGAAAAAATCCACCAGCGAGATCAAGCAGGCCGATGCCACCGGCAAGGCACGCACCATCCAGGTGGAAGTGCGTAAAAAACGTACCTTTATCAAGCGTGACGACGGCTCCGACCAGCCTGCGGAAGAAGTGCAGCCTGAAGTGGCCGCCCCTCCGGCACCTCCCGTCATCGACGATGCCGAACTGATTCGCCGCGAAGAAGAAGCCAGCCGCCACGCAGAACTGCTGCGCCGCCAGGAGCAGGAGCTCGCTGAAAAACGCCGTCTTCGCGAAGAGCAGGACGCCAAGGATGCTGCGCGCGAGCAGGAGCGCCTGGCCGCCGAGCAAACCGCCCAGGCGGCTGCTGCAGCCGCCGAGGCTGTGGTCAAGAAAGCCAAGCCAGCCGGAAAAGCCAAGGAAGCCGCGCCAGTAACAGCTGAAGCCACCAAGGCCGCTGAAACCGCCGCGGCCGTACAGGCCACGAAGGCTGCCGATGCCGCGGCTGCCGCTGCTACTGCCAAGGCCAAAGCCACCGCCGAATTCCAGGCCGACGCCGCCAAGGCGCAAGAGCTCCAGGACCGCCGTCGCAAGGCCGAAGCCGAAGCTGCCGGCATTCGCGCCATGATGTCCGCGCCCAAGCGCGTTCTGGTGCCCCACGTCGACCCCAAAGCCGCCATCAAGGGCACGCTGCACAAGCCGGCCGGCGCGCCGGGTGCCGCGGCCAAACCGGGTGCACCGGCTACTGCGGGCGCCCCTGGTGCCGCTGGCAAGAAGGAAGTCAAGTCGGAGAACCTGTCTTCGACATGGAAGGACGACGCCGCCAAGAAGAAGGGCATTCCAAGCCGTGGCGCACCCGTTGTGCCCGGCCGTGGCAATTTCCGTGGCGGCCCGCGTGGCCGCCGCAATGACCGTGAAGTACGTCCGGAATCCACCTTCGTGGCGCCGACCGAATTCAAGGTCATTGAAGTGCACGTGCCTGAAACGATCACCGTGGCCGAACTCGCGCACAAGATGAGCGTGAAGTCATCGGAAGTAATCAAGCACCTGATGAAGCTTGGCCAGATGGTCACCATCAACCAGCCGCTGGACCAGGACACCGCCATGATTGTGGTGGAAGAAATGGGCCACAAGGCTGTGACGGCTTCGCTGGACGACCCGGAAGCCTTTGCCGACGAAGACGTGCAAGGCCAGCAGGCCGAGTTGTTGCCGCGTGCGCCGGTTGTGACGGTCATGGGTCACGTTGACCATGGCAAGACCTCTCTGCTCGATTACATCCGCCGCGCCAAAGTGGCCTCCGGCGAAGCGGGCGGCATCACCCAGCACATCGGTGCCTACCATGTGGAAACCCCGCGCGGCATGGTGTCCTTCCTGGATACCCCGGGCCACGAGGCGTTTACCGCCATGCGTGCCCGCGGCGCCCAGGCGACCGACATCGTGATTCTGGTGGTGGCGGCCGATGACGGCGTGATGCCGCAGACCAAGGAAGCCATCAAGCATGCCAAGGCGGCCGGTGTTCCCATCGTGGTGGCGATCAACAAGATCGACAAGCCTGGTATCAACATGGAGCGCGTCAAGGGCGAGCTGGTCACCGAAGAAGTGATTCCCGAAGAATTCGGCGGCGACGTTCCTTTTGTCGGCGTCTCTGCCCATACCGGCGCCGGTGTCGATGCCTTGCTCGAACAGGTGCTGCTGCAGGCCGAAGTGCTTGAACTCAAGGCGCCGGTGGATGCACTGGCCAAGGGCCTGGTGATCGAAGCCCGCCTCGACAAGGGCCGTGGCCCCGTGGCGACCGTGCTGATTCAGGCGGGAACCCTGAAAGCCGGCGACGTGGTGCTGGCCGGTTCAACCTATGGCCGCGTGCGCGCCATGCTGGACGAAAACGGCAAGCCGATCAAAACGGCAGGCCCGTCGATTCCAGTGGAAATTCAGGGCTTGACGGAAGTGCCGCAGGCTGGTGATGAATTCATGGTCATGCTCGACGAGCGTCGTGCCCGTGAAATCTCTACCTACCGCGCCGGCAAGTTCCGCAATACCAAGCTGGCCAAGCAACAGGCCGCCAAGCTGGAGAACATGTTCTCCGATATCGGCGCCGGCGAAGTCAAGATGTTGCCCATCATCATCAAGGCTGATGTGCAAGGCTCGCAGGAAGCGCTGGCCCAGTCGCTGCTGAAGCTTTCGACCGAAGAGGTCAAGGTCCAGCTCGTGTACTCCGGTGTCGGCGGTATTTCCGAATCCGACGTCAACCTGGCGATCGCCTCCAAGGCCGTGGTGATCGGGTTCAACACCCGTGCCGATGCCCAGGCCCGCAAGCAGGCCGAAAACAACGGCGTGGACATTCGCTACTACAACATCATTTATGACGCTGTGGACGAACTTCGCGCCGCGATGTCGGGCATGCTGACGCCGGACAAGAAGGAAGAAGTCATCGGCAATGCCGAGATTCGCCAGGTGTTCAAGGTCAGCAAGATCGGCTCGATCGCCGGCTGTATGGTCACCGCCGGGGTGGTTCGCCGCACCGCGCGCCTGCGCCTTCTGCGCGAAAACGTGGTCGTCTTCACGGGCGAACTCGACTCGCTCAAGCGCTTCAAGGACGACGCCAAGGAAGTCAAGGAAGGCTTCGAGTGCGGTTTGAACATCAAGAACTACAACGACATCCAGGTTGGCGACATCCTGGAGTTCTTTGAAATCAGGGAAGTGGCGCGGACACTGGAAGTCTGATCCCGGTCGGCTGGCAGCCCCTGGCTGCCAGCCTTTCCGCAGACCCCACCATTTTTTGACATGCGTAAAAAATCATCCACCCCGAATCGCGGTTTTCGCGTCGCCGATCAGATCCAGCGCGATCTGACGGAGCTGATCGCGCGCGAACTCAAAGACCCCCGGGTCGGGATGGTGACCGTGCAGGCCGTCGAGGTGACGGCCGACTATGCGCATGCGAAAGTGTTTTTCAGTGTGCTTGTCGGTGACCCGAAAGAGTGCGAAGAAGCGCTCAACCAGGCCGCCGGTTTCCTGCGCAACGGCCTGTTCAAGCGGCTGATGACGCACACCGTGCCGACGCTGCATTTCCACTTTGACCGCACGACCGAACGTGCGGCCGATATGAACGCCTTGATTGCCAAGGCGGTTTCTTCCCGCGCACAAGACGACTGAGTTCGCGCCGTTCCCCTTGATGACAGGTTCAGGGACAACGGTGCCAACGACGCGCCCGGGCCAGCCCGTGCGTTGAACCTGTCGGAATTTATGACGCAAATCTCTTCTCATCGCCAGAAAATCCAGCGACGTCCCGTGCACGGCGTGCTGCTGCTCGACAAGCCGCTGGGCCTGTCGAGCAATCAGGCCTTGCAGAAGGCCAAATGGCTGCTGCGCGCCGACAAGGCCGGCCACACCGGCACGCTGGACCCGCTGGCTACCGGCGTGTTGCCGTTGTGTTTTGGCGCTGCCACCAAGTTCAGCCAGATCCAGCTCGACGCTGACAAGACGTATGAAGCGGTGCTGCTGCTGGGCCAGAAAACCACCACGGCCGATGCCGAAGGCGACGTCATTGAAACGCGCCCCGTGCCCGAGATCACACCGGCCTTGCTGGAGTCGCTGACGGAACGTTTCACCGGCCCGCAAGTACAGGTTCCGCCCATGTACTCGGCTCTCAAAAAAGACGGCAAGGCGTTATACGAATACGCCCGCAAGGGGCAAGAGGTGGAGCGGGAAGCGCGCCATATCACCATTTTCAAGCTGAATATGGCTCTAGCCCATGACAACCGGGCGCAAGCAGCTATCAAAATCATAGTGACCTGCAGCAAGGGCACGTACATCCGCACGCTCGGTGAAGACATTGGCGAAGCCATTGGCTGCGGCGCGCACCTGGGTTCGCTCAGGCGGCTGGAGACCGGCGGCTACACGGCGCAGCAGTGCGTGACCTTGCCTGCCCTGGAAGCCATGACCGAGCCCGAGCGCGAAGCCTGCCTGCTGCCGGCGCAGTCGCTGGTGTCGGCGTACCCGTCTGTCACATTGGACGCCGACAATGCAGGGCGGTTTTTAAGTGGTTTGCGCCGCCGGGGTGAACCCGGGCAGTGGGGCGCCGACGCGCCGCTGGTGCAGGTCTATGGCACCGAGCCGCCGGCGTTCCTGGGCTCGGCCCATGTCACGGCCGACGAATTGATTCCGCAGCGTTTGCTGAGCCCGATTGAAATACAGGACATTTTGCAAGCCGCCTCCAAGGCCACCGTGCCGGCTGAACGCTCCACACCCGATTTCGCTGCCGCGCCCACAGGCGTTGCGGCTTCTTCTTTCCAACATTAACCCCGTACCGTTTCGAGTCTTCCTGAAAGCCAACCATGAGCCATAACCAAATCCGCAATATCGCCATCATCGCCCACGTTGACCATGGCAAAACCACCATGGTTGACCAGCTGCTGCGTCAGTCCGGCACCTTCGCCGAGCACGAAAAGGTGGTCGACACCGTGATGGACAACAACGCCATCGAAAAAGAACGCGGCATCACCATCCTGGCCAAGAACTGCGCCGTGACCTGGGAAGGCACGCACATCAACATCGTCGACACCCCGGGCCACGCTGACTTCGGCGGTGAAGTGGAACGCGCGCTGTCCATGGTCGACGGCGTGGTGCTGCTGATCGACGCGCAGGAAGGCCCCATGCCCCAGACGCGTTTCGTGACGAAGAAAGCCCTGGCACTCGGTCTCAAGCCCATCGTGGTGGTCAACAAGGTCGACAAGCCGGGTGCCAATCCCGACAAGGTCATCAACGCCGCTTTCGACCTGTTCGACAAGCTGGGCGCCACCGACGAGCAGCTCGATTTCCCCGTGGTG
The DNA here is from genome assembly GCF_056405675.1 of Polaromonas sp. P1_F4. NCBI lineage: Bacteria > Pseudomonadati > Pseudomonadota > Betaproteobacteria > Burkholderiales > Comamonadaceae > Polaromonas > Polaromonas sp. P1_F4. Next base: position 121,808 of record NZ_JBFUBP010000003.1, on the reverse strand, counting down.
TATGCCTCCGGCATCAACGGCTGGTCGTCACTCGAAGAAGGCCCGCCGAACGAGCAGTGGGGGCCCGACATGTCGGCGCTCTTCAACACCATCCTCAAGCACGTGCCTGCGCAAAAGGGCGACCCCGCTGCGCCGCTGCAGCTGCAGATTTCCGCTCTCGACTTCTCGACCTTCGTCGGCCGCATCGGCGTTGGCCGCATCAGCCAGGGCACGATCAGGCCCATGATGGACGTGGTCGTCATGGAGGGCCCGGACGGCAAGGCAGTCAAGGGCCGTGTCAACCAGGTGCTGACATTCCAGGGCCTCGAACGCGTGCAGGCCACGGAAGCCGGCCCGGGCGAGATCGTGCTGATCAATGGCCTGACCGACATCGGTATCGGCGTGACGATCACCGATCCGACCAACCCGGCACCGCTGCCCATGCTCAAGGTCGATGAACCGACCTTGACCATGAACTTCTGCGTCAACACCAGCCCACTGGCTGGCCGCGAAGGCAAGTACGTCACCAGCCGCCAGATCTGGGACCGCCTGCAAAAAGAACTGCAGCACAACGTGGCCCTGCGCGTCAGCGAAACCGACGAAGAAGGCATCTTTGAAGTCATGGGCCGCGGCGAGCTGCACCTGACCATCCTGCTGGAGAACATGCGCCGCGAAGGCTTCGAAATGGCGGTGTCCAAGCCGCGCGTCGTGATGAAGGACGTCAACGGTGAAAAGCACGAGCCTATCGAGCTGGTCACGGCCGACATCGAAGACCAGCACCAGGGCGGCGTGATGCAGGCACTGGGCGAGCGCAAGGGCGAGCTGGTGAACATGGAGCCGGACGGCAGAGGCCGCGTGCGCCTTGAGTACCGCATCCCGGCGCGTGGCCTGATCGGTTTTACCAACGAGTTCCTGAACCTGACGCGTGGTTCCGGCCTGATCTCCAACATCTTCGACAGCTACGAAGCGCACAAGGGCGAAATCGGCGGCCGTAAAAACGGCGTGCTGATCTCGATGGACGACGGTGAAATCTTCACCTACGCCCTGGGCAAGCTGGACGACCGCGGCCGCATGTTTGTGCGCGCCAATGACCCGGTGTATGAAGGCATGATCGTCGGCATCCACAGCCGTGACAACGACCTGGTGGTGAACGCTACACGTACCAAGCAGTTGACCAACTTCCGCGTCAGCGGCAAGGAAGACGCGATCAAGATCACGCCGCCTATCGAACTCACGCTCGAATACGGCGTTGAGTTCATCGAGGACGATGAGCTGGTTGAAATCACGCCCAAGTCGGTTCGCCTGCGCAAGCGCCACCTCAAAGAGAGCGATCGCAAGCGCGCAGGCAGGTCTTAAAGAGCCCCCACGCTTTTCACTTCGTGTAATGCGCTGCCCCCCGAGGGGGCCGCTGCGCCTGCGGCCCGGCAAAGCCGGTTCCGCGGCCCCTGCTGGTATGAGACAGAGACTCGCCGGGCAGCGGGGTGGATCGCTTGAAACCAGGCCGCTGTGTGTGCAAGCTCCAGCGGCCTTTTTAACTTTTTTGTGTTCGCATAGCTGCCTGAATTGATTACAAGCCTATGAAACTCACGCATTCCAAAGCTGTCGTCTTGATGATCTTCGTGACCATGATGTGGTCGATTGCGGGCGTGGTCACGCGCCATCTGGAGTCGGCGCGCAGTTTTGAAGTCACGTTCTGGCGCAGCTTTTTCACAGTGGTCTCTTTGCTGGTGATCTTGCCGCTGTGGCAAGGCAGGGCGGTGTTCACCAAAATCCGCAACGGTGGCTCGGCGCTCTGGATTTCCGGTTTCTGCTGGAGCGTGATGTTCACGGCTTTCATGGTGGCGCTGACGCTCACCACGGTGGCCAATGTGCTGGTGACGATGGCGGTGAGCCCTTTCATCACGGCTTTGCTGGCGCGCGCGTTTATCGGCCACCGCATTCCCGGTCGCACCTGGCTGGCCATTGCCATGGCGGGCGCCGGTATTGCGTGGATGTACGGCGGGCAGATGGACCTTTCCAGCCACCTGGGCGGAACACTGGTCGCCCTGATGGTGCCGCTGGCGAGCGCCAGCAACTGGACCGTGGTGCAGCACAGCCGTGCCCACGGCAAGAACATCGACCTGGTGCCTGCCGTGCTGGTGGGGGCGGTGATCTCATCGTTGGCTACCTTGCCCTTGTCGTTCCCGTTTTCCGCCACGCCACATGACGTCGGCCTGCTGGCCTTGCTGGGTCTGGTTCAGTTGGCCATCCCGTGCGTGCTGTCGGTGATGTGTGCCGGCGTTCTCAAGGCGCCGGAAGTCGCCCTGCTGGCGCTGCTGGAAGTGATTTTTGGTATTTTGCTGGCCTGGTTTGGCGCGGGTGAAGTACCTGGCGCGAGTGTGCTGACCGGCGGCGCGCTGGTGATAGGTGCGCTGGTGGTCAATGAACTGGTTGGATGGAGGCAGCGGGCATGAATACCGTTAGCAGAAACGATGTGCTGGTCGAGCGGCGCGGCAGTGCCGGGCTCATTACCCTGAACCGTCCCAAGGCGCTCAATGCGTTGTCGCTGGCCATGATCCGGGACCTGTCCGCCGCCCTGCTGGCCTGGCGTGACGACCCTGAGGTTCATCTGGTGGCGATACGCGGCACCAACAAGAAAGGCCAGCCCGGCACGCCCGAGAGCTTCTTCGGCGGTTTTTGCGCGGGCGGCGACATCCGCTTTTTCCACCAGGCGGTGTTCGCGGGCGATTCCGCGCTGGAGGACTTCTTCACCGAGGAATACGCGCTCAACCACTTGATCCACAACTATCCCAAGCCGTACATTGCCTTCATGGACGGCGTGGTGATGGGCGGCGGTATGGGAATCAGCCAGGGTGCCAAGGTGCGCATCGTCACCGAGCACACCAAAATGGCCATGCCGGAAACCAACATCGGCCTGTTTCCGGACGTCGGCGGCGGCTACTTCCTGAGCCGCTGCCCAGGCCACGCCGGCGAGTACCTGGCACTCACGGGTGACGTGATCGGTGCGGATGAAGCCATCGGCTACGGCCTGGCGGACGTCAAGCTGGACGCAGCCCGCCTGCCGGCACTTTGGGACGCCCTGGGCGGCCGGGCTTTCGCTTCAGCTGCTGAGGCAGAGCAGTGGGTTGCTACTGAATTGATAGCTGGTGGCACCCGTCCTGTTTCGGCTACCGGCCATTTTGATGCCTATTTTTCGCTGGCACGGGTCAAACACATCGTGGATGCGCTGGAGGCTTCAACCGACCCCTGGGCGCTGAAGACGGCCGCCACCCTGCGCAAGCGTTCACCGTTGATGCTGCATGTGACGCTGGAGCAGATCCGCCGCGCCCGCACCATGACACTGGCCGATGACCTGCGCATGGAGCGTGACATGGTGTACCAGTGCTTTCACCTGCGTCCCGGCGCAGCCAGCGAAACCGTCGAAGGCATACGTGCGCTGGCCGTTGACAAGGACTACAAGCCGCAGTGGATGCCCGCGCGCATCGAAGACGTGAAGCCCGGTATGGCCGATGCTTTTTTTGTCAGCCCCTGGACGGCGGACGAACACCCGCTGCGCGAGCTCTGAGTCGTTTGCTCAGGGACGGGCGACGCGCCAGGTATTCATGACGTTGTCGCCGGTCTTGTCCCCGGGCTTGGCGTCCTTGACCCAGTAGTACAGCGGCTTGCCCTTCACCGCCCACTGCCGGCTGCCATCATCACGGGTGATGATGGTGTAGTCGCCCAGCGGCTGAGCCGTCGCGGTGGGCACCAGGGGCGGCCAGTTGGCCGCGCATTGGCCATTACAGACCGACTTGCCGCTACCGGCGGTGTCGCGGTCGAAGGTGTAAAGCGTCATGCCGTTGGGCCCGACCAGCACGCCATCGGTGACGGTGGCGGGATGTTTTGATGTCGTGGAAGCGCAGCCGCCCAGCAGGGCGGCGGTCAACAAGGCGGTCGTCAGGAATTTCATGGAAAAGCTCCGGTGAATAACAGCGGATGGCTGCACAAGCATAAACACCGGCAGACCCGGGCTTACTCGAAACATACTTCCACGATTTCCGGAGAAGGGCAAGCGGCGGACGCCGCGTTTTGCAATAAGCCCTAGCGGTTGCGCGACTTCATCGCGCGCTCAACCTCGCGCTTTCCTTCACGGTCCTTGATGGTGTCGCGCTTGTCGTGCTCGCCCTTGCCTTTGGCCAGGCCGATCTCGCATTTCACCTTGCCGGCTTTCCAGTGCATGTTCAGCGGCACCAGGGTGAAACCTTTTTGCTCGACCTTGCCGATCAGGCGGCGGATTTCTTCCTTGTGCATCAGGAGTTTCTTGGTGCGCACCGAGTCGGGACGCACATGGGTAGACGCCGTGCCCAGCGGGTTGATCTGGCAGCCGATGATGAAGAGTTCCCCGTTGCGAATAACGACATAGCCGTCGGTAAGCTGGACCTTGCCTTCGCGCAGGGACTTCACTTCCCAGCCTTCGAGCACCATGCCTGCCTCAAAGCGCTCTTCAATCTGGTAATTGAAAAGGGCCTTTTTATTGTCGGCAATGCGTACGGCCGCCGCCGCTGCCTTGGGTGAAAGATTGGCAGAGGGCGTTGCGGCCGGTTTTTTGGAGGAGGATGCTTCTTTGGTGGCCATGGATAAAAGGTAAGGGCGAAATCTGAAAAGTACAGTGCCCGCGAAGTGGCTAATACAATTGCGCCCAGCCCTCGATTGTATGAAAACCGTTCACAAGTCCGTTTTAATCTGGTACAGCGCCGCCGAAATGTTTGGGCTGGTCACTGATGTCGCAAGGTATCCCGAGTTTCTCCCATGGTGTGACCAGGCCGCTGTGCTGGAGGAAGACGCGCGCGGCATGACAGCGAAGGTCGGCATCTCGTTGGCCGGACTGACGCAAAGCTTTACTACCCGCAACACACACGAAAAAAACCGGAAAGTCAGCCTGAAACTGGTCGACGGCCCGTTTTCAAAGCTCGACGGCCACTGGGATTTCACGCCCGTCGGCAAGGCCGATGAAAGAGCCTGCAAGGTGGACTTCACGCTGCGTTATGACTTTGACAATGCCGCGCTGGCGGCACTGGTCGGTCCCGTTTTCGAAAAAATAGCGGGAAGCCTGGTGGATGCGTTTGTCAAAAGGGCTGAAGACGTCTATGGCGAAGCCTGAGGGCGGCGCTCCGCTCAAAGTCACCCTGGTCTATTCAGCGGCGCCGCGGCAGGTTCGCGAGTGGGTGCTGGAGCTGTCAGCGGGCACAACAGTGGCGCAGGCGCTTGCTGCGGCCGGGGTTTTTGATGAATTCCCGGAGTTGCAGCAGGGTAGCCGCCCGGTCGTCGGTATCTGGGGCCGTAAAACCACCCTGGGGCATGCGCTGCATGACCATGACAGGGTTGAGGTCTACCGCGGTCTTCGGGTGGATCCCAAGGTTGCACGGCGCGAACGTTTCAGCCGGCAGGGAGCCAAAAGCGCCGGGCTGTTCGCCAAAGTGCGGCCCGGAGCCAAAGCGGGCTATTAAAAAAGAAGGCCAGAAGGCGGGATGCAGCAAACCGGCCTGAGCTGGCGAGGCGCCTGCTACTGCTATTTGCTGCAGCTTGCGTCTGCGATACCTTGGGCGCGTTTGGATTCTTCCGCACGCTTTGCGTCATCCATGACCTCGCGGTCACCCTTGGCATTGGTCGTTCCAATCCGCACGCCCGATTGCAGGGTGCTCAAATACCGTTTGGCGCGATCGCACGCATCAGCCCTGATTTTGGCCTGCTTTTCTTCTTCGGCTTTTTTCTTGGCGGCTTCTTCGCTATCGGCCTGCTTTTTCTTGGCTTCAAGCTCGGTGTCCTTACCAGACAGTTTGGGCGCACTGGCTTTACCGGCCGGTGCAGACGATGCCGGGGCAGCCGGATCGGCTGCACTGGGGGCGGGATCAGCGGCTGCTGCCGTTCGCGCCATGCCACCCGGCCGCTTCAGGATGTTTTTTTCCAGAATGTCGGCGGGCGGCGAACGGTCGCTATAGACCTTGCGGCCGTCTTTGTCGATCCACTGCCATTGGGCGAACGCGGTCAGCGCAAATGACCCGCAGGCGAGCGCCAGCAGGAGGGGGCGAAAAACGGATTTGAAGTGCATTTCACCAGTGTAGCGCCGTGCCGTCCGGTTTTCTTGCGGCTGACGGGTAAAGCGGCTTTTTTACAACCACTTGGCACGCAGGGGCGAAGGCCGTGAAGGGCTGCTAGGGGTAAGTACCGACGGCGTGTGGCGACAAGGGTACAATCGTGTTTTTGGAGCCATCCCTATGCGCCTACTCGGCAAAGCGCTCACCTTCGACGACGTATTGTTGGTGCCAGCGTTCTCCCAGGTCCTGCCCAAGGACACTTCACTTTCCACCCAGTTCTCCCGAAATATCCGCCTGAATCTGCCGCTTGTGTCAGCAGCCATGGACACGGTCACCGAAGCCCGGCTGGCCATTGCCATTGCGCAGGAAGGCGGCATCGGCATTGTTCACAAAAACCTGACGCCACAGCAGCAGGCAGCCGAGGTTGCAAAGGTCAAGCGTTACGAAAGCGGCGTGCTGCGCGACCCGGTGGTCATCACCCCCACGCATACTGTGCGCCAGGTCATGGCGCTCAGCGAGCAACTCGGCATTTCCGGCTTTCCCGTGATTGATGGGGGCAAGGTCGTCGGCATCGTCACCGGGCGCGACATGCGCTTCGAATCCCGCATGGATGTGCCGGTCAGCACCATCATGACGCCGCGCGAGCGCCTGATCACCATTTCTGAAACCGCTTCATTGGCCGACGCCAAGGCCTTGTTGAACAAACACCGCCTCGAACGTGTGCTGCTGATCAACGACGATTTCGAGCTCAAGGGCCTGATCACCGTCAAGGACATCACCAAACAGACCACCTTTCCGAATGCCGCGCGTGACTTGCACGGCAAGCTGCGTGTGGGTGCGGCTGTCGGGGTGGGCGAGGGCACCGAAGAGCGCGTCGAAGCGCTGGTCAAAGCCGGCGTCGACGCTATTGTGGTGGACACCGCCCACGGCCACAGCAAAGGCGTGCTCGACCGGGTCCGCTGGGTCAAGCAGAACTATCCCCAGGTCGACGTGATTGGCGGCAACATCGCCACGGGCGCCGCGGCGCTGGCACTGGTTGAGGCCGGCGCCGACGGCGTCAAGGTCGGCATCGGCCCCGGCAGCATCTGCACCACCCGCATCGTTGCGGGCGTGGGCGTGCCGCAGATCATGGCCATCGACAACGTCGCCACGGCTTTGCGCGGCACCGGCGTTCCGTTGATCGGCGACGGCGGCATCCGCTACAGCGGCGACATCGCCAAAGCGATTGCCGCCGGAGCCAACACGGTGATGATGGGCGGCATGTTCGCCGGCACCGAAGAAGCACCCGGTGAAGTGATCCTGTTCCAGGGCCGCAGCTACAAGAGCTACCGCGGCATGGGCAGCATTGGCGCCATGCAGCAGGGCAGCGCAGACCGTTATTTCCAGGAGTCCAGCACCGGCAACCCGAACGCCGACAAGCTGGTCCCCGAAGGCATTGAAGGCCGCGTCCCCTACAAAGGCTCCATGGTCGCCATCGTGTTCCAGATGGCTGGCGGCCTGCGGGCCAGCATGGGCTACTGCGGCTGCCCCACCATCGAGGACATGCGTGACAAGGCCGAGTTCGTGGAAATTACTTCTGCCGGCATCCGTGAAAGCCATGTCCACGACGTGCAGATCACGAAAGAAGCACCCAACTACCGCGCTGATTGAGTTTGACCCAGCCGGCCAGGGCGTCTTGAAAGACGCCCTTTCTTTTTTTGCCTTGAAGAAGCCCCTCATGCAACACCAGAAAATCCTCATTCTCGATTTCGGCTCCCAGGTCACCCAGCTGATCGCCCGCCGCGTGCGTGACGCCCATGTGTTCTGCGAAGTCCATCCCTGTGACGTCAGCGACGAATGGGTCCGCGAATACGCCAAAGACGGCACGCTCAAGGGCGTCATCCTGTCCGGCAGCCATGCCAGCATCTACGAAGAAACCACCGACAAGGCGCCGCAAGCGGTGTTTGAACTGGGTCTTCCCGTGCTGGGCATCTGCTACGGCATGCAGGCCATGGCGCACCAGTTGGGCGGCAAGGTCGAAGGCGGCCACAAGCGCGAATTCGGCTCCGCCGACGTGCGCGCCCGCGGCCACACGGCGCTGCTCAAAGACATCGCCGACTACACCACGCCCGAAGGGCAGGGCATGCTCGACGTCTGGATGAGCCACGGCGACAAGGTCACCGAAATGCCGCCGGGCTTCAAGCTCATGGCCTCGACCGATTCCTGCCCCATCGCTGGCATGGCCGATGAAGACCGCCGTTTTTACGCGGTGCAGTTCCACCCCGAAGTCACGCACACCAAGCAGGGCAACACCATCCTCAAGCGCTTCGTGCTCGATATTTGCGGCACCCGCCAGGACTGGGTCATGGGTGACTACATCAGCGAAGCAGTCGAAAAAATCCGCGCGCAGGTGGGTGACGAGGAAGTCATCCTGGGTCTGTCCGGTGGTGTTGACTCTTCAGTGGCTGCGGCGCTGATCCACCGCGCCATCGGCGACCAGCTGACCTGCGTGTTCGTCGATCACGGCCTGCTTCGCCTGAACGAGGGCGACATGGTCATGGAGATGTTTGTCGGCAAGCTGCACGCCAATGTGATCCGCGTGGACGCAGCCGACCAGTTCCTCGGCCACCTGGCAGGCGTCAGCGAACCCGAAGCCAAGCGCAAGATCATCGGCCGCGAGTTCGTTGAGGTGTTCAAGGCAGAAGCGGCCCGGCTCAAGGCCGGCACCGGCGGCCACAAGGGCGCCAAATGGCTGGCCCAGGGCACGATTTACCCCGACGTGATCGAATCCGGCGGCGCCAAGAGCAAGAAGGCCGTCACCATCAAGAGCCACCACAACGTCGGCGGCCTGCCTGAGCAATTGGGTCTCAAGCTGCTCGAGCCTTTGCGCGAGTTGTTCAAGGACGAAGTTCGCGAACTGGGCGTCGCTCTCGGGCTGCCGCACGACATGGTGTACCGCCATCCGTTTCCCGGCCCCGGCTTGGGTGTGCGCATCCTGGGCGAAGTCAAAAAAGAATACGCCGACCTGTTGCGCCGCGCCGACGCGATCTTCATCGAAGAGCTGCGCAACTTCAAGGATGTCGCAACCGGTAAGACCTGGTACGACCTCACCAGCCAGGCCTTCACCGTCTTCCTGCCGGTCAAAAGCGTGGGCGTGATGGGCGACGGCCGCACTTACGACTACGTCGTGGCCTTGCGCGCGGTGCAGACCAGCGATTTCATGACGGCCGACTGGGCCGAGCTGCCTTACGCGCTGCTCAAAAAAGTCTCGGGCCGTATCATTAATGAAGTGCGCGGCATCAACCGCGTGACCTACGACGTGAGCAGCAAGCCGCCGGCTACGATTGAGTGGGAATGAGGAGCTGAGACCCATGTCCGGGCAATCCGCATTACCCGGCTTTGATGACACGCCGGCGCCGACGGACCGGCTGTTTTTCGCGCTCTTTCCTGATGCTGAGACCGCCGAGCGTATTGCGCAGTGTGCCCGGCAATTGCGCACAGAGCACGGCCTGCATGGTGCACCGCTGAAAACCGAGCGCTTTCATATCACGCTTCATCACCTGGGTGATTACGCCGGCTTGCCCCAGGGCGTCATTGAGATGGCAGGCCGAGCCGCCGCAGCGGTCAAGGTTCCACCGTTTTCCGTCACCTTCGACCGAGCCGTCAGTTTCTCCAGTTCTCCCCGCAACCGGCCTTTTGTCCTGCGCGGTGACGCCGGCCTTGTCGACCTGATGGCGTTCCAGCGGGCGCTGGGCATTGAGATGACCAAGGCCGGGCTGGGGCGCTGGGCGAAACCGGCCTACACGCCCCACGTCACCTTGCTTTACGACGACCGCGCGGTGGCCGAACAGCCGGTCGAGCCGATCACCTGGACGGCCGGCGAGTTTATTCTTGTGCGCAGCCTGATCGGCCAGACGCTGCACGTTCCATTGGCCCGGTGGCCGTTGCGCCCCTGAGTCTTGCGCCCCGGGCACGGATCTCCCGGAAATTTCCGGCTGATCAAGCCGTCGCCAGATCCAGGTTTTGGCCTATGCTTCAGGCCATGTACATGCCGCCCCAATTCAAAGGCGACCGCGCAAAGGCAGCGGCGCTGATCCAGGAACACCCCTTTGCCAGCTTGATCAGTGTCGATGACGCCGGCCTTCCCTATGTCACGCATTTGCCCTTGCATCTGGAAGACCGCGGCGATCAACTGGTGCTGCTTGGCCACGTGGCCAAGCCCAATGCGCATTGGCGCTACCTGCAGGCACGCCCGCAGGCCGTGGCTACCTTTCTCGGGCCCCACGCCTACCTGTCGCCCAAGGTCTACCCAGACCTGGCGCGGGTGCCGACCTGGAACTACCTGGCGGTGCATTGCACCGTGCAGGCCACGCTGATCGAAGATCCCCTGGCAAAAGACCGCCTGCTTAAAAAGCTGATTGGCGACCATGAGCCACCTTACGCCGAGCAATGGCGTGGCCTGGGCGAAGAGTTTGCCCACAAAATGCTGGCCGGCATTGTGGCCTTTGAATTGCAGGTGACCGATCTGCAATGCAAGGTCAAGATCAACCAGCACAGGCCCGAGTCCCACGCAGCGATGAAGGCCATTTACGCGGCCGGCAATGAAAACGAGCGTGGCCTGGCCAACTGGATGGCCCGCCTGGGCATGGCCGGCCCAAGCAACACGTCAACGGAGGCCTGAAATGCGCGCCATGTTCAGCATCGTGAGCTTGTTGGTCGTGTTGGCCATCGTGGGGTTCCTGGTCAAGAAGCAGTTGGGCAGCCAGCTGACAAGCCCACCGGCGGCCGGCGTGCCCGCAGTCTCTGGCGGCGCCACGCCGCAAGAACAAAGCCGGCAAGTGCAGCAGCAGGTCAAACAGTCCGTGGAAAGCCTGATGCAGCAACCCCGGCCGTCGCAGGACGACAAGTAATTTAGGAAAAAACAGGCTGTAGCCCTTTCAGGACGGGCGCAAGCAGCTATTAAAATAATAGCAAATGAATGACATCACTTTCATGCAGCAGGCGCTTGCGCAGGCCCGTCAGGCAGCCGCGTCGGGTGAAGTGCCTGTGGGCGCAGTGGTGGTACGGCGTGGCGAGGTCATTGCCACCGGCCGTAACGCCCCGGTAGACGGGCACGACCCGACGGCGCATGCCGAGATCGTGGCGTTGCGTGCGGCGGCTCAGGCGCTGGGCAACTACCGGCTGGACGATTGCGAACTGTTTGTCACGCTGGAGCCCTGCGCCATGTGCAGCGGCGCCATGCTGCATGCCCGGCTCAAACGCGTGGTGTTCGGTGCGACCGACCCCAAGACCGGTGCCGCCGGCTCGGTCATCGACCTGTTTGCCGAGCCCAGGCTGAACCACCAGACCCATCTGCAGGGTGGGGTGCTGGCTGCGGAATGCAGCGCTCTGCTGCAGGAGTTCTTTCGCCGGCGCAGGGATGAGCAGCGTGAAGCATCGCGGCTGACCCACCCGCTGCGCGACGATGCATTGCGCACGCCCGACGCCGCGTTCGATGCATTGCCCGGCTACCCGTGGCAGCCACGCTATATCAGCAAGTTGCCGGCACTGGGCGGTTTGCGCATGCATTACCTGGACGAAGGCGAAGCAGGCGAGGGCGGCCTGACCTTTCTGTGCCTGCACGGCAACCCGGCCTGGAGCTATCTTTATCGCAAGATGATCCCGCCGCTGCTGCAAGCCGGGCACCGCGTTGTCGCCCCGGACATGATCGGGTTTGGCAAAAGCGACAAGCCCAAGAAGGACAGCTTTCATAGCTTCAGCGCCCACCGGCAAATATTGCTCGAGCTGGTGGAAAAGCTGGACCTGCAAAACGTCGTGCTGGTGGTGCAGGACTGGGGTGGCCTGCTGGGCCTGACGCTGCCGATGGCCGCGCGGCATCGCTACAAGGGCCTGCTGGTCATGAACACCCTGCTGGGCACCGGGGATGCCCCCTTGCCAGCAGGCTTTGTGGCCTGGCGCGAGATGTGCGCCAAAAACCCCGAGTTTGATGTGGCGCGCCTTTTTGCGCGCGGCAATCCGCAGATGAGCCCCGCAGAGTGCGCGGCCTACAAAGCGCCGTTTCCGGACAAAGGGCATCGCGGCGCGCTGCGCGCGTTCCCGCCCATGGTGCCGGATGCACCTGATGCTGACGGCGCGGCCATTTCACGCCAGGCGCGCGCCTTCTGGCACAACGACTGGACCGGCCGGACATTGATGGTGGTGGGTACGCAAGACCCGGTGCTGGGCCCGCCCGTTATGAAAGAACTGCAAGCCCTGATCCGCGGTTGCGGCGAGCCCGTGACGCTGCCGCAGGCCGGCCACTTTGTGCAAGAGCATGGTGAGCCGATTGCGCAGCAAGCAGTGCGGTTTTTCAGCCCGCCAGCCTGAAGACCGGCAAGTGCCAACCCAGGAAGATAGCACTCAGCCGCAGCGCTGCCACGGTCACCAGCCCGGTGCCGAACGCCCAGGAGGGTTTCAGGCCCAGCGCCTTGAGCGCCAGGTACAGCACAATTCCGGCAATCGCCGCGCTGGCATAAATGTCCTGGCGCAGCAGCAGGGGGATCTGGTTGCTGCAGATGTCGCGCATCACGCCGCCGGCCACGCCGGTCATGGTGCCCATCAACACCACGATGATGGGCGACAGCCGTGCCGCCTCAGCCAGCTGCGCACCTGAAAGGGCAAACAGGGCCAGGCCGAAGGCATCGGCCACCAGCAGGGCTTGCGCGGGAATCGGCAGGAGCTGTACATACAGCACTGTGCCCAGCGCCGCCGCGCAGATCACCAGCAGGTAGGTGGGGTTGGCCATCCAGAACACCGGGTGCCGGTTCATCAGCAAGTCCCGCAGGGTGCCTCCGCCGATGGCCGTCAGCGAGGCCAGGACCAGCACACCCAGCAAATCAAGCTGCAGGCGTCCCGCCGCCAGTGCGCCACTCACTGAAAACACGGCAACGCCGAAGAGGTCAAGCAGGTAAAGGAGCATGGTTGACTCGTTTATACCTTCTGCAATCCGCGGCAGGGAAGGGGCGAGGGCCTTCGCGGGATGGGATACTTGCATCCGTGAAAAAACATATCTACATCTATTCCCCTTCCAGCGCGGTGCGTGACAAAGCAGGTTTCAAGCGTGGCGTGAAGCGCCTCGAGTCCCAGGGACATGAAGTTGAAATCGATACCGATGCGCTGGCGCAGCATCAGCGTTTTGCCGGCGACGACGAAACCCGGCTTGCCGCCATTCACCGTGCGGCAGCCAGTGGGGCCGACATCGCCCTGATCTCCCGCGGCGGCTACGGCCTCACCCGTATCCTGCCGAAGATCAACTACAAAGCGGTCGCCAAGGCTGCTGCAGGAGGCACGCGCTTTGTCGGTCTGAGCGACTTCACGGCCTTCCAGATGGCCTTGCTCGCCAAAACCGGCGCGATGACCTGGGCGGGCCCCTCGCTGGACGACTTTGGAGCGAAGGAACCCGATGACATCATGGAAGCCTGCTTTGAAGACCTGGTCACAGGGCAGGGCGAAGGCACCGGCTGGCAGTTGCCCAAGTCTGCTATGAATTTAATAGCTGCTTCCGCTCGTGGTGCAAAGGCTGGAGCCGGATTCACCATTAAAGACGCGGTATTCTGGGGTGGCAACCTAGCCATCCTGTCTGCGCTGGTGGGAACGCCTTATCTGCCGGCCGTCAAAGGCGGCATCCTGTTTGTCGAGGATGTCGGCGAACACCCCTACCGGGTGGAGCGCATGCTCACGCAACTGTTGCAAGCCGGCGTTCTGGCGGAGCAGAAAGCAATCATTTTCGGCCAGTTCACCAACTACAAACTGGCGCCGAATGACAAAGGCTTCAAGCTGGATACCGTCATTGCCTGGCTTCAGGAGCAGGTGAAGGCGCGCGTGTTGACCGGCCTGCCGTTCGGCCACGTGCCAACCAAGGTCCTGCTGCCTGTGGGCTGCAAAACTACCTTGGTGGTAGAAGACCGGGATGCTTTCCTGCTCTGGGGCCATCAGCACTAACCGGCCTTAACCGCCCGGCCCCGGCTGGGCTTGGCTGCCGGCGGCTGTGTTCAGGGAAAAAAAAACCAGCACGAAGCTGGTTTAAAAATAGCCTTGGAGGCCAGGAAGAAAACGGAAAAAAACAGGCGGAAAAAGCGAAAAAACTGAAAGTTGGAAGGTCAGGTTGTCAGGGGACTGGACCGGGAACTGAGGCCGCGCGGCAGCATGCCTTTGAATTTGTCGCTGATACGGCTGACTTTTTCGCGGGCAACTGTTTCGCCATGCATGGCAGCAAGCACCGCCATGATGTCGCCGCGGGTGTACCACAGGCCTTGAACGTCTTGGGCGTAGCGCACGCGGCGCGTGATCTTGGGGTAGTGCTTTTCACCAAACTCGCCAAGCTCATCCAGGATGAATTGGCGGATTTCTTCGGTGCGGTCTTCCAGAACGGAAGCAGTGACTTCACCAGTGCCCAGCAAAGCCATGAAACTGCTTTTCAGATTCGGTTTTAACCAGCGCATGTGTCTCACAACTTTCTACCGGGCATCCGTAGGGTATTTGTTCACGTTCCCGAGGAACGGTTTGTTCTGTTAGATTAAGACTGCGGCGGTTCATTTGCAAGACGTTTTGTGTGAAATGGTTAACGCAAAACAACAAATGAATCAAGGAGTTAGTAACTAGATGTCAAGTCGATTCTGGTATTGAACAGCGTTTAAATCTTTAGGCTTACATTAAGTTTCAGCTGTAGACAAAAGTCACCCTTCCACCATTCATCCCAATTTCAGCCCCAGCCAGACCCCGATATGAACACCACAATGACCGCCTATCCCGCGCATTACATCAACGGCCAGTGGGTCAAAGCCCAGTCTTCGAAGACCCTTTCTGTCCATGATTCCAGCACCGAAGAGGTGATGGCAACCGTGCCGTCCGGTACGGTCGGGGAAGCAGAGGCCGCGGTATTGGCGGCCCGGGCTGCGTTTGACGGATGGTCTGCGTTGCCCGTCGAGACGCGCGCTGCTTACCTGGATAAAGTGGCCGCCGGCATCAAGGCTCGCACCGAAGACCTGGCGGTAGCCATTGCGCGCGAGGTGGGCATGCCCCTGAAGATGGCCCGGGCCGTGCAGGTAGGGGGGCCTGCATGGCACTGGGGAAACTTTGCCAAGGTGGCCCGCCAGTTCGAATGGGAAAAGCAGGTCGGCAACTCGCTCGTGGTACGCGAGCCGATCGGTGTCGTGGGGTGCATCACGCCCTGGAATTTCCCGCTCAGCCAGATCACACTCAAGATCGCCCCCGCCATGGCGGCAGGTTGCACCGTGGTGCTCAAGCCCAGCGAAATCGCCCCGGTCAACGCCATGATCCTGGCTGAAATCATTCATGAGGCCGGCCTGCCGCCCGGTGTGTTCAACCTGGTCAACGGTGTAGGCCCCGTGGTGGGCGAGGTGCTGGCAACGCATCCCGAAGTCGACATGCTGAGCTTTACCGGCTCTACCCGGGCAGGCAAACGTGTGAGCGAACTGGCCAGCCAGTCGGTCAAGCGGGTAGCGCTCGAGCTCGGCGGGAAGTCGGCCAGTGTCATCCTGGAAGATGCCAATTTCGAAGCTGCGGTCAAAGGCACTGTATCGGCCTGCATGCTCAACAGCGGCCAGACCTGTTCGGCCCACACCCGCATGCTGGTGCCGGCCGGGCGCTACGAGGAAGCCAAGGCGCTCGCACAGGCAGCTGTCGCGAAATTCAGTATCGGCCCCAGCCTGGTGGAAACCAGCAAACTCGGACCGCTGGTCAGTGCAGCCCAGCGTGACCGCGTGCTCGGTTTTATCCGAACCGGCATTGAAGAAGGTGCGGATGTGATTGCCGGCGGTGCTGAGGCGCCTGATTTTGCGCAGGGCTATTTTGTCCAACCCACCATCCTGGGTATCAAGGCGACAGACACACTGGCACAGGAAGAAATCTTCGGCCCGGTCCTGGTCGTTATTTCCTACAAGGATGAGGATGAGGCGGTGTCGATTGCCAATAGCACCATTTACGGTCTTGGCGGTGCGGTGTGGGGCGGCACCGACGAACGGGCCATGAAAGTGGCGCGCCGCTTGCGCACGGGACAGGTGGATATCAATGGCGGACCTTTCAACGGTCAGGCGCCGTTTGGTGGCTACAAACAATCGGGTAATGGCCGCGAGAACGGCGTTTACGGTTTTGAAGAATTTCTGGAATTCAAGGCCATCCAGCTAAAAGCCGCCGTGGCTTGAGCCGCCTGGTTCAACGCTGCCGATGGATGGAAGATTAAAACATTTAGTTACAGTTGCGGGTCTTGGCACGCAATTTCTCCTTGTCGTAATCATGCTTATGTTTTAATTGCGCAAGATAGCTACAAGCAGTTACATAGACCCTATGGCAGAAGTCACCGTCGTTTTTGCCGATCTCACCGGAAGCACCGGGGTTTTTGAATCGCTGGGCAATGCCAAGGCAACTCAGGCTATCACACGTTTGACGCAGTGGATAGGCAAGGTCAGCGTGGCCTATCGCGGTCACGTTGTGAAATACCTGGGCGACGGTGTGCTGGTGGTGTTTCCAGACAACGCAGACGCCGTTGACGCCGTAACCGAGCTGCAGAGGGTTCACCGCGACCGTATCCGGAACTGGCCCGAGCACCTCAAGATGCGGCTGCAGCTGGGCGTGGCACGGGGTGAAATTGTCGAGCAGGACGGCGATTGCTTCGGCGACGCCGTCAATGTGGCCTCCCGGTTGAGCGATCTGTCCGGCCCGGACCAGATACTCGCGACCGAAGCCGTCATCGAAAAGCTGCCAGCCGACACACTCGTACGCTCCCGAAATCTTGGCGCCATGGACATTCGTGGCCGCACCGAAGCCTGCCTGGTCCACCGCATCGAATGGCAGGCAGAAGTCATGACCGAATCATTTACCGTACCTTCCAGCCTGACGGCGCACTCGGCCCCGCAGCCCCTGGCTCTGGCGTCGATCGAGTTGTGCTGGCTGGACATCAATACCGAGTTCGCCTCGGGTGAGTTGCCGATTTTCCTGGGACGAGACCACGACGCGCAGTTTGTGGTTCAAGATCCGCGCGTTTCCCGCAGGCACGCCAGAATTGAATGGCGTGCCGGCAAGTTTTACCTTGAAGATGTCAGCAGTTATGGCACCTGGGTGCGATTTTCCGACAGCGCAGCTGTCGTGGCATTGCGCCGGCAGGAATGTGTGTTGCTGCAAGAGGGTGAGATTGCTCTGGGCGCTCCCTTTGAAGACTTCACGGTGCCTACCGTCAGTTTCAAGTTTGCTGACGGCAAAGTCCATCTTCAAACAAAATAGCGTCTTGCCGGCAGGGGCCGACGCAGTTCTGCCTGGCATGCCAACTGCTCATCGCCATGGGCACCTGGCTGTGCTATCCGTATCACCCGATGGAACATGATGGTCTGGTTCAAACGCATTTCTGCTGCGCTGCTGGTGTTGCTGCTGATCGCCGCCACTGTGGCGGGTTTCTATATTTACCGGACCTTCCCGGCACTCGACGGTGAACTCCAGGCCACGGGCTTGCGTGGCTCCGTATCGGTTGCCCGTGACACCGCGGATGTCACCCATATCAAGGCCCAGTCGCCCCACGACGCCTGGTTTGCCCTTGGTTATGTCCATGCACAGGAGCGTGGCTGGCAGCTGGAGTTCAACCGGCGGGTCATGCACGGTGAGCTGTCCGAGGTGTTTGGCCCGGCCACACTTGAAACCGACAAGTTGCTGCGCACCCTGGGTGTTGTGCAGGCTGCCGAACGCCAATGGCAGAACCTGCCAGCCGAGGGGCGCGATGCGATGCAGGCCTACAGCGATGGCATCAATGCTTTTTATCAGGGCTCTTCGCAGGCGCTGTCTCCCGAGTTCCATATCGTGGGCGTCAAGCCCGGAGGCTTTTCCGGCAAAGCCTGGTCTCCCACCGACAGCGTCGCATGGTCGCTGATGATGGCGCTGGACCTGGGCGGCAACTGGGGCACCGAGTTCGCGCGCCTGTCGGCCGCCCGGCTGCTAAAGCCCGCAGAACTCCAGCAATTGTTCCCACCTTATCCGGGCGAACAACCCGCCTCGAAAGTGGACTTTGCCAAGCTGTATGCGGGCTTGGGCATTTACCGGTCCGACCTCCCGGATGCTACTAAAAAGATAGCTGCCGGCGCCCGTCAATCAAGGTCTGTAAGGCTATTTGAGGCTGAAAATCGACCACTGAACGTCGCTGCCCTGGCTTCGAACATCAACGATTGGGCCTTGGCGCTCGGTGACGTAGAGGGCAAAGGCTCCAACAACTGGGTGGTGGCGGGCTCCCATACCAGCAGCGGCAAGCCGCTGCTCGCCAACGACCCGCACCTGGGACTGTCGGCGCCGGCGGTCTGGTATTTCGCACGGCTGCAGGCACCCGAAGGCAGGACTGCCAACGGCGAGAGTGCGCCGGGGCTGGACGTGATCGGCGCGACATTGCCCGGCTTGCCCTTTGTGGTGATGGGGCATACCGGAAAGGTGGCCTGGGGCTTCACCAACACCGCCCCGGATGTGCAGGATTTGTACCTGGAGCAGGTCAACCCCGCCAATGCACAGCAGTACCGCATACCCCATGCAGGCGGCGCCAACGCTGACATGGCCTGGGAAGACTTCAAGGTTCGCAGCGAGACGATCAAGGTGAAAGGCCAGCCTGACGTGGTGCTCAATATGCGGGAAAGCCGCCACGGCCCCGTTCTCAGCGATGTCCAGAAGTCGCATGCCGACCTGCTAGACATCCGCAAATATGTGATCGCGTTGCGCTGGAGTGCCCTGGATGCCGACAACCAGACCGTGCTGGCAGGCCTGCGCGCCAACCGGGCACAGTCTGCCCAGGAGTTGCTTGCGGCATTTTCGGCCTATCACTCGCCCATGCAAAACGTTGTGACCGCGGATGTCTTCGGCCAAACCGGTTTCAAGGCGGTCGGCAAGGTGCCGCTGCGAAAACCCGATAACGACATCCTCGGGACCGCACCGTCCCCCGGCTGGGAGGCACGATACGACTGGGCAGGCTGGGTGCCTTATGTGCAAACGCCCGAGGCTGCCAATTCGGCGATTGAGGCCAAGGGCTGGTGGTCTACGGCGAACCAGCGCATTACGCCACCTGCTTATCCCTTCTTCATGGGGCAGGACTGGACCGTGCCTTACCGCTACAACCGCATTGAACAATTGCTGGCTGCCACACCCAGGCACACCATAGGGTCCATGCAAAAAATACAGGGTGACCAGTTCTCGGCGGCCACGGTGCGGCTCCTGCCTTTCCTGCAGGAAACGCTGTCACAGTCCCCCGGCCATCCGCTGGCGGAAGCGGTACGCCGCAAGATGGCGGGATTTGACGGGACCATGAATGCCGACCACGCGGCGCCGCTGGTGTTTGCCGCCTGGGCAGACGAGCTGACACGGGGCATCATCGGTGCAAAACTGGGTGAGCCGGCGTTCAAGGCCCTTTACGGCAAGCGCCATTTCAGGAGCACGCTGGAAGACATTCTCGAGCACAACGACACCGGCTGGTGCGGCACCGCTGGTTGTGCGGCGCAATCTGCCGCGGCGCTGAACCGGGCACTGGACCGCCTGCAGGCAGCCTATGGGAACGACGTAGAGGCCTGGAGCTGGGGCAGGGCGCACTTCGCGCTGTCTGCCCACAAGCCATTTGGCAACGTGCTCTGGCTCGCTAAGTTCTTTGATGTCCGCGTTCCCACCGGTGGCGATACCTTTACCGTCAACGTGGGGCAGTACTGGGCGACCGGGGACGCGACGCCTTTCGCCAACAGGCAGGCCGCTTCTTTGCGGGCCGTGTATGACCTCGCAGACCTGGAGAACTCACGCTTCATTTACCAGACGGGGCAAAGCGGCCTGGTGTTTTCCGGGCGCTATCGCGACATGAAGGACCGCTGGGCCGCAGTGCAATACCGGCCGTTGCAGATGAACCCGTCAACCTACGTGCACCGGCTCACGCTGAGTCCCTGAACGGGCTTCGAAGTCTCACGCCGGGATGGCGTCGACATTCAGCCGGTCCCAGTGGCGATGCTGGGCGATGGCTGTCATGAAGTCTTGGGAAACCTGCCCCTCAGTCACTTTGCGTGCATCGGCTATCAGGACTCCCGGCGTCGGCACGTGGATCAGCTCCGGGTCTTTGCCCAGGCTGAAACCCAGGGTGCTTAACAGCTGGGCGCCATCGTTGATGGCGCAAATCGTTTTGCAATGCTTGTAGGCCTCCAGCACGAAATGCACAGCTTCGCCCATGGCGGCCAGGGTGCCTATGCTGTCGCTTCCCCCGGGGATCAGCACTGCGTCGAACATCACGGAGGGCATATTCGTGAAAGTATGGTCCACCGCAAGCTGCCGGCCGGACGAGGTGCTGACCGTGCCCAGGTGCGGCGCGACGAGTTTGCACAGCGCACCGGCGTCCAGGAGGTCTTGCTGGATGCGCTTGAGGGCTGCGGCTTCGACGCCGTCCGCTACCAGGATGGCCACTTTGCGTGTCTTGACGCTGCCGCCGGTGCGGCCCACCATGCGCAATGCCGGGTCTTCCTCGATCTTGCTGGTGATGCGGTAGTCCCGGAAACCCAGCCGGCCGGATGCAGCCTTGGGATCCGGCGGATTGATGCCCAGCGGGGTTGCCACACGGGTTGCCAGTTTCAGGTCCACATGGGCCAGGTTGTCCACCATGCGCTGGCGGATTTCAGGGACCTCCACTTTGGACAGCTCAAACCGGAATGCCGCAACGATATGGTCTTTTTCCACTGCGCTCTGGCTGTTCCAGAACAGTGCCGCTTGGGAGAAATGGTCATCGAATGAAGGACTGCGGCGCCTGATTTTGGGTGGCTCCACCTGTTCGGGGTATGACTGAAAGCCGTGCGCTCCGCCATCGACCCTGAACTCTGTCCCATTGCCCAGCGTATTGGGCTCATACGCTACCCGTCCCTTGCTGATCGCCTGGCGGTGCATACCGTCCCGCTGGAAGTTGTGCATCGGGCAAACGGCCCGGTTGATCGGAATCTCATGAAAATTGGCGCCGCCCAGGCGTGACAGCTGCGTGTCCGTATAGGAAAAAAGGCGCCCCTGCAGCAGCGGGTCATTGGAAAAATCGATGCCCGGCACCAGGTGGCCGGGGTGGAATGCCACCTGCTCGGTTTCAGCAAAGAAATTGTCGGGATTACGGTTCAACACCATCTTCCCGATGATCTGCACGGGCACCTGTTCTTCCGGAATCAGTTTGGTCGGGTCCAGGATGTCGAACCCCAGCTCGTCCTCCTTGCCTTCGTCCACGATTTGAACGCCCAGTTCCCATTCGGGAAAATTGCCACTTTCGATGGCCTCCCACAGGTCGCGCCGGTGAAAGTCAGCGTCTTTGCCGGCAATCTTCTGTGCTTCATCCCATGCCAGTCCGTGAACGCCGAGCTTGGGTTTCCAGTGAAACTTCACAAAGTGCGAATCGCCGCGGGCATTGATAAAACGAAATGCATGGACACCGAAGCCCTCCATCATGCGGAGGCTGCGCGGTATGGCGCGGTCTGACATGGCCCACATCAGCATGTGTGTGGTTTCGGGCATCAGCGAAGCAAAATCCCAGAAGGTGTCGTGGGCACTGGCCGCCTGGGGCATTTCATGGTGCGGCTCGGGCTTGACTGCATGGATCAGGTCCGGAAACTTGATGGCATCCTGGATAAAGAAAACGGGAATGTTGTTGCCGACAAGGTCGTAATTTCCCTCGGAGGTGTAAAACTTCACGGCAAACCCGCGCACGTCACGCACAGTATCCGCCGAGCCCCTGGAGCCGGCCACGGTAGAAAACCGCACAAATACCGGCGTTTCCACGTCCGGGTCCTGGAGAAAGGCGGCGCTGGTGTATTGCACCATCGACTTGTAGGGTTTGAAGTACCCATGTGCAGCGGAGCCTCGTGCATGGACGGCGCGTTCCGGAATGCGTTCGTGGTCGAAATGGGTGATCTTTTCGCGAAGGATGAAATCCTCCAGCAGGGTAGGGCCACGCACGCCCGCCTTCAGCGAGTTATGGTTGTCCGGAATCTGCAGGCCCTGGTTGGTGGTCAGGGCCGCGGCCGGGCCGGTGGAGAACCCCTCAAGCTGCGACTTTTTGTCTTTTGCACCCTCCGCATTTCGGCCAGGGTTGATAGCGTTGCGCTTGGATGGCGGCATGAAAAGTCTTTCTTCTTAAAAGATGGCGTCAGGGGCGGGTGAAAGAAAGGTGCGCCTGGGGCTTTTGGCAGCAGGCGGGCCGGCGGTTTGGCCGGCGCAATATGGCCGTCACGTATCGAGCAAACCTTCCAGCCCCTTCACGCAGGCCAGCAGTGCCAGTGCGGCAACGGTGCCAGCCAGGCACCAGCCCATGAGTTCCTGAAGTGCGTCGGCAAGGCCATCGGGCAACAGCATTGAACACAAAAACAGGCTTGCTGCGCAGACAAGCGCGGTGAGAAATGCATGGACGAGGTCGATATCCCGGGGGCTTGCATGAATTCGCCAGGCGGTGAGCAATCCTGCTGCCATGCCTGCCAAAAGTCCGCCCATCAGTTTCATGGTGATTCCCCGTGTGGTTTGCGCTCCACCGGTTGTGTCCCGGTGTCGTTGTCTGGTGCATAGACCATACGGGCCGGCAGATCCATATTCGGTAGCCGGATGCCGGTGCACCCTGTAAGGCCTTTCTTCTCCTTGCGTAAGACATGGCTTACCGTTTCGGCGTGTGTAAAGTGTTCATGTGGACGTCAGTTTCAGGCGCCTTGGCGGCGCGCTGGCCTTTTCTCCTACACGGGCATGCTCGTCCCTCCGGCAGAAACCGGAAGACGCTTCGCTTAAATTTGCAACCATGAAAGACATCCATGCCCAGTTACAGACGGGGATACGCCGATGACGTTGCCAAAAATGAAAACCTATGTGGTAGAGGACAACCCGACCATCCGCGAAAACCTGATCAGTACGCTGGAAGAACTCGCTCCGGTGGAAGCGGTTGGCACGTCTGATACTGAAGAGCAGGGGGCAGAGTGGCTGACGCGCAACGACGCCCAATGGGATCTGGCCATCGTCGACCTCTTTCTCAAGAAAGGAAGCGGTCTCGGGGTGTTGCAGGCTTGCCGCACCCGCAGGCCGCTTCAAAAAATAGTGGTGTTCAGTAACTACGCAACACCCGAAATGCGCAGGCGCTGTGCGGAGTTGGGTGTCGATGCGGTATTTGACAAATCGACTGAGATTGACTGCCTGCTTGCTTACTGCGTAACTCAAAGCCAAAAACTGGACCGGGTTGCGAATGACGAATCCGCGCTCCAGCGAGCCTGAAGGAGGACGGCATGAATGAATCCGCAGTGTTAACAGGCCTGTCCTCAGAGGGCCCTGTTTACCGTTCCGGTGCAGGTCAACGCAAGCTGTCAGAAGATATTTTTCCGTCCGCCGAAGAGGCAGTATTGGCGGAGCAGGTCCATGGAACAGGCGGTTTTTCGTCCGACGCCCAGGTGACCCGGCCGCCGGCAGTCCGGGCCGGCGACAAGCGGGCCCCTCTTATGGGTTCTCTTCGAACCCAGGTCGCGGAATACCCGTGCCGTTCGGCATTGATGGCCGCCGCCGCCGGAGCCTTGGCCATGATCATGCTGCGATCACAGTTGCGTCGCCGCGTCGGTTCGCACCTGCCACGCTGGATCAGATAACTCCCTGGCCCCGGAGCACCCAATGAGACTTCATGTTCCCGTTCCGGAACCCAGCCCCGGCACCCCGGGCATCCATGTTCCCACCGAGGTGCCACCGATGATTATTCCTCCTGCGCCTGGCACGCCCCCCGAGGTCAATGATCCACCGCTGGAGCCGACGCTTCCGATCCGCGAGCCGGCGACCAATGTGCCGCCGCAGGCGGTTTAAACACAGCTCCAGCTCGCGCGGGCACTCAGCGCAATAGCTTACAGGGCGGCCTGCTGCCGCTGGTACTCAGCCCTTTTCATGGTGAGATAAGTGTTCTTGTCTACCTCATGAAGCTGCCGTGCGTACTGTTCCGTGGCATCAAACCAATGCAGCATGCGCGCTTCAAGTTGCTGCGCGGCTGGTTTGTCCACAGCGGCGAGGTAGGCTTCAATCGCCAGGTAGTAACGCATGGTGTTGCGCTCTACCGCGCCGCGCATTCCGCCTACATGCGTCATGTGCTGGTCTTGCCGTATTTGGGTGAATCCCACTTTTCCACTGCCCACGGTGGCAAGGTAGCCCTGCATGGCCAGGCGGCTGGTGATGCCGTAGCCATAGGAATAACCCAAATGAATGAAGGTTTTTCCACCAGGCAGTGGAACCGCCTGCAATTCGATCCGGTAGTTGCTGGTTCCCAGCGGACCTCTATCGGCGTTGAGTTGGGCACCCAGATAGTCGGAAGAGCTGGCGACCAGCCGATAGTTGAATTGCAACGCGAATGCGTCCTCCAGCTGCTGTGCGGTTTTTTTGCCGATGTTCATTTTCAGGGTGCTGGGACTGCTGTCCGAGCTGGCGTGGCAGTATTTGGTGTTGATGTGGAGCATCAGCATTTCGCACCAGCGATTAGGACTTTTGAAAGCGGCGCTAACCGTATTGAAAGGGGAATTCAGTACGGCGTATGCACTTCCAGTTACCGTGTTGGTGCCTTCTGAAGACTCCAGAAAAAGCGGTCTATGGTAGGCGTTCTGCGCCAGCTGCCCTGCCAACGCCACATGCTTTTCGAGCAGGGCAGCGGCGTGGGGTTCCGCGGAAACGGCGGGGGCTTGCTGCGCTTGCGCGGCAGCCGGCGGCAGAAATGTGCCCAATGCCAGGCAACAAGCGACCGCAAGGGTTTGAACGTTGCTCATGACCTCAGTGTGCCAGTGGAAAACAGGCAATTGGGGCATACGCTCCATCGTCCTACATCTATCGCCGAATGAGGGAGGCCGGGGTGAACCCAAAGGTATTTCGTCAGGCTTGCACCGCTTCGGCCAGCCTGTCCGTCGCTGTCGGCAATGTTTCAAATAGCAGTGCGATCCGATTTTCCGTACGGGTCAGGCGCACGGCTTCCCGCAGAGCCAATGCTTCCAGGTCATGCCATTCAAGTTGCCGATACGACGACTTCTCAGGCACCCGCGCAGGCGTGGACGCATTCGGCTCATTCAATGAAGCCTGAACGGAAAAGAAACCATCGGTGAATTCAGTTTCCACGAGCAGTGCCCTGGGTCCGGTGGCCGTGTCGGTCAGGGTAATGATCGCGGCTGTTAACACATTGCGCAGCGCCGACTGGGAGAGCTCGACATCGACCTGGCTGGTGTTGTCGACAATGGAAATGCCCTTGAACGAGAGCTGGGTTGCCACCATGCCCAGACACTCCGCAATGCCTTTTCCGACTTTGACTGACTTGTTTTCCCGGGGAGCAAGCCAGCCCATCAAATCAACACAGGATGCAGCTGCCTCTTTGGACAACGCCACGATGTCGCGTGCATTTCGCTGCAGCGTTTCCGGATCTGTGTCTGCTTTTTGGAGTCGCCTTTCCAGCATGGCCGCAACCATGGCAATCGGCTGCAGCGTACCCGCCATATTGTGACGAATCACGGGCGCGAGTCGCCGCAGGAGTGCGTATTGCGCCGCCTCCGCCACGCATCTTTCCAATGCCGTTTCCTGGATTGATGTGCTGTGGAATTGAACATTCATGGTGATGGTGCCGTCGAAAATGCTCCAGAAAACTGCAGGGTTGGCTGCAGGGCCGCGCCGTTTTTTTTGAATACATCTTGCTGCGATATTTTCAAGGCGTAACTTCAAAATATACAGCGTCAGAAGGGAGTGGTATGTAAGCCAAAACCTACAGATGAAAGGTTGTGACAGGCATGCTGCAAATTGCCGCGCCCTTCGGTAAATAGTGAGGGCTTTGTGTTGTCATTCTGAATGTTCGCGAGTAATCTCGTCAGCCGTTTCTACAAAACGTTACCTTCAATACAGGATGAATGATATGGAGGCACTGGCCAAGCTTTCGGTGGTGGAGCGCGACACCGAACTCAAGTTCATTCTCAAATCCCTGAGCGCGTTGCGGCGGGGCGAACTCGCAGTCACACTTCCGACCGAGTGGGAAGGCGTGTACGGGAAAATAGCCGCTGAATTCAATCAGCTGTCGGCTATGACTGCGGCGACCACCAGCCGCTGCAAGGGACTTGCTGCCAAATCCCGCTCTGCAGCGCGAGTGAGTCGCCGTCTGCCGGAAGAAAAACTATCCGGCTTCTGGCTGGAAAACGCTGTCGCGATTAACACCGTGCTTGATGACGCCGATACGGCAGCGGACCAGACAAAAATTATTCTCGCAGCGTTGACCGACCTTAAGAAGGGCGATGTGCATGCGTCGTTGCCGCAGGACTGGACGGGTGTACCGGGCAAGGTTGCAGATGCATTTAACGATGTCGTTTCCGAGAACGTCCGGATGGCGCGAGAACTGGAGCGATTGAGCCGGGTGGTCGGAAAGGAAGGCCGCTTGAAAGAGCGCGCATTCGTGCCCGATGCCTCCGGCTTCTGGCGCGACTCTGCCGAATCCATCAATTCCCTGATAGCGGATCTGGTTCATCCGACCAGCGAAGTGGCGCGTGTGATTGGCGCCGTCGCCCAGGGCGATCTCTCCAAGAGCATGGCCCTCGAAGCAGAAGGCAAGGCGCTGGAAGGCGAGTTCCTGCGTACGGCCATGATCATCAACAAGATGGTGGAGCAGCTGGGGACCTTCTCAGCTGAAGTGACACGGGTGGCGCGCGAGGTGGGAACCGAAGGCAAGCTGGGCGGCCAGGCCGATGTGCAGGGCGTGGCCGGTACCTGGAAGGACTTGACCGATTCGGTCAACTCCATGGGTTCCAACCTGACGGCGCAGGTGCGCAATATTGCCGAGGTGACGACCGCCGTGGCGGCCGGTGACTTGTCCAAGAAGATCACGGTGGACGTGAAGGGCGAAATCCTCGAGCTCAAGAACACCATCAACACCATGGTGGATCAGCTTCGCTCGTTTGCGTCCGAAGTGACGCGGGTGGCACGAGAAGTAGGCACCGAAGGCAAACTGGGCGGGCAGGCCGATGTGCAAGGTGTAGCCGGTACCTGGAAGGATCTGACCGACAACGTGAACTTCATGGCCGGCAATCTGACATCACAGGTGCGCAACATCGCCGACGTGACCAAAGCTGTGGCCGCCGGTGACCTTTCCAAGAAGATCACGGTGGACGTGAAGGGTGAGATTCTCGAGCTCAAGAACACCATCAACACCATGGTGGACCAGCTCTCGTCTTTTGCTTCTGAAGTGACGCGGGTGGCGCGAGAAGTGGGCACCGAGGGCAAACTGGGCGGCCAAGCCGACGTGCAAGGTGTAGCCGGCACGTGGAAAGATTTGACCGATTCGGTCAACTCCATGGGCTCCAACCTGACCGGCCAGGTGCGCAACATTGCCGAGGTGACGACCGCCGTGGCCGCCGGTGACCTTTCGAAGAAGATCACGGTGGATGTGAAGGGCGAAATCCTCGAACTCAAGAACACCATCAACACCATGGTGGACCAGTTGTCGTCTTTTGCTTCTGAAGTAACGCGAGTCGCACGCGAGGTGGGCACCGAGGGCAAGCTGGGCGGGCAGGCCGATGTGCAAGGTGTAGCCGGCACCTGGAAGGACTTGACTGACTCGGTCAACTCCATGGGCTCCAACCTGACCGGCCAGGTGCGCAACATTGCCGAGGTGACCAAGGCTGTGGCGGCGGGCGACCTTTCGAAGAAGATCACGGTAGACGTGAAGGGCGAAATCCTCGAGCTCAAGAACACCATCAACACCATGGTGGATCAACTGCGGTCATTTGCTTCTGAGGTGACGCGGGTGGCGCGAGAAGTGGGTACCGAGGGCAAACTGGGCGGCCAAGCCGACGTGCAAGGTGTAGCCGGCACGTGGAAAGATTTGACCGATTCGGTCAACTCCATGGGCTCCAACCTGACGGCGCAGGTGCGCAACATTGCCGAGGTGACGACGGCCGTGGCCGCCGGTGACCTTTCGAAGAAGATCACGGTGGACGTGAAGGGCGAAATCCTCGAGCTCAAGAACACCATCAACACCATGGTGGATCAGCTGCGGTCATTTGCTTCTGAGGTGACGCGGGTGGCGCGCGAGGTGGGTACCGAAGGCAAGCTGGGCGGGCAGGCCGACGTGCAGGGCGTTGCCGGTACCTGGAAGGACTTGACCGATTCGGTCAACTCCATGGGTTCCAACCTGACGGCGCAGGTGCGCAACATTGCCGAGGTGACGACGGCCGTGGCCGCCGGTGACCTTTCGAAGAAGATCACGGTGGACGTGAAGGGCGAAATCCTCGAGCTCAAGAACACCATCAACACCATGGTGGATCAGCTGCGGTCATTTGCCTCTGAAGTGACACGGGTGGCGCGCGAGGTGGGTACCGAGGGCAAACTGGGCGGGCAGGCCGATGTGCAAGGTGTTGCCGGTACCTGGAAGGATTTGACTGACAACGTGAACTTCATGGCCGGTAACCTGACATCACAGGTGCGAAACATCGCCGACGTGACCAAGGCCGTGGCGGCCGGTGACCTTTCCAAGAAGATCACGGTGGACGTGAAGGGTGAAATCCTCGAACTCAAGGCCACCATCAACACCATGGTGGATCAGCTTCGCTCGTTTGCGTCCGAAGTGACGCGGGTGGCACGAGAAGTGGGCACCGAGGGCAAACTGGGCGGGCAGGCCGACGTGCAGGGCGTGGCCGGCACGTGGAAAGATTTGACGGACAACGTGAACTTCATGGCTGGCAATCTGACCAGCCAGGTGCGAGGCATTGCGCGCGTGGTGACGGCCGTGGCCAACGGCGACCTGGAGCGCAAGCTGACCGTGGAAGCCAAGGGCGAGATCGCCGCGCTGGCCGATACCATCAACGGCATGACTGACACCCTGGCCACCTTCGCCGATCAGGTAACCACGGTGGCGCGCGAGGTCGGCGTGGAAGGCAAGCTGGGCGGCCAGGCCAAGGTTCCCGGAGCCGCCGGCACCTGGAAAGGCCTGACGGAGAACGTGAACCAGCTGGCTGCCAACCTGACGACCCAGGTGCGCGCCATCGCCGAGGTGGCCACTGCCGTGACCCAAGGTGACTTGACGCGGTCGATCACGGTCGAGGCACTCGGTGAGGTGGCGGCACTGAAAGATACGATCAATGAAATGATCCGCAACCTCAAGGACACGACCCAGGTCAACACAGAGCAGGACTGGCTCAAAACCAATCTCGCCAAATTCAGCCGGATGCTGCAGGGCCAGAAAGACCTGGTGGCCGTGGGGCATCTGATTCTCTCGGAGCTGGCACCGGTGGTTGGCGCGCAGCAGGCGGAGTTTTATGTGCTGAGCTACACGCACGAGAGGCCGCGCCTGCGCCTCATGGCCAGCTACGCGTCTGACGGGCAGGGCGCTTACGGAAAGGAAATCGACCTGGGCCAGGGTCTGATAGGCCAGTGCGCTTTCGACAAACAAAAGATCCTGTTGACGTCCTCGCTACCGCAGGGCCTCAAGATATCGTCCGGCCTTACCGAAGTGGCGCCTATGGACATCCTGGTGCTGCCCATCATCTTCGAAGGCCAGGTTCGCGGCGTGGTGGAACTCGCCTCAGTCGAGCGCTTTAACCCGACTCACCAGGCTTTCCTGGACCAGCTCACGGAGAGTATCGGCATCGTGATCAACACGATTGAAGCGAATATGCGCACCGAGGACTTGCTGACCCAGTCGCAGTCCCTGGCGCAGGAGCTGCAAAGCCGGCAGGAAGAACTGCAGCAGACCAACGAGGAACTGCAGGAAAAAGCCCATCTGCTGGTCCAGCAGAACGACGAAGTAGAGCGAAAGAACCAAGAGGTCGAGCAGGCCCGTCAGGCGCTCGAGGAAAAGGCCAAACAGCTTTCGCTCACGTCCAAGTACAAGTCGGAGTTTCTGGCCAATATGTCGCATGAGCTGCGCACGCCGCTCAACAGCCTGCTGATCCTGTCCGATCAGCTGTGCAAGAACTCGGAAGGCAACCTGACCAACAAGCAGGTGGAGTTTTCCAAGACCATTCATTCCTCCGGCAACGACCTGCTGATGCTGATCAACGACATCCTGGACTTGTCGAAGATCGAGTCGGGCACGGTGGTCGTGGATGTGAACGAGCTGCGGCTGTCCGACCTGCAGATGTATGTCGAGCGCACTTTCCGCCATGTGGCCGAAGCCAAGAATGTGGATTTCCTGATCACCACCGGGTTGCAGTTGCCGATTTCCATGGTGACCGACGTCAAGCGCCTGCAGCAGATTCTCAAAAACCTGTTGTCCAACGCCTTCAAATTCACGCACCAGGGTCATGTGGCCCTGGCGATAGAAGAAGCCTTTACCGGCTGGAGTCCGGACAACGAGGAACTCAACCGCGCGCAGCAGGTGCTGGCGTTTTCCGTTACTGACACAGGTATCGGTATTTCCGCCGACAAGCAGCAGATCATCTTTGAAGCCTTCCAGCAGGCTGACGGCAGTACCAGCCGCAAGTACGGCGGTACCGGTCTGGGTTTGGCCATCAGTCGCGAACTCTCGCGCCTGCTGGGCGGCGAAATACGCCTGTCCAGCGCGCCCGGCGAAGGCAGCAGCTTTGTGCTCTACCTGCCGCTGGTCTACGCTTCGACGCGCGGAGCGCGCAAGCCGGGCAGCAGCGCCGAGCAGCGCTTCGAGCCGGCCGCGCCGATCAGCCGCCTGGGTTTCGAGAAGCTGGAAGTCGCCTTCGATGATTCCGTGCTGTCTCTGGACACGCACTCAGCGGCCGATGAGGCTGCGGATGACCGGCACACCATTCAGCCTGGCGACTTTGTGCTCCTGATTGTGGAAAATGACCTGGCCTTTGCCAGCTTTTTGCTCGATGCCGCAAGGGCCAAGGGGTTCAAGGGCCTGGTGACGCCACTGGGGGCCCGCGCCCTCACGCTTGCCGCCGAATTCAAGCCTTCGGCCATCACGCTGGACATGCATCTTCCCGACATGGAGGGCTGGCGCGTACTCGAGCGCATCAAGCAGGACTTCGGCGTCAGGCACATTCCGGTTTGCGTGATCTCCACCGACGATTCCAAGGAGCGCGCCTATCGATCCGGCGCCATGGCATTCATTGAGAAACCGATCCCGGCCAGGGAAGTTCTCGACGAAATGCTGGATCAGCTGCACCGCTATGTGTCGCGCCCTGTGCGGCATGTGCTTGTTGCGTTGAAGGACGAAGCGTTGCGTGCCGAGGTCACCAGCCTGCTAGGCGGCAGCCATGTTCAGTGCCTGGCGGTGCCGTCACTGGCGGACGTCAAACCCGAGGATTTCGCCCGCCTGGAATGCGCCGTGACCGATGAGGCATCACTGGCGAACGGGCTCGACCGTTTGCTAAATGCCTCGCCCGCGGCCCCGGTGCTCGGGCCGCTGCAGGTGGTGGTCTGGCGTGAAGGCATGATCGATGCGCAGCTTCAGCCTGCCTGGCAGTCACACGACGGCTACCTTTTCCGCGAAGCCAGGTCCGTCCCCCGGGTGATAGACCTGGCCCTGCATGCCCTGCATGTAAGCGAGGCGCGCATGACGGACAGGCAGCGTAGCACCTTGAGAAACTTCCACGACGCCAACAAGTCACTCGCGGGAAAAAGGGTGCTGATCGTCGACGATGACATGCGCAATATCTTCGCTCTGGCCACCGTGCTGGAGGGGGAGGGCATGGACATCGTCTGGGCTGACAACGGCCACGATGCCATCGCCAAAGTCGCCTCCGATCCGCAGCTCAGCGTGGTACTGATGGACATCATGATGCCTGTGATGGACGGACTGGTCACCATGCAGGAGATTCGCAAGCTGCCGGCCGGCAAGACCTTGCCCATGATCGCTGTCACGGCCAAGGCCATGAAGGGGGACCGCGAGAAATGCATAGAGGCCGGCGCCTGGGACTACCTCTCCAAGCCCGTCAATACGGAAAACCTGCTGGCCGTGCTGCGTGCCTGGTTGCCCCGGTGAGCGCCGTCCTCATGCCGCAGGAGCCGGCAAACATGCTGAATCCGGATCTGGTCAACATCCTGATCGTCGACGACCTGCCGGAAAAGCATGTTGTCATGAACAGCATCCTGGAAGAACTGGGGCAAAACATCGTCAGTGCCCGCTCGGGCCGGGAGGCTCTGCGCCTCATCCTGCAGATGGAGTTTGCGGTCATCCTGCTGGACGTCAACATGCCCGACATCGACGGGCTGGAGACCGCCAGCATGATCCGGCAGTACAAGAAGACGGCGCAAACGCCCATTGTTTTTATCACGGCCTATGTGGACGAGGAACAGGCCGCCAAGGGTTACGCGCTGGGCGCGGTGGACTACATCTCTTCGCCCGTCGTGCCGGGGGTGTTGCGTTCCAAGGTCAAGGTTTTCGTCGACCTTCACCGCATGAACCGGCAGCTTCAGCAGCAGGCCGTCGAGCGCGAGGCGCTGGCGCGGTCCGAGGCGGCACGCACCGCGGCCGAGGATGCCACGCGGCGTGCCGACTTCCTGTCGGATGCCAGTCAACGCCTGTCCATGTCCCTCAATATCGATGCCACTGCCCAAGCGCTGGCGGATATCGCCGTACCGGACCTGGGCGCCATGGCGGCCGTCGCCCTGCTGGACAGCCATGGCGAGCTGCACTGCCGCTGCCTCAAAATTGCGGGTGGCCCGGACCCCTCGGCGGGCCCTGTCGTACTCGAATGCCATCGCGAGTTGGGCGCCCCCATGGCGGCGACGGTCCGCAGCGCCATGCTCTCGCGGAAAATAGCGTTTCTGCCCTCAACGGAGTTGTGCGCGGCGTCGACAGCCTCCGCGGCAGCCCCGCAGCCTGCCTGGCCGGAGCTCCCGGCAGACCATGAGGAGATGGCGATTTGCCCGCTGGTCGCGCGTGAGCAGATGCTGGGCGCACTCATTCTGTTCGGCAAGGCCGGCGGTTTTGCGCAGGCGGACGCCGCCCTGCTCAGCGAGGTGGTGGGCCGTGCCTCTATTGCCATGGAAAACGCCAGGCTCTATACGCTGGTTCAGGAAGCGGATCGCCGCAAGAACGAATTCCTTGCCATGCTGGCGCACGAGCTCAGGAATCCGCTGGCACCGATCAGGAACGCAGTGCATATCATTCACAGTTCCCATGTAGTCAACCCGAAGGTTGCATGGGCGCGTGATGTCATTGCACGGCAGGTCGATCACATGTCACGAATGATCGATGATCTTCTGGACGTCTCGCGGATCGTCAGGGGCAAGGTGACGGTTCATATGGAGCCGGTCCTGCTCTCGACATTGTGCGAGCATGCAGTGGAGGCCAGCAGCCCGCTGCTGGCAGCCAGGAATCAGGAATTGACTGTCCGTCTTCCAGCTGAAGCCGTGGTGCTCCAGGGCGATTTGGTGCGCTTGTCTCAAGTGCTTTCCAACCTGCTGAACAATGCCTCCAAATTCACGGATCAGCATGGAAAGATCGAGCTGAACGCCTCGCTGCAGGAGGAGGGCGTCACCCTGTTCGTGTCAGACAACGGTCAGGGCATAGAGCCCGACTTCCTGCCGCACGTATTCGACCTTTTTGCCCAGGGCGACCAGGCCCTGGACCGCGCGCAAGGGGGGCTGGGTATTGGTTTGACACTGGTCAAGCATTTGGTCGAGTTGCACAACGGCAAAGTAGAGGCTTATAGCGAAGGCAAAGGCATGGGAAGCCGGATATCCCTTTATTTTCCCGCGAGGGCTTCAGCCAGCGATGCCGGTCTTCCTGTGATGGCTGCGCCGCCGGCCGCCAAACCGGCGCCTGCTGTTCCCCGAAAAGTCCTTGTAGTCGACGATTTATGCGCTTCCGCAGAAACGCTGCAAGTGCTGCTGGAACTGGAAGGTTTTAACGTGAGGATCGCGAACGATGGTGCGTCAGCGCTCCATATCGCCCGGGAATTCGTGCCGG
Organism: Polaromonas sp. P1_F4; assembly: GCF_056405675.1. Classification (NCBI taxonomy): domain Bacteria; kingdom Pseudomonadati; phylum Pseudomonadota; class Betaproteobacteria; order Burkholderiales; family Comamonadaceae; genus Polaromonas; species Polaromonas sp. P1_F4. Next base: position 87,902 of record NZ_JBFUBP010000003.1, on the reverse strand, counting down.
ACGTAGTCATCCTCGACATCGGTTTGCCCGGCCTGGACGGCTTTGAGGTTGCCCGCCAGCTGCGTAGCCGCCCGGAATCGAAAACAACGCTGCTGATTGCCTTGACCGGCTACGGCGAAGCCGAAAGCCGGTTGCGCTCCCAACAAGCGGGTTTTGACCATCATGTGGTGAAACCCGCAGACATCGAATCTCTCCTGGCTATGGTGAGCCTGCCGCGAGTGGAAGCGAAGGCCATGGACGAACAATAGGAAGAGGATGGGGTCCGAAAAAGCAGGCTTCACAAAAGGGCCACAAGGCATCTTCACTGCCAATATTTATTACTTAACATAATATACATCGTAGAACATCTAAGGCGCTAGTCGCCACGTCCTTCAGGCTCAAGGCCCCATAGGTCATGCTGCCCAGACCGGCCAATGCGCCAACGGACGCCACGCCAGTCTGATGCAACCACTTTCCCAGCACTTGTCTAAGTTGCTCCCCACGTAGCGTTCCTGCAGTTTTCTCCAGCGTAGCGCGTACCAATTCCTGTAGCGCATCCTCTTTTGCGAACCCGGCCAGGCGCGCCCGATCTTCAGGTGTGCATGTTCGTTCACCAGACTTCCAGAGGCTGATATTTTGCTGAGCAATGCCCATTGCGCGGGCAAGTTTGGCGTCGCTGCCGACAGCTTGAGAGGCTTTGGCAATGAGCGCGATCAGGTTCTGGTCTGTTGACATGTGTATCACCTTCGCTAAAGTTCGTTGTATCGAGTTCGCTAAATAGCGAATTTGATACATCAACTTTAACCCAGCGGTCACCGTGCCGCAAGAAAGGTCCCGCATGTCGCAAATCGCCTCCATCCTCGAAATTCTCCTGATCACCAACAAGTCCGGCAAAGCCAAAAAGACCGGCAACGACTACAGCATCAACGAAGCCCATTGCGTCCTTCGTAACGCAGACGGGACCCCCGGCGCCGTGGGCGTGCTGGTCATCCCCAAGCGCCTGGAAGAGAAAGCGAAGCAGGGCATGTTCACCGCCTCCTTTGGCCTCGTCGCCGCCGCCTATGGCGAGAACCAAGGCCGCATCGTGGCCGAGCTCACCGACCTGACCCCAGTCCCGCCCTCCTTTCAATCAAAGGCTGCGCCTGCTCCCGTGGCTGCTCCTCGTGCTGCTGCAGCTGCAGCCTAAGTGACTCCAGCCTGTAGAGCCGCATCGTTGTGAAACGCCCGGCTCTATGGGGTGTAGTTCAGCACCGCTGACCACCGTTTGAAAGGGTATTTCCATGTTCAAGAGTGTTAAAAATCTGGTCGTCTCGGCCTTCGTGGCCGTTGCCGGCCTGTTCTTTACCGCCAGCGTGGCTCTCGCGCAAAGCACCAATCCGCTGATCACAGCGGCCACCACTGAAACCGGCAAGACGAAAGATGACCTGATCGCCATGGGCGGCCTGCTTTTCATCGTCACGCTGGCCGTGTGGGGCATCTACAGGCTCATCGGCATGTTTGGCCGGAAGTAAGCCATGGCTGCAGGATGGCAAATCGGTGCCCAGTGCTTCCCGACCGCAGAAATGGCGTCATCGCACGCCTGCTCTGTGGCCTACGGCATGACCAGCGCCGGTTTGCTGTCCTGCTCTTCATTCACTGTTGCGGGCAACACCGCAACCCTTCAAATGTCCAGCGGCGTCGAGTCCGTAGTGGCCCTGCAGCCCTGCGACCGCATGACCTATGCCGACACATGGCTCCCGCTGTTCTCGTTGMTCGTGCTGGGCTCGCTGGCTATCTGGGGGGTCCGGGAACTGATCGATATGTTCAAAAAGAACGGGGACCAGAATGTATGAGCTTCGAATTAATCGACTTCGTGGTTTTCTGCATTGGCTGGTTCTGGCTCTGGCTCTTGGTGCGCTGACGCCCGCCTTTGCAGCCTTCCCGCCACCCGGTGGGCAGACCCAATATCTGTACGGTAGCAGTGCGCAAGATGTGGGCGCATGGGCGTCTACCCAGATGGCCGCGTGTCAAAGCTGGGCCGCCGTGTTTAATGCGCGCCTCGGTTGGCAAGTGACTGTATCGCCCACGTCCATCACGTCGAATGATCACTGTCTGTATTCCTACGTTTATAAGGCTACGGGAGTCACAGGATCGGACGGTGATTTAGCAGTGAGTACGCGGATTGCGCCGGTGGAGTGCCCTGCGGGAAGCACAGGAACCACGTCCTGTGTGTGCACTCCGCCCAGCGTCGAGAATGCCGCGCATGACGGCTGTACCACCGTAAACCCGGACGATGAGCGTTGTAAGGCCATCAAGACCATTGCAGAGTCCACTTTGGGCGGTTCTACAGAGAGCGTGGTTGAGGGTTACTTGTCCAGCGGCTTTGCCTGCAATACCAACGTGTCCGGAGTCACGCCAGGTCGAGGCTGCGGCATGCAGATGAACGTCTCCATGAAGGCCAAAGACCGGGTAACCGGTAAATGGTCCACTTATTTCACGTACACGCACACCGGTAGCTCCTGCACACCAGAGCCGACCGCAACGGATACGTCACCTACAGAGTCCACCTCGACAACTCCGCCGGTTACGCCCAACAACAGCCCTTGCCCGCCCGGCAAAAGCGTGGGCAGCGCCGTCATGAACGGCACCACAGTCACGACTTGCTCTGACCCGATAGAAACCAAGTCAGAGCCAAAGAAAGAAACCGTCAAGCAGAACCCCGGCACGCCGGAAGAAACCAAGACGGAGACGACCACAGAAACCACCTGCACCGGCAATTCGTGCAACACCACCACGACGGTGACCAACACAAGCGTCAACGGCTCCACAACATCGTCCAGCAGTTCCAAGACAGAGGGCAAGGACAGTTTCTGTACCAAGAACCCCAAGGACGGAAATTGCACCGGCACCGGCGATGTGGGCTGCTCCAAGGGTGGCGGCACGGCAGGTTGTACCGGTCTGGGCAAACCTACGGACGGCGAGTTGCCCACCAAAGAAATCGACGTCAACACTTTTGCGCCGGACAACATGAATGGCTTCAGCATCGGCAACGGCTGTCCCGCTGATCTGAACTTTGAAGCCTTCGGCAAGAGCTTCAAGCTCTCCTACAAATGGTTTTGTGACGTGGCGCCTTACGTCAAACCCTTCGTGCTGCTGTCTGCTGCGATGGCCGCACTGATGATCGTTTATGCAGCCCTCACCACCAAAAACTGATGGACACCTTAACCAATTGGCTGATGGCGATGGTGCAACCCATCATCGTCCGCATCATGACTTCGCTCGGGCTCTCGGTCATCACCTTCAAGGGGGTGGATACCGCTTTCCAGCAGGCCCGCGAATACGTCGTCAACAGCGTTAACAGCTTCCCCGCGGCTGTCCTGCAGATGATGGGCTTGTTTGGCTTTAACACCGCCCTTGCCCTTGTGCTGGGCGCTATTTCGTTCTCCCTCACGTTGTGGGCCTTACGCAAGGCCTTCTCGTTCTTCGGACTGGGGAGTGTGGTGTCATGATTATTCTGATCACCGGCACGCCGGGCAGCGGCAAGAGCTTGTATGCGGTGGGTGCATTGCTCAACGGCCAATTCAAGGACCGCCCGAAGTTCGTCAACGGCATTCCCGATTTGCTGCTGGAACACACGCCCATCAGCGACAAGGATGTAGAGGCTTGGTACAAGGGCGGCGAACCCAATGAAGAAACCGGCGCGCCTGCTTTCAATCTGATTGATGCGGTGTTCTGTATCGATGAGGTCCAGCGCATCGCCCGCCCGCGCTCACCCAGTGCGCCCGCGCCGGAGTGGATCAAGCGCCTTGAAGTTCACCGGCACAGCGGCTGCGATTTCATCATCATCACGCAGCACCCGCAACAGATCGATGCCCACATTCGCCGCCTCGTCGGTCGGCATATCCACGTGCGCCGCACCTGGGCCCTGAACGCGGCCATCGTCTACGAATGGGACAGCGTCAGCAACCTGTCCAACCTCAAACAGGCACAGTCCAAAGTCTGGCGCTATCCCAAGCGGGTGTTTGAGTTGTACAAGTCCAGCGAGAAGCACACCAAGGCCGGGGGCCGTGTCCCGCTGGTCGTTTGGGTGGTGCTGGCTACGGCCTTGGCCTTCCCCTTTGTCGGTTGGAACGCCATCAGTCGCACCTTGCACCGGTTCACCGATACCGGCCAGGCTGCGGCCACACCGCCCTCCATGGCCCGCCCGGCTGGTGCCAGCAATCCCCAATCGGGCAAGGTCGCTGCTGAAAAAGGCCCTCTGACCGTCGAACAGTACATAGACCAGTACAAGCCTCGGATTGAAGGAATGATGCACACAGCGCCCGTCTATGACGCCATGACGGTGCCTAAGACGGTCCCGCTGCCTGCGGCCTGCCTGAGCTCCGATCGGCCTTCTTGGGTCAAGCTGCACGGTGGTCCCTGCGGGTGCTACACCCAAACCGGTCAGCGCTATGACACCACACAGGCGATGTGTGTGCAGTACGTGCGCAATGCGGTGTTCTTCCCGTTCCTTGAGCCGCCCGGGGTGGTCCAGTCCAAGCCTAAGCCGGTAGTCGCTACTGAACCCGCGCCCGTGCGCCTTGCATCGACCTCAGAGCCGGTATTTGCCACCGAGTCGAAGCCCGTCCTGCCGCCGCCTGAGATTCGGTCCACCGTCTCGCGTGATGCTGAGGTGCTGGCGTTCATGCGCAAGCGTGAGTACATCAAGTGACCGGCGCAAACCACCTTTTGGAAGACAAACAGCAGGGGAGCCCGCAACGCGGGGGCGGCACGCCCGGGTATGGGGTGCAACCCCATGGCAAACGCTGCAGGCTTGCAGCTCCTGCACGTCGATTGGTTGATGCGGCTGCTAGGTGCGCCGCCGATAGCCGCAGGCCGGCGGCGCGAAGCGCCGCTTAATTTATCTTAAGAACACATCTCGACATAACGCGGATTAGGCGCTGAGTTCATAGAGGAACCGGCCAAAAAGAAACCCCGGCGGGACTACGAATCCCCCGGGGTCAGATTGACAGCAAAGATGAGGCACTGCCAATGGACAACATCGTATTCCGAGATGGGCTTCGCTGCAAGCTCGTTAAAGACGGCTACAAAGTCACGATTTGGGAATCCAAGACCCACACGACGGAGATTCCCACGGGCAAGCCTGATGGCTCCATGATCGACTTAACGGCCCTCCGTGGCCCTGTGGGTGGCTGGTATGGCACCGGACAGCGTGAGGTGCGTATCACGCGCCGCCTGCTTGCTATTCCCTTGGATGAGGAACGTTTCCACCTCGCCGCGTGGTGCGGCCCTGACGAGGCTAGATTGACCATTGACCTTGAGGAGATGGAACGCAAAGCGCTGGCCTGCAAGCGAAAATCCGCCGCCCGCGCAAAGCGCAATTGCCGCCACAAAATTAAGCACGGCCGCTTCCGGCACATGCTCACTGGCACCTACCGCGAGAACATGAAGGACTTTGACCGCATGCGTCGCGACTTCGCCGCGTGGCTTCGCAAGGTTCGCGCTGTCATCCCCCATTTCCGTTCCGTATGGGCCTTTGAGCCTCAGAAACGCGGCGCGTGGCACTTCCACGCCACCACCGACGCCCTACCCCGCATGCTGCGCCACAAAGGCGTGGCAAAGCCCTCCTATGAGGTTATGACGCTGCTCTGGCAAGAGGTGGTGGGCGAAGTGCCGTTCGATTTTTGCGGCCCGCTGCAGCCAGGTCAAGAATGGCCAGTAGTGATGGTCACGGGTGGCACCATCAATGTAGACGGCTACACCCGCAAGTCTAAGAAAAAGCAGCATGCCGACGCTAAAGCTTTCAGCTTGGCCAAGATGGCGGCCTATGTGTCGAAGTACCTCACCAAGCACCATGCTGAGGGCTTAGAGGGCCGCCGCATGTGGGACAGCACCCAAGACCTCACGCCGCCCAAGTCCATCACGCTGGAATTCCCCGAAGGGCCCCTAGCTGACATCATCGCTATAGCGTTCGAATGCCCGCCCGGTTATCGTGTGGCGCGGCATTGGATTAATAGCTTTGGAGATTGTTGGGTGCTCGATACTGAGCCAATACCCAACTAAGGCTTGTTTACAGCCAGTGGAAGCCTTTGGCCATCAGACCCGCAAGACCTAGGGCTACTGTAATGATCGCGCCGAATAGGATTCGAAAATCGGTGGTGCGAATGCTCGCGATGTCCTTTCGGATTTCGCGTGTCTCGTTCTTCAATTCAGCTATGTCTCGCTGGATGAATTCTGAGACGGCTTCTAGCTTTGCAACGCGTGCTTCCATTCCCCCATCATACGGCGGTTCGCCGCCTTGTTCTGAGTTAACCAGACGTGGGGCGCCGCTCATGGGGTCAAATTGATGGATCGTTGCCATTTTCTTGTGTTCTTTTGGCTCTTGCTTTGGTGAGAACAGTGAAGTAATTAAAGAAATACAGGTGGCCGCACTCTGTGCATTCCGCAACGATCGCAACAAGCGCGCTTTCGGTGCCGGCAGAAATGCTGGCCTTCAAATCGTTACCGCGTTCACCGGGTTCAATGCGGATGCGAGAGAGTGATCGGAGACCCGGAATAACTTTATTACCGTTTTCCTTCATTAAGGTGGAGTCAATGTGAAGTCCCCAGTGTTGACCATTGCACCAAGGGCATTGCCGTTTGTCCATCTGCACCAAGAAGTCATCAATTTCCTTCCAGGTGAGAGGCTCCTCGGGTGGTGTTGAGGTTGGCTGGGTGGGCATTAGTGCTTGCGGTTGTGCGGCTTAGTCGGGCAGTGGGATTGTACGGCTAGTGTTCTGCCCCCGACTAAGCTTGGGTCACTGGTACGGTGACGAAACCGTCTTTTTTTAGAATCTCAGGTAACCCCACCTCCCCTACTAAGTGCAGCGCTCCAACCGCAACGAGCGTTGGCGTCTCGCTCTCGACAAATTTTCGTATCGATGGACGCCAGTCCTCATTCCGCTCCGTAATTATCGTCTCCGACATTTTGGGAAATATTGCAAATGCTCGCGCAAGCTCTCTCTCGAAAACACCGATGCCGTTGGTATTCCATGCATCGACTAGCTCGATTACTTGCGACACCCGGCAAGCGGGATCCTCTGCAGTTTGTTTTAAAAGTTCAATTTGTTCCACGAGCGGCGAAGTAACAAGCTTGCTCATTTGCTCATCAAACGTTTCTAGCATGACAATCTGCTTCCCTTCTGACTTAGCCCGCACCCACAGTGTTTTATCGACCCCGTTGTGGCGGGCATAGCCGCTCAACGCAGCGGTTGTGAATTGCAAGGCTATTGCAGTCATTCCCGGTAAACGTTTTAGTAAACCCTGTTCATCACCTCCAAGGCGAATCCAGTGAGCTTTCGTCATCTCGTACAGCTGACGTGACACTATCGTCGAAAGCATGACACCGTCAGGAAGATTAAGCATTCGCGGGTCAGGCGGCTGATCTATTCCGACATCCGTCTCAAATACTATCTGTGTGGCGCGATTGAAGGCTATTTCAGCTGCGGCACTCAATTTCGGCGGTGCAAAATTGGTAAGATGCACCGTGCCTAGGAGGTATGTGTTTGAACCCTTGATGTGCCAAAGCATTTTTTTTTGGCTCGATGTAAAGTACCGAGACCACGATTGGTCTTAGCCATCTAGCCTCCTCTCCGTTGCACTATAGGCGCGCCGGGAAATAAAAAACCCTCCAATTAGAGGAGGGTTGCTGTAGATCTCAAGATGTAGTGACGTGTGCGTCCACGACGAGACAAACCCAGGCGTCACTGTTTAGGTTTGTAATCCTGTATAGCGCGCGCCAAAATCCTCTGCCTCCTAATAATTTTGTCCTTTTCGGTTTCTGTATTTATCCGAAACTCGGACGCGGTGTCGGCAAGGGAGGTTGCGGATAGTTGCCTGAGATATACATCTGCCTGCCCACTTTCAATGAACTCACTGATTGTGTGAGCTGAGTTTGCGGGCGTGTCTAAATTTTGAGCGTTTTGAGCTTCTAGGGTGCGAATACGAGAATTTAGTGCCCGCGTATTCGTAAGAATCTCATCTAGTATGTCTACGTCGCTACGCGGTTCGGTTTTCTTTTGATCCGGGTACTGCTTTAGTGCGGCGGCAAACCCTGTTTCAAATTGTGGCCAGTATGTATCAAAAACTTGGAGCAGAACTCGCTCTTCTAGTGCGTGCTGTCCTGCGCTACTGTTGAGGGTCCGAACAAGGCCCCAAACGCTTTCTTTGTTGGGGAATGTGTGGTTGAACTGCGCGAGTGGATCAATTAGATCTGTCGCCTTCAGATCGATTAAGAATGTGCAAACCCTGGTTGAAGAAAGCCCTTTTGCCAGCGCCCCGGCTTCGAACAATATCCATGGCCTATCTTTGTTTTCTTGCGTTAGGCAAATAACCCCCACCGCTGTCTCACGGAGCTGGTCGCTGATTTCAGTGAACCAAAGCGCTCCGCGGTCTATATCTCGTGTAGATATCCAAGGTTTGCTTGCTTGAATGACGCATTTAATCCAGTCATTTAGCAAAGATGCAATTGCCTTGCTTCGATCTCCAGACCAGCTTATAAAAATTTTCATACGCCCCTCTGTTTATTGGACATAGTTTGGCCGTAAACCATGTTCTTTTGGAAGATTTCTTCACTTACGTCTAAGCATCGAGTTGATCAGTGCTTGCTGCGCTGATTTTCTGCGATTCGGACTTTTATACCRGTGGAACAACTTTTCGGCCACGGGATCAATTGGCTCCTTCATGGTTCCTTGATGCATGTTGTCGAGTCCCCTCACCACCAAGTAAACACCTGACACAAGGAATGCGAAGTAGAAATTCGGGTCAGTCAGCGTTCGTAGGGGGTCGGTGGGGGAGAATCTGTAGCTCGCGACAATTACACCTACCGCGGCTTCCGACATTCCATATAAGAAGCGGTATTTGAGACGAAATAGGAAGAGTCCTGTTCCAATGAGCAGCGTGCATGCGGCAACAGCAATGAACCCTCCCACAGTCGATGACCATAAGTTGATGAGCCATTTCAGTAGGTCCCACACCGCCGCAAATAGCAGGTAATAGGTTGCACCTAGAGCTGCGCTTATTACCGGAAGCGCCAAGAGTAGCTGGAGGTTCCTTTTTGACTTATCTTTCCAGTAGCCTACTGCTACCGTAATTGTCGTAGGCAGCCAGAAAACCAGGGCAAGTATTCCTCCGTATCGGATGACGTCAGCAGATGTGCGGTTTCGTATTGAGTAGATAAGCGCACTGAGTAGGATCGCGCCAGCTAGCGCTGTGATTATTGGAAAGCCTTGTCCTGGAGGTCGTCGAGCCGTTTGCGGTGTTTCTTCCATGGATTTTCCCGTTTTTGCCGCATTCTGTCGGCTAAGATTATTTATTCTGCCCAGCGACTGTAGGCTTCTGTTAGACATAAAAAAACCCTCCAATTAGGGGAGGGTTTGCTTAACATCACAAAGATCGTGGTGTGATTTCAACAGCGATTATGAGACAGAGTTTCCATAACGAGCTCGTTTTACTGATCGTGGAATATCAATCGCCAACTAAATTGGTGATTCCTGCGGAGTCAATCCGGCAGAGCCACTTAACGTGTGACCAGGTGCCGGTTGTATTGGCCTCAACAATTCCTCGGGCAAAGAGTATTTCGTGGAGGCCGTCGTTATATAGATTTTCCTCTTGAATTTCGACTTGTAGCCCTTGCACGAGGGCAACGGATATACCCGTCACGTCCGCCCTGTCATCAGTTTGGGACAGCATCACGAGGTCGTGTTCTATGAGTTCGTTGAAATCAACAGAAAAGCGAGATGTCATGTCGAAGGTCCGCTTCTGGCCGATAGCTGCCGTTGGCTATTCCGACGCGCCTTGGTAGTCGTATTTATCAAGCCAAACAAGCAACAATCCGGTTCCCCCTATGCCAATGATCATCCCAAGGCTAAAAGGCAGGAATGTCCGCATCGCGTTGCGCTTATGCCCTCCATCACTCCAGAACAATTCGCTGGCAAAGGACTGAAGCAACAAATCAACTCCTGCAGCAGTTCCGATCGCAAGTCCAGTGCCCAATACTGCCCAGACAAGCCCTATGACGGGTCGCCCGGCTAGTGCAAGACCTACTAGCAGCATAAGAGCACTACCGATGATCATGGTAAGCCCGATAATCCAGTCTACGGAATCGAAAGAGAGAGTCATATGCGCAGGAGTATCGCGCATGCAGTCGTAAAAAAACCCTCCAATTAGGGGAGGGTTTGCTTAACATCACAAAGATCGTGGTGTGATTTCAACAGCGATTATGAGACAGAGTTTTCATAACGAGCTCGTTTTATACATCGTAGAACATTGTAGATGTCGCAAAGATCCCCTTGCCTGGCCGACCACATGAGGCCAGTGAAGTGAAGCGCACCGCACGCTCTCAATGGGTGATGATTTTCAGCAGTTCGCGGCGTACCTTGCAGATAGGCTCAGCGGTCGCTACGCTGCAAATTCGAGTTGCGCTGCGTCAATGGTGTTGGGTGTGGGAATCGGCCCAACCCAAACCGCAACGCAAGCAGCAGTTGATATCCACGCGAATTCCAAACTAAAGCGGCGTGCCGCCCTTGCTCATTTCGTCAGAGAATCGAGCGCGCGTTCGCGCTGGGCGCGCGTCATCTGACGTGCTTGTCTGGGAGCGGGTGCGGCCGTTACAAGCGCGACATTGGTGAGTTGCGGTACGGCACGGCGTACGTCTATCGCCGGGCAATTGTTGCTCGTGTCAAAAATCAGATGGCCACTGGGAAAGACGGCGGGCAGCTTTTCGTGGATCTGGTAGCTCATGTCTATGGGCGGTGCCTCACCGGAATAAAGGATCTGGTTGCCGGGGTTATAAACGGTGTAGCACGCCATGGCTGGCGCGACCAAGGCCGTTAAGGACAGCGCCATTGCGCATTTCAAAGAAGTCATGAGTTTCTCCTGCACGCTCCGGATCAGAGACGTGGCTCAAAGCATATGTCTTATGTGGGTTGCGTCAAGTCGGACGGCACCGCCACATCACACGACAACCTACCCATGTCAGAGCGTCGGAACGTTCCTGAAGGCCTCAAGAGCATCGATCTCGAATGAGTCTCTTTGGGCTCAAACTTTCCGCTTAAATCTGGTGCCAGGCATGTCGACTCACCAGGTTCCGGCAGGCCTTTTTCCGCGAATGGCTGCGGTGATGGCTGCGGCGGCATCGGGCCGGTTGCCTTGCTCGGCAAACTGCAGGGCCGTCAAACCCCGCTGGTTTTTGAGTTGCGGGTCGGCACCTTCTTCCAGCAGAAGCTTCACGGCGGCAGTTGTGCCGTACATGGCTGCCATCATCAGCGGGGTAGTGCCATTGGGAGACTCGGCATCAATATAGGCGCTGTTTTCCAGCAGCAGGCTGATGATGGCCACGTGACCGCCACTGGCGGCGTAATGCAGTGGCGTCCAGCCGGTCTTGTTGACGTCGGCGCCCTGCTTGACCAGCTTCTCAGCCAGAGCCTGATGGTTCTTGAGGGCAGCCAGCATGAGCGCGCTTTCCCCCTTGTCGTTGAGGGTGTTGACGTCAGTCTTGGGCCAGTCAACCAATACCTGCGCTACTCTGAGCGATGGCTCCTTCAGCGCGAGAAAGAGCCCACGCTCACCTTTTGGGTCAGGTGTGTTGGGGTCAAATCCCCGCTGCAGCAGTGCCTGAATAGTACGGGGATCGTCGCGCTTGACGGCGATGAAAAAATCATCATACGACCCTGCATTTGCCGAAGAAAATCCAGAAAAAACAATGGCAATAACTGCTTTCTTAAAGTAATTTGTGAAGTTATTTTTCATGCTTTAACCCCGCTGAAAAGCTGCTCGAAGTTTCGGCTGGTGGCCTCTGCAATGGCCTGGATGGGTTGTTGGGTGAGTTCCGCAATCTGCTTGGCCACCAGGGGAMCATACGAAGGATTATTGGTTTTGCCGCGGTACGGCATGGGCGCGAGATAGGGGCTGTCGGTCTCAATCAGCATGCGGTCCAGGGGGACAAATCGGGCCACCTCCCGCAAATCCGCCGCGTTCTTGAAGGTCAGGATGCCGGAAAAAGAGATGTAAAACCCGAGGTCAAGCGCGGCGCGGGCCACCGCCTGGGTTTCGGTAAAGCAGTGAAAAACTCCAGTGGCGCGGCCCGCTTCTCCAGCGCTACCGCCCTCTTCCTTCAACAAGGCAATCGTGTCGTCGGACGCGCTGCGGGTATGAATCACCAGGGGCTTGCCGGTCTGGCGAGCCGCCCGGATGTGCACGCGAAACCGCTCCCGCTGCCATTCCATGTCCGCCACGGTCCGGTCACCCAGCCGGTAATAGTCGAGCCCGGTCTCGCCAATGCCGACCACCCTGGGCAGGCTGGCACGTGTCAGCAGGTCGTCCAGGCTGGGTTCCCGGACATCTTCGTTGTCGGGATGCACGCCGACGGTTGCCCAGAAATTGTCGTAGGCCGTCGCCAGCCCATGAACAGTTTCGAACTCTTCCAGGGTGGTGCAGATGCACAGCGCCCGGTCAACCTGGGCGGCCTGCATGGCCTGGCGGATTTGCGGCAATTGGGCCTGAAGCTCCGGAAAGCTCAAATGGCAATGGGAGTCAGTAAACATTGCGGTACGAGGTTAGGTATAAAAACAGGCTGCAAGCCTTACTGGCCGTGCGCAAGCAGCTATAAATACCATAGCAACCACGCGCTTGCGGTGTGGCAGGCCGTGGCCAGCAAGGCCTAAATGGTCTGTGTGGGGCGGTCGGACGCCAGGTGGGCGCCGAGGATTTCTTCAATCTTGATCTTCAGAAGACGGGATTTATCGTCCGACGGAAACCGGACGCCGACGCCTTGCGTGCGGTTGCCGGCCGCCCTTGCGGGCGTGACCCAGGCCACTTTGCCAGCCACCGGATAGCGCTGCGTATCTTCGGGGAGCGTCAGCAGGACGTAGACGTCGTCGCCCAGCTTGTAGTCGCGTGCCGTGGGAATGAAAACGCCGCCTTCCGTGAACAAGGGAATGTAGGCGGCGTAAAGCGCTGCTTTTTCCTTGATGGCCAGCTGGACAACGCTGGGTCGGGCGGTGGCGGCTGCGGGTGAACTGGCGGGCGGTGGTGTGCTCATGGCGCTAGTTTATCGGTTTGACTGCTGCGGCGTCTGCAATTGCAGCATAAAAGAAACGGTTTGGGTTTATTTCGCATTCAGCGCTGTCCGGGCGCGGCTTACCAGTGACTCCAGCATCAGGCCCGGGTTGTAGGGATGTTCCACGGTGCGCGCAATGGCCGCCAGTTCTTTGGACCAGCTTGCAAGGGCGTAAAGCCCGCCACCCGTCTTGCCGGCCGCAGCGGGAAGGGCCGCCGGAAGGTCGCCCGCGTGAAAAAACCGCGGCGCCGCTCCCATGCGCACAGCCAGTACATCGTGGCAAAGCTTTTGCAGTGCATCCACAGCCTGCGCTGGGGCCCAGTCCGACAGCGCGCTCACGTCGCCGCGCGCCATGGCTTTGGGCAGGGCCTGCCAATGTTGGGCAGCTTCCGCGGGTGGGTTGTTCTGCGCCCAGCTCAGCGCGTCGGCGGGTCGCCCGCCCGCGGCCACCAGCAAGGTTTGCAATTCGGCGGCTTTTGGCGCTGCCGCGGCTTTTTTGGTGCTACCGGCGCTGTCACCTGCCAGCGTGATTTCCTGCTGGAGCCAGCCCAGTGCCTGGTCGAAGTCCGGCCAGACCATGGTGTGGCCCAGGCACCGGCTCCGGATGGTGGGCAGCAACTGGTGCGCGGCCTCGGTGGCCAGGACGAACTTGACAGCTCCTGGGGGCTCTTCGAGTGTCTTTAGCAGGGTATTGGCCGTGACGTTGTTCATGCGCTCGGCCGGGAACACCAGCACCACCTTGGTGGTGCCGCGTGACCGTGTGAACTGTGTGAAAGACACGGCTTCGCGCGCCGCATCGACCTTGATTTCCTTGCTGGGCTTGCGTTTCTTGCTGTCCAGGTCGTCTTGCGTCTTTTCGTCGAGCGGCCAGCCGAGCGCCAGCGACAGGGTTTCGGGCATCAGCATGCAAAGGTCGGCATGCGTGTGCACGTCTACCGCGTGGCAACTGCCGCAGTGCCCGCAGGCCCCCTGCGGCGTGGCTTCTTCGCAAAGCCAGGCCCGCGCCAGTGCCAGCGCCAGTTCAAACTGCCCCAGACCCGAAGGCCCGCTCAGGAGCCACGCATGGCCGCGCTGGGCCAGCAGGCTTTCAAGTTGCGCCTGGAGCCACGGCGCCAGGCGCGGGTTGCTGGACCCGGCTGTCACCGGCAAAGTATCCAGAACGCTCATGACAACCAGCCTTTGGCGATAAACACCTGCTGCACGGCCTGCCAGACTTCGTCGCGGCTTTTCGATGCGTCAATGCGGGCGAAACGCTCCGGGTGATTTTTCTGCCGGTCCGCGTAGCCTTGCGCGACACGGCGGAAAAACGCCACCGGCTGCGCCTCGAATTTGTCGGGCAGTCGCGCGCCCGTCAGCCGCCGGGCCGCTTCTTCAGGCGCCAGGTCAAACCACACCGTCAAATGCGGCTCGATCACGGTTTCCACCTCGGGCTTCATGGGAGAGTTGCCGGCGGGGTCGCCCAGCAGCCCTTCGTCGGATTGCACCCAACGCTCCAGGGTTGAGAGCAGCTTCAGGTCAAAACCGCGCCCTGCCCCCTGGTAGGCAAAAGTGGCGTCGGTGAAACGGTCGCACAGCACCACGTCACCGCGCAGCAGTGCCGGTGCAATCACGTTCACCAGGTGGTCGCGCCGTGCGGCAAAAATCAGCAGGGCTTCGGTCAGCGGGTCCATGGCGTCATTGAGGACCATGGCGCGCAGTTTTTCGGCCAGCGGCGTACCACCCGGCTCGCGCGTCAGCGTCACCGCCCTGCCCTCGGCCTTGAAGGCTTCAGCCAGCCCGGCGATATGCGTGGACTTGCCGGCACCGTCTATGCCTTCGAAGCTGATAAAGAGGCCGCTGAGAGGTCTGGTGCTCATGATCTCTTCCGGTCGAATGCGTGGCCGAAGTTGTGGTGCCAGCAGGGGCCGCGGAACCGGTTTTGCCGGCCCGCAGGCGCAGCGGCCCCCTCGGGGGGCAGCGACGCACACGAAGTGACGAGCGTGGGGGCCATATTCACTGACCGCGGATGTATTTATTGACCGCACGATTGTGCTCATCCAGGCTGCTGCTGAAATGGCTGCTGCCGTCGCCCTTCGCCACAAAGTAAATGGCCTTGGTCGGTGCCGGCTGCACGGCGGCCAGCAGGGCAGCTTTGCCCGGCATGGCGATGGGGGTGGGCGGCAACCCGGCGCGGGTGTAGGTGTTGTAGGGCGTGTCGGCCAGGAGGTCGCGTTTTCGCAGGTTGCCGTCAAATTGCGCACCCATGCCGTAGATTACGGTCGGGTCGGTCTGCAGCAGCATGCCCAGCCGCAGCCGATTGGTGAAAACGCCGCCGATCTGGGAGCGGTCCGACGGCTTGCCGGTTTCCTTTTCGACGATGCTGGCCAGGATCAGGGCTTCGTCAGGGGTTTTCAGCGGTGTGTCGGGGCTTCGCAGTGCCCAGGCAGCGTCCAGCCGCTTGTCCATGGCCCGTGCTGCGCGTTTGAGCACAGCCAGGTCGCTGGAGCCTTTGGCGTAGGTGTAGGTGTCGGGGAAGAAACGGCCCTCGGGGTGCACCCCCGGCCTGCCCAGCTTTTGCATGATGACTTCGGGCGCCAGGCCAAGCGTGTCGGGCGCAAGCTGCTCTGCTTTTTGTAGCGCTGCGCGCACCTGGTTGAAGGTCCAGCCTTCCACCAGCGTGATGCTTTTCAGGGCTTGATCGCCGCGCACCAGCATGCTGAGCAGCTTTTGCGGATTGGTGCCCGGCACCAATTCATAGCTGCCGGCCTTGATCAAGCGCGCCTGGCCGGAAAAGCGGAACCAGGCATGCAGAAAAATCGCCGGCACATCGGCGCCGCTGGCCACGATGACGTCGGCCACACCGCTGGCAGGGGTACCGGGTTCGATTTCCAGGTCCACCACCTGGCTGCCGGGCGCCAAACGCAGAGGAATCGGCTCGTTCAGCCACCATAAAGCCGCACCAAACGACAGCAGGGCGCCCACAAATATCAATATCAACAGACTTGTAAAGACACGACGCACAACCCAGCTACCTTTTCAGTACAGAACGCAAAAGTTCAAGCCTATGATAATTCAGCCCATCTCCCCATCGACTGTGAACGCCCCCATGACCCTGCCCTCCGCTGCTTCAACTGCTGCAGTTGCTTCCACGATTTCTGGCATCGCCGAACTGACGCACCTCGGCGTGATCCGCGTGGCCGGGGACGACGCCGTCACGTTTTTGCAGGGCCAGCTGACCCAGGACGTGGCCCTGATGGGGGCCGGTGAAGCGCGCCTGGCGGCTTTCTGCAATGCCAAGGGCCGGATGCAGGCCAGTTTTGTGATGTTCAAGCGCAGCAGCGATGCCGGCCAGCAGGACGTGCTGCTGCTGTGCAGCCGCGACATCCTGCCCGCCACACTCAAGCGCCTGTCGATGTTTGTGCTGCGTGCCAAGGCCAGACTGACCGATGCCAGCGCGGAATTCGCGCTCTACGGCATCACCGGATTCGCTATGAATTCGATAGCTGGTGGCGCCCGTCCTGTATGGTCAAAAGCCGATTTAGGTTATGCAAATATGGTGTTTTTGCAGCCCGGCGCGGGCCAGCCGCGTGCGATCTGGTGCGCACCTGCCGCTTCACCCGCTCCCGAAGGCCCGCGCATCGACAGCGCCTTGTGGCACTGGCTGGACGTGCAGTCCGGTATTGCGATGATCACGCAGCCCATCTTTGAGGCCTTTGTGCCGCAAATGCTGAATTACGAATCCGTCGGAGGGGTGAACTTCAAAAAGGGTTGCTACCCGGGCCAGGAAATCGTTGCGCGCAGCCAGTTCCGCGGCACGCTCAAACGGCGCGCATACCTTGTCCATACCGCCGGAACGCCGGCAACAGGCCAGGAGATATTTCACGCCTCGGACGCGGAGCAGCCTTGCGGGCTGGTCGCCGCGGCGGCCGCCAATCCTGCTGGCGGCTTTGACGCCATCGTGTCGATGCAGACATCTGCCGCCGCCGATGCCGGCGACGGCCGGTTGACGCTGGGAAGCGCCACAGGCGAAGCCCTGAGCCTGCTGCCCCTGCCCTATCCGCTGCTGGAAGACATCTGATGCGCGGCACGGGGGGCGCGGGGCTCATGACATGTGCCTGATCGCGTTTGCCATTGGCGTATCGGAGCGTTGGCCGCTCCTGATTGCCGCCAACCGCGATGAATTCCTGGACCGGCCGACACTGCCGCTCGCCCGCTGGCAAACCGATTCGGGGCAAGAGGTTCTTTCAGGCCGTGACTTGCGTGCCGGCGGCACCTGGATGGGCATGACACCTGGCGGCAGGATTGCTTTTCTGACCAATGTGCGCGGAGCCCATGCAGATGCCGGGGCCCGCTCGCGGGGGGAACTGGTGACGCGTTGGCTGGAAAGCCACGACGATGCGACCGGCTTTGTTTCAGGCCTGGAAGAAGAAGGCCCGGACTACGCAGGCTTTAACCTCGTAGTGGGTGACTTCCAGCGGAACAACTGGGTGTGGGCCACCAACCGGCCAGGCGGTCCGGGCGCGGCTGGCTGGCAAGCAAAGCACCTGTCCTCTGGCGTTTATGGTTTGTCAAATGCAGCGCTGGATACGCCCTGGCCCAAGACCATAGAACTCAAGCGCGTGTTGGCTACTGCTCTCGATTCCGGGAGTGACGAAGCGTTACGGGCATCGCTATGGACCGCGCTGGCCAACCGCCAGCGTGCACCGCGCGAACATTTGCCATCAACAGGTGTGCCGCTGATGCGGGAGGAGGCGCTGTCCAGCGCTTTTGTGGATTTTCCGGAATATGCCTATGGAACGCGTTGCAGCACTGTGCTGCTGGCGAAGGCCCAAATGGAGTCCAAAGGCTCCCGGTGCTGGAGCGTGTTACTGGAAGAGCAAACCCATCCGCCGGACCGAACAACAACACCAGGGGGTAAGCCACTTGCCGCCCCGTCGATTCACAGCTATGTGACTTCGTGGCGGCAAACAGCGTTCTAGGGCCTGGGTCGATACGTTGGCGGAATCATCTGGAGAGTGGAATTCTTCGCTCTTTCAGGGGTTGCGGCCAACGCAGCCTGGTAAGCAGCCTGTGCCCTTGCCTCGTCCTTCTTCTGAAAAGCATAGATGTACCCGAGCTTGAGCATGCCGTCTACTTCCAGGGCCGGCCAACCCTTGTTTCGCAATTCCATTCCCTGAATTGCCAGATCGAAGTCCCCGCTCCGTCCGCCGAGCGCCCACGCGGCATTGAGGAGGTCATAGTCATAAATGCCTTCCGCCAGGGATTGCTTGACCAGCCGGAGTGCCTCGGGCTCCCTGCCGGTACGGCCCAGCAAAATAACCTCCAGAGAGCGAACCGAAGGGGCCTTGGGCTGCAGTTTTTTACAGCGTTCCAGAAACTCAAACGCCTTGTCGGTATTTCCCATTTGGGCATAACCACGGGCGATATTGGACATTACCGCTACCAGATAAGGACGGGAACGAACCACCGACTCCCAGACCCAGACGGCGTTTTTCCAGTCGCCCCAACGTGCCAGTTCGTCCGCCACCAGCGGAGTAAGTTTTCTGTAGTGTGGATTGATGGCTATCCCGTCGTTCATGAGGTTTAATATTTCGCGCTTTATCTTGTTCCACTTCGGGTCACGATAGTCCTGCGACTGGCTAACGCTCAGGGCGAGCCTCACGGCCCTGACAATCTTGCCTTCCGCCGCCGCGGCTTGCTGAAAAATATGCACCGCGAGAAACAGGCACAACAGCATGACACCGGCAAATACCCGGGAATAAATGGGCTTCCAGCCCACACTCTGTGCAAAAGTCAGAGGCCCAAGCCCGAGTCCCAATCGGGCATCGGACGCCGCCAGTATGGCAAGGGCCAGCGCAAATATCGCAACTGTACTGGCCAGCCGCCAGGGAAACCCGATGTTGCTTACGATCAGCAATGCGAGAAGGCTGGATAAAGCTATTGCGCGCAAGGGGGCTTCGCTCAGCCCCTCTGCTGAGCGATTTCTCAGTGTTTTCCAGGCTGAAACCAGCAGATAAAGCAGCAGGCAGGCTAAAAACGCCCAACCCACCAGGCCGTATTCCGCCAACAACTGCAGTATCTCGTTATGAACGTAGTAGTCGGTTTCAAGCTGGGAGCCTTCAACCTGGTAGAGCGGAATGTCCACCTCCCAGGCGCCCGCGCCGACCCCGGTGAGCGGCGTGGCTTTGATCATTCGCGACGTTGCCCTCCACATGATCAGGCGCACACCCAACGAACTGTCATTGACGGAAATAGTCGCCGTGCGGTTGAAAGCGCGCTCAAAGGCTGTGGTGCCGCGTTCTTCCTGGGCGATCTGCATGTTGCCCGTGTGCATGAACCCCAGCGCAAGAACGGTTCCCCCAAGCACGCAACAAGCCAGTAGTTTTTGCCAGATGTTCCAGGCAGAAAACGCAAACTGCTTGCGGTACAAAATGGCAATCACCGGAAGAACCAGTAACAACAGGACCCACAGCGCAACCAGTGCTCCCCGGGTGCCGGTCATCATCAGCGCCACGGCTATGAAGCCGCTGGTCAATGACATCAGTGTGATTTTCGAGGAGGTTTTCGCCTGAGCGAGAAGATACGCCGAAAACGGCACGGCACACACAGCGAATTCCGCAAAAAAATTGCGATTGACAAAGGTGGATGCAGGGTTCGGGCCTTGCGGAAAGTAGGTGAAATCAAACCAGAACTGAAGCGCCGTCCAGAGCGACGCCGTAAGGGCACCCAGATGAATTCCCAAGGCCAGATAAGGCAGGCGTTCCTTCGAGAGGGTATTTAATCCCAGCCACAGCAGCAAGCTGAAAATGAACCACCTTATCGCTTCCACGCCGCCCAGATAGGCGTGTGACCAGAGCATGCTGGCCAAGGCATAAAACATCAGTGACAAGGGCAGCCACATGAGCGCATGCCAGCGCAAGGGTTCCCTGCGATGGCGTTGCTGCCAGAAGAAAACAAGACCCGCACCAACGGCTGAAAACGACACCACCATGGATTTCAGGGTGTCCTGCAGCATCTCCTCATGAGGCACGCCGATCGCTGGCGTGAGAAACATCATGAACGCAAGAAACGCAACGATCCAGTGACCTTGAGCGACTTCTGCAGGCAAGCTGGCCTGAGGCCCAAAACCCGTCTGCATCGAGGGCGCCGCCAAGGCCTCCCCGCCCTGTGACGGACGAGACGCTTCGGCACGGGATGACCCAGCGATCCTGTTGGTGACTGTGGAATTACCCTGGGGGCCAGGACGGTTCTTTTTCTTGACCATGAAATCGATCGGCTTTCTCAATCTTTGAATCCGGTTGGATGCGCGTGCAAAACCGGCGAAGCCGTGATTGTCGCCTTTGCAAAGAGAAAGGCCTGCAACCTCTCCTCTTGAGACGTTGTTTTACAGCACCTTGACCATCTCAAGATGCGGGATGCCGACCTCATCAAACGGCTCTCCGCGCGGGACAAAACCAAGGCGCCGGTAAAAACCCTCGGCACTGCGCTGCGCATGCAGCATGACCTCGCGATCCCCAAGATTCCGGGCGGCATCCATCAATGCATCCAAAAGCGCCTGGCCGAGGTGAGCTCCGCGTAGCGCCCGCAGCACCGCCATGCGCCCGATCTTCGCCGTGCCATCGGCTTGCCGCACCAGCCGCCCGGTCGCAATGCCCTCTCCCAACCCGTTATAGGCCACGGCATGCATGGCCGTGTTGTCCGCTTCGTCGCACGCCATCTCCATCGGAATGCCCTGCTCCTGCACAAACACGGCCGTGCGGACCGTAGCCGCGTCGGCTCCCAGGGTGGCCCAATCACCTGTCCTGATGTCGACCATGGCCTCGCCGGCCTCAAAACCCACGAGCAGATTGCGCAGCGCGTCCGGCACGGGCCGGGACGTCTGCGTCAAAGGATCGGCAAACACATAGATGAGTTCACAGCTAATGAGCAGTTCATCGGCTCTGAACATCGCGCCTGTGAATGTCATCGATGAATTGCCGATGCGTGCGCACTTGAGCGCTACATCGAGCCGGTCATCGAAGCGTGCCGAGCCGTGGTATTCCACCGTAGCTTTTTTTACGTACAAGTCACCGCCCATCTTGTGCATGGTTTCCTCGTACGGCAG
Organism: Polaromonas sp. P1_F4; assembly: GCF_056405675.1. Taxonomy (NCBI): domain Bacteria; kingdom Pseudomonadati; phylum Pseudomonadota; class Betaproteobacteria; order Burkholderiales; family Comamonadaceae; genus Polaromonas; species Polaromonas sp. P1_F4. The sequence continues at coordinate 66,765 of NZ_JBFUBP010000003.1, read as the reverse complement.
TGCCAGCGCGCGCCAGTAGTCGGTGATGGCAGTGTCGAAGTACATCAGGTAATGCGCGTTGAACACGATTTTTTGCATGTCCACTTCGGCCCAGCGAACCCGAAGCGGGTAAAAAAATCGGAATTCCTGTCGTTTCATGGCTTGTTATCCGAAAGATTGAATGCCTGACGCAGCGCCCGAGCAGCGTCCCCATGGGCTTGCCGTGCTTCGGGAATGATGCGCCCCATCTTGATGAACTCATGCGTGACGCCGCGGTAGATTTCCAGGTCGACCGGCACGCCGGCCGCGCGCAGCTTGTCGGCATACATCACCCCTTCGTCAACCAGGGGATCGCACTCTGCCAGACCCAGCCAGGCCGGGGCTACACCGTCCACATCAGCCGCGTTGAGTGGGGCGAAGCGCCAGTCTTCGCGGTCGGCAGGGCTTCGCACGTAGTGGTTGAAAAACCAGGTAATGTCAGCCTCCTCCAGCACAAAACCACCGGCAAAAAGCCGGTGCGAAGGCGTGTCCTGATGGGCGGTGCAGCCGGGGTAAAACAGCAGTTGCAGCGCCAGGGGCAGGCCGGCATCGCGGGCCAGGATGGCGCACATGGTTGCCAGCGTGCCGCCCGCGCTGTCGCCGCCGACCGCCACACGGGTTTCGTCCAGGCCGAGGCTGGTTGACCGTGCCGTCAGCCACTCCAGTGCATCCCAGGCATCATGGGCCGCTACAGGAAATTTATACTCCGGTGCCAGCCGGTAGTCCACGGAAATCACCGCGCAACCCGCCAGGTGGCTGAGCTGCCGGCACAACACGTCATGCGTTGCCACACTGCCGATGGTGAAGCCGCCGCCGTGAAAGTAAAGCAGCACCGGCAGGCGATCAGTTGAGGGCGCGTAGAGGCGCGCAGGCAGGCTGTAGCCATCCCTGGCGGGAATGCGCAGGTCTTCGACCCGCGTCAAGGCCGGCTTGGGAATTTCCAGCACGCCCGCACCCGCCTCGTATGCCGCTTTGGCTGCTGCGGGTGTGAGCGTATGAAACGGCGGGCGCCTGGCCCGTGCCATGCGGCTGAGCACGTCCCGCATTGCGGGTGTCAGCAAGGTTTCGGGAGAACCGTGGCGCATTTATTTGAATGTTACCGACACAGGTTGCGCTCCGGCCAGCCCCCGGTAAGTCACTGTGGCGGTCAGCCCTGCCTTGGGCGGCAGCAGCGGCGAAAAGGAGCCCAGGCTGATCAGGTCGCCTGGTTTCATGGCAAGGCCCTCCTTGGCCAGGGCGCCGGCCAGCCAGACGACTGCGTTGAGCGGATGACCGAGGATGTCGCTGCCCTTGCCTCTTCCCAGTTCTGCACCGCCGCCGTCTGCAAGCACGACGGTCATGTTTTCCAGCATGCCCAGCATGGCGTGACGCTCTGCCCTTGTCACGGGCACGGCCAGGGGCGTACCGGCCACACCGAACCGGGCACCGACATTGATGGCGCTGACCGCCGGGCCATTGAGCCGGGGTGGCGCCTGAACGACCAGATCGGGCAATTCGATAAAGGGAATCACCTGGTCAACGGCTTCAAGCACGTCCAGGGGTGTCCGGGCCTGGTTGATGGCTGCACTTTTGACACGCACCAGCATGTCGGCCTCAAAAAGCGGACGCGCGCCAAACGCCGCATCGACCACGGACCCGCCGGGCAGCACCATGCCCTCATACAGCTTGCCCCACACGGGCTGGTCGTAGTTGAAGCGTTTTTGTACCGCCGGGTTGGTAAGGCCGGCCTTGTAGCCGACCACTTTGCCGTGGCGTTTTTCCAGCAGCGCATTGAGTTTGGCGCGGGTACAGGCGCCATCGGCCTCGTTGAGACCTTCCGGGTTTGCCGCAGGCTGTCTGGCGGCGATCTTTTCGGCCAGGTCACCGACTTGCGCATCGCTCAGACATTCGGCCCCAGCCTGAAAAGCCGCTATCGCCAAGGTGACCAGCATCAGGGTTTGCTTGCAATTCATGGGCATCTCCAGCTATTAAAGTAAGGGCAAGCCGATTGGGGCAGGATGGGCGGCACGGGAAAACCGCCCAGCATCGTACAACGCGAAAGACAGCAAAACCATGGCCTTTATCTATTACGTCACCCAGATCCAGTTTGAGTTCGGCGCGATCAAATTGCTCAAGCAGGAATGTGAGCGTGTCGGCATCACCCGCCCGCTTATCGTCACCGACCCCGGTGTCAAGGCCGCAGGTATTTTGCAAAAAGCGCTTGACGCGCTGCCCGGTGTGCAGGTGACGGTGTTTGACCAGACCCCTTCGAATCCCACCGAGGCAGCCGTTCGCGCAGCTGCGGCGCTGTACAGGTCCGCCGGCTGCGACGGCCTGATCGCGGTGGGCGGCGGTTCAGCCATTGATTGCGCCAAAGGCGTGGCGATTGCCGCCACCCATGAAGGCCCGCTCACAACTTACGCCACCATCGAAGGTGGCTCCCCGAAAATCACGGACCGCGCAGCCCCGCTGATTGCCGTACCCACCACCAGCGGCACCGGCAGCGAAGTCGCCCGCGGGGCCATCATCATTGTGGATGACCACCGCAAGCTTGGGTTTCATTCCTGGCATCTGGTGCCGAAAACGGCGATTTGCGACCCGGAGCTCACATTGGGCCTGCCGGCCAGACTGACAGCGGCCACCGGCATGGATGCGATTGCGCATTGCATGGAAACCTTCATGTCAGCTGCCTTCAACCCGCCGGCCGACGGCATCGCGCTGGACGGCCTGGAACGCGGCTGGGCTCATATCGAACGGGCCACGCGCGATGGCAGTGACCGGGACGCCCGCTTCAACCTGATGAGCGCATCCATGCAGGGTGCCATGGCTTTCCAGAAGGGGCTGGGCTGCGTGCATTCGCTGAGCCATAGCCTGGGCGGTGTAGACCCGCGCCTTCACCATGGCACGCTGAACGCGATGTTTTTACCTGCCGTGGTCCTCTTTAATGCGGAGGCCGAATCAGTTCAGAAGGACAACCGGCTCGACCGCATGGCCCGCGCCATGGGGCTGGCTTCGGGCAGCGACATTCCCGACGCCATCCGGGACATGAACGCCCGGCTGGGCCTGCCCACGGGCCTGGCGGCCATGGGGGTACAGCGCCAGCAGTTCGGCCGAATCATTGAAGGGGCGTTGGCTGACCATTGCCACAAGACGAATCCGCGGATTGCCAGTGCCGCGGAATACGAAGAGCTCCTCGGCACGTCGCTTTAGGCCTCGCCCCTGGCGGCCAATGTGCCGCTTTCCCCGCAATTGCGGTTGGCGGCAAATCATCGGCTTCGTGAGGATGGGGCCCTACCCGCGATTGCGCGATGGTGTGCCCCGGCGCAGTCGGGTCCGCCTGCGCCGGTTGGCCATCACGGCAGACCTGCTGCGAGCCTGGCTCATCGTACCGGTAAAAGTTATTTAATTACTTTTTATAACCATAAATGTCTTTGCTGGCAAGAGACTATTTACTTATTTTTTATAACTAAAAACCCATTAACCTCATGCAGTGATTAGCGATTTCACGCGATGTTTGCTGTCCGCAAACAACAGTGCATGGACCTGCAGGGCTGCGTCGAATCGATAAGCACGCTTATATCAACAACATTAGGAGACCTGATGAAGACCAAACTATTTGCACTTTCCGTGCTGTCCGCTGCCAGTTGCGCCGCTCAGGCCCAAAGCTCCGTCACGCTGTATGGCGTGGTTGATACCTATTTGGAAGTCGCATCCGCCGGCAACGGCAATGTGACACGCATCTCCAGCGGGGGTGCCATGGGTTCGCGTTTCGGGTTTCGCGGTACGGAAGACCTCGGCGGCGGCCTGAAGGCGAATTTCGTGCTGGAGGCCGGCTTTTTAACAGACACGGGCGCTGGCACAGGTACTGCGACCATCCCCACCAGCACTGTGCCGACTGGGGCTAATTACATGTTTCAGCGCCTGGCGATCGTGGGCTTGAGTGGTGACTTCGGCGCCGTCAACATCGGCCGCCAGTACACGCCGCATTTTGGAACCATGGCAGCTTTTGACCCTGCCGGATTCACGATGTCCGGCGCCCTGAACTATTACGCGGGCCCGGGCGTAGGCATCAACGGTGGCTCCCTCTCTGACGCCACCACCCGCCGGGACAATTCCATCCAGTACACCACGCCGACCTGGGGCGGCTTCAAGGCCAATGTGTTTTATGCCTTCGGCGAATCGACCGGCGCGGGCGGCCAACCCAAGTCCACCGGCAACGTGCTCAACATCGCAGCCGGCTATAGCAGTAGCACGCTTGCGGCGCAAGTCAGCTACCTGACGGAAAAAACCATCTACATAGTCGGCAATACCGATAAATACACTGACGTCGCTGTCTCCTACGATTTCGGGTTCATCAAGCCGTCTGCCATCTTTGTGCGCCGTCGCGGCGACGCGACCGGGGCGCCCGCGCTCGACGCTTACCAGATCGGCGCCTCGGCACCTGTCGGCGTTGGCAAGCTGATCGCCACCTACGGCCAGCTCAAAAACAAGACCACAGCGAGTTCGGATTCCAAGGCCATAGGCGTACGCTACGACTATCCGCTGTCCAAACGGACCACTCTCTACGGTGGCGTAACCAAGATCAGCAACCAGGCTAATGCAGGCTACACCATCAGCGGCGGCGGTGGCAGTTCGGCTGGCCTGGCGCTCTCGGCAGTCGGCCAAAGCCCGAAGTCGGTGTACGCGGGTATTGCACACGTGTTTTGAGGCTGCAACTGTAAATTGAACCCGAAAACACTTCGGGAACACCAAAAAAGCCGCATGGCGTGACTGACACGCCATGCGGCTTTTTTTATGGACGCCTCGCCGGGGGAACACCGCGTCCAGGCGCGTATTCCGGCTGGTTCATAAATGCTGGACCAGCTTCATATCCGGACGGTCCAGCCACCGGGCATATTCCTCCGCAAGCTGTCCGGCTTTCGATGTGGCCTGCGACCATGCGCGTATGCGTGCCTGGATATCGGGGCCATAACGCATGAAGTCCGCGCGGTCCGGAAGCTTGCCGCCGGGCAAGGTCTTGATCCACTCCGGGTTGGGGGCGAGCAGCACCATGTTGTCCAGAAAATGTGTGGCGCCATGCCGCCACTTCAGGCCCTTGTCGAGCCAGCCAGGCACCACGGCCCTCTGGAAATGCGGGTACAGCACCAATCCCGGCGATGACCCCGCCTCCCCTCCCGTGCCCCCGCGGTGATAGTTCAGGTGCAGGTGGTAGTCGGTGATGCCACCGTCCCAGTAGGCGCCGGGCGGCGCGCCGGGGATGTTGCGCACGGAGCGCAGCACAAAGGGGATGGAACAGCTGGCCTGAAGCGCCGGTTGAAAATTGGCTTCGTCCATGGGCACCTGGCGGGTCCGGTAGTCGGCAGTTGAAAACGGCAAGGAAGCGTTCTGCGTGGAAAACACCACGCGCTCCAGCCATGCGCCCATGGCCTTGCGGTGCAGGCTGTTGGTGAGGAACGCGCCAAAGTAGCCCAGCGGCGTGGCCACCTTGTGCTCACGGCCCAGCATGTGGCGGCCACGCGAGGTGACGATGTGCAGCCGATAGCGGGAATGGCCAATCACTTCCTGCACCCGGCCCCCGTAGAAAACCTTCAGGCTCTGGCCGAACTGCTCACTGACGGCGTCGGCGGTCGGGCGCTTCTGGCCTGGCTTGAGCTCGTAATGCTGGTGGATGTAATCGGTTTCGAGGCGCTGGAATGCCGCCGCCGGGTTGGCGAGGCAGGCCGTGGCCATGCGCCACGCGCCTATGGACGCACCGACCAGGTCCACCGGATGGCTGCTTTGCGCCAGCCAGTCACCAAAGATAAAGCGGTCCAGTGCGCCAAGGATCAAGCCCTTGGGCCCGCCCGCCGCCCCGGGTACGACGGCAATGTCTGCCGGCTTGAGGCCGTTTTGCTCGATATGCCGGCGTGCCTTGGGGCCGGCGTAAATGCGTAGGGCTTGCATGGGGGTGGATGATCGCTATTATTTTGATAGCTGGTTGCGCCCGCCAGTCAAGCGCCAGGGCCTGATTTAACCTTAAAAACGGGTCAATTCATGCCTTTCGGGCGACCTGGCGGCGTGCGCGTTGTTATTTCTTCAGCGCGGCCAGCTTGCTGAAGGCCGACTCCATGGCGGTGGCGGCTGCAGGTTGCGGTGCGCCTGGGCGGCTTCCATAGTTGCCGCCGCGGTTTTGCCCGCCCGGCGGCCGCGCGCTTTCAAAGCGGTTGTCACGCGGGCCGTCGCGGCGGGCCGGTGCTGCGTCGAGTTTCATGGTCAGGCCAATGCGCTTGCGCGCCACATCGACTTCGGTGACGCGCACTTTGACGATGTCGCCGGTTTTTACGACCTCACGCGCGTCGGTCACGAACTTGTTCGAGAGCTGGCTCACATGGACCAGGCCGTCCTGGTGTACACCGATGTCAATGAAGGCCCCGAAGGCGGCCACGTTGCTGACCGTGCCTTCCAGCGTCATGCCTTCCTTCAAATCCTTGATGTCTTCCACACCGTCGTTGAAGCGGGCGACCTTGAAGTCGGGGCGCGGGTCGCGGCCGGGTTTTTCAAGTTCGGCAATGATGTCCTTGACGGTGATCACGCCGAACTGCTCGTTGGCAAACAGCTCAGGCTTCAGGGTCTTGAGCATCTCGGCCCGGCCCATCAGTTCAGCCACCGGTTTGCCGGTGTGGGCCATGATTTTCTCGACCACCGGGTAGGTTTCAGGGTGCACGCCGGTCATGTCCAGCGGGTTGCTGCTGCTGCGCAGGCGCAGGAAGCCCGCGCTTTGCTCGAATGTCTTGGCGCCCAGGCCGGTCACCTTGAGCAAATCGGCACGCGAGGCAAACGCGCCATTGGCATCGCGCCAGCGCACCACCGACTTGGCCACGGTTTGCGACAGGCCCGACACGCGGGCCAGCAGCGGCACGCTGGCGGTGTTCAGGTCCACGCCCACGCTGTTCACGCAGTCTTCGACCACGGTGTCCAGGCTGCGTGCCAGATCGCTCTGGTTCACGTCATGCTGGTACTGGCCGACGCCGATCGATTTCGGGTCGATCTTGACCAGTTCGGCCAGCGGGTCCTGCAGGCGGCGCGCGATGCTGGCCGCACCGCGCAGGCTCACGTCCACGTCCGGCATTTCCTGGCTGGCAAATTCACTGGCGGAATAGATGGAGGCACCGGCCTCGCTGACCACCACTTTTTCAATGGCCTGTTCCACCTTGGCCATTCCTTTAATCAGATCGGCTGCCAGCTTGTCGGTTTCGCGGCTGGCGGTGCCGTTGCCGATGGCGATCAGGTTGACGCCGTGCTTTTCGCAGAGCCTGGCCAGCGTGTGCAGGGAGCCGTCCCAGTCCTTGCGCGGCTCATGCGGGTAGACGGTAGAGGTCTCCACCAGCTTGCCGGTGGCATCGACCACGGCCACCTTCACGCCGGTGCGAATGCCCGGGTCCAGGCCCATCACCACGCGCGGGCCAGCGGGCGCCGCCAGCAGCAGGTCGCGCAGGTTGTCGGCAAACACCTTGATGGCGACCTTCTCGGCCTCTTCGCGCAAACGGGTAAAGAGGTCGCGCTCGAGCGAGAGGCTGAGCTTGACGCGCCAGGTCCAGGCCACGGCCTTGCGGATCAAATCATCCGCCGGGCGTGCCTTGTGGCTCCAGCCCAGGTGCAATGCGATCTTGCCTTCGGCGATGCTGGGCTTGCCGGGCTCGGCTTGTTCGGGCAGTACCAGCTTGGCGTCCAGAATCTCCAGCCCGCGGCCGCGGAACACCGCCAGCGCGCGGTGCGAAGGCACGCGGCCGATCGGCTCGTCGTAGTCGAAGTAGTCGCGGAATTTGCTGTTGTCGGCGTTGTTTTCGTCTTTGCCGGTGACCAGCTTGGAGCTGAACAGCCCTTCGCTCCAGAGCCAGTTGCGCAGCGACTGCACCAGGCCCGCATCTTCGGCCCAGCGTTCGCTGAGGATGTCGCGCACACCGTCGAGCACGGCCTGCACGGTGGTGAAATCGTCGCCGCTTTCGTTCTTCTCCGCTTTCACAAAGGCCGCGGCTTCGTCGGCAGGTACCAGTGACGGGTCGGCAAACAGCTTGTCGGCCAGCGGCTCGATGCCGGCTTCACGTGCGATCTGGCCCTTGGTGCGGCGCTTGGGCTTGAAGGGCAGGTACAAGTCTTCCAGGTCTTGTTTGGTGGCGGAAAATTCGATCGATGCGCGCAGCTCGGGCGTGAGTTTGCCCTGCTCTTCGATGCTTTTGAGTACCGCTTCACGCCGCTCTTCCAGTTCACGCAGGTAACCCAGCCGGTGTTCCAGTTCACGCAGCTGGATGTCGTCGAGTCCGCCGGTGGCCTCTTTGCGGTAGCGCGCGACAAAGGGCACGGTGGCGCCGCCGTCAAGCAGCTCTACGGCGGCCTTGACCTGATGTTCCTGGACTTTGATTTCTGCCGCGATCTGGCGAATGATTTTCTGCATATTGAAAGAGATGTTCGAAAAAGCTCGAAAAAAGAAGCAAAAGAAGGTCAATAAAGGGGCAAATGCCCGCCCGGCGATCCGGCCAACCCTGGTGGAAAGCCGTTATCGGTGCGTCGAGTACAAACTGACGCCAAGGGTCGGCATTGTCCCACAGCACCAGCGCTGTTTTGCTTCTGATAATGGCCCTTGGCTTAAAGCAATTTCTTACATTTTCAGGGGAGACACATATGCGGACTCGCACGATTTTTTTGGTGGTGGCCATGCTGCTGCTGGCGGGCTTTGTGGCCCTCAATGTCGATGAATTCAGCCGTGTGAGCATGCTCAGCCTGGGCTTTACCACCGTGGAGGTGTCGCTGGGCTTCGTGATGCTGCTCTTGCTGGTGGTTGCCACGGTGGTGTTTCTGGCCTCCACGCTCTACATGCAAAGCACCAACTTGCTGGAAACCCGGCGCTACGCACGCGAGCTGAACACGCAGCGTGAGCTGGCTGACAAGGCCGAGGCCTCGCGTTTTACCGAACTGCGGAGCTACCTGGAGGTGCAGGCCCTGGCCGCACAGCACCGGGAAGCCGCCGCCGCCACTGTGCTGGCCGAACGCTTCTCGCAGCAGCAACAGGCATTGCTGGCGCGGCTGGAGCAGTCGGACAACACCATGGCGGCCCACATGGGCCAGCTCCAGGACCGCCTCGAACGGCATGGCGGCATTCCGCACCTGGAAAAAGACTCGGAGACCATGCCGCTGGTTTAAGTGCCTGAATACCGGTTGTGCCGCGTCTTTGTTAACCAAGCCCGGCAGGTGTAAGAACCGGCGAAGTCCATCGACCAATGGGGGTCTGCAAATCCACGGAGACCCTCATGCTGCACACCGCGCCCCCACGGCCTTCCCGCCGCAACACCCCGCTGATCATCGCAATCGTCCTGATGGCATCGACGTCCAGCGCGTTGTCCGCACAAAACGCTTGTGCCATCAGCTCAGGGCCGACCATCACGCCGGTTGTTGAGCTGTATACCTCTGAGGGCTGCAGCTCCTGCCCGCCCGCTGACAAATGGGCATCGTCGCTGAAAGGCAGTGGGGCCGTGGTGCAAGCCTTTCATGTCGGCTACTGGGACTACATCGGCTGGGTTGACCGTTTTGCCGCGCCCGCCTACACCAGCCGGCAACGCGAAATAGCGTCCAGGAACAATCTGCGCGGCATCTATACACCGCAGGCCGTACTCAACGGCAAAGACTGGCCTCGCTGGGGTGGCAGGCCTGCCGACAGCAAGGAACCCGCGCGCGCCAGCATCGTGCTCAGGCAACTCGGCCCGGACCAGTTTGAAGCCAGTGTCACCCCGCTGCCCGCACCGCAGGTGTCACCGTCCTGGTCAGCCTACTGGACCGTCACTGAGCATGGGCACAACTCCAAAGTGAAAGCCGGTGAAAACGCCGGAGAAGTTCTCAAACACGATTTCGTTGTGCGCCAGTACACCCAGGCTGGGGAATATAAAAGCAGTGAAACCGGGCCGCAAAAGCTGACCTTTCGCAGTATTGCTGCAACCCAGGGCCATGAGCGCCAGGTGAACCTGGTGGTGTTTGACCCTCAAACCGGCAAGACCTTGCAGGCCGTCAGCCTTCAATGCACCGCCTGACGCACCGCACAGGCGGGGGCAACGCGAGGCCTCGGGCTTGCCGCACAATGGCGCAATGGATTCCCCGCAATCACCGCCCTGCGCTCCTCCGCTGGCTTTGCGATCACCCGGGGCCGCCGACTATGCGGCGCTGGCCACATGGGTCCAGGACGCCGGCACCTGCCTGCGCTGGGCCGGCCCCAAGCTGAAGTTTCCGTTTGAGCCCGAGCGGCTCTCGGTACTGCTGGCTGAACCCGGTGCCTTCAGCTTTGTCATGAGCCGGGGCCCGGCAGAGGCGCTGGGCTTTGGGCAGTTCTGGGTGCGTGAGGCAGGTGCTGCCCATCTGGCCCGCATCATCCTGGCGCCCCACGCGCGCGGCCGGGGCCAGGGTTCAACACTGTGCAGGCTGCTAATGGCCCAGGCGGCCAGTGACACCGGTGCCACAGCTTTCACACTGCGCGTGTACCGGGACAACCATCCCGCGCTGACCACTTACGAAGGCCTGGGTTTTGCGGTGGTGCCTGAGCTTTCGAGCGACCGCATTTTTTCCATGCGCAGGGAAGTGCAGAACGGCACGCAGACGATACAGGACTGAGGGCGCCGATAGTGCCCTTCGATAAACTGTTGATCCGTGCGGCCGCATCCTTGCATTCCTTTTTCTTTTCCATCCATGCTTTCACTTTTTCTTAAATGCCTGCTGGGCGCGTTTGCCGTGCTGGTCATTGCCCTTCTTTCCCGGTCGCGCAGCTTTTTCATCGCCGGGCTGGTGCCGCTCTTTCCCACCTTTGCATTGATTGCGCACTACATCGTGGGTAGCGAGCGCTCCGCGGCAGACCTTCGCACCACAGCCCTGTTTGGCCTGTGGTCCCTCATACCCTACGCGGTTTACCTGCTGGTGGTGTATTGGCTCAGCGTGCGTGCGGCACTGACCGTGACACTCGCCTGCGCGACCCTGGCCTGGGTGGTGGCAGCGGGCGTGCTGCTGTTCGGCTGGGGCCGCGCCTACCCTTCGGCGCTTTGAGGAAAACGGCATGAACAGGCTCAAAAAAGTGCTCCGGGCAGTTCTTCTTGCCCCCGTCGCGCTGTTTTTGCTGTTTGAAGAATGGGGCTGGGAGCCGCTGGCCGCCGGCTTTGCAGCACTGGGGCGCCTGCCCTGGTGGGGGCGGCTGGAGCGCTGGATCACCCGCTTGCCGCCCTGGGCTGCGCTGCTCGCCTTCGGCGTGCCGGTGCTGGCGCTGATCCCGCTGAAGCTGCTGGCGCTTTACCTGTTTGGTCTCGGCCACGTCACTGTCGGCCTGGCGCTGATACTGGCGGCCAAACTCACCGGAACCGCGCTGGCCGCACGCCTCTTTCAGCTGACCCAGCCTGCACTCATGCAAATGCCGTGGTTCGCGCGGCTCTACACCCCCTGGAAAGCCTGGAAGGACAAAATCATGGCCCAGGCCAGGGCGTCGTTGCCATGGCGCATGGCCCGCCGTTTCAAGACGCGGGTCAAGCTGGCAGCTGCGCGGCTCCTGGCCGCACTGAAAGCCGTATTGTCATGAGCGCCAGGCTCACTGAATTCAACCGCAGCCCTTGACCATGTTCGACTTCATCACGCCACCTTTGTACATCCGCCTGTCGCCTTACCGGCTGACGGTGCGCAATGTAAAAACGGGTGCTTTCATTTCCGAAGTGCCCGAAATTGCGATTTCCCGCAGCCCCAAGCCCAAAGTGCTGGGTGCGGGCAATGACGCTGCCATGCATAGATCGAGCAAGTCGGCACAGGTCATCAATCCTTTCAGCCACCCGCGCTCCATGGTGTCCGACTTCGCACACGGTGAGCAGGTACTGAAGGCCTTCGTCCGGAAACTTCAGGCCAGCCACGTGCTGGCTCCCGCGCCCCGTATGGTGTTCCATCCTCTGGGCGAGCCCGCAGGTGGTTTCACCCAGGTGGAAATACGGGCCTTCCGTGAGATGGCCCTGGGGGCCGGCGCTTCAGAAGTCACCATGTGGCAGGGCCCGGAATTGACAGATGAGCAGGTGCTGTCGCGCAGCTACCCTTCCGCGGGACAGGTACTGGAATGACCGCAACCGCTGGCACGGGCATCAGTGACCTGCGCGCGCTCACGCGGCAATTCCCCCACCAGGGGCGGCTTGAGCAAATTTTGCTGAGGCCCGCCCGCCGAAACCCGGTGCTCGGCGTTGCAACCGTGACGGCGCTGGCCGGCCGTGGGCTGGAAGGCGACCGGAGCGCGGCGGCGCCCGCCATTCGCCCGGAAAGCAGCAAACGCCAGGTCACCCTGATCCAGGCCGAGCACCTTGCTGTACTGGCGGCGCTGATGCGGCTTGGCACGGTGGATGCCGCGAGCCTTAGGCGCAACCTGGTGGTCTCGGGCCTGAATCTGCTGGCGGCGAAATCCCTTTTCAGGGACCAGCCCATGGTGCTGCACATCGGCGACGTGGTGCTGGAAATCACCGGCCCGTGCGAACCCTGCTCGCGCATGGAGGAAGTGCTGGGCGCTGGCGGCTACAACGCCATGCGCGGCCATGGCGGGCTGACGGCGCGTGTGCTGCAGGGCGGTTTACTGCGCCTGGGGGATGCCGTTGTCTGTGAACCTGCCAAATCCGATCGGGAGTCTCTAATTCAACCGCTATTGATTTGATAGCTGCTTGCGCCCGGCCAGTAATGCCCGGGGCCATTTTTGGCATTATTCAAGGTCTCGAATCCCGCCGCCCAACCGCGTACCAGCACGGGTATTTCGCTTCCCTCATACTTGTTCCTCATCCACTTTTTGGCGCAGCGGCTTTTCATGAACAAAACTTCGGTCGACAAGCAAAAAATCAAATTCCTGTTGCTCGAGGGCATTCACCCCTCCGCGGTGGAAGTTCTCAAGGCGGCAGGTTACTCGCAGATCGAAAGCCTGGCCGGAGCGCTGCCCGATGACGAACTCAAGGCCAAAATCGCCGACGCGCATTTTGTCGGCATCCGCTCCCGCACCCAGCTCACTGCCGATGTGTTTGCCCAGGCCGGCAAGCTGGCGGCGGTCGGCTGCTTTTGCATCGGCACCAACCAGGTCGACCTGAACGCCGCCCGCGAACGCGGCATTGCGGTGTTCAACGCGCCTTTCTCCAACACCCGCTCCGTGGCTGAGCTGGTATTGGCCGAGGCCATTTTGCTGCTGCGCGGCGTGCCCGAGAAAAGTGCCGTGGCGCACCGCGGCGGCTGGCTCAAGTCGGCCGAAAACGCCTACGAAATCCGCGGCAAAACACTGGGCATCGTCGGCTACGGCTCCATCGGCACGCAGCTGTCGGTGCTGGCCGAAGCGCTGGGCATGCAGGTCGTGTTTTTTGACGTAGTGACCAAGCTGCCGCTGGGCAATGCCCGGCAGGTGGCTCAGCTCAAGGACCTGCTGGCCCAGTCCGACGTGGTGAGCCTGCACGTGCCCGAAACCCAGGCCACCCAATGGATGATGGGCGCGGCCGAGATCGCTGCGATGAAGCCCGGCAGCGTGCTGATCAACGCCTCACGCGGCACGGTGGTGGAAATTGAACCGCTGGCCGAGGCGCTGAAGCAAAAAAGGCTGCTGGGTGCCGCAATCGATGTGTTTCCAGTGGAGCCGCGCAGCAACAAGGACATGTTTGAATCACCCCTGCGCGGCCTCGACAACGTGATCCTGACGCCGCATGTGGGCGGCTCGACCATGGAAGCGCAGGAAAACATCGGCATCGAAGTGGCCGAAAAGCTGGTGAAGTACAGCGACAACGGCACCTCGACGTCTTCCGTCAACTTCCCCGAAGTGGCATTGCCGGCTCACCCTGGCAAGCACCGCCTGCTGCACATTCACCGCAATGTGCCAGGCGTGCTGTCGGAAATCAACAAGGTGTTTGCGGCCAACGGCATCAACATCGCGTCGCAGTACCTGCAGACCAACGAGGCTGTGGGCTACGTGGTAATCGACATTGACGCAGCGCATTCCGACATCGCACTGGCCAAGCTGGCCGAGGTGCCTGGCACGATTCGCAGCCGGGTTCTGTTTTGAACCGGGGCTGAACCCGGACTCAATTCGGACCCATCCAGGCTGTGCCGAACGCTATCAAATAAATAGCTGGCCGCGCCCGGTCTTATTGGGGTTTAGCCACTTTTTCCTCGAAAAAACAGGCACAAATCTACTGTGCCGGCCCGTCTGGCAGGCCTTACGGTGCCTGTAAGCCCAGCAAAGTGGCAAGCGCGGGAGTTGACAAGGAACCCTCCTGCGATACCGTGGCGCCGGTCTGGGCATGGGTTCCGACGATGGCCGGAACAGAGGCAAGCCCAAGCCGCTTCATCAGCTCGGTGTTTTTGTTGACGGCTTCCTTCTGCGCGTCGATGTTGCTCGCCGCGCTGATGCCGCCGCGCCGGGCCAGGAAGGACGCTTCATGCTCGTCCATTGCGGCCACTGGGTCGCCGGCCGCCAGCAGGGTAGCGCCCTGAGCGGTACTGGCGGCGTTGAGAAGGCTGACAGGAATCCAGACAAACTTGGCCTGCGACTTCAGCGGCTTTGCCGCTTCCCAGAGTGCGCCGCAGTGCGGACATTGCGCGTCAAAAAATACATACACCGTGCGCCTGCTCATCAATGCACCGGCCGCAAAACCTTTGGCGCCGGCCTCGATGGCCGCTGTGGATATCGGCTCGCTGGTCTTTGCTGATGAATTGCCAGGCGCATCATTGCAGCCGGCAGACAGCAAGCTGGCCGCCAGAACAGCAGCCAGGGAAAGTCGGGACAGGAGTTTGGGCATCATCGAAGGCCGTGAAAACGGCTGTGAATAAGAGATGGCCAAGGATAGCGCAGCGGCGCTATTTCGACAGCCTTCCGGCCAATTCCCCGGCCAGCATGAAGAACTCCGGCGCGCGCTGCACCGACACGTGGGTGGCGTTCATCGCATACGTGACCCGGGTTTTGACGCCGCGCGCCTGCAGCGCCCTGACATAGGCCTCGCTGAACTGGGGCAAGGTGTTTTCGTCCTTGTTGCCCACCACCACGCTGATCTGCGTATCCGGGCTGATTTTCTCCGCTTCAGCCAGGGGTGAAAGGCTGCGGCTCCAGGCGCCGGCCTTGCCCGCAGAGCTGCTCCGCCATTGCCGCCATGCCGGCACGTCGCAGGGGCAGGCGGCCAGCAAATAGGCGTCGGCACTGCCGGGAAAGCGGCTGGCGACCAGCGCCGCCATGGCTGCGCCACCCGAATGGCCGATCAGCAGGATTTTTTTGCCGGGGTTGAGGCTGCGCAGGCTGCCCAGCGCGGCAGCAATGATTCCGGCGTTGCGGGGTGTGTAGTCGTCGTCCCCGGGGCCGGACTCGCCGTCCGATACGCCCAGATCGCTGCGGTAGCCGGGCCGCTGCATCGCCACGGTGACGGCCTGGAGCTTTTCGGCAAGCAAGGCTGCTGTGCCGCTGTCCGCTTTCAACTCCGTGCGCCCGCCGTTGTCGCCGTGCAGAAAGACGACCAGTACCCTGGGTGTGATGCGGGACGTCTGGCCAGGCGCCAGCTTGCGGATGACAAGGCATTGCCGGGCGTCCCCTGCCCGTTCAATGCCGTCGGCAAGTTTTCCGTCGGGGCACTTCACCGGTTGTGCCAACGCGCCTGCCCCCGCCAGCCCAAGCAGCAGGCCGGCCCAAGCAAGGCAGCCGCGGCGCATCAGGCTCCGCGCAACGCGGCTTTCAGTTGCTGGCCAATTTCGGGCTTGTCGGCAAACGGATCCGTCGGGTTGCGTGCCTGCAGCACGTCTTCAAGCCGTGTCTGCACAGAGTTGATGGCTTTGGGGTGGCTATAGATGTAGAACTGGTTCTTTGCGATGGCGTCAAACACCAGTTTCGCCACATCGGCGGCGCTCACCTTGCCGGAGCCGACCGCCTTGCCTGTCATGGCCTGCTGGATCATCTGGCTCCTGGTGGGCTTTTCCGCGCCGAGTTCAGCCGGCCGGTTGCGGTGGCTCATGCCGATGCCTGTAGCCACAAAGAAGGGGCAGAGCACCGAAGCGCCAACCTGATCGGTCACAAGGCCCAGGTCCTGGTACAGGGTTTCGCTGAGCGCCACCACGGCATGTTTGCTCACGTTGTAGACGCCCATGTTCGGCGGGTTCAGCAGCCCGGCCATGCTGGCGGTGTTGACGATGTGGCCTTGCCAGGATGGGTCTTTGGCGGCTGCTTCCAGCATCATCGGCGTGAAGATGCGTACGCCGTGGACCACGCCCATGACGTTGACGCCCAGCACCCATTCCCAGTCCTTGACGCTGTTTTCCCAGATCAGGCCGCCGGATCCGACGCCGGCGTTGTTGAAGACGAAATGCGGCGCGCCGAAGCGCTCGAACACGGCCTTGCCCATGGCCTCCATCTGCGCGGCGCTGGAGACGTCAAGTTTGAAGGACAGCACCTGGGCGCCGGCGGCCTTCATCTCCTCGGTGGCCTTGTCCAACGCGTCCTGCTGCACGTCGACCAGCACCAGGTTCATGCCCAGTTTGGCGCCCAGGCGCGCGCATTCCAGGCCGAAGCCCGAGCCCGCGCCGGTCAGCACTGCGGTTTTACCTTTGAAGTCCGTGATCATTTTGGGGAGTCCTTGATGGCTGGAATGGGAAAATTGTCCGTGAGGCAAGGCGTCTCAGCTGTCACTCTGGGAACTTGAGGCAACTGTTCAGGCAATCCGCAACATCTCGATGTGCGGTATGCCGTCCTCGATGTAGGGCTGGCCGGTATTGGCAAAACCGTGCTGCAGGTAGAACTGCTCAAGCCGTGCCTGTGCGCCTATGCGGATGGGTTGAGGGCCCCAGTGTTGCTGCAAACGGCCAACGGCCTCTTTCATGAGCACATGGCCAATGCCACTGCCGCGCGCTGAAGCATGTGTGACCACGCGGCCTATGCTGGCCTCCGCAAACTTCACGCCCGCGGCGAAGCAGCGTGCATAGGCCATCAGCCGACCTTCCCTCGTGCCCAGCAGATGCATGGCCTGCATGTCGGCGCCGTCCATGTCCTGGAAGCTGCAGGCCTGCTCGACCACAAACACTTCGCTGCGAAGCTGCAACATCTCATAAAGCTCAAGGGTGGTTAGCGCACCAAAGGGAAGAAAACGCCAGGAAATAACGGAAGTGCCGGAGATGCTGCTCATGCCGGGGTTGCAGCCTTCAGGGTGTAACCGATGCGCGGGAAATGCACATGCACGGTGCCGGCACGCGCATCGGTTCGGCGCAGCGTGTAGTGCATGCGGGTGGCGGCGATCAGCTCGCCCTCGGTGGGTTCCGGGCCAAAACTCTCGCCGCTGACCAGCACCTGGCTGCCCAGCGCAATGCCGTGCTCGTCCTGGAACAGGTCGTCATGCAGCGGCGCCGGCGTGGATGCGGCGGCCAGCGCCACAGCTTCGGCCGAACTGAACTTTTCAATGCCGCCATGGCCGATGGCGGCCATGCGGTCCATCCATTCCAGCACGGCCGGCGTGAGGTTCAGGATGCCCGCGAGCACCGGTGTTTGCACCCGCGTGAACCACAGCGGGTGGTACATCGCGAAATCGGCGATGCAGGGCACGTCGCCCAGCAGAAAAGGCCGGTCGTCGAGCATGTCCGAAATCCGCCGCAGATAGGACTTGTAAGCCGCGGCGGCGTCGCTGGCGCGCAGGCGCGGCATGCCCGTGCTCATGGCCTTGCGGTCTTCGCCGAAGGCGCGGGCGGCTTCAGGTGGCGCTTTTTCAAAAATCTGGGCCACGCCCTTGGGCTGCGTGTTGTAGGCCATGGAGGTCCAGAACAGCGTGTTGTCGGCCCAGTGCGCGAGCGTGCGCGCCAGACCCTTGCTGGGCTCCGGGTACACCGAAGGCTCGGGCTGCAGGTGTTCCAGTACGTCGCTGATCAAGGCGGTGTCGCAATAAATGTCGGCGCCGATTTGCAGGATGGGTGTCTTGCGGTAGCCGCCGGTAAGCGCCACCACGTCGGGCTTGGGCATGATCATCGGGATGATGACGGACTTCCAGGGCAGGTTTTTGTAGCCCAGCATCAGGCGGGTTTTTTCGGCAAATGGCGATGTGGGGTAGTGGTGAAGAATCAGCTCGCTCATGGTGTCTCCGGGTGTTCTGGGTGTCTGGAAATTCAGCGGGGCATGGCCCGTGCGATGAGGGTGTCGAAATCGGTACTGGCGCCTAGCGTACCGAAAGCATGGCCCCAGTTGCCTGCAATGCGCGAGTCGCAAAAAGCGCTGAAGACGGCTGCGGGCGCGGTCTGGTACAGCAAGGCGGCCTGCACCGCCAGCGCCACGTCCTGCGCGAGCCGCCGTGCCTCCACTTCAGTCGCCATTTCTTCCACACGTGTTGGCAAGGCAGCGGCCAGCCGGTCCAGCGCCGGGTGCGCGCCTTTTGCGGCGGCAAGCTCCTGGTTCAGGGCCGCCACGGCGTCGGCTTTGCGCAGCGCGCGCAAAAGGTCCAGCGCCATGATGTTGCCCGCGCCTTCCCAAATCGAATTGAGCGGCATTTCGCGGTAAACGCGGGCCATGACGCCCTCGCCACCCTCCTCCACATAACCGTTGCCGCCCAGGCATTCCATCGCCTCCTGGGCGAAATGGCTGCCGCGCTTGCAGATCCAGAACTTGGCGACGGGTGTCAACAGGCGCGCCATGGCGGCCTCGTGGGCATCGCCCGGGCGATCAAAAGCCCGGGCCAGGCGCATTGCCAGTGCGGTCGCGGCTTCGGATTCAAGCGCGAGGTCGGCCAGCACGTTGCGCATCAGCGGCTGGTCGATGAGCAGCTTGCCAAAAGCTTTTCGCTGCGAGGTGTGGTTCAGCGCCAGGGCCAGCGCCTGCCGCATCAACCCGCTGGTGCCCAGCGCGCAGTCCAGCCGGGTCATGGTGCCCATTTCGAGTATCTGCGGAATGCCGCGGCCTTCGCCCCCGACCAGCCAGGCCTGGGCGTTTTCAAATTCCACTTCAGAGCTCGCGTTGGCCTTGTTGCCAAGCTTGTCTTTGAGGCGCTGGATGCGGATGGCGTTGAGGCCGCCGTCGGGCAGCACGCGCGGCAGGAAAAAGCAGGAAAGGCCACTTGGGGTTTGGGCCAGTACCAGGAAGGCGTCGCACATGGGTGCCGAGAAAAACCATTTATGGCCGGTGATGGCATAACGTTCACCCCAGCCGTCGCGGCCTGCGGGCTCAGCGCGCGTGGTGTTGGCCCGCACGTCGGAGCCGCCCTGTTTTTCCGTCATGCCCATGCCCATGGTGAGGCCGGCCTTGGCCTGCCATAGCTTGAGTTCGGGGTCATAGGCGCGGCTCGCCAGCTTGGGGCCCCAGTCGGCGTAGATGGCCGTGTTGCCACGCAGCGCGGGCGTGGCCGCGTAGCTCATGGAGATGGGGCACAGAATGGAGGGCTCGAGCTCGGTGAAAAGCATGAAGCCTGCTGCGCGCTGAACATGGGGAGATGGATTTTCTTCAGACCAGGGAGAGCCATGCAGGCCCGAGCCCGTCGCGAGCTTCATGAGCTCGTGATAGCCCGGATGAAACTCCACCTGGTCCACGCGACGGCCAAAACGATCATGGCTGTGCAACACAGGGCCATGAATGTTGGCCAGGCGCGCATGGGTCTGCATGGCGGTGCTGCCCAGCGTGTCGCCCAGCCGGCGTAGCTCGCCCGTATCCAGCGCTGGCGCATTGAATTTCAGCGCATCGCGCAGCGGGCGGTTGGTGTCAAACAGGTTGTAGTCCGACAGCGGTGCGGGCTGGTTGAAGACTTCATGCGTGGGGTTCATCGCAAACCTCCTGGTGTGCAAGGCTTAAATGAGCTTGACCAATTGCTTGCCGAAGTTCTTGCCTTTGAGCAGACCCAGAAATGCCTCGGGTGCCGCTTCAATGCCCTCTGCCACGCTTTCACGCGGGCGCAGCTTGCCGGTGCCCACCAGCGTGCCGAGTTCCTTGAGCGCTTCGGGCCAGACTTCCATGTGCTCAGCCACGATAAAGCCCTGCAGCTTGAGGCGGCTGGTCAAAATCAGCGCCGGGTAGGCCAACGGCATGGGCCGGCCGTCGTAGCCGGCGATCATGCCGCACAGCGCGATACGGCCGAAAGCGTTCATGCGCGGCAGCACGGCGTCCAGCACCATGCCGCCCACGTTTTCAAAGTAGCCATCAATGCCATCCGGGCAGGCGTCCTTGAGAGCCTTGGTCAGTGAAGCGGCATCGGCGTGCACTTTGTAGTCAATGCAGGCGTCGAAGCCGAGTTCATCGACGGCATATTTGCATTTGTCGGGGCCGCCTGCAATGCCGACGGCGCGGCAGCCGCGTGCCTTGGCGAGGGCGCCGAACGCGCTCCCCACGGCGCCGGTAGCGGCGCTGACCACCATGGTCTGCCCGGCTTGGGGTTCAATGATTTTCACCAGGCCGTACCAGGCGGTGACACCGGGCATACCGACCGCACCCAGGTAGTGCGACAGCGGTACGTGCGTGGTGTCCACCTTGCGCAGCGCGCCGGGCTGGTCGGCATTGACCACGCTGTATTCCTGCCAGCCGCCCATGCCGACCACCTTGTCGCCAGGCTGGAATTTGGGCGAGCGGCTTTCCACCACCTCGCCTGCCGTGCCGCCCAGCATGACCTGGCCGAGCGGATGCGGCGCGGCGTAGCTCTTGGCATCGCTCATGCGGCCACGCATGTAAGGGTCCAGGCTCAGGTAATGGTGGCGCACCAGCACCTGGCCATCTTGCAAAGGCGGCGTGTCGCTGGAGACCAGCATGAAGTTGCTGGCGACGGCCTCACCGGTGGGTCGGTTGTCGAGCAGGATTTGCTGGTTGATGGGCATGGAAGTCTCCTGTGTGTTGTCGGGAAAGGCAGGCGATTTGCTATTGATTTGATAGCTTCTTGCGCCCGTGCTTATTGGGATGGACTGTGATTTAACCAATACCTCGGTTCAATCGGTTGATATGCCGCCGCCGGGTAGATCCGGTGTGCCGGTGTTTTGGGCGGCGGTGGCAACCCGCCGCACGTACTTGAAGGTACCCGTGGAGTGCGCGCAGGCGCGGCCTTCGGCGTCATACAGCGTGGCTTCTGTAAACGCCATGGTGGTGCTGCGATGCATGAGCCGCCCCTTGGCTGTGAGCCGGCTGCCGTCACCGGGCGCCGGCCGCATGAAGCTGGTCTTCATCTCGATGGTGACCACGCCCATGTCTTTCTGTACGCTGCGCGCGGCCGTCGCCATGGTCACGTCCAGCAGCGTCATGATGGCGCCGCCGTGCGTCACGGCAAATGAGTTGAGGTGCTCGGGCCTGGGCGCATAACCAATGGCCGAGGCGCCGCCCTCAAACAGCTCGAGTTCAAAGCCGAGGTGGTTGACGAAAGGGATGTCGGCGCCGAAATTCATTAACTGTTCCCAGCCCATTTCTTGCTCACCCCCCGGTTACGACCGAAACGCCACCGTCCACCGCCAACCACTGGCCAGTGATGTGCTTGCCGGCGTCGGACGCATAGAGCACGCACAGGCCCTTCAGATCTTCGTCATCGCCCAGGCGGCCGAGCGGCGCATGCGAGGCGAGTTTTTCTTCGCCCAGCGCTTTCAGCGTGCCCACGGTCATCCGGCTCGGGAAAAAGCCCGGGCAAATTGCATTGACGGTGATGTTGTACTTGCCCCATTCGCAGCCCAGCGCGCGCGTGAAGTTGATGACGGCGCCCTTGGAGGTGTTGTAGGCCACGGTGGTCATCTCGCGCGGGTTGCCGCCCAGGCCGGCGATGGAGGCCACGTTGATAATGCGGCCGGACTTGCGGGCGATCATGCTGTGCTTGGCGATGTGCTGGCTCAGGATGAAATAGCCGCGGATGTTGAGGTTCATGACCTTGTCCCAGGCTTCGACCGGGTGGTCTTCCGCGGGTGCGCCCCAGGCGGCGCCGGCGTTGTTGACCAGGATGTCGACATGGCCCAGGCGTTTGATGGCTTCGTCGGCCAGCGCCCGGATGTCTTCTTCTTTGGAGCAGTCGGCGGCGATCCAGTCGACGTCGATGCCGGCAGCTTTCAACTCGGCAGCAGACTCGATCAGGTCTTCGGCCTTGCGCGAACTCAAAATGACTTTGGCGCCCGCCTCGCCCAGCGCCTGAGCCAGTTGCAGGCCCAGGCCGCGCGAGCCGCCGGTCACGAGTGCGGTTTTGCCTTTGAGGTCAAACAGTTGCTGGATGGTACGGGTCATGAAAGCGGTCTCCTGTTGGGTGTCATCGGGCTTGCCGGTCGCCGCATCGGGACTTCCGGCAAGGATGGGGTTGCGAATAATCTGTCAGTTTTGGCCGTGGGTTCAAAGCCGGGCGCGACGGTCTGCCATATTGGCACAACATCAGGGGCCTTGCAGGCTGCGCTGTCGTGGTGGCGACTTCCGGCCGCTACGAACTGACGTTGATGCGGGAGCGCACGTAAATGAGCACCGCGCCGGCCGCCGCCACAATGCCGCCCAGCACCACCATGGACCAGCCGATGGCATCGTCCAGGCGCTGAACCGACAAGCCCAGAACCAGCGTCAGCAGCCCGCCGTAGATCAGGACCCAGATCAGGGTCTGCAAGCGAGCCACGGCCTTGTTGGAAACAGGGTCAGCGGACGGTTTGAAAAAAGCCATTAAAACGCCTCCTCGGGTAAATCGGCACAGGTCAGGTCGCGGGTTTCAACGACCTTGAGCCATGCGCCGATTTTGGGTAATTCGTAATGATAAAAATAGCGTGTAGCGCCCATCCGTCCTGCGTGAGCCGCTATCGAATTAGTAGCAGGCTGCTGCAATGCCAGGCTGGCCAGCGCCACGTCCAGCCAGATCCACGCCAATACGGTGTGGCCGAAGGCCTGCATGTAGGGTACCGCATTGGCCAGCGCCTGGCCGGGTTCGCCCGTGGCCCAGGCCGCCTTGGTGGCGCTGCCCACATGCTGCAATGCCTTGGCCAGTGCGTTGGCATGGGCGGCGAGTTCAGGCACCTGAATCGCCTTTTCAACCGTGGCGTTGATACGCGCTGCCAGCAATTGCAATCCCCTGCCCCCTTCCATCAGCACTTTGCGGCCCAGCAAATCCATGGCCTGGATGCCGTGCGTGCCTTCATGGATCATGTTCAGGCGGTTGTCCCGCCAGTACTGCTCGACCGGAAAGTCGCGCGTGTAGCCGTAGCCGCCGTGTACCTGGATGGCCAGTGAATTGGCCTCCAGGCACCATTCGCTGGGCCAGCTTTTGGCGATGGGTGTCAGCACTTCGAGCAGCAGGCGTGCGTCGTCGGCGGCCTGCGCGTCGGCCGTGTGGTGTTCATCGACCAGGCGGGCGCAGTACAACTCCAGCGCCAGCGCGCCTTCGCAGTATGCTTTTTGCGCCAGCAGCATGCGCTTGACGTCGGCGTGCTCGATGATGCGGATCTGCGGCTGGGAGGCGTCTTTGCCCACGGCACCGGTGCCGTTTTTAGAACCTCCGCCGACGGGCCGGCCCTGCGGCCGGTTTTTGGCGTAATCGAGGCTGGCGTAATAACCCGCCATGCCCAGCATCGTGGCGGCAGTGCCCACGCCGATGCGCGCCTCGTTCATCATGTGGAACATGCAGCGCAGGCCTTCGTGTGGTTTGCCCACCAGGTAGCCGACCGCGCCGGCCTGGCCGTCCACCGGGTACTTGCCTTCGCCGAAGTTGAGCAGCGTGTTGGTGGTGCCGCGCCAGCCCAGCTTGTGGTTCAGGCCCGCCAGCGCCACGTCGTTGCGCACGCCGGTGAGTTCGCCTTGGGTATCGACCATCTTCTTGGGCACGATAAAAAGCGAAATGCCGCGCGTGCCGGCGATCAGCTTGCCGTCAGGCCCCGGTATCTTGGCCAGCACCAGGTGGATGATGTTGTCGGTCAGCTCGTGCTCGCCGGCCGAGATCCACATCTTGTTGCCCTTGAGGCGGTAGCGTGGCCCCAGCGGGTCGGCCTCAAAGCCGTCGCCATCCGGAACGGCGCGTGTTGTCACGTCGCTGAGCGAGGAACCGGCCTGCGGTTCGGACAAACACATGGTGCCGGAGAAGCGGCCGGAGAACTCGTTCCTGGCGAAGACTTCCTTCTGCATGTCGGTGCCGTGCACCATCAGCAAATTGGCATTGCCCGTGGTCAAAAGCCCCGAGCCAATGCTGACCGAGGCCATGGCGAAGAAGGCATTGGCTGCAGCCTCCACCGTGTAGGGCAACTGCATGCCGCCGACTTCATAGTCCTGCGCGGCGCTGAGCATGCCCGAGGCGGCATAGGCCTTTTGCGCGTCGTGCGTGGCTTGCGGCAGGATGACTTTTTCGCCGTCAAAGTGCGGCTCCTGCGTGTCCACTATGCGGTTGAAAGGCGCGTATTTCTCGCGCGCGATGCGCTCGCAGGTGTCGAACACCGCGTCGAAAGTCTCGCGCGAATGGTCGGCGAAACGCGCGCGCTGGTTCAGCGACTCGGCGCCCAGCCATTGGTAAAGCAGAAAGTCCAACGTGGGCCGAAGGCTCATGACGGGCTCCCCGTCACAAGAGACGAAGGCAAGGCAGGAAACGCCTGCCCTTTCTGAAGGAGCAGGGTTTCATTCATGGTGGCTGCCCGGTTTAGAGAACTTCGTAAATGCCGGCTGCGCCCATGCCGCCGCCAATGCACATGGTCACGCAGACGCGCTTGGCGCCGCGGCGTTTGCCTTCGATCAACGCATGGCCGGTCAGGCGCTGGCCGGTCACGCCGTAGGGGTGGCCGACGGCGATCGCACCGCCGTTGACGTTGAGCTTGTCCATCGGGATGCCCAGCTTGTCGGCGCAGTACAGCACCTGCACGGCAAAGGCTTCATTCAGCTCCCACAGATCGATGTCGCTGATCTTGAGGCCCAGCTTGGCCAGTACCTTGGGAATCGCGAAGACGGGGCCAATGCCCATCTCGTCAGGCTCGCAGCCGGCAACCGCGAAGCCAAGGAAGCGGCCCAGGGGCTTGAGGCCTTTCTTTTCGGCCAGGGTTTCGTTCATCACAACCACGGCGCCGCCGCCGTCGGAGAACTGGCTGGCATTGCCGGCGGCGATCACGCCGCCAGGAATGGCCGGCTTGATGCCGCTGATGCCTTCCTTGGTCGTGCCTTCGCGTATGCCCTCGTCCTTGCTGACGGTGACCTGCTTGGTGGAGAGGCCCATGACCTTGTCGGCCACGCCGGCCGTCACGGTGATCGGTGCGATCTCGGCTTCAAAGAGGCCCGCAGCCAGCGCGGCCGTAGCCTTTTGCTGGCTCAGCGCACCGTACTCGTCCATGCGGTCGCGCGAGATGTTGTAGCGCTTGGCGACCTGCTCGGCCGTCTGCAGCATGTTCCAGTAAATCTCGGGCTTGTTCTTGGCCAGCCAGCTTTCCTGCAACATGTGGGTGTTCATTTCCTGCTGCACGCAGGAGATGCTTTCGACACCGCCGGCCACGTAGATGTCGGCTTCGCCGGCGATCACGCGCTGGGCCGCCAGGGCGATGGTCTGCAGGCCGGATGAACAGAAACGGTTGACTGTCATTCCCGATACCGTCACCGGGCAGCCAGCGCGCAGGGCGATCTGGCGTGCGATGTTGGCGCCGGTGGCGCCTTCGGGCGTGGCGCAGCCGATGATCACGTCATCGACTTCGGCAGCCTCGATGCCGGCGCGCTTGAGCGCGTGCTCGACGGCATGGCCGCCCAGGGTGGCGCCGTGCGTCATGTTGAAGGAACCCTTCCAGCTTTTGGCCAGGGGTGTGCGTGCGGTGGAAACGATTACTGCTGAAGTCATGGAATTCTCCGGATTCTGGGGCGTTGATGTGTGCGGTCTGCTGGACTTAGGTAGACAGGTTGAAGGTCTTGCCTTCAGCCGCAAGCTTGGCCAGCAGGGGCGCGGGCTTCCAGAATTTGGCGTCGTCCAGCGGGTTCTGCGCGAAGCGGTTCATGCTTTGCACCACATTGAAGAGGCCGACCTGGTCGGCGTACAGCATGGGGCCGCCGCGGTAGACCGGGAAGCCGTAACCCATGATGTAGACCATGTCGATGTCGCTGGCCTTGGAGGCAATGCCCTCTTCCAGGATGTGCGCGGCTTCATTGACCAGCGAATACACCAGGCGCTGCACGATTTCCTCGTCGGAAATCTTGCGTGGCGTGATGCCCAAACTGGCGCGGTGGTCTTCAATCATCTTGACGACTTCGGCGTTTGGAATGGCGTCGCGCTTGCCGGGCACGTAGTCATACCAGCCGGCGCCGGTCTTCTGGCCAAAGCGGCCTTTCTCGCACAGCAGGTCGGCCGTTTTGCTGTACTTCATGTCCGGCTTTTCGGTGTAGCGGCGCTTGCGGATGGCCCAGCCGATGTCGTTGCCGGCCAGGTCGCCCATGCGGAAGGGGCCCATGGCAAAGCCGAATTTCTCGATCGCCTTGTCGACCTGTTCGGGCGTGCAGCCTTCGTCGAGCAGGAATCCGCCCTGGCGGCCGTACTGCTCGATCATGCGGTTGCCGATAAAGCCGTCGCACACGCCGGAAACGACCGCCGTTTTCTTGATCTTCTTGCCCACGGCCATCACGGTGGCCAGCACGTCCTTGCCGGTCTTGGCGCCGCGCACGACTTCCAGCAGCTTCATCACGTTGGCCGGGCTGAAGAAATGCAGACCAACCACGTCTTGCGGGCGCTTGGTGAAGTCGGCGATTTTGTTGACGTCCAGCGTCGAAGTGTTGGACGCCAGTATGGCGCCCGGCTTCATCACGCGGTCCAGTTCTTTAAAGACCTTTTCCTTGACGCCCATCTCCTCAAACACAGCCTCGATCACCAGGTCGGCATCTTTGAGGTCGTCGTAGCTCAACGTGGTGCTGAGCAAGCCCATGCGCTGGTCGTATTTGTCCTGCTTGAGCTTGCCCTTCTTGACCTGGGCCTCGTAGTTCTTGCTGATGATGCCGAGGCCTTTGTCCAGGGCCTCCTGCTTCATCTCGAGAATCTTGACCGGGATGCCGGCGTTGAGGAAATTCATCGCAATGCCGCCGCCCATGGTGCCGGCGCCGATCACGGCCACCGAATTGATCTCGCGCTTGGGCGTGTCTTCCGGCACGTCGGGTATCTTGGAGGCCGCACGTTCAGCCATGAAGATATGGCGCAGCGCGCGGCTTTCGGGTGTCCACATCAGGTTGATGAAGCACTCGCGCTCAAAAGTCATGCCGTCTTCGAATTTCTTCTTGGTTGCGGCTTCGACCGCATCCACGCACTTCAGCGGCGCGGGGAAATTCTTGGCCATGCCCTTCACCATGTTGCGGGCGAACTGGAAATAAGCGTCGCCATTGGGGTGCTTGGCTCGCAGGTCACGCACTAGCGGCAATGGCCGGGTGTCGGAAATCGATTGGGCAAAGGCCAGGGCTTCCTGGGCCAGCGATTCGGGCGAGGCAGCAAGCTTGTCGAACAGTGTCTGACCGGGGATTTGCGCGAGCAGTTCGCTCTTGACCGGTTCGCCGCTCACGATCATGTTCAGGGCCGGCTCCACGCCGAGCACGCGCGGCAGGCGCTGCGTGCCGCCGGCGCCGGGCAACAGGCCGAGCTTGACTTCAGGCAAGGCCACGTTGGTGCCGGGCGCGGCGATGCGGTAGTGGCAGCCCAAGGCCAGTTCCAGGCCACCGCCCATACAGACGGAGTGGATCGCGGCGACGATGGGCTTGCCGGAATTCTCGACCGCACGGATCACGCTCAGCAGATTGGGTTCGATCAGCGCCTTGGGCGTGCCGAACTCCTTGATGTCGGCGCCGCCCGAAAAGGCTTTGCCTGCGCCGGTGATCACGATGGACTTGATGGCAGCATCGGCATTGGCCTTCTGGATGTTGTCGGTCAGGCTCAGGCGCGTGGCGTGGCCCAGGCCGTTGACGGGTGGGTTGCTCAGCGTGATGAGCGCGACGGGGCCGTGAACTTCGTAAAGGGTGGTCATGCAGTGCTTCTTTCCTTGATGGGAGTTTCAGTTTTCAGTTGTCTCGGCTGGCGCTGCGGCCCGGCACGCGCTGGTCGGGCGTACAAAAAAGTACGACCGTTCTTTTTCCATTGTAGGGGCCGTTTGTGACGGCACAAGGCCCTGCGTGGGCTGTTCAGTCTATTTTTGTCCCGGCGGTGACATAACCGGGGCAATTAACACAGGGTTTTACACCTCGAGCCACTCTTTGCGGATGTACGCATCGGCCCGCAGGCTGTCGGGGGTGCCGTCAAACACGATGCTGCCGTGGCCCATGACCAGCGCGCGATCGGAAATCGCCATGGCAATCGTCAGCTTCTGCTCGATCAGCAGCACCGAGATGCCCTTGGCCTTGAGCGTTTGTAAATACTGTCCCACCAGTTCGACGATTTTGGGCGCCAGGCCTTCGGTGGGCTCGTCAATGATGATGAGATCCGGGTCGCCCATCAATGTGCGGCACAGCGTGAGCATCTGCTGCTCGCCGCCCGAGAGCACGCCAGCTTCGGTGTGCTGGCGTTCGCGCAGCCGGGGGAACATCTGGTACATGTCTTCAAACGACCAGCGCGAGCCCTTGCCAGAGCCCTTCTGGCCCAGCAGCAGGTTCTGGTGCACCGTGAGCTTGGGAAAGATGTCGCGGTTTTCCGGCACATAGCCTATGCCGAGGTGGGCGATCTGGTAGGCCTTCTTGCCGACGATCTCCTGCTTTTTCCAGAGGATGGAGCCCTGGCAGTCGACAAGGCCCATGATGGCCTTGGCCGTAGTGGAGCGCCCCGAGCCGTTGCGGCCCAGCAAGGCGACGATCTGGCCGGGCTGCACGTCGAAATGCACGCCATGCAGCACGTGGCTTTTGCCGTAGAAGGCGTGGAGGTTCTGGATATGGAGCATTAGTGGCCTCCTGCCTGCGCATCTGCGACCGGAGAGCCGAGGTAAGCCTCTTGCACCCGTTGGTCTGCGCGCACGGCTTCCGGCGTGTCATAGGCAATGATTTCGCCGTACACCACCACCGCAATCTTGTCGGCCAGGCCGAAGACCACGCCCATGTCGTGCTCCACCGTCAGCAGGGTCTTGCCCACAGTGACTTCCTTGATCAGGTTGATAAAGCGGCTGGTCTCTGACCGGCTCATGCCGGCCGTGGGTTCGTCGAGCAGGATGACATTGGCACCACCGGCGATCGTGATGCCGATTTCGAGCGCGCGCTGCTCGGCGTAGGTCAGGTTGGTGGCCAGCACGTCGCGCTTTTTGTCGAGCTTGATCATGGCCATCAACTCGTCGGCGCGCTGGTTGGCGTCGTCCAGGTCGGCCAGGAAGCGAAAGAAGGTGTACTTGTAGCCCAGGCTCCACAGCACACCGCAGCGCAGGTTTTCAAATACGCTGAGCTTGGGGAAGATATTGGTGATCTGGAAGCTGCGCGACAGACCCAGCCGGTTGATTTCAAACG
Source organism: Polaromonas sp. P1_F4 (assembly GCF_056405675.1). Lineage (NCBI taxonomy): Bacteria > Pseudomonadati > Pseudomonadota > Betaproteobacteria > Burkholderiales > Comamonadaceae > Polaromonas > Polaromonas sp. P1_F4. Next base: position 37,430 of record NZ_JBFUBP010000003.1, on the reverse strand, counting down.
GCTTTTTGCCGTCGATGCGCTGGCCGTTGAGCAACACTTCGCCGCTGGTGGGCTCAAAACGGCCGCTGATGAGATTGAACAGCGTGGACTTGCCCGCACCGTTGGGCCCGATGATGGCGACGCGCTCGCCGGCGTTCACCTGCAGGTTGGTGCCACGGATGATTTCGGTTTTGCCGAAGCTCTTGCGCAGGTCCTTGAGCTCAAGTGAGTAGGTCATATTAGCCTCCCCACCAGCCGGGGCCGCGGAACCGGCTTTGCCGGGCCGCAGGCGCAGCGCCCCCTCGGGGGGTAGCGTTTACACGAAGTGAATTAGCGTGGGGGCTCACAATAGTTCCCTCCGCTTGATTTCTTTTTCAATGTCATTCTGGATTTCGCCCCATTGGGCGAGGAATTGCCGACGTGTGAGCTCGAACAGACCTAGCCCGGTGGCCAGCACAAAACCCGCGCCCAGCCAGCTGTTGAGGTTGGTCGCATTGAGGCGCACGCCCATGAAGCCGAGTTCGGGACCCAGGGCCGCGTTGAGCTGCAGGTGGTAAATCATTTCCACCATGGCCGCCGCGCCGGCCAGTGCAGTGAGCGCTGTTATGGCCAGTCCCAGGTAGCCCACCCACAGCTCCCTGAGCTTGCCGAAGGACGCCACGCGCAGATTCATCATGATCAGGCTGGCGATGCCGCCGGGCGCATACATCACCATGAAGAGGAAGATCAGGCCTACGTAGAGCAGCCACGCCATGGACAGCTCGGACAACAGGATCAGCGCCAGCACCAATAGGCCGGCGCCGATTATGGGGCCGAAGAAGAAGGTCGCGCCGCCCAGAAAGGTGAACAGCAGCAGGCTGCCCGAACGCACACCACTCACGACTTCCGCGGTAACGATTTCAGAATTGATGGCAGCCAGCCCACCGCCTATACCGGCGAAGAAACCGGCAATGATGAAGGCGTAGTAGCGCACGCGCTGCGTGTTGTAGCCGATGAACTCCACGCGCTCGGGATTGTCACGCACCGCGTTCAGGATGCGGCCCAATGGCGTGCGGGTAAAGGCAAACATGGCCGCCGTGCAGATGAAGCAATAAAAGGCGATCAGGTAATAGACCTGGATCTGCGGGCCGAAGCTGATGCCGAAGACCGGCTTGCCGTAAGCCCGGTTGGTGGTGATGCCGCCCTCGCCGCCGAAGAACTCGGGGAACATCAACGACATGGCAAACACCAGCTCGCCCACGCCCAGGGTGATCATGGCAAAGGTGGTGCCGGCTTTCTTGGTGGTGACGTAGCCCAGCAGCGCAGCAAAGAACAGACCCGACAAGCCACCCACCAGCGGAATCAGCGTCAGCGGTATGTAGAAGCTGCCTTTGGTGGCCAGATTCATCGCGTGCACGGCCAGGAAAGAACCCAGCCCGGCATAGACCGCATGGCCGAAACTGAGCATGCCGCCCTGCCCCAACAGGATGTTGTAGCTCAGGCAGATGATGACCAGGTAACCGGCCTGCGACAGCATGGTGAGCGCCAGGCTGCTTTTGAACATCAGCGGCGCGACGATGAGCAGCAGCGCGTACAGCGACCACAGCAGCCAACGGCCGACGTTATAGGGTTTGAATTGGTGGTAAGCGGTGGACATGTGGCGACTCATCCTTCCCGTGTACCAAGCAAGCCCTTGGGCCTGAAGATAAGAATGAGCACCAGAAACAGGAACGGCAGGATGGGCGCCACCTGCGAAATGGTGAGCTTGAGCAAGGGGTAGCCGAAAGTTTCAGGCGTCACGGTGTAGCTGAATTTGGCGAGCAGGGTCATCAACGACTGGTCCATCGCGACCGCAAAAGTCTGAATCAGGCCGATGAGCAGCGACGCCAGGAATGCACCGCTGAGCGAACCCATGCCGCCCACCACCACGACCACAAAGATGATGGCGCCGACCGAGCCGGCCATGGCGGGCTCCGTCACAAAGGTGTTGCCGCCTATGACGCCGGCCAGGCCCGCCAGCGCCGCACCGCCGCCAAAGACCAGCATGAAGACGCGCGGCACGTTGTGGCCCAGCGCTTCCACCGTTTCCGGATGGGTGAGCGCGGCCTGTATGACCAGGCCGATGCGTGTGCGCGTGAGCAGCAGCCAGATGCCAGCCAGCATGGCCAGCGAAATAAACATGATGAAGGCGCGCGACTTGGGAAAGTTGGTGCCGAACACCGTGAACAGCGGGCCCTGCAAACCCTCAGGCAACACATAGTTGACGGCCGAGCGGCCCCACACCAGTTGCACCAGTTCCAGCAACAGGTAGGACAGCCCGAAGGTGACCAGCAGCTCGGGGACATGGCCGAACTTGTGCACCTTGCGCAGGCAAAAGCGCTCAAAGGCCGCGCCCATCACAAACACCAAAAGCGGTGCCACCAGCAGCGACCACCAGAACCCGATGACCTGCGAGGTGCTGTAGGCAATGTAGGCGCCGACCATGTAGAAGGAGGCGTGCGCAAAATTGAGCACGCCCATCATGCTGAAGATCAGCGTCAGGCCGGAGCTCAGCATGAACAGCAGCAGCCCGTAGCTGAGGCCGTTAAGCAGGGAGATGGTGAAAAATTCCAAATTCATCAATGACCGCCTGAAGCTGGAAGGTAAAACAGATACGGGCAGAAAACCTGCCGGGATAAAGAAAAAGGCCCGAGTGGGTCGGGCCTTCGCCGGTCAAGCGGCCGCCAGGGCCTTAGCCCGGACGCTTCATCTGGCAAGAGGTAGGCGTGCTGGCCACATAGGGCTCATAGTATTTGACCGGCACAAAGGTGTAGCCGGTGTTCTCGGCATCGTAAGGGTATTTGCCGCCGGCTTTTTCCCACTTGTCGATGTAAAGGCCCTGCTGCAGCTGGTGGTCGGTCTTTCGCATCTCGACATCACCGTTGAAGCTCTTGAAGCGCAGGCCTTCCATGGCCTTGGCCACGACGGCCGGCTCGGTCGATTTTGTCTGCGCCATGGCTTCGGTCAGGATGGTGAAGGCATGGAAGATCGCGCCGGTGTAGAAGTCGTCGTTGAACTTCTTCTTGTAGTCTGCCTGGACCTGCTGGATCTCGCCGCCCATGTTGAGGTGGTTGTAGGACACCATATAGACCCGCCCGGCCGAGGCCGCGCCCAGGGCGGTCGGCGTGCCGGTGACGCCGGCGTAATAGGTGTAGAACTTGACGTTGTTCAGGCCCGCCTCGTTGGCGGCTTTCACCAGCAGCGAGAGGTCGGAGCCCCAGTTGCCGGTGATCACGGTGTCGGCACCCGACTGTTTGATCTTGGCGATGTAGGGCGCGAAGTCGCGCACCTGCGCCAGCGGATGAAGATCCTCGCCGACGATCTGGACGTCGGGGCGCTTGGAAGCCAGGTTGGCCTTGGCGAACTTGGCGACCTGCTGACCGTGCGAGTAGTTCTGGTTGATCAGGTAGACCTTCTTGATGTCCGGCTGGTCCTTCATGAAGGCCGTCAGGGCTTCCATCTTCATGGAGGTGTCGGCATCGAGCCGGAAGTGCCAGTAGTCGCACTTGCTGTTGGTCAGGTCCGGGTCCACCGCGGCGTAGTTGAGGTAGACAACTTCCTTGCCGGGATTGCGTTCGTTGTATTTGGACAGCGCATCCATGATGGCGAGCGCCGGGCCGGAGCCGTTGCCCTGCACCACGTAGCGCGCGCCCTGATCGATGGCCGACTTCAGCGCGTTGGTGGTTTCCTGCGGGCTGAGCTTGTTGTCGATGCCGATGATCTCGAACTTCACGCCGGCCTTGTTCTTCTTGCTGAACTGCTCGGCCAGGAACTGGAAGCCCTTGAGCTGGTTGGTGCCCACGGCCGCCATCAGGCCGGACAGTGGATCAAGCCAGGCGATCTTGACAGTCTGGTTCAGGTTGACGGCACCGGTGGCCGGTGCTGCAACTGCGGCTTTGGCCGGCGCTGCGGCCTTGGCGGGCGCCTGGGCCAGCGCCATGCCGCTGTAAAGCATGGAAGACACCGCCAGGGCGATGCCTGCATGCCGTGCGAAAAATCGGTTCTGGGTTGTCATCCCTTGTCTCCTGGAAATTGTATGAATGCGCGGTGAATCCGCAGAGGGAACCGGCAAAGGTTAGGTCAAATGATGTTGCACTGCGTCAGGGAATGCCCTAGCGCCATGTCACGGATGTGACCCCCACGCTTCTCGCTTCGCGTAGTGCGCTGCCCCCCCGAGGGGGCCGCTGCGCCTGCGGTCTGGCAAAGCCAGTCCCGCGGCCCCTGCTGATAAAGAGAAAGAGGAGCGTGCGCACTTTTATTTACGGTTATGGGAGTTTGTAATCCTTGAGCAGTTCGCGCAGCTTGGTCTTGAGCATCTTGCCGGTGGCGCCCAGGGGGATGGCGTCGACGAAGACGACGTCGTCGGGGATTTGCCATTTGGCGGTCTTGCCGTCGTAGAAGCGCAGCAGCTCGTCGCGCGTGACGTCCATGCCGGGCTTTTTCACGACCGCGATGATGGGGCGTTCATCCCACTTGGGATGGGCCACGCCTATGCAGGCAGCCATGGCGACGGCCGGGTGCGCCACGGCGATGTTCTCGATCTCGATGGAGCTGATCCATTCGCCGCCGGACTTGATCACGTCCTTGCTGCGGTCTGTAATTTGCAGATAACCATCGGCGTCTATGGTGCCGACGTCGCCCGTCGGGAACCAGCCGTCCACCAGCGGGTCACCGCCCTCACCCTTGAAGTATTCGCGCACAATCCACGGCCCCTTGACGTAAAGGTCGCCAAAGACCTTGCCGTCCCAGGGCAGTTCCTTGCCGTCGGCATCGACGATCTTCATGTCGACGCCATAGATGGCGCGCCCCTGCTTGAGGCGTATCTTCATTCTTTCTGCTTCCGGCAGTGCGTCGTGCTTGTTCTTGAGCGCGCACAGCGTACCCAGCGGGCTCATCTCGGTCATTCCCCAGGCATGCAGCACTTCCACACCGTAGTCTTCGCGGAAGGCATTGATCATGGCGGGGGGACAAGCAGAGCCGCCAATGACGGTGCGACGCAGGCTTGAGAACTTCAGCCCGGCAGGCTTCATGTGGGTCAGCAGCATCTGCCAAACGGTGGGTACGCCGGCGGCGTAAGTGACTTTCTCGGCCTCGATCAGCTCATAAATCGACTTGCCATCCAGTGCGGGCCCCGGAAATACCAGCTTCGCCCCAGTAAGCGCGGCCGAGTACGGAATGCCCCATGCATTGACGTGGAACATGGGCACAACCGGCAGGATGGCGTCGCGTGCGGAGATGCTCATGACGTCGGGCAGCGCAGCCGCATAGGCATGCAACGTGCTGGAGCGGTGGCTGTAGAGCGCGGCTTTGGGATTGCCCGTGGTGCCGCTGGTGTAGCACATGCTGGAGGCGGTGTTTTCGTCAAAACTGGGCCAGGCGTAGTCGGCGGTCTGGGCATCTATCCAGCTTTCGTAGCTTTGCAGGTTGGGCACGCCGGAATCCGCCGGCAACTGGTCGGCGTCGCACAGCGCGATGTAGTGCTTGATGGTCGGGCACCTGGCATGCACGGCTTGCACCAGTGGCAGAAAACTCAGGTCAAAGCACAGCACCTGGTCTTCGGCGTGGTTGGCGATCCAGGCGATCTGGTCCGGATGCAGGCGCGGGTTGATGGTATGCAGCACCCGGCCGGATCCGCTCACGCCGTAATAAAGCTCCAGGTGCCGGTAGCCGTTCCAGGCCAGCGTGGCAACGCGGTCGCTGAATGCGAGCTTCAGGCCGTCCAGTGCATTGGCAACCCGGCGTGCCCGATGGGCGACATCCTTGTAGGTGTAGCGATGCAGGTCGCCCTCCACGCGGCGCGACACGATTTCGGCGTCGCCATGGTGGCGCTCCGCAAATTCGATCAGGCCGGAAATCAGCAGCGGCTGGCTTTGCATTAACCCAAGCATCGGGAAGTCTCCATTGGTTAAATAGTGTGGTCGGCAAGCGGTCATCATGCCGCAGCGCACCATGACGGTCATGCGGGATTGCCCGTGAAATCACGGGTTCATGTCAGGTAGGGGACAATTTGCCGATGACCTCTGCAAACCTTCCGGCGCCCGACGATGCGGGCTCCTCTGCCGGTACCTCGCTGACCTGGAGCAACAGCTTCGCTCAACTGGGTGGCGACTTCTACACCCGCTTGCGGCCGCAGCCCCTGCCAGATCCTTATTGGGTTGGCCGCAGCCGCAGCATGGCGCACGAACTGGGGCTGGGCACAGAATGGCTTGAATCACAGGCAGCCCTGGAAGCCTTGACCGGCAATAGCGTCCTGCCCGGCTCCGAGCCGTTGGCCAGCGTCTACAGCGGTCACCAGTTTGGCGTCTGGGCCGGGCAGCTCGGTGACGGCCGTGCATTGTTGCTGGGCGAATTCAGTACTCCGCGCGGGCCGCAGGAAATCCAGCTCAAGGGTGCCGGCAAGACACCCTACTCCCGCATGGGCGATGGCCGGGCTGTACTGCGCAGCTCGATTCGCGAATTTTTGTGCTCGGAAGCGATGCATGGCCTGGGCATTCCGACCACGCGGGCGCTGTGCGTTACCGGTTCCGATGCGGCCGTGCGGCGCGAGGAGATCGAGACCGCCGCCGTGGTGACCCGCACCGCGCCAAGCTTCATCCGCTTCGGCCACTTCGAGCATTTCAGTTACAACGACCAGCATGCGCAGCTGAAGGTGCTGGCCGACTATGTCATCGACCGGTTTTACCCCGCCTGCCGCGAGGCAAAGCAACCTTATGCGGCGCTGCTGGAGGCCGTCAGCGAAAAGACCGCGCACCTTATGGCTGCGTGGCAGGCTGCAGGCTTTTGCCATGGCGTCATGAACACCGACAACATGAGCATCCTGGGGCTGACCATTGACTATGGCCCGTTCCAGTTTCTCGATGCGTTTGATCCTGGCCACATCTGCAACCATTCGGACACCCAGGGCCGCTACGCCTACAACAAGCAGCCGAACATGGCCTACTGGAACCTGTTTTGCCTGGGGCAGGCATTGCTGCCGCTGATTGAAGACCAGGAGCAGGCGCTTGCAGCCCTGGAACCCTACAAAACCGTGTTCCCTGAGGCATTGCAGGCCCGAATGCGCAGCAAACTTGGCCTGGCGGACGAGCAGCCCGAGGACAAGACTCTGGTGGACAACACCTTCAAACTGTTGGCCGCCAACAAGGTGGACTACACCATCTTTTGGCGGCGCCTGAATGATTTCACGGCACAAAGCGGCCATGAGCCCCTGCGTGACCTGTTCTTTGACCGGGAATCCTTCAATGCCTGGGCGCTACAGTATTCAGAGCGACTCGCGCAGGTGGATCAAGGGCTGCGGGCCGATTTGATGCTCAAGAACAACCCGAAATTCGTTCTGCGCAACCATTTGGGCGAAGAAGTCATACGCGCCGCGAAACTAAAAGACTTTTCCGGGGTCGACACCTTGCTTGCCTTGCTGCAGGCCCCATTTGATGAGCACCCGGGGCACGAGAGCTTTGCGGATTTCCCCCCAGACTGGGCCTCGTCCATTGAAATCAGTTGCAGTTCGTAACACCTCCGCCAACTCACGCCAGGAACAGACATGAGCACGAAGATCCAGAAAACCGACGCCGAGTGGAAGGCCCTGCTGGCCGAAAAAGGCGCTGAGCCTGCGGCCTTTGAAGTCACGCGCCACGCCGCCACCGAGCGCCCCTACACCGGCAAATACGAAGCCGTCTGGGCCGACGGCAGCTACCACTGCATCTGCTGCGGTGCCAAACTGTTTGAGTCGGAAACCAAGTTTGATGCGGGTTGCGGCTGGCCCAGCTTTTCAGAAGAAGCCGTGCCGGGCGCGATCGAGGAAATTGTGGACCGCAAGCACGGCATGGTGCGCACCGAAACCGTGTGCGCCAGCTGCGGCGCGCATCTGGGCCATGTGTTTCCCGATGGGCCGTCCCCCACAGGCCTGCGCTACTGCATGAACTCGGCAGCGCTTGATTTCAAGAAGAAGTGAAGCCCCCACGGTCGCTCGCTGCGCGTAGCTTCCTGCCCCCCGAGGGGGCCGCCCGCCTGCGGCCCGGCAAAGCCGGTTCCGCGGCTCATGCTTGCTAATTCGGGACCCAACGCCAGTGAGCTCTTTCGCTTCTTTTACCCCGCGATAATCTGTTTATGAAAATTCTTTTCGACTTTTTGCCGATCGCCCTTTTCTTCGGCATGTTCAAGTACGCCGAAGGCAACAAGGACTGGGCTGCCGCTACAGCCACAGAGTGGCTGGGTTTTATGGTTTCCGGGGGGGTGGTGGGTGCGGCAGAAGCGCCAGTGCTGCTGGCCACCGTGGTTGTGATCGTTGCCACGCTGGCCCAGATCCTCTGGCTCAAGGTAAGCGGCAAGAAAGTCGACACCATGCTGTGGATCAGCCTGGGGCTGGTGACGGTGCTCGGCGGCGCCACCATCTATTTCCATAGCGAGAGCTTCATCAAATGGAAGCCCACGGTCTTGTACTGGGTGATGGGCGGTGCACTGCTGCTGGGTCAGCTGGTGTGGAAGAAAAATGGCATCAAATCGCTGATGGGCGCGCAAATGAACTTGCCTGATCACATCTGGCGCGTGGTCAATTTCAGCTGGGTTGGTTTTTTCGCCGTGATGGGCCTGCTCAATCTTTGGGTGGCCTTCACGTTTTCCACCAGCACCTGGGTCAACTTCAAACTGTTTGGCGGCCTGGGTCTGATGGTGGTGTTTGTGCTGGCGCAGGCGGTGTACCTGAACAAGCACATCAAACCAGGCACCACACCATGAACGCCGGCGTTTCCAGCGCCCTGCCCGTGCGCATCCATGAGATCGAGGAGCAGCTCAAGGCGCGGCTTCAGCCCACCCGGCTGGAGGTGCTGGACGAGAGCGCTGCGCATGCCGGTCATTCGGGCGCCAACGCCGAAGGTTTTGGCACCCACTTTCGCATCCGCATTGCCAGCCCGCTCTTTACCGGCAAGAGCCGGGTGGCGCGCCACCGGCTTGTGTATGATGCAATGCAAAATTTCATTGATCAGGGCCTCCATGCCCTGGCGATTGAAGTCATCGAGTCACCCTGAATCTGCACTGATTTTCCCAGGGCTCGGCACAGAGCCATGGCAACGCCAGCATGTCTTGCCAAACGTTTTCAAGCATTACCAAAAGGACTACAAAAACATCATGAAGAAACATCTGTTACTCGGCGCCGCCGTGGCGGCACTGCTCGCACTGGGCGCACAAGGCGCCATGGCGCAGAACGTGGCCATCGTCAATGGCAAGGCCGTTCCCAAATCGCGCCTGGACTCGCTTGCGCAGCAGGTCGCCAAGTCTGGCCGGCCAGTGACGCCTGAGATGGAAGGCCAGCTTCGCGAGGAAGTGATTGCGCGCGAAGTGTTCATGCAGGAAGCGGAAAAGCGGGGCCTGTCTTCCAGCGACGACGTCAAGGTGCAAATGGAACTGGCGCGCCAGACCATCCTGATCCGCGAGCTGTTTTCTGACTTCCAGAAGAAGAATCCGGTGACCGATGTCGAGCTGAAAGCCGAATACGACAAATTTGCCGAAGCCAATGGCGGCAAGGAGTACAAGGCCCGCCACATCCTGGTCGAAAAGGAAGTCGAGGCCAAAGAGATCATTGCCAGCCTGAAAAAAGGCGGCAAATTTGATGACATCGCCAAGAAGAAGTCCAAGGATCCCGGATCCGGTGCCAAGGGCGGCGACCTGGACTGGGCCAACCCTTCCAGCTACGTGCCTGAATTCACCGAGGCACTGGTCAAGCTCAACAAGGGCCAGACCACCGATACCCCGGTGAAAACCCAGTTCGGTTATCACGTCATTCGTGTGGACGACATCCGTACGGCCCAGCTCCCCTCCTTCGAGGAAGTGAAGCCGCAGATCGCCCAGCAAATGCAGCAGCAAAAGCTGGCGGCGTTCCAGGAAGATTTGCGCAAAAAAGCCAAGGTCGAGTAAGCGGCACAGCGTTGCGAGCGCCCTGCCCGCCTTGCCTTCCTGAAAAAGCAGCCTTTTGGCTGCTTTTTTCTTGAGGCTCACCGATCAGGACGGATTACGTGAATTGCCGGTTGACGAGGGTGCCGGCGGCCGTTCCAATGGCTCACATTCTTCCAGAGGCTCGATGCGCAAGCGCCTTGCTTTTCCTCATCTCTTTCCCCACAGTCGAGGCGCACATGACCGAGCCCAATCCTCTTTCCGGCCCCAGTCTTCCCCAACCTGTGCAGGATGCCTTGCAACGCGGCAACCTGGTCGACGCCATCCAGTTGATGCGCGCCGGCACCGGCCTGGGCCTGAAGGAAACCAAGGACGCGCTGGAAGCCTATATGTGCGGCGAGCCGCCGGTCACCGGCTTCGCGCCCAAGGCCTTGCCCGCCGGCGCGCCCCTGCCCGCGCAGGTGCGAGAGGCGCTGGACCAGGGCAACAAGATAGAGGCGGTACGGCGCTTGCGAGGCCTGACGGGCATGGGGCTCAAGGAAGCCAAGGATGCGGTGGAAGCCGGGGGCATTGGAGCGGGCGCTGGCGAGGGATCTGGCGCGAGCGAAGGACTGTCCCCGGGCCAGGTGAGCAGCTCGAACGGCTTGTGGTGGTGGCTTGCCGCGCTGGCCGTGCTGGCGCTGGCTGCTTTCGCGCTGCTGGGCTGCGCCACCAAGCCGCTGACGCCCGTCGCCGAACTGGCGCCTTCCGGCAAGCTCAGGGCCGCCATCAATTTCGGCAACCCCATACTGGCGGTCCGCATGCCGGACGGTTCACCGCGCGGCGTCTCGGTGGATCTGTCCAACGAACTCGGCAAGCGCCTGGGCGTGCCGGTGGAGCTGGTGACCTTCACATCGGCCGGCAAGGTGGTCGAAGCGGTCAGGGATGCGCAGGTTGACATCGCCTTTGTCGCGATAGACCCGGTGCGCGGCGCAGACATGTTGCAGACGCCGCCCTACGTGATCATCGAGGGCGCGTACCTGGTGCGCAAGGATTCGCCGATACAACGCAATGAAGAGGTGGACCAGGTGGCCAACCGCGTCGTGGTCGGCAACGGCAGTGCCTACGATCTCTATCTGACCCGTGAACTGAAAGCGGCCAGGCTGGTGAAGGCCCCCACCTCACCGGCGGTGACCGATGTGATGGTCGCGCAGAACATCGAGGTGGCGGCCGGCGTCAAGCAGCAGTTGGAGGCTGACGCTAAACGCATAACGGGCGTGCGTTTGCTACCGGGGCGCTTCATGGTGATCAACCAGGCCATGGGCCTGCCCAAGGGGCGCGAGGCCGGTGCGCGCTACCTGGCGGCATTTGTCGAAGAGATGAAGGCTTCGGGATTTGTGGCCACAGCGTTGGCGCGCCATGGCATTGAGGGCGCGGCCGTCGCCCCGCCCTCTACCCGCTAACGCCAAAGACTCACCCCACCCACTTGCGCGCGTTGTGCCAGAGGCTCATCCACGGACTGTGCTCGCTGCTATTGCCTGAAGTCCAGCTCTTCTGGATGTTGCGGAACACGCGCTCGGGGTGCGGCATCATGGCCGTGAAGCGGCCGTCAGCCGTGGTCACGGCGGTGAGGCCGCCGGCGCTGCCATTGGGGTTGGCCGGATAGGCTTCCGTCGGCTTGCCGTCGTTGTCGGTGAAACGCATTGCCGCAATCGCCTTGGACGCATCGCCCCGGAAGGCGAAATTGGCATAGCCCTCGCCATGCGCGACGGCGATTGGCAGGCGGCTGCCGGCCATGCCCTGCAGGAAGATGCTGGGGGACTCCAGCACCTCGACCATGCTCAGGCGTGCTTCAAAGCGCTCGCTGCGGTTGGTGGTAAAGCGCGGCCAGGCCTCGGCGCCCGGGATGATGTCGGCCAGCTCGGCAAACATCTGGCAGCCGTTGCACACACCCAAACCAAAGGTGTCCTGGCGCGCAAAGAACGCCTTGAACTCGTCGGATAGCACCGGGTTGAAGGTCACGGAACGCGCCCAGCCGATGCCGGCGCCCAGGGTGTCGCCGTAGCTGAAACCGCCACAAGCCACGATGCCCTTGAAGTCGGCCAGCCTGGCGCGGCCGGTTTGAAGGTCGGTCATGTGCACGTCGCAGGCTTCAAAGCCGGCTTCGGTGAAGACGTAAGCCATTTCCACATGCGAATTGACGCCCTGCTCGCGCAGCACCGCCACGCGTGGCCGCGCCGACAGGTTGAGCGCGGGCGCCGACAGCACTTTGACTGGATCAAACGTCAGTTGCACATGCAGGCCTGGGTCGGCGGGGTTGCCGGTAGCCGCATGTTCGGTATTGGCGCAATCAGGGTTGTCGCGCTGCTGGCAGATCTTCCAGCTGACGGCATCCCAGACCTGATGCAGGTCTTGCAGTTTGGCCGAGAACACGGCCTTGGTGTCGCGCCAGACCTGGATCTCACCTTTGCCGACTTCGAGCGAGGCATGCTGTGGGCGGGTCTTGCCGATGAAATGGCTGAATTTGGAAAGGCCATGTTCGCGCAGGGTCTGCATGACCTCGTTGCGCGCGGACGTCGCCACCTGGATGACAGTGCCCAGCTCTTCGTTGAACAAAGCCTTGAGCGTGAGCTCTTCGCGGCGCGCACCGACCTGGCTTGCCCAGTTCTTGCTGTCGCCGGTGTCCATGCGGCTGTCGGAAATGCCGTCGCCTTCGACCAGCAGCATGTCGATGTTGAGCGACACGCCGACGTTGCCGGCAAAACCCATCTCGCAGACCGCGGCGAACAGGCCGCCGTCGCTGCGGTCGTGGTAGGCCATGAGCCGGCCTTCCCTGCGCAGCGCATTGATCGCATTGACGAGGTTGACCAGGTCTTTCGGATCGTCCAGGTCGGGCACGTCGCCCTCTTCCTTGTCCAGCGTTTGCGCGAGGATGGAGCCGCCCATGCGGTTCTGGCCCTTGCCCAGGTCGATCAGGATCAGTGTGCTGTCGGCTTCATCGCGATTCAATTGCGGCGTCAGCGTGCCGCGGACGTCGGGCAGCGTGGCGAACGCGCTCACGATCAGCGACACAGGCGAGGTCACCTTCTTGCTGTCAGCGCCGTCGCTCCACACGGTGCGCATGGACAAGGAATCCTTGCCAACGGGAATCGACACGCCCAGCGCCGGGCAAAGCTCCATGCCCACGGCTTTGACGGTTTCGTACAGCGCTGCGTCCTGGCCGGGTTCGCCGCATGCGGCCATCCAGTTGGCCGAGAGCTTGACGCGCGGCAGCTCAATCGGTGCCGCCAGCAGGTTGGTGATGGCCTCGGCGACCGCCATGCGGCCGGAGGCGGCGGCGTTGACGGTGGCCAGCGGCGTGCGTTCGCCCATGCTCATGGCCTCGCCGGCAAAACCGCTGTAGTCGGCCAGCGTGACGGCGCAATCAGCCACCGGCACCTGCCAGGGGCCGACCATCTGGTCACGGTGCGTGAGGCCGCTCACGGTGCGGTCGCCAATGGTGATCAGGAAGCGCTTGGAGGCGACCGTCGGGTGGCTGAGAACGGCAATAGCGCTCTTCTGCAGGTCCACACCGGTCAGGTTGATAGGTTTGATTGTGTGTTTGACGGATTTGACGTCACGGTGCATTTTGGGCGGCTTGCCGAGCAACACATTCATCGGCATATCCACCGGCGGGGCCGCGTCTTTGTCGGACAGCACCAGTTGCTTTTCTTCCGTCGCAACGCCAATCACCGCAAACGGGCAACGCTCACGCTCGCAGAAGGACTGGAACTGCGGCAGTGACTCAGGCGCAACCGCCATCACATAACGCTCCTGGCTTTCATTGCTCCAGATTTCCTTGGGCGAAAGGCCGCTTTCTTCCAGTGGCACGGCACGCAAATCAAACTTCGCACCTCGCCCGGCGTCATTCACCAACTCAGGAAAGGCATTGGACAAGCCGCCGGCGCCCACGTCGTGGATGGCCAGGATCGGATTGGCCGCACCCAGCTGGGCGCACTGGTTGATGACTTCCTGGGCCCGGCGCTCAATCTCAGGGTTGCCGCGCTGCACCGAATCAAAGTCGAGCTGCGCCGCATTGGCGCCCGAAGCCATGGAACTTGCCGCGCTGCCGCCCATGCCGATGCGCATGCCGGGGCCGCCCAGCTGGATCAGCAGCGTGCCGGCCGGGAACAGAATCTTCCTGGTCAGCGCCGCGTCAATCGTGCCGACGCCGCCCGCGATCATGATGGGCTTGTGATAACCCCAGCGCTGGCCGCCCACGGTTTGCTCATATTCGCGGAAATAGCCGTTGAGGTTGGGCCGCCCGAACTCATTGTTAAACGCCGCGCCGCCCAACGGGCCTTCGGTCATGATCTGCAGCGGGCTGGCGATGTGTTCTGGCTTGCCATAGGACGTGGCGGCGTCGTCAAACAGCCTGGACACAGTGAAGCCTGTCAGACCCGCCTTGGGCTTGGAGCCACGGCCGGTCGCGCCCTCGTCGCGGATCTCTCCGCCCGCACCGGTCGAGGCGCCCGGGAAAGGGGAAATAGCCGTGGGATGGTTGTGCGTCTCGACTTTCATCAGCACATGCATCAACACGTCATCCGTGGCGCTATAAGTTTGATAGCTGCTTGCGCCCGTCTCTGCTGGGCTGGAGGTCGATACGGCACTGTTTTTGGCATAAAACCGCTGTGTTTTATAGCCTTCCATGACCGAAGCGTTGTCCGAATAAGCCACCACCGTGTGTTGGGGATGCAGCTTTTCGGTGTTGCGGATCATGCCGAACAGGCTTTTCTCCTGCGCAACGCCGTCAATCGTGAAGTCGGCGTTGAATATCTTGTGGCGGCAATGTTCGCTGTTGGCCTGGGCGAACATCATCAGCTCGACATCGGTCGGGTTGCGTTTGAGCTGAGAGAAGGCATTGACCAGGTAGTCGATTTCATCGGCCGCCAGTGCCAGGCCGAACTCGGCATTGGCCTTTTCCAGCGCGGCCTTGCCGCCTGCCAGCACGTCAATGGTCTGCAGGGGCGCGCCTTGCAATTCGGTGAAGAGGCCGGCGGCCTGCGCGCGGTCGAACATCACGCTTTCCGTCATGCGGTCATGCAGCAGGCCCGCTACCTGCTCGCGCTGGGTGTCGGTCAGGGCAGTTTTGCTGAAAAAGCCCGATTTCAGCGTAACGCGGTACTCGGTGATGCGCTCAACGCGCTTGACGGCCAGGCCGCAGTTGTGGGCGATGTCGGTGGCTTTTGAAGCCCAGGGCGAAACCGTGCCGAAGCGCGGAGAAACGATGAAAACCAGGGCGTCGTCGGCCTTGCCGGCAATCACCGCACAAGGCTCACCGTAGGTCAGCAACGCTGCGAGCTGGGTCCGGGCGGCATCTGAGGGGGGTGATTCAGTCGCCACCAGGTGCACAAACCGGGCGCTGATGCCCACGATCTTGTCGTGGATGGCTTGCAGGCGGGGAAGGAGTTGCTGGACGCGGAAGTCGCTGAGGGCGCTGATCCCGTGGGGTTCGCCCTCAAAAGTCGTCAGGTGCAGGGTCACGGTAGCGGTGGCCTTGTAATGGGAGGTGGGCAGCGCATGGCTGTTGGGTTTAACGGGCTAGCGTTAACCCGTAATTTTATCAGCGACTGAAGGCCTTCCCCGGTTTGCTGCCGGTGCGCCCGGGCACTTTTGCGATCCTTTCGGGCCACATTCGGTTCAGAACCAAAGCCCCTTGGTCCCATGCTGAAAATGCATGTGCCCGGGAGCGGTGGGATAATCAGGGCCATGAGTATTACTTACAAAGATGCCGCAGGAATTGAAGGCATGCGCCTGGCGGGAAGGCTTGCTTCCGAGGTGCTGGATTACCTCACCCCTTTCGTCAAACCGGGTGTCACCACCAATGAAATAGACCGGCTGGCCCATGACTACATGACCCAGGTCCAGGGCACCATTCCGGCCACCCTGGGCTACGGCCCTCCCGGTTATGTGCCTTATCCCAAGTCGCTTTGCACCTCCATCAACCACCAGGTCTGCCATGGCATTCCTAACGACAAACCGTTGAAAAAAGGCGACATTGTCAATATTGACGTGACCGTCATCACCAAGGACGGCTGGCACGGCGACAACAGCCGCATGTACCTGGTTGGCGAAGCTTCCATTGCAGCCAAGCGGCTGTGCCATGTGACCTATGAAGCCATGTGGCAAGGCATCATGCGCGTCAAGCCTGGGGTCAGGCTGGGCGATATCGGCTTTGCGATCCAGACTTTTGCCGAAAAACAGGGGTTTTCCGTGGTTCGCGAGTTTTGCGGCCATGGAATTGGCCAGAAATTCCACGAAGAACCGCAAGTACTGCACTACGGCCGTCCCGGTACGCTCGAAGAGCTCACACCGGGCATGACCTTCACCATCGAACCCATGATCAATGCCGGCAAGCGTGACATCAAGGACGGCCCCGAGAAAGACGGCTGGAGCATCGTGACGCGCGACCATTCCTTGTCCGCCCAGTGGGAACACACCATTTTGGTCACTGAAACCGGCTATGAGGTACTGACCCTGTCCGCCGGCAGCCCGCCCATCCCGGCATTTGTCCCGCAAAGCAGCCCTGCCCAAGCCGCTGTCAGTGCCTGAGCCAGGCGCACAGTGGCGCCCCGCGCACTTTCTGACCCTGCGAGCGCCGTGATGATCGAGCTGGCCCCGGTCCGCGAGCAATACAAAGCGGGCAAAGCCGCCCTTCTCGCCACGCTGGCCGCCAGCGGCGCCTCGTCCCGCGGCATTCACAGCCTGCTGCAAAAATTCGCCCGCCATGCCGACGCGACCCTGCAGCTGCTCTGGCAGCGCGCTGGCTTCCCGACTTCAGCCTGCCTGGTCGCGGCAGGAGGGTTCGGCCGCGGCGAGCTGTTTCCCCATTCGGATGTAGACGTGCTGCTGCTGTTGCCGGACAGCGCCAACATCGATGGCGACCCGGCCCTCAAGGCCAAGGTGGAGAGCTTCATCGGCGCCTGCTGGGACGTAGGCCTGGAAATTGGCTCCAGCGTACGGACGATTTCCGGCTGTGTCGAAGAAGCGGCCAAGGACGTCACGGTGCAGACCTCGCTGCTTGAAGCCCGCCTGGTCGCCGGGTCCAAAAAGAACTTCCTGCAGCTGCAAAACCGGCTGGCCGTCGTGCTGGACCCGCAGGCCTTTTACGTGGCCAAGACGCTGGAGCTGCGGCAGCGCCACAACAAATTCGAAAATACGCCCTACTCGCTCGAGCCCAACTGCAAGGAATCCCCGGGTGGACTGCGCGACCTGCAGGTGATTTTGTGGGTGGCGCGCGCCGCCGGCCTGGGCAAGTCCTGGGACGACCTGGCCCGCAACGGCCTGGCTACGGCCTTTGAAGTGCGGCAGATCAAGGCCAATGAAGCCTTGCTGAGCTTGATACGCGCGCGCCTGCACCTGATTGCCGGCCGGCGTGAAGACCGCCTGGTGTTTGACCTGCAGACCGCCGTGGCCGAGTCCTTCGGCTATTCGGCCGAGGCCGACGATGGCAGCAAGGTGCCACGCCGCGCCAGCGAGGCGGTAATGAAGCGCTACTACTGGGCTGCCAAGGCCGTGACCCAGCTCAACCAGATCCTGCTGCTCAATATCGAAGAACGGCTCAATCCCAACACCTACCCGCTACGGCCCATCAACGAACGATTTTTTGACAAGGCCGGCATGCTGGAAGTGGCCAGCGATGACTTGTACGCACGCGAGCCGCATGCCATCCTCGAAACATTTTTGGTGTTCGAGACTACCGTGGGCATCAAGGGCCTGTCTGCGCGTACCCTACGCGCGCTGTACAACGCCCGCGGACTGATGAACAGCAAGTTTCGCAGCGACCCGGTCAACCGCGACACCTTCCGGCGCATCCTGCAGCAGCCCGAGGGCATCACCCATGCCATGCGGCTGATGAACCAGACTTCGGTGCTGGGCCGTTACCTCTGGATCTTCCGCAAGATCGTCGGGCAGATGCAGCACGACCTGTTCCACGTCTACACGGTGGACCAGCACATCCTGATGGTGCTGCGCAACGTGCGGCGTTTTTTCATGGCCGAGCACTCGCACGAATACCCGATGTGCTCGCAGCTCGCGGCTGGCTGGGACAAGCCCTGGATTCTTTACATCGCCGCGCTGTTCCACGACATTGCCAAGGGCCGCGGCGGCGACCACTCCGAGCTGGGCTGCAAGGACGTGCGCGTTTTTTGCCGCCAGCATGGTATTGGCGCCGAAGACTCCAAACTCATCGAATTCCTGGTGGGCGAACATCTGAGCATGAGCCGCATCGCCCAGAAGGAAGATCTGAGCAACCCCGAAGTGATTGCAGCATTCGCCAAACGCGTGGGCAACGAGCGCTACCTTACAGCGCTCTACCTGCTGACGGTGGCCGACATCCGCGGCACCAGCCCCAAGGTCTGGAACGCCTGGAAAGGCAAGCTGCTGGAAGACCTGTACCGCTACACGCTGCGCGTGCTGGGTGGCCGCGCGCCCGATGCGGATGCGGAAGTGGAGGCCCGCAAGCGCGAAGCCCTGACCACGCTGGCCCTGCACGCCGAACCTTTCGAGGCACACAAGGCACTGTGGGATACGCTGGATGTCAGCTATTTCATGCGCCATGAGGCCTCCGACATCGCCTGGCATGCACGCCAGCTCTCGCGACACGTGGGCAAGGCCAAGGCGATCGTCCGCGCGCGTCGTTCGTCGGCGGGTGAAGGCATGCAGGTGCTGGTTTACACGCCCGACGCGCCCGACCTGTTTGCGCGCATCTGCGGCTACTTTGACGAAGCCGGCTTCAGCATCCTGGACGCCAAGATCCACACGGCGAAAAATGGTTATGCGCTGGACACCTTCCAGGTGGTCAGCCCCACACTGGCCGACCACTACCGCGAACTGGCGGCCATGGTGGAGGCCGAACTGGATCGCACCATCGAGAACCCCGGACCTCTGCCGCCTCCGAGTAAAGGCCGTGTGTCGCGCCGGGTCAAGAGTTTCCCGATCGCACCGCGTGTGGATCTGCGGCCCGATGAAAAAGCCCAGCGCTGGCTGCTCAGCGTATCGGCCAGCGACCGGGTCGGGCTGCTCTACCGTATCGCACGGGTGCTGGCCCGCCACCGCATCAACCTGCAGCTCGCCAAGGTCAGCACCCTGGGCGAGCGCGTGGAAGATACATTTTTGATCGATGGACCGGAGCTGCAGCACAACAAGGCACAGATCGCGATCGAGACGGAGCTCCTGGAAGCGCTCAATACCTGAAGCTTCAGGCGACTGGTTTCCGCAGGTATTGCAACAGACGCCCCTTGTAGCTGCCGCCGGCAGGCAATTCGGTCACGCGCGTCTCGGTACGCGAATAACCCAGTGCATCCATTTTGCGATTGAAGCTGGCCCGGTTACCGCGATCCGGATCGACAATCAGCACCTCGGTGTGCGGCAGCGCATGCAGCTCGATGAACTGCGACAACACCTCCGGCTGGCCACGGTCGTACAGCACGTCGCTGCCGATGATCAGGTCAAAGCGTTCCAGCAGCGGGTTCGCGCGCGACCAGTTGCCCGTCTGGTATTTCATCGCGGGTAAATGGTTGAGCTTGAGGTTTTCCAGCAGAAATTGCGCCGCCAGCGGATGACAGTCGCTCGCCGTGATGTCGCCACCACGGCGATGCACAACAAGGCTGGCTAGCGCCAGGCCGCAACCGAGCTCCAGAATGCGCTTGCCTTCCAGCTCAAAGGTCAGCATGGCATGGGCCAGCACACGGCCCGAGGGCCAGAGCAAACCGAATATCGGCCAAGCCGACGAGGAAATGCCTTCGCGTTCAGCCTCGCCGAGGGGATCATGGAATTGCTGGCGGTCCAGCAAGGAGCGCAGTTGCAGGTCGTCGCCGCTGCCGCTCACGGTTTCAAATTTCAGCTGGTAGGGAGGTGGCGAAGCAGCTCCGATGATGGAAACTGCTCCCGAGACGGGAGCGTGCGACATCCGGAAGCTTTCCTTGCGTACAACACGCTCTGGCGGGGCGAAATAGCCCTCGATCAGCTTCAGTGTACCCTTCGAGGTTCCCTCGGTCAGTCGTCGTCCGACGCGTCCAGTCCGGGGAAAAGCACCTCGGTAAAGCCAAACTGGCTGAAGTCGCGGATGCGCATGGGATAAAGCTTGCCAATCAGGTGATCGCACTCATGCTGCACCACTCGCGCGTGAAAACCGTCCACCGAACGCTCAATCGCATCACCGTACTGGTCAAAGCCGCTGTAACGAATTCGTGAAAGGCGCGGCACAAGGCCGCGCAGACCAGGTACGGAAAGGCAGCCTTCCCAGCCGCCCTCTTCTTCAGGCCCCAGGGGCGTGATCAAGGGATTCAGCAAGACGGTGCGGGGCACTACCGGTGCATCGGGATAGCGTGGGTTGACCGTGTCAGTCCCAAAAATGACCAACTGCAGGTCGACCCCAATCTGGGGGGCTGCCAGGCCGGCACCGTTGACAGCGCGCATGGTATCGAACATGTCAGCAATGAGCAGGTGCAGCTCGTCGGTGTCGAAGGCGGTCACGGGCTGAGCCACGCGCAGCAGCCGCGGGTCGCCCATTTTGAGGATTTCGCGAATGGTCATGCGCCAATTATCGTGGCGCAGGGCCTTATCGGGGAAGTTTTAGCGCCAATGCCGATAGCCCCAACCCCGGTAATAGCCGGGCGCGGGAACCACCACCACGGGGGCTGGCTCCACGTAGACAGGGCGGGCCGGGTAAACAGCCACCGGACGCGGGGCAATCGGTGCCACCACGCAGCCAGACAGCAAAACAGCCAGGCCGGCGGCCCCTGCCAGGGCAGAGAAACGTTTGTAATCCATGAAAAACTCCTGTGTGTACAGGTCTTTTCAACGTCTGGCGTAGCCGCCTGGCGTGACGTCCGGCGTGCAAACCCCGGTAACGCCATGTAAGGCGCTTCCTTGACGCACTATTCCGTGGTGCTGGCGCTCCAGTAAGCCTGGCTGACCGCAGGCAACTCACCGAGCTGCCTGACAAGGCGGTCCATCGCGGGGCCGTCCACCGCAATGGCGACCAGCGTCGCCTGGATCTTCACGCTTTCCTCGCCAAAGACGGACACTTTGAGATCGTTGGTCGGATAGTGCAGCTCCTCCAGCGATTTCTCCAGGGCACCCAGCACCTCTTTCTGATGCTCCCCGCTCGTGACCACATAGACCGAGTTGGTTACCTCGGCCGACTGCACGTCCAGTGGCAAGCGGTTGATCTGGTTGACGATGGGCCTCAGCAAGGTATTGGCCGCCAGCACGAACAGCGTGGCAATGCCTGCCTGCACCACCAGGTCGGCGCCCGCGCAGGCGCCCACAGCGCCCGAGCACCACAAGGTGGCGGCCGTGTTGAGCCCGCGCACATTGCCTTCCTCTCGCATGATCACGCCGGCACCCAGAAAGCCTATGCCGGACACCACATAGGCCACGACGTGCACGGCGCCCGACGAGCCGGTCAGCCGGTTCGCCATGTCGACAAAAATCGCGGAGCCCACGGCCACCAATACGTTGGTGCGAAGTCCTGCGGTGCGCTGCCGGTACTGGCGCTCGAAACCGATCAAGGCGCCAAAGACGAACGCCGAAGACAGGCTCAGGAGCGAGTCCAGAAGATCCGCAGAGTTGAGGTTTTCGAATGCCTGCATGGGTGTGTTGCCTCCCGTGAGCCTGAAACTATCCGGGTGGGCCAGCCAGCAAGGCCAGCAAGGCCGCTTCGTCGATGACCGGAACACCCAGTGTTTGGGCTTTGACCAGCTTGCTGCCGGCCTCCTCGCCCGCCACTACGTAGTCGGTCTTCTTGCTGACCGAACCAGCCACCTTGCCGCCCGCAGCCTCCACCCTGTCTTTGGCCTCGTCGCGGCTCAAAGTGGGCAATGTGCCGGTGATGACAAAAGTCTTGCCCGACAACGGCTGCGGCGCCCTGGCAGCTGGTTCACCCTCCTCCCAGGTCACGCCACAGGCGCGCAGTTGCTCGACCACTTCGCGGTTGTGCGCCTGCTCAAAGAAGGTGCGAATGCTCTGCGCGACGATGGGGCCCACATCGCTGACTTCCAGCAGTTGCTCTTCAGTGGCGTCCATGATGGCGTCCAGCTTGCCGAAGTGGCGAGCCAGTTCCTTGGCCGTCGCCTCGCCGACGTGGCGTATGCCAAGGCCGAACAAAAAGCGTGGCAAAGTTGTCTTCTTGGACTTTTCAAGAGCCTCCAGCAGATTGTTGGCAGACTTCTCCGCCATGCGGTCCAGGCTGGCGAGCGCCGTCAGGCCCAGCTTGTAGAGATCGGGCAAGGTACGGATCACGTTGGCATCCACCAGCTGCTCGACCAACTTGTCACCCAGGCCTTCGACTTCGACGGCGCGCCGGTGTGCGTAATGCAGGATGGCTTCCTTGCGCTGGGCACCGCAGAAAAGTCCGCCGGTGCACCGGTAATCGGCCTCATCTTCTTCTCGCACGGCGTCGGAGCCGCAGACGGGGCATTTGCGCGGCATCGTGAATTGCGGCGCATCCTGCACCCGTTTGTCGAGCAGCACGCTGACGACTTCGGGTATCACGTCACCCGCGCGGCGCACGATCACGGTGTCTCCCACCCGCACGTCCTTGCGGCGTGCTTCGTCTTCGTTATGCAGCGTGGCGTTGGTCACGGTGACACCGCCCACAAATACCGGTGCCAGCTTGGCAACCGGCGTCAGCTTGCCGGTGCGGCCCACCTGCACCTCAATGGCCAGCACGGTGGTGAGCTGCTCCTGCGCCGGGTATTTGTGCGCCACGGCCCAGCGCGGCTCGCGCGTGACAAAGCCCATTTTTTTCTGCAGCGCCAGGCTGTTGACCTTGTAGACCACGCCGTCGATGTCATAAGGCAGGCTGTCGCGCTGCTTGCCCATGGCCTGGTGGAATGCTATTAATTCAGGAGCGCCTTGCGCGAGTTGCGTCTGGGCTGCGACCGGAAAACCCCATGATTTGAGTGTTAGCAGGAGCTGAAAATGGGTTTCGAACGCCGGACCGCCCTCTTCCGGCGGAGAGATATCCCCCAAACCGTAAGCAAAAAAACTCAAGCGCCGCCGCGCGGCCAACGCTGGATCCAGCTGGCGCACGCCGCCAGCCGCGGCGTTGCGCGGATTGACGAAGGTTTTTTCGCCCTTGGCGCCTTGCGCGATCTTCTCGCGCTGCTTCTCGTTGAGCGCTTCGAAGTCAGCGCGGCGCATATAAACCTCGCCACGCACTTCCATGACCGGCGGAGCGTCGGCAGGCAATCGAAGCGGAATCTGGTTGATGGTCCGGATGTTCTGCGTTACGTCCTCGCCGACTTCACCGTCACCGCGCGTGGCGGCCTGCACCAGGATACCGTTTTCATAACGCAGGCTCATCGCCAGGCCATCGAACTTGAGTTCCGCGACATATTCGACAGGCGGATCGGATTCCGCCAGACCCAACTCCTTGCGCACGCGGGTATCGAAATTCTGGGCGCCTGTAGCTTCGGTGTCGGTTTCAGTGCGAATGCTGAGCATGGGCACCTTGTGGCGCACACTGGCGAATTGGTCTAGCGGCTTGCCGCCCACGCGCTGGGTCGGTGAATCGGGTGTCAGCAGTTCCGGATGAGCCGCCTCAAGCGCCTGCAACTCTTTGAACAGCTTGTCGTACTCGGCATCGGGAATCGTGGGCTCATCGAGCACGTAGTAGCGGTGCGCGTGCAGATGCAGCTCTGCGCGCAACGCAGCGACGCGCTCCGCGGCGGAGGCCGACTGCGGCGAGGGTTCGGGCTGCGCAAACAGGTCTTTGGTGGCCATGAAAAAGATCGGAAACGGGCGAAAAGCCCGGGGAAATCAAGAGAAAAGCCGGCGCCCCAGCACCGAGCCCGCCGACAAATCGCGGCTGTCCAGCGTGTCGTAAAGCTGTTCCAGGTCTGCATGGATGACTTCCATTGCTTCGGGCCGGATCAGGTTGCCGTTGTCGTCGATGATCACGCCGTCCATGTTGGCAGCCAGGGACAGTGCGGCTTCGCACATGCGTGCAAAGGGCTGCTCGGACCGGGAAACCTGTGGAACGTCGAGCGACAGCGTCAGTTCACGCAACGCCGTCTGCTCCGGGTCCTCTGCCATGGCAGCCTGTGTGTCGAAAGCCAGCCCCAGGATGGGGGCTTGCCCCTGCTGGCTCGCCGGCAACACCATGCGTCCGGGAATGGAACCTGGAACGAAACCCAGCCGCGCCGCACTTTGGTGGACATAACCCGGACTCCAGGCCGTGTTGACGGCGCGCAGGGTAAAGCTCAATTGTGCGTCATGGCCGCTGGCAAACTGGTCGAGTTCGCGGGCTCGCGCCACCTCGTCCAGCATTTCCGGAAACTCCGGCTCGCCGCCCACCGCATCGGCAAACGCCTGCGCCTTCATCACGAATTCAGAGTATTCAATCTGGTTGAGCGCACCGGTGCGGTTGGCCAGCTGCACGCCGCACTGAAAGGCGCTGTAACGATGCCCTGCTGTGGGAAATTCCCATTCGCCGGTAATGATGCTCAGGCCTTCCACGCCGAAAGGCTTGCTGCCGGCCCGGCGCGTGCTGGGCATGGCGGCAAGCGCGGCTTCGCCCGACACCATGCCCTCGATCACCACGGGCGCAACGGCATCAATCAGCACGTCAAGACCCGGTTTTCTGTCGGATGCATTCATCGTGGCGAGCGATGCCAGCGATGCCAGGCCAGAATCCACGTCAAAGCTGGGTTCCAGCCGTTCAGCCGCGGCATCTTCGCCATTTTGTGCGGGTGCAAGCTCTTGCTCGGGAGCGGGGGCTTCCGGGGTTGCCTGCTTGGGCAGGTTCCTGCGCGACGACCAGGCGCTGTGTGCCACCACACCGGCCAGCACCAGCCCGCCCACCACCGCCAGACTGATCTGCAAAGTGCTCATTTTGGGGTCAGGCTGCTTCTGCGAAACCGATGGCAGCTTCCATGTCCACCGCCACGATGCGTGAAACGCCCTGCTCCTGCATGGTCACGCCGATCAACTGCTCGGCCATTTCCATGGCGATCTTGTTGTGGCTGATGAAGAGGAACTGCGTTTCCTTGCTCATGGATCGCACCAGCTTGGCGTAGCGCTCGGTGTTGGCGTCGTCCAGCGGCGCGTCGACCTCATCGAGCAAACAGAAAGGTGCGGGGTTGAGCTGGAAGATCGCAAACACCAGCGCGATGGCCGTGAGCGCTTTTTCACCGCCTGAGAGCAGGTGAATGGTCTGGTTTTTCTTGCCGGGCGGCTGGGCGATCACCTGCACGCCGGCGTCGAGGATTTCCTCGCCCGTCATCATGAGCTTGGCATTGCCGCCGCCGAAGAGTTCGGGGAACATGCGGCCAAAATGGCCGTTCACCGTCTCGAAGGTGCTTGAGAGCAGGTCGCGCGTTTCGATGTCGATCTTCTTGATCGCGTCTTCCAGCGTGGTCATGGCCTCGTTCAAGTCGGCAGACTGCGCATCCAGGAATTGCTTGCGTTCGCGCGCGGTGCTCAGCTCGTCCAGCGCAGCCAGATTGACGGCGCCCAGCGACTGGATTTCGCGGTTGATGCGGTCAATTTCGCCTTGCAGGCCGGTCAGGCGCACATTGCCGGACTGGATGGATTGCTCCACCGCAGCCAGGTCGGCCTGCGCGTCGGCCAGCAACTGCGCGTATTGCTCAAAGCCCAGGCGGGCGGCCTGCTCTTTCAGCTGGAACTCGGTGATGCGCTGACGCAGCGGGTCCAGCTCGCGCTCGAGCTGCAGGCGCCGCTCATCGCTGGCGCGCAGCTTGCTGGTCAGGTCGTCGTACTGGCTGCGCTTGGCGCCCAGGTCGGCTTCACGCTCAAGCTTCACGCTCAGTGCGCTTTGCAGGCCGGCCTGCGCGGCGGCGTCTGTCAGGCGCGTGAGCTCTTCGCGGGCTTGCGCTTCCTCGCTCGCGATGGAGCTGGCCTGCTGGGCGGCAATGTCAATGGAGCGGGTTAGCTCTTCGCGGCGGGAGGCCAGGCTGCGCAGCGCAAATGCGGCTTCCTGCGCCTGGCGTTCCAGCGTGCGCTGCTGCTCACGTGATTCGCCCAGCTTGCGCTCGGTTTCGATCACTCGGTCATCCAGCTGCGCATGGCGTTCCTGGCTGTCGGCCAATTGCATATCGAGTTCTTCAAAGCGGCCCTCTGCAGTGACCTTGCGCTCCTGCAACTCGCCAAGCTGCGCTTCGATTTCGGCCATGTCAGCCTGAATCTGCTCGCTGCGTGCGCGGGTCTGCTCGGCCAGTTGCGTCAGGCGCAGCACTTCGACCTGCAGCTCATGGGTGCGGCTCTGGCCTTCGGCGGTTTCGCGGCGTGCCGTGGCCAGGCGCTGGGCGGCGTCGGCATAGGCGGCTTCGGCGCGGATCAGCGCGGAGCGGGCCTCTTCGCTGATCAGCGCCTGGGCCTTGAGCTGCTTGTCGAGGTTTTCGATCTCCTGGGCGCGGGCCAGCAAGCCGGCCTGTTCGGAATCCTGGGCGTAAAAGCTCACGCTGTGGTGCGTGACGGCATGGCCGCTCTGCACATAAATCACTTCGCCGGCCTGCAGCTTGTCGCGTGCGGCCAGGGCGTCGTCCAGGCTTTGCGCCGTGTAGCAACCC
Organism: Polaromonas sp. P1_F4; assembly: GCF_056405675.1. Classification (NCBI taxonomy): domain Bacteria; kingdom Pseudomonadati; phylum Pseudomonadota; class Betaproteobacteria; order Burkholderiales; family Comamonadaceae; genus Polaromonas; species Polaromonas sp. P1_F4. Next base: position 10,995 of record NZ_JBFUBP010000003.1, on the reverse strand, counting down.
TGCAACCAGTCACCCAGTAACGCAGACTGGCCAGCGTCGTTCAGGCGTAGCAGTTCCGTCAGCGGCTTGAGGCTGATCGCCGCATTGACACGCGCAGGCGCAGCAGCACTGGGCGGTGAGTAAAACGAGAGCTTGGCGGGCGGTGTATCGCGCCCGTCGGTACCGGCAAAGCCGCGCACCATGTCGAGCCGGCTGACTTCGAGTGCGCCCAGGCGCTCGCGCAGCGCGGCTTCAAGCGCGTTTTCCCAACCCTGTTCGATGTGGATGCGGCTCCAGAGGCCTTGCAGGCCATCGAGGCCGTGCTTGGCCAGCCAGGGCTTGAGCTTGCCGTCGGTTTTGACCTTTTCCTGCAGGGCCTTGAGCGCTTCCATGCGCGCCGACAGGTCGGCCCGTTTGGCGGATTCGGTGTTGACGGTCTGCTGCAGCGTGCGGCGTTCTTCGTCGAGCTGCGGCACGCTATCGGTCAGCTCGTGCAGGCGGGCCTCGGCTTCAGCCTGAGCTTCCTGTGCGGCGCTGAACTGCGTGTTCAGGTTGGCCAGACGGGCTTCGTCGGGCGCGTTGAGTGCGTTGCGGTCGGCGGTGAGCTTTTCCAGGCGCAGGTTCAGCGTGCGCGACTGCTCTTCAATGTTGCGTTGGTCGGCAGCCAGCACCTGGATTTGCTGTTGCACCTGGCCGACGCTTGCGCGCTGCTCGTTGGCTTTGGCCTGGGCCTGGCGCAAGGCGTCTTCCAGGGCGGGCAACTGCGTCTGGTGCTCCTCGGTCTGCGCGGCCAGCAGCTCGGCTTTTTCTTCGGCCTCAATGGCTTGCGCGGCGAGGTTTTCCGTCTCGACGGCGGCGTCTTCCTTGCGCGTGGCCCACTGGGCAGTTTGTTCTTTCAACTGGGCCAGGCGTTGCTCAACGCGCTGGCGGCCGTCGACCACAAAGCGGATCTCGGCTTCCAGGCGGCCGACTTCGGCGCTGGCCTCGTACAGCTTGCCCTGGGCCTGGTTGACCTGGTCGCCGGCCGAATAGTGAGCCTGGCGAATGGTTTCGAGGTCGGCCTCGATGTGGCGCAGGTCGGCCACGCGGCTTTCCAGGTCATTCACGGCCTTTTCGGCGTCGGCCTTGACCTTGGACTGGTCGGCTTCGCTTTCGGCGCGTTTGAGGAACCACAGCTGGTGCTGCTTCAGGCTGGCGTCGGCATTCAGCGCGTTGTAGCGCATCGCGACCTCGGCCTGCTTTTCGAGCCGGTCCAGATTGGCGTTCAGCTCGCGCAGAATGTCTTCGACGCGGGTCAGGTTTTCGCGGGTGTCCGAGAGCCGGTTGGCGGTCTCGCGGCGGCGCTCTTTGTACTTGGAAACACCGGCGGCTTCTTCGAGGAAAAGGCGCAGCTCTTCGGGCTTGGATTCGATGATGCGGCTGATGGTGCCCTGGCCGATGATGGCGTAGGCACGCGGGCCCAGGCCGGTGCCAAGGAACACGTCCTGCACGTCGCGGCGGCGCACCGGCTGGTTGTTGATGTAGTAGCTGGAGGTGCCGTCTCGCGTCAGCACGCGCTTGACGGCGATTTCGACAAACTGGCCCCACTGGCCGCCGGCACGGTGGTCTGCGTTGTCAAAGACCAGTTCCACGCTGGAGCGGCTGGCGGGCTTGCGTGTGGTGGTGCCGTTGAAGATGACGTCCTGCATGGACTCACCGCGCAGCTCGGAGGCCTTGCTCTCGCCCAGCACCCAGCGCACCGCGTCCATGATGTTGGACTTGCCGCAACCGTTGGGGCCCACCACACCGACCAGTTGGCCCGGCAGTACGAAATTGGTGGGCTCTGCGAATGATTTGAAACCAGATAGCTTGATCGAATTGAGACGCACGGCTGTCCCTGTTTTTTTGAGCCAGAGGTAGGGAATTACAACCCTAACTCGTTGATTTTTATGGCATTTTATGGAAAAACGCTGACACACATCGTGTACCACTTTCAGTAGCACACGGTCCGCCATGTTACCCGAGCGGGAGTGGGATTTTGCCGGGAAAAAGGCCCTTGACGGGCCCGGCGTGAAACACTTTGCTTCGCGCGGCGGCGGTCTGTCAGGGTGACGCCCGGCCCTGCGCGGCCTGAAAATGGCTGGGTACCTGGGAAATTTAGATTGAATTGGCCCGGAGCCCAATAAGAACGGGCGCGAGCAGCTATTAATTTGATAGCGATCAGACCAGGGCGTGACATGCCGCAACCCAGACCAGCAGCGGGTCAGCAAGGCGAGGCTGGATAATCAGGGCATGAATCCCCTGCTTTCACGCCTCCAGCCCTACCCGTTTGAACGGCTGCGCCAGTTGCACGCCGATGTCACCCCCAACCCGGCCTATAAACCCATCAGCCTTGGCATAGGCGAGCCCCGCCATGCCACGCCCCAACTCATCAAGGATGCGCTGACAGCCAGCCTGGGCGGCCTGGCCAGTTACCCCGGCACGCTGGGGGAGCCAAAGCTGCGCCAGGCCATGACCGACTGGCTGGCCCGCCGCTACAACCTGAAACTGGACCCGGCCACGCAAATCCTGCCGGTCAACGGCTCGCGCGAGGCGCTGTTTTCGCTGGCGCAAACCGTGCTGGACGCCAGCAAACCGGGCGCAACCGTGGTCTGCCCGAATCCGTTCTATCAAATTTATGAAGGCGCAGCCCTGCTGGCGGGCGCCCAGACCTGGTTTGCGCCCAGCGACCCGGCGCGCAACTTTGGTATCGACTGGGCGGCCGTGCCGGCCGACGTGTGGGCCAAGACCCAGCTGGTGTTTGTCTGCTCCCCCGGCAACCCTACCGGCTCGGTGATGTCGCTGGCCGAATGGAAGCTGCTGTTTGAGCTCAGCGACCGCTACGGCTTTGTGGTTGCCTCCGACGAGTGCTACAGCGAGATTTACTTCCGTGATGAGGCGCCTCTGGGCGGGCTGCAAGCAGCCGCAGAGCTGGGCCGCCATGACTTCAAAAACCTGATTTCGCTCACCAGCCTGTCCAAGCGCAGCAATGTGCCCGGCCTGCGCAGCGGCTTTGTGGCGGGCGATGCTGCACTGATCAAGCCCTTTTTGCTCTACCGCACCTACCACGGCAGTGCGATGAGCCCCATCGTGCAAGCGGCCAGCATCGCTGCCTGGAACGACGAGCAGCATGTGGTGGACAACCGCGCCATGTACCGCGAAAAATTTTCCAAAGTCACGCCCATGCTGTCGGCGGTGATGGACGTCGCCCTGCCCGATGCAGGCTTTTACCTGTGGGCCGGAATCCCCGAGGCATTCAGGGGCTCGGACACCGCGTTTTCGCGCGAGCTGCTCGCTCTTTACAATGTCGTGGTGTTGCCGGGCAGTTACCTGGCACGCGATGCGCAGGGGCACAACCCCGGCGCCGGCAGAATTCGCATGGCGCTGGTGGCAGAAACCGCCGAATGCGTGGAGGCCGCAGAGCGCATCGTCCAGTTCATCCAATCCAAAGTTCACTGAAAAACCATTCTCATGACTCAAGCCAACCTGCAAGCGCTCCAGCAAACCATTGACGCCGCCTGGGAAGACCGCGCCAACCTGTCGCCCAAGTCGGCGCCCAAGGACATCCTGGAGGCAGTGGAGCAAACGATTTCCCAGCTGAACAATGGCTCGCTGCGCGTGGCCACCCGCGAAAGCGTGGGTGTGTGGACGACGCACCAGTGGATCAAGAAAGCCGTGCTACTGAGCTTTCGCCTGAAAGACAACGAACTCATGCGCGCCGGCGACCTCGGCTTTTTCGACAAGGTCAAAACCAAATTTGCACACCTGAGCGAAGCCGAAATGCGCGAAACCGGTGTGCGCGTGGTGCCCCCCGCCGTGGCCCGCCGCGGCAGCTTCATCGCCAAGGGCGCGATCCTGATGCCCAGCTACGTCAACATCGGCGCCTGGGTAGGCGAAGGCACCATGGTGGACACCTGGGCCACCGTGGGCAGCTGCGCGCAGGTCGGCAACAATGTGCACCTCTCCGGCGGCGTCGGTCTGGGCGGCGTGCTGGAGCCTTTGCAGGCCAACCCCACCATCATTGAAGACAACTGCTTTATCGGCGCACGCTCTGAAGTGGTCGAAGGCGTGATCGTCGAAGAAAATTCGGTGATCTCTATGGGTGTCTACATCGGCCAGAGCACGCCGATTTACGACCGCGAAGCCGACACCGTCACCTACGGCCGTATTCCTGCAGGCTCCGTCGTGGTGTCGGGTAACCTGCCAAAGGCCGGCGGCAAGTACAGCATGTACTGCGCGGTGATCGTCAAGCGCGTGGACGCAAAAACCCGTTCCACCACCAGCCTGAACGATTTACTCCGCGACTAGACATGGCCCCCACGCTTCTCGCTTCGCGTAGTGCGCTGCCCCCCGAGGGGGCCGCTGCGCCTGCGGCCCGGCAAAGCCGGTTCCGCGGCCCCTGCTGGCGAGGAACCGTAAGCCGGGTGGCCAACGTTGTATTTCATTTCAATCAAGAGGGTGGACTATGAGCACGATGGAAAGAATCCTGCGTTTGATGGTGGACAAGAAGGCGTCTGACGTCTACCTGTCGGCCCATTCGCCCGCCCTGATCAAGATCAATGGCCAGGCTATCCCGATCAACGCCCAAATCCTGCCGCCGGAGGCGCCGCGCAACCTGCTGGCTGAAGTGCTGCCGCCCGAGCGCATCGAAGAGATGGAGGAAATGGGTGAGCTCAACATGGCGCTGCCAATTGCCGGTCTGGGCAATTTCCGTATCAGCGGATTCAAGCAGCGCAGCACCTACGCAGCCGTGATCCGCTATATCCCCAGCGATATCCCGCCACTGGAAAGCCTGAACGTGCCGCCGATCCTGGCTGACCTGATCATGGAAAAGCGCGGCCTGCTGCTGATGGTGGGCTCCACCGGCGCCGGCAAGAGCACCACACTGGCCTCCATGATCGATTTGCGCAACGAGACAACGCTGGGCCACATCCTCACAATCGAGGACCCGGTCGAGTTTTTGTTCACCAACAAGAAGTCTGTTGTGAACCAGCGGGAGGTCGGCAGCGATACACAATCGCTGCAAGTGGCGCTGAAAAATGCGTTGCGACAGGCGCCTGACGTCATCCTGATCGGCGAAATCCGCGACCGCGAAACCATGTCGGCGGCCATTGCCTATGCGCAGTCGGGCCATTTGTGCCTGGCGACCATGCACGCCAACAACAGCTACCAGGCGCTGAACCGGATCCTGAGCTTTTACCCGGTGGAAGTGCGCAGCACCATGCTGGGCGACCTGGGTGCCGCGCTCAAGGCCATCGTGTCGCAGCGCCTGCTGCGCACCCAGGACGGCGGACGCACGCCGGCGGTGGAGGTCATGCTCAACACCAAGCTGATCTCCGAGCTGATCGAAAAAGGCGATTTTTCAGGCGTCAAGGAAGCGATGGAAAAATCCATGGCCGAAGGCTCGCAGACGTTCGAGCAGGACATCGCCAAGCTGATCGTGGCCGGCACCGTGACACGCAAGGAAGGCGTTCTCTACGCCGACTCGCCAACCAACCTGATGTGGCGGCTGGAAAATGACTTCGCCATCAAGGCCAAGACGCTGGAGCCCGAAGAGGATCCGGATGACGAACCGTCCTTTACGGAAATCACGCTGGACGTGAAACACTAAAAACACGGCCGTGCTCGTTTTCGGGCCGGTGTTAACAGGCCCTAAACGACATGTCCCGAACCCTGCATCTGGCCGAACAGCTCATTTCCCGCCCCTCCGTCACGCCTGACGACGCCGACTGCCAGGCCATGCTGATCGCGCGGCTGGCGCCGCTGGGTTTTCAATGTGAAACCATCGTCAGCGGCCCCGCCGACTTCCGCGTGACCAACCTGTGGGCCAAACGCGAGGGGAAATTTAAGAATTTTAGGCCTGCAGGCCAATCAGCACGGGCGCAAGCAGCTCCTGAATTAATAGCAAATCGCGCTGACGCCACGCCTGCCAAAACACTGGTCAAAACCTTGGTATTTGCCGGCCACACCGACGTGGTGCCCACCGGCCCGCTTGACCAGTGGCACAGCCACCCGTTCACCCCCAGCCATCGTGACGGAAAAATGTATGGCCGTGGCGCCGCCGACATGAAGACGTCAATTGCGGCCATGGTGGTCGCCGTCGAGGAATTCCTGGCCGCCCACCCGGATCCAGCCTTGTCAATCGCATTCCTGATCACCAGCGACGAGGAAGGCCCGGCCGTGGACGGCACGGTCATGGTCTGCGAGCAGCTGAAAGCGCGCGGCGAAACGCTGGACTATTGCATCGTGGGCGAACCCACCTCGGTCGAGCGCCTGGGCGACATGATCAAGAACGGCCGCCGCGGCACCATGAGCGGCAAGCTCACCGTCAAGGGCGTGCAGGGCCATATTGCCTACCCGCACCTGGCCAAAAACCCGATCCACCTGTTTGCCCCCGCGCTGGCCGAGCTGGTGTCTACCGAATGGGACAAAGGCAATGCCTTTTTCCCGGCCACGAGCTGGCAGGTCTCCAACATCCACGGTGGCACCGGCGCGTCCAACGTCATTCCGGGCGAACTGGTGGTGGACTTCAATTTCCGCTTCTGCACCGAATCCACGCCGGAGAGCCTGCAGCAGCGCCTGCAGGCCGTGCTCAGCCGGCACCAGCTGGAGTACGACCTGAAATGGACCTTGGGCGGTCTCCCCTTCCTGACCACTCCGGGCACGCTGGTGGATGCGGTGCGTGGCGCGATCCAGGCTGAAACCGGTCTGAAAACCGAACTTTCGACCACAGGCGGCACGAGTGACGGCCGCTTTATCGCCAAAATCTGCCCGCAAGTCATTGAATTCGGTCCCCTCAACGCTTCGATCCACAAGATCAACGAGCATGTCCTGGTGAGCTCGCTCGATCCGCTCAAAAACATCTACAAGGGTGTTCTGGAACGGCTGGCGGCAGCATGACGAACCGGGAATCTCCTGCTGCACCACAGACGGTGCTGGCGCTGGTCGAGCAAATGGCCGCCAGGCTGGAAGCCGCCGGCCTGCACTTTTCGGACGGATTCGGGCAAGGCACCATCAACGCGTTCGACGAGGCCGCCTGGCTGGTGCTGTGGAAGCTGGGCTTGCCGGTGGACGACCTGGATTCTGTAGAGAATCGGCCTGTAACCCAAGAGGAACGGGCGCAAGCAGCTATGCTTTTGGAAGCACGCATCAGCACCCGCAAGCCGGCGGCTTACCTGACGAACGAAGCCTGGCTGATGGGCGTGCCCTTTTATGTCGATGAGCGTGTGATCATTCCACGCTCTCTCATTGCTGAGCTGCTGGCCGACGCCAGCATAGACCCCTGGCTGGGCGAACACACCCACCGCGTGCTTGACCTCTGCACCGGCAACGGCAGCCTCGCGGTGCTGGCGGCCATGACCTACCCTGATGTGGTGGTGGACGCCGCCGACATCAGCCTGGGCGCTCTGGAGGTGGCCCGTATCAATGTGGACCGTCATCATCTGGACGGCCGCATCACGCTGATCGAATCTGACGGCATGGCTGCCTGCGCGGGCCTGTATGACCTGGTTTTGTGCAACCCGCCCTATGTGAACGCTGCCAGCATGGCAGCCCTTCCCGCGGAATTCCGGGCTGAACCGGCGATGGCGCTGGACGGAAACACGCTGGGCGGCACGGACGGTATGGACTTCATTCGCGGCCTTCTGCAGGACGCGGCCCGCCATATGAGCGAAAATGCTGTGTTGGTGCTGGAAATCGGCAATGAGCGCGAGAATTTCGAGCGTGCTTTCCCGACGCTTGAACCGCTGTGGTTCGAAACCAGCTCGGGCGCCGACCAGGTCTTGCTGCTGACGCGCGAACAACTGGCCTGAAGGCCAGGCTGACGCTCAGCCCCGGCCTGGATGACTGGCGCAGCGCTTGCTTGGCAAGCGTGTGCGACGCCCCGCCACCCCGAATACTTTTCCTGAAGCTTTTTATTAAATGATTACCCTTAAAAACGTCGTGCTGCGCCGCGGCGCCAAAGTGATTCTGGATGGCGCGTCCGTCACCCTCAACCCTGGCGAAAACGTTGGCCTGGTGGGGCGCAACGGGGCGGGCAAATCCTCTTTGTTCGCGATGCTCAACGGAACGCTGCATGAAGACGGCGGCGAGTTTTCGATTCCGACGCAGTGGCGCATGGCGCAGGTTGCGCAGGACATGCCCGAAACCGAGCAAAGCGCCACCGACTACGTGATCGAAGGCGACGTGGTGCTGATGGCCGCACAAGCCGAGGTGGCGGCCGCCGAAGAAAGCGGTGACGGCGACCGCATGGCGCACGCCTACATGGAGCTGTACGACTCCGGCGCGCACGACTCGCAGGCGCGCGCCCAAGCGCTGATCCTGGGCCTGGGCTTCAAGGTCAGCGAACTGGACAACCCGGTCAACAGCTTTTCCGGCGGCTGGCGCATGCGACTGCAGCTGGCGCGCGCGCTGATGTGCCCGTCTGACCTGTTGCTGCTGGACGAGCCCACCAACCATTTGGACCTGGACGCGCTGGTCTGGCTGGAAGCCTGGCTCAAGCGCTACCAGGGCACCATGCTGGTCATCAGCCATGACCGCGAATTTCTCGACGCCGTGACCGACGTGACGGTGCATATCGAAAGCGCAAAACTCACTCGCTACGGCGGCAATTACAGCAAGTTCGAAGATTTGCGTTCCGAGCAGATGGCGCTGCAACAGACTGCGTTTTCCAAACAGCAGGACAAGATTGCCCACCTGCAGAAGTTCATCGCCCGCTTCAAGGCCAAAGCCAGCAAGGCCAAACAGGCGCAAAGCCGCGTCAAGGCACTGGACCGGATGGAGAAGATCGCGCCGCTGCTGGCTGAAGCCGACTTCACTTTCGAGTTCAAGGAGCCGGCCAACCTGCCCAATCCCATGCTGTCGATGCAGAACGCCTATTTCGGCTACCCACCGCTTGAAGACGCCCCGGAAGGTACGCCGCCCACGGTCATCGTGCAAAACGTCAGCAAGTCGGTGCTGGCCGGACAGCGCATCGGCATCCTGGGTGCCAACGGCCAGGGCAAGTCCACGTTGGTAAAAACTGTGGCCCGGGCACTCGCGCCCATCAGCGGCGAGATGATTGAGGGCAAGGGCCTGAACATCGGCTACTTTGCGCAACAGGAACTGGACGTGCTGCGCCCGGCCGACAACCCGCTTGAGCACATGATCCGCCTGGTCAAGGAAGTTACCGCTGCTGGCAAGATGGGTAACCAGCCGACGCGTGAACAGGATTTGCGCAGCTTCCTGGGCAATTTCAATTTCGGCGGCGACATGGTCAAACAGGCCGTGGGCAGTATGAGCGGCGGTGAAAAAGCACGCCTGGTGTTGTGCATGATCGTCTGGCAGCGCCCCAACCTGCTGCTGCTTGATGAGCCGACCAACCACCTGGATCTGGCAACGCGTGAAGCATTGTCGATGGCGCTCAATGAGTTTGAAGGCACCGTCATGCTGGTGAGCCACGACCGCGCACTGCTGCGCGCCGTCTGCGATGAATTCTGGATGGTGTCCCAAGGCGGTGTTGCCCCTTTTGACGGCGACCTGGACGACTACCAGAAGTACCTGCTGGACCACGCCAAACGCCAGCGAGAGGAAGCCAAAAAAGCCGGCAATACGGCCACCCCTGCGGTGGCATCACCTGCGACTACAGCCGCAATGGCGGTTCAGACCGACAGCAAAAAACCGATCCCGAAAGACACGCCCGAACAGCGCAAGCTTGATGCACAGCGCCGCCAGCAACAGGCCGAAGCCACCAAACCGCTGCGCAAGGAAATCGAGAAAATCGACCTTCGCATGAAAGCGCTGGCCGCGGAACGCGACAGCCTGCAGGGCTTGCTGACCACCACCACTGCGCCCGCAGAGATCGCCCAGACCGGCAAGCGCCTCAAGGCCATCGAGGGCGAAATAGACATGCTGGAAGAACGGTGGCTTGAGCTGACCGAACAGATCGAGACGGCAGCGGTGTAAAGTGGCGAAAGGCCTTGGCGGCACCGCGCCACCAGCGTCACCCATTGAAAGGGCCCGATTAAATGCCTTCAGCCTTGCACATGGCCGCGGACGACGCGGCACTTGAAGCCGCCGTCAAACGCAGCCGCAAGCTGCTGAACAAGCGTGCCATGGTGGCGGCCGCAGCCAGCGCCGTGCCGGTGCCCGGGCTGGACTGGGCGGTGGATGCGGCGATGCTGTCCCGGCTCATCCCGGAAATCAACAGGGAGTTCGGTCTCACGCCGCAGCAACTTGACAAGCTGGAGCCCAGAAAGCGCGACCAGGTGCAAAAAGCCGTCACGCTGGTCGGTTCGGTGCTCATCGGCAAATTCATCAGCCGTGACCTCGTCATCAAGGCTGCGACCAAGATCGGCGTCAGGCTGACCACCAAACAGCTTGCCAAGTATGTGCCACTGGCCGGCCAGATCGTATCGGCTGCAGTCGGCTATGCGGCGATACGCTACCTGGGCGAGGAACACATGAAAGACTGTATCCGGGTGGCGAAGCAGGCGGAGATGGAGTTGCCCTTGCTGGGCTACTCGGCTTGAGCCCGCAAAGCCCGCGTTCGGGAGTTTGTCAGCAGAACAACAAAAAAGGACCTGGCCTTGCGGCCAGGTCCTTGATGTACTTGGTGGGTTCTGACAGATTCGAACTGTCGACCTACGGATTAAGAGTGAGAGAAATCGTTATTTATCAATGACTTATGCTCGCCTTCGCTCGTCACGTTCCGCCAACGGTTGGCAATATTGACACGTTTTTTACCGCGGCCTGAGAGCTAGCTGTTGAATTCCGTCGAAATCTGATCCACTTAGCGCAGTAATTTCCATCCAAAACTGACCCACGTAGGCACTACTCTGCTTGTTTTAAAAGCAGGGGGAAATTAGGAGTGATAGACGTGGCGACATTGAATGTCATCAGACGTTGGGCATTGCGGGATCAGATGTCCATCCGCGAGATCTCAAGGCGTACAGGCCTGGCTCGCAACACCGTGAAGAAGCACCTGCGATCAGAGGAGAGCGAGCCTAAGGCGAGCCTAAG